>CANJZE010000017.1 GCA_947479455.1 Bacteroidota bacterium
ACATTCATCAAGTGATTCTAACCGGTGTATGTCTTGAAAAGTCCAAACACCGATGGATATGTAAAACCGGTAAGGATTTCTAGCTAGAATCTCAACCCTTTCTTCCAGTGTAGCATAAACGTGAGAATACTTGGGATGAGGGTCAGAATTGTTTTTCATGAATTGTATTTCCATATCCTGACTTGTATCTTTTGATTGTTCAAGAAATGGCGCAATGGCTGAATCAAATTTTTCCTTAGTAATTGTGGCTGAACCCTTTTCTTTTGCTGTAGACCAGATCCAGTATTCATTTCTTGTGAACAGTTCTCGAGCCGGACTGAACGCAAGTGATTCGTTGGCGGTAAATGACTTCCGGCATAGCATTCCGGATTGCGATTCAAAATATTGATCTTCCATAAGTTCAATGTTATTTGATTTTAAAAAGTTTCATTAAGTCGCTTGCTGCATCTGTTTGTTCCCATGTAAACAAATCCACTTTCACTTTTTTCTTGTTACCGCTTATGTCTTTAAAAGTTTTGATTACACCTTTTCTGAAATCACGTCCTACATGTCCGTAAGCCGCTGTTTCGCTGTAAATGGGATTGCGGAGTTTTAATTTCTGTTCTATACCGTAGGGGGTCAGGTCGAAAAATCCTCTAACACGTTTGGAAATCTCTCCGTCACTTAGTTTGACTTTTGCCGTACCGTTAGTGTCTACATACAAACCGCATGGTTTGGCCACTCCAATAGCATAGGACAACTGCACCAATGCCCGGTCACAGATTCCAGCCTTCACTAAGTTCTTCGCTACATAGCGTGCGGCATAAGCA
The DNA here is from genome assembly GCA_947479455.1 of Bacteroidota bacterium. Taxonomy (GTDB): domain Bacteria; phylum Bacteroidota; class Bacteroidia; order Chitinophagales; family LD1; genus Bog-950. The sequence goes on from CANJZE010000017.1 coordinate 810, forward strand.
GCAGACCTGTCAACTTTCGAAGGATCTTTCCCTGAAAATGCACCACCACCATGTGCGCCTCTACCACCATAAGTATCTACGATAATTTTCCTACCAGTAAGTCCGGTATCGCCATGAGGTCCACCGATGATGAAAGTTCCGGTTGGGTTCACATGAAGAGTAAACTTCTGATTAAAGAATTTCCTGAACTGGACCGGTAGTTTTTTTACAACTCGCGGGAATAGAATCTGCTCAATATCCTGTCGAATATGCTTCTGCATTTTCAATTCGGCTGCTCGCTTATTTTTCTTACCGGATGGAATAAATTCATCATGCTGGGTGGAAATCACGAGTGAATCAATTTTCACCGGATGATGTTCTTTGGTGTATTCAATCGTCACCTGACTTTTGGCATCAGGTCGAAGATATTTCATCTCTTTGCCCTCCTTCCTGATTAGGGAAAGTTCATGGACAAGCTTGTGAGCGATGTCAAGTGTAAGCGGCAGATAAGTGTCCGTTTCGTTAGAGGCATACCCGAACATCATTCCTTGATCACCGGCTCCCTGCTTTTTGGGATCGGCTTTTTCAACTCCTTGACGGATGTCCGGACTCTGCGCATGTAGCGCTGAAATGATACCGCATGTATGGGAGGAAAAGCAATACTCTTCTTTCGTGTAGCCGATGTCCCGGATAACACCCCGGATAATCTTTTGATGGTCCGGATGCGCATTGGAGTGCACTTCTCCTCCGATAATCACCTGACCGGTGGTTACAAAAGTTTCACAAGCAACTTTTGACTGTTGATCAAAAGCGAGATAGTTATCTAAAATGGCATCTGAAATTTGATCTGCAATTTTATCCGGATGCCCTTCGGAAACAGATTCTGAACTGAATAAGTAATTCATATTATTGGATTTTTAGTTTAAATTATTTTGAAAGATTTGTTCTGCTTTTATTTGGCAATACACCGGCTTTTATCAGGATCAGATAATACCGGAACTTCAGCCAGCCGGTTAGCTTCCGCAAATTGATGCCAGAGGAGAATGTCAGTTTATCGCCCGATAGTTTTACTCTTCGCTTTAAATTAATGCCACCGGAATCATCGATGACAATAGAGCAGTCGATCCCTGTTTTTTGAATGGCCCTTCGTAGTTCAATTAGGTAAATGCCTCTGGCAGAAACCCAACCGATGTTTCCTACTTCGCGATTAAATAAATCGATTAATTCCTCGCGGCTTTTATCCGAGAGTTGGTTCCTGAATCTAGCTTCAAGATTTCCGTTTTGTTCTGTGCTCATGCAAATAGTTTTTAAGGTTAACTAATTTGCATTTCGTGCTACAACTAAGAATTATACAGGGAATACTCGTTTTATTTTGACCTGTAAAAGTCCGCATTGTTTTACCACCGCTGTGTCGACCACTCGGTTGGTACCATCCGTTTAAGGATGATGTCGAAATGCGTTGCAAAGATGAAGAATATTATTCCATATTTCCAAAACTTGAAAAAATAATATAAGAAATAAAGACTGTTTTATCAATGAAGAATAAATCCTAAATAAATTTATTCGCAGCGTTTTATTTTTAAAAATGTCTTTCTGCGCATAATAATTTTAAAGAATCATCGCTCATGTGAGAAGAGGTTATAAAGGATCTCATAACTACTAGCTACCGGTTAAGCATCAACCGTAAAATGCAGAAGGCAAAAAACCATCGCGCCCATTTATTTGCTGCTAAAATTCATCTGATTAAATGAAATACACTAATTTAGTTTCTATGGAAGCAACAAATTTAAACCGGTTTATCGAGGCGCAGGAAAACACTTTTCAGACCGCCCTGAGTGAAATCGAAATGGGCAGCAAGCAAGGTCACTGGATGTGGTTTATCTTCCCCCAGATCGCAGCACTTGGATTTAGTGAGACTTCAAGGTTCTATGCGCTTACAAATATCGCCGAAGCCAGCGCTTATTTAGCCCATCCCGTTCTCGGGAAACGTCTTATCGAAATTTCATCCGCCCTGTTTTCAGTTGAGGGAAAAACAGCTAAGCGGATGTTTGGAAGCCCTGATGATCTGAAGCTGCAATCCTGCATGACACTGTTCGCTACCCTGCCGGACACTAATCCCGTCTTTAAGACGGTGTTGGATGAATTTTTCGAGGGCATAAAGGATCCCAAAACCTTAGCGCTGATTCAAGCGCAACCGTAATTTCAATTTCCATATGGTGTTTCTGACAAAAGATTTATGGTTCCCGGATGTTACAGAAGCTGAGGAGGACGGCCTGCTGGCTGTTGGGGGTGATCTCAGCACCAAACGCCTGATACTAGCCTACCAGAGCGGTATCTTCCCCTGGTTTATAGAAGAAGGTCTTCCGTTCTGGTTCTGCCCACCGGAGCGCTTTGTTTTATTTCCGGAAGCGATTAAAATAAGCCGAAGCATGAAGCAATTGATACGACAGGAAAAATTTTCGGTGACTAAAAATCAAAGCTTCAAAGAGGTCATTCAAAACTGTGCTGCAATTCATCAATTTAAAACCGGTTCGACCTGGATCTCCGAAGAGTTCATCCGGTCTTATCTTGAGCTGCATAAAAGAGGAAAGGCGAAATCGATAGAAGTTTGGGAGAACGGGAAACTGGTCGGAGGTTTGTATGGAGTGGAAGTCGGAAATGTTTTTTGCGGAGAAAGCATGTTCAGTATTCAGGCGAATGCCTCTAAACTTGCTCTTATTCATTTATGCCGTACCGGCAGGTATACATTGATTGATTGCCAGATGCCTACTGCCCATCTTGAATCCATGGGGGCAACGATAATCAGCAGGGATACCTTTCTTAATGAATTGAAAAGGAATTTAACCCCGGATAACTGAAATTCCTCCTAGACCAGCATTAATAGTTCAGCAGGCTTGCTCTTCTCCCCTATCACAATGGCATTTTGTTCATACAAAATACCAATTTTTGCGGCGTCACTTTTTGTTATACCGATAATAAGGAAACTCTTTTCCGGCAGCCAGTCAGGATTCCTTCCAACACCTTCGCCTTCAAAAAACCGGTAGTGTTGCAACCGGTCGCGAAGTTTTTCGTGCCGGAGTGAATTCTGATCTGCAGAGAGCATGTTGGAATAAGGATTATAGGCAGTGATATAGGCCCATTCAGAACAATTATTCTCTATTAGCAATGTTTCCAATTGATCACATGTGAAACCTATACGGATTTCCATTAGAGGTTGGATTACTTTGAAAATGGTATTGATGTAAGCACTCCGTAAATCTTCTGAAACCATGGTTTATTTTTTTCTATCACAAAATATCTATCAGCTGCCAAACAGAAAATTGATCATTACAATAATCAAAGTAAAGAACCCTATCAAGACCGGAATTACTACCATGCAGCCGGTGGTGGTCCGGTTGTAAATCCTGTTATATAAAGCTTTTTTAGGATCAGTAACCCATCCCCATCCTCGCGGAGCTTTCACTCCAAGATTGTGGCGGATGACCCGCTTCCATGAAGTGCGTGCGGCAATTCTTTTGTTGAGGTTGGGTATCCTAAATCCGAATTTCATGACGATAATTTTTGCATGGGATGGTGATATTAGATAAAATTCATACACTGATTTATTTTGTAAGACATCAGGAAGGGATACCTTCTTTTAGTTTATTCATGATGATCTCTGTAATTTCATTCTTGGAAAATCCATACGCACTTAGAATTAAAGATACCTTTTCAGTGTCCAATTTTATTTTCAAAATAGAATCTTCAATTTTTTCTGCAAGCTCATTGAACTCAATTTCTTTCTGAGTGTATTTGCCCGAAGCATTTAATCTGTATAAATCAACGTGAGAATAATTCACCGGTAAGTTAATGCTTCGCAGTATGCTGTCATCTTCAAAAAAGGTCGTGTAAACATTAAATAAAGTATTGCTAATTTTAAGGGTGTCCTCAGTTAGCAAACAGTTTAAAACATCCATATCATAAGAGGTAAGTATGTCAATGATATACCATAACTTAATTACAAATTTTGCGCTGCCTTTTGTTTGTGCTTGAATGGTTTGTTCTCCTCCCGGAATGTTAAGCGTTAAACCCCCGTCAATTATTGTTACTTCAAGATTAGTGCCTTTGCTTTTGACATACTTTACAACCTTTTTGAACTGAATCAAGGCTGAAAGAAATTCTTTCCTTTTTACTGTAAAACTGCATTGCATAGTATTAAAATTTATCCCGTTTTGTATTTATCGGTAGTGAATCTTGGGCTTTAGCTTAATGTTTTTCAGCGCTTTGGAGTTTTTATAGACCGTCAGAATAGAATTATCCGGATTCAGGATAACCACGGTATTCTGTAAGCGCTCATTATATTGTTTTTGATGAAAATAGCTCAGACACTTTTTTCGTCATAATAAAATACCGCAGCCCTTGTTTACGAATCATCTCTCCAAAGTGAATCGTATCCTCGATCATTTGCTCGGTGACACCACGTTGCTGACAACGTTTGATCGAGTGGCGGGTATGTATGGCTGTAAGTTCCATAATTCATTTATTATAACGTGAAAAATGCCTGAGCATTTTGTTAGTGGTTAAGATTTTTTGTTGGCTAATGAAAGAGCGGTTAAGTGAACTAATTCTCTGTTATAATTCAATTCGAAACCGGAAACCGTATCACTGTTAAACCGCTTTTCTGCTCCAAGACCAACTCCCGGATGGACTTTGCGCTCTAATAGCTCAAGCGCATCCATGAAGTCGAGGGCCTTGAACGATGCTTCCGCTTCAGTCATTTCCCCGGCTTCTGATTTCATGCCAAAAACGTCCATGGCAACACCTTTCAGGAGTTTTGAAAAATACTCGTTCATGATATCTGTTCGATTGAACACATCAAGGGCTAATGCCTTCTTATTTACGAAGAAAATTACTCCGTTTGCTTCCGGATGATGGGTAAACGAATCAATAAACTTTTGATAAGAATTCTGTGAGCCATCGAAAACATCTGATAGATTGGAGGAATCTGATGTTACTCCAAGAGACTGTGAATATTCCGATACATTATCCCACACTTCACGCTGGTCAGATTTATGTCCCTGCTTTGCATCTAAGTTGAAAGCCACCTTCATAGACTTGTTCGCTCGGAGATTTACTGGTGCTACATAATCGGTAGGTTGGAAATTTCTGCTTTTGTAATTCCAACGTCCGGATTCTACACAGCTCACCGGAATCTTTGTTTTGGATTGAGGAGCAAGCAAAACGGAAGTGTTCATCACTCTGTTTTGTTTTGCGCCATCTAAAATGTCGCCATCCATCAGGAAAACGAACTTACCGGAATGATTTAGCACCAGTAATTCATTTACACTGCCCCCTTCACTAATCTCCTTAACTTCGATGAGATTGTTTTTGAGTGCGAAGGTCGAAGTGACGATTGGCAAGGTATTATTGGGAATGGTGGAGAATTGAACAACCGCGAGGTTATCCTTTTGCTGGGTGGAGAGGATTTTTGTGTTCATGGTTTTTAATTTTTGATTCGCGTTCATGGTGGTGAGTTTTTTGATTTTAAAAAATTGAAATTCTGGGACGAAGATGGCTACGGAGAACGCAACCTATTTGCGCTGGAATAAAAAAAAGAATCACAACCCAAATACTAATATCAAAAGTTGTCATTTTTGCGTTATACCAGATAGCTTTTGCTCCTCATGAATATTTCTGCTCACGCTTAATATCACACCAATTGCTACACTCGTAAAAATTACAGAACTTCCTCCCATGCTGACCAAAGGCAATGTAACTCCTGTGACAGGTAAAAGGTCTACAGCTACGGCCATATTTATCATGGCCTGTGTTACCAACGCAATTCCCAACCCCACCGCCAGCAATGCTCCGAATGTCTTAGGCGCATTGACGACCATCGTGATACAGCGGTATAGAAAGAAAATGTAAAGAAGTAGGATAAACGCTCCGCCCAACAAACCATACTCTTCAATAATGATGACATAAATAAAATCGTTGTAGGCCTCCGGCAGATAGTTGCGCTGATCACTACCTCCAGGATTCATCCGGAAAAAGCCGCCTTTTGTAATTGCAATTTTTGCTTGCTGAACCTGATAATCTTCATCGGGGTCTACACCATCCGACTTAACACCCGATATATAGCTATCTATCCGATGTTTCCAAACGACTGACCGTTCGGAATATTTTCTTAGGACAGGTTCTGGAACTGTATAAAGCAGCGTAATAAATATGACTGCGGCAATCAGGGTTAAGCCCGCAAGGATGCTTAGATTCTTAATGGAAACTCTGCCGATAAACATTACCAGCACAGATGTAAAATAAAGAATCAGCGCAGTAGATAAGTTGTCTCTGGCAATCAGCAGACAAGTTATAGCCACAGGAAGTATCATGGATAACATAACATCCTTGAACTCCTTCATTTTATCCTGAGTTGTCTGGAGAGAAACATAATCAGTGCAATTTTGGCGAGGTCAGATGGTTGAAATGTAAGACCGATTAAAGGAAGTTCAATTACTCTACTGGCACCATTTATGTGCCTTCCAAATACCATCGTGTAAATCAGCAAAGGAATACTGATATACCAAAGCAGTTGCGATATCCTTGAATAATACTTATAGTTGATTATATGAGTGAAATATATCAGAAATACTCCCAATATACTTATGCCGATCTGTTTTATCAGATACGTCTCATTACCAACATTCATTTTATAAGCCAAGCTTCCTGTGGCACTGTAAACAGAAAGCATAGACACAATAAACAGGCACAGGATGATAACCCAGATAAATCTGTCCCCCTTGAAATTCTGCCCTAAAAATGAAAGTATCTTGCGGTTCACGATTGTCTTTTTTACAAGCAATAAATATTCTTAAGGGCTTATTCTATTGTATTATTCTCCTTACCAGCTTATTCAAAAATCCTTCGCTTTTAGGAGGATTGGTTTTATTCGATTGCTCTCCAGAAGTATCTTTCGCTGTCTGTTTCTTTTCAACAAGATCATCCTCATCATAAAAACGGCTGGCAAGATCTTCTCTTCCAATTTTTTGATAATACATTTTTCTTGCTTTTTTCTCTTTCTCAAACATAGCATGGACTTCTTCGTCCCTTGCTTCAAACTTCATGTGGTTAACAATAGATAATTGAGTGGCAGCTTTCTGTACATCATGATTAGCTCCGATGTAGGTGAATGTCCACCCTTTGCGCTTTTGATCTTCAATCATTTGACGGATTTGTTTCCAGGTGTATTCACGGGATGAGTTTTCCTCTCCATCCGTTAAAATAGTAACCAGAACCTGAAGATTTTCCTCAGTCCGGATACTGTTTCGCAGGTTGACTATGCTTTGCCCTATGGCATCATATAAAGGTGTGCCAGCATCGGGCTGAAAGGTATCTTCGTTTAGCTCATTTAATTCGATTGCTTTTGCCTTGTCTAACTTAGTTCTGACACTCAATGCATTAAAAGTTACCAGAGATATATAGTGCTCCTGATTTAAATTTTCTTTTTCTGCTCCTTTAATGGTTTGTGCCAATTCGTTAAACCCGCGAATGGTAGGCTGCTTTATATAATCCATTGATCCGCTTTCATCTAAAATGATGAGGTTGTATACTTTTATTTTTTCCATGTCGTTAAATTATAGTTGGGTTAGTAAATGATTTTAATTCGATTGTGATGTGTTTTATATAAGCCTGCTGATGATATGCGATCATTTCTGAATGATGAATTCAATAGTCTTTGATTGCTGGCCCACTGCCTGTATCAATGCGAAATAGTTACCACTTTCCAAATCGGTTAAGTCTATCTGCATTTCTTCACCGGAAATCTCAAAAGTCCGGAGCAACTGTCCACTGAAATTCAATATCTGCACTTGACCTGTGCTGCTTTCATAATTAAGATTCAAAATGCCGTTTGTAGGATTTGGATAAACCTTTTTGATGACCGGCTGACTTTCATTTCTCTTTTTTCGCTGGTAATAAAAAAGTAGTGTTCCGGCTGCAAGAAGAGCGAGGACGAATACTTCTCCTTTCACTAAATACTGCTTATCCCTTTCCTTTTTCTCCATTAACTCAACCAATGCAGATGGAAAGTTTGATGTCTCCGGATGAGTAAAAAGGTAAATGCTGTCAATATCAAAGGAGAGTTCAATTTGTCTGCTGCTGTCCGTTGCTAAAAGATTAGGTGAGCTATAAACCAGTTCATAGAATGCCTGAACCCGTTTGCTTATTGCCGCATAAACCGTATCAAGCGATGCAGACGATTGCGTATAATAAAATTGCCCTTTCGTTGAATTTGCAATGTGTTGTAGTGACTGAATATTTACAGAGCCAAGACCTATGATGTAAACCGGGATATTTTCCCTGTTGGCCTGTTCAACAACATCTTCTAATTTTGATTTTGAGCTATTATCCTGTCCGTCTGTCAGCACTACAAGAACTTTTATACCCTCTGCTTTTTTTATCTCCTCAATACCCGCAATCATACCATCGTATAATGCTGTGGAATAATCAGCCTTCATCGAATCTACTATGGATTTGATTTGAGTAATGTCCTGAGTCAGTGGTAATTTTTTATCTACAAGAGCCGAGAATCCAATAACGCTTATGAAATCTTTTGCAGAGTTAAAACTTGTCACAAAATTTTCAACTGCTGCTTTTGCTTTGTCGATTGGCGGAATGTAGCCCTCTGGGAAAATGGGTCGATTGTATCCATCGTAAGAAAATAATGGGTTGCCATTTTTATCAAAGAGTTGCGCAGCATCCTGCGTCATGGATCCTGAATGATCAATTACAATTCCCAGATTTATTGGTCTGTTCCTGGAAATTTGCTCGATAGAAATAACGTCACAGTTTTGTGAATTCTCCATGACTTTCATTTTCTCTTTGGTCAGATTCCATACCGGTTCACCATTCCTTCGTTCTGCCTTGAAAACCACAGATACATTTGGAAATGATTCCGGATAAATATTCAGAATAGTAAGCTCTGCTGTATCAACGGTTGACAAGGTGCCTTGCACCTTGTCCGTCTGTCCGAAAACTACAACTGAAATATTTACCGCGATAAGAAGCAACAATGCATTTTTACAAAGTCTCATGGTCTTTATTTTTAAAACGGTATCTCTTCACTCTTTACTTCGAACTGCTTACACAACCAGACAAGCAATGTTTCTCGTTTAGTTTGTGTAAACACCAGGTTAAACTGCCAGAGCAGTTTGTTGTTCTTAATGGAGTTTACAGTTACACCAAGCCCACTCGTTCCTCTATTGCAGGTTCCCCTGCCGCATTGGCCTGGCACTGTATGCACATAAACACCTTGATATTTTTCATCCATACGGTCGCAGAAACCTATAAACTTGCTGATAAAACCTTTCTTATCTCCCCATGTCGAGTGTCTGTCTGCATCATCGATCAATTGGTCTAATCCTATCGCATCTCTGTTTTGCAAAGCATAAGCGAACTGTTCTACTAAATCGAAGTTGGTTGTAGGGAGTGTTATCGGTTTAAGCTCCCTATCAAGAATGAGTTCTAATTGATTTTCTTTCATACAATATTTTTTTTGTGATTGCTTTAGTTAATTCGTTAAAAAGAATTGGTTTAAAATTTCAAGTCACTTGCTGCTGAAGGGTGCGGAATTTTTGGTAAAGGTTCCAGTAAACTGTATCATCCTTACCTCTTACCATACTCAGAAAATCTAGCTTCCCTTTTAATATGTTCAGGAACTGAAATGCACTTTCGTTTTGTGAGGATGCCTTGACCAAACCGTGTGTTGCCCAGTTATTGAGCATCGCACGGATATTCCGGATGTATTTCCGGTCAACGTTTACTTTCTCGTTTACTTTGAGCCCTGTAACGACCTGTTGACCTCTGCCCGTAAAGATTCTCGTCTTCTCTTCATTCACTGTAAAACCATATTCTTTGATTATTTCTGACGCAGCACGAATTGTAGTATCTGTAATTTTCCGGTTCGAAGAAAAAGTAAGGTCATCAGCATAGCGTGTAAAGCATAGCTCCTGTTCTTCGGCAAACCGCATCATTCTTCTGTCGAATAAAAAACAAGCGAGGTTCGAAATAACCGGTGAAGTAGGTGCCCCCATTGGCAATCGTTCCTGATAGGTGGTGAGTAGCGCTAAATAGGAGGCCATATCATTTCCGAAGAAAAATGGATAGCTCATAAATACACGCTTCACCCGCCAAATATCAACGCTGTGAAAAAAATCCTGCAAGTCCATGTTCACCACATACTGCGCTTTCACATGTGGTGCGGCATTACTCACAATGCTAAACGACTCTCCATGTTCCGTTACCGTTTTTACGAACCCGTGCACACAGGCCGGTTTCATACCGTAGTAAATAACGCTCAGCAAATAATTGATTCGCTTTTGAATCAGCTTTAAACTGCTGTTTGGTGAATCAATCTCGCGATAGCCACCTCGCTTCTTCGGTATCTTAAAAGCGTGGTAACTCTCATCCAACTTTTCAATCAGTTCCAGAAGGAGTTTAGTCGGCACCTGAATCATCCTTGCTAAATCATCGATGTCCTGCGCCTGCAAAAACTCATTTGCCCGTGCGTAAATTTTAATTTCTTTTTCTTTCAACGTTTCCATAAAAGGGGATTGACTTTATATTATCTACTTGATCAACTGCCTGTAATTTTTGTCTCAAAAATTACAGGCAAAAATTCAACACACATTCATAACAAGCCGCAGTAACAACAGCCCGATAGTCTTTCTTGACTCATAATATATTTTTGTCAATCCCCTAAAATGGTGGATCATCATCTATCTTCTTAAAGATTTTATACTTCTGTTTTATTCGATTTTCCATATCGACTTCTGAATACTGATTCGCTCCAGCAAACTCATCAAGATTTTCGAATCTCGCAAAGCGATTAATAAAGCGCATACGCACGGTACCAACAGGACCGAAACGATTCTTAGCCACAATTACTTCTGCGATATCTTTTGTCGGATTACCCTCCCAATCCTGTTCAAGCCCATAATATTCACCGCGATACAAAAACAAAACTTTATCCGCTTCCTGCTCGATGGATCCTGATTCACGTAAGTCCGAAAGAATTGGTTTTTTGTCACCGCCTCTTGTCTCCACCGCACGGCTTAACTGCGATGTAACAATTACCGGTATGTCTAATTCACGGGCCAATGCTTTTAATCCGCGCATGATAGCTGAAATTTCTGCTTCCCGGTTACCGCTATGCGTTCGGGAGGATGAAACACCTATCAGTTGGAGATAATCTACAATCAGCATTTCAATTCCGTGTTGATGTTTCATCCGGTTAGCCATAAAACGTATTCGTTGAATGGTGAGCCCCGGCTCATCTACCAGATATAGCGGAGCATCATCTATTTCTGCCGATTTGAGGTGAAGATTTCTAAATTCATCCTGATCGAGTTTCTTTCTGCGAATTTTATCCTCATTAATGCCCGAATGCTGTGATAGCAAACGAATAACCATTTGCTGGTTACTCATCTCCAGAGAGAAAAAAGCAACCGGATTTTTCATGTGCATACAACTGTTCAAAAGCATTGACATCACAAAAGCAGTTTTGCCCATTGCCGGTCGTGCCGCAACTATGATAAGTTCTCCGGCATTAAAGCCATCGGTAATTTTATCGAGGTCAAGAAACCCGGTTTGAATACCGGTTATGCCATCCGGGTTATCCATGCTTTTTAGAGCATCGTATATAATGTTTTCTGCTACTGATGAAAATGTCTGAACCGGTTTACGTTCGTTATCAGAATTTATTTCTTCCAATCGTGCAATCGCTTTGTTCATGGTGTTTCCAACATCTACCGATGGATCGTTTGATTCACCCGAAAGTTCATCGCCCAGTTCGCCTAAACGCTTTTTCTTCGAGGAATAAAGAACGATTCGATAATATTCTTCGGTTAGCAGAGCATCATTGTTCGTGCTCTGCAGCGAATCAATGTAATCAAGACCACCGGCAATTTCGAGTTGTCTGTTTTTAAGCAATTGCGCTTTCAGCGTAATTGTATCAAGCGGGGTCATGCCCAGCATCAGTTGAATGATGTTGGAATAAATGACCTGATGGCGGCTATCAGCAAAATGTATAGGCTTTAAATTTTGAAGAACACTTCCGTTCTTTTTCTCTGATGAAATTAGATTAGAAAGAAGATTTTGCTCCGCCTGGAAGACAGTGATTTGATAGGTATTTGGTGCCATAACCTTAGTGATTTAATGCGTATAAAATGTAACAGAGGAAATAATTCCGAAGTGTGCGGCAAATGTATGGACGCAAAAAATCGGAAAACAAGTAGTGTGCAAAGATTTCAATTTGTGTATTTTAAAATCAACATGGTTAAAACCCTTTCTGAATAAGCGTTACAAGAATTTGTGAACAGAATAATGTGCAGCATAGAAATAGTTTTGCACTTTACTTTTGTGAATTAGGGACTGTGATTTGATGCAGAAGTATCACGATCAGATGATAACTTGGGATTAGGAATATTTCCTGGAGTAAGAAGATTGTGTTTTCTTGATAATTCTTTGAACTCTTCAAAGGAAATCTCCGTCAACTCTTCATGGGGAAGAGGATATGCTAAATAGGAAATCTCTTTTTTATATTGTTCATCAATCGCATACTTTGTTGTTCGTGTTATAAAACCAAATTCGTCATCTGAACGACAAACTACAAGCAACTGAATTAATTTTCCTTGTTTTTCTCTCTTAAGAAAATGTGTGTTTGCCATTGTGTTCTAGATTTAACACGGCAAATATGATGGTGGTAAATGCAACCTATTTGCATTCCTTGAAGTAACCTTTTCTAAAAGATATTTGGTCCTGTACTTTTATCAAATTCAATTAAGAACTTTTACTGAAATGATTCAGTTTAATGCCAATCTTAGTCGTGAAATCAAATATTTCATTTTGTTACATTGCACACTCTAAGTTATGAAACAATATCAAGCCGGGTATATACTTGACAGTATCAATGAGACGTTAAAAGAAAAGAAATTCGAAAAGGGGAGGGTAACGGGACTTCTTAAATACATGTCTTGCTTTGATCTCGAAACGACGACAAGCCTAGACAAAAAATTAGACGACCCTTTTGTTTCGGTAATTCATAACTTAATTTCTAGGGGTATCCCTACCCGACCAAGCATTTTTCTTGAGAAAGAATTTTCAACGGCTTTTGGAAAATCGCATTTAGACACTTCTGACATTGCCGAACAACTTGGCAACATCAAGTATTTACCAAACTTTACAGAGGAAGAACAACAAAGCATTTTCGCAGCACTACATTTAGTTGATCCGCGACTAAAACTAACCGAAAGTAATTATGCTTCAAAGCTTGAAAGCAGCTTTGAAAGAGAATTCCTTTTTAAGTACTTGCCTGAGCAAAATCTCGAATTCCTATCTCAGGTATTTGAGCCGCAAAGAAAAATAAACACCATTGTAAAAGCAGAGGCAGTTAAAGATTTTCATTCACAGAGGGTAGATTTTTCTTATGAGTTTCCGTATCTACACGAAAACACTTTTACTCTTTACGGTGAAAAGAAAGTTACTTACTACAATAAAGGGTGGATTATTGAAATTGATGGTGCAAAGTTCCATACAACGAAAGAACAAAAGCTATTGGACAAACAGAGGGACAATGCAATTAAAGATACTAAGTGGCAAACAAAAAGAATTACAGATTTCAGTAAAACAGATTTTAAGGAGTATGTCAGCAAGTCAGCTTCAATCAAAATCGTAAAGGAGAATTTCAGCAAAAAAATTGAAGGCAACTGGTTACAAATTCTCCAATTGACCTTATCTCCTTTTGCAATTGCAAGAGTTCAGAAAACAATTGTTGAGTTGATTCTTTCAAACAACCTTGACTTAAAGAAAAAGCAATGGAACATTCTAGCAATTGAAAGAGATGTTCCTTGTGTGAACATGGCAATAGAGGATTTGAAACAACAGTTTCAAAATCTCTATTCACTTTCAAATTTTACACTTGAATTCCCTGAAATAAATCTTCAAGTTTTAACCACAGAGGAGTTTGCAGAATCAAGTTTACATAGGAAAGAAACGAAAACGATTACATCGTTTTCGTCATCTGTAAACTTTGATTTGCTAATTGATGTTTCAATGCTTCGCAGAAACGGAATTGAAAAAGTTGAAACAAGTTTCAAAGCCAAATGTGTTGCAACAATCCGTTCAACACATTACATAAACTCTGAACGAAAAATTTACACATCGGAGTTTATTGATTACAAACCAGCGACAGAGAAATTAGAAAACGAAACCTATCAAGCATTTTCGGAATCCGAAAAATGCTTGACCTATTTTCTTCAAAACATTTTCAGAAAGAAAGAATTCAGACCAGGACAATTGCCAATCTTGAATCGTGCCTTACAAGGAAAAAGTGTAATCGGACTTTTACCAACAGGAGGCGGAAAATCTTTGACTTATCAGTTAGCATCAATGCTACAAGCGGGAGTTACAATTGTGATTGACCCAATCAAATCATTGATGCAAGACCAATATGACAACCTGCTAAAAAACGGAATTGACTCTTGCAATTTTATCAACTCCAAATTAAGCCGAGAAGAAAAGACAATTGCAACAAGTCAGGTTACAGAAAGCAAAATGATTTTTTCTTTTGTTTCGCCTGAACGATTACAGATTGAAGATTTTAGAACCTCACTGAAAGAGATGCACAAAAACAAAGTGTATTTCAGCTATTGTGTAATTGATGAAGTGCATTGCGTTTCAGAGTGGGGACATGATTTTAGAACTTCATATTTAAGTCTAGGAAAAAACGTTATTGGACATTGCTGGAAAAAAGACACAAACATTATTATAGAAAATGGGAAAGAGAAAATACTCAATCCGGTTTCGATTTTAGGATTAACGGCAACAGCATCTTTTGATGTCCTTGCTGATGTTGAAAGAGAATTATCCGGCAACGGACTTACAGGGATTGATACAGATGCAATCGTAAGATTTGAAAACACAAACCGAGTTGAACTTCAATATCAAATTATAAATGTTGATGTAGAATTTGAAAGAGACGAAAGGTTCAAACCGAAGTTGAAGGACAGGAAAGTAATTACACTTCCAGTTCATCCAATAAAGACAGACATTAAAAAGGCAACTGCAATAGAGAAGCAAAAGGAATTGCAAAGAATCATTGACATGATTCCTGAAAATATTTCTCAATTCAATGAGCAATCCGAAACAATCATTGATTGGACGAAGGATAGATTTTCAACAGGAGAACCAACAAATAGAAATATCAGAATTGAAAATTTTGATTCTGAAAAATTCTTTAATGAAACCAATAGCAACGGAGGAATAATATTTTGTCCTCACAGAACCGGGCTTTTCGGAGTAACAGATAAATTTAATTGGTACAAATATTCAGAAGATGAACTTGATGACAAAGGGAATATTATTCATGAAAAAGGTGAGTTTGTTTTAGACAACGACAAAAAGAAAGTAAAACTACCACCACGTTATAGGAAAGCAGTTGCTGATTGCATCAATAAAGAAAATATCAAAGTAGGAATCTTCATGGGAAGTTCAGACGAAGATGAAAGTGTAGGAAAGGAAATAGAAGCTGAATCTTTTGAGAATCAAAGAAGGTTCATCAATAACGAGCAAAATTTAATGGTTGCAACGAAAGCATTTGGAATGGGAATAGATAAACTAAATGTTCGGTTTACAATTCACTTCAACATTCCAAGTTCAATTGAAAGTTTTGTACAAGAAGCCGGTAGAGCGGGCAGAGATAGAAAGATTGCACTTTCCACAATTATTTTCAATCAACAGAAGGTTGTAAATTTCAATCAAAGAGTTTTAGAAGCTTTGAAATCAAATCTTGAAGAGGATGCTTTCAAACTCATTAAGCAATTCAAGGACAGAAAATTTTACACAGAGGAAATTACAGAAATTTTAAAAGCTATTGGAAACGATAACTTACTTCAAAATGAAATTGAAATCCTAAAGGCACTTAAAGAGAAAGGAACTATTTTTCCCGACAAGGACAATTTAGTTTTCTTTCATAGCAACTCTTTCAAAGGGCAAGCAAAAGAAATGGTTGTGATAAATGAGCTGCTTAATGAGATTCTTGAGCCAAGTAGAAGTAACTTAAACTTGCTTAATGAAAAACTGCACGAAGAAACAGAAGACGAAGATTTATGGTTAAACTTAAATGACAATTGGCTTAATGTCAGAGTTGGAAAAGCGGGGAAGGTTGGCTCAGTAAATCTTTCAAATTTCAACAACAATTTCTTTGATTCAATCTATGAAAGGAAACATGCAACACAAATTTTAGATTTTCTTTCCCTTTCTATTAGATATAAATGTTCTAATTATAGCGACCCAACAAAACTAAAAACATGGCTGACCCAAAAAGTCAAGGGAAGTTCAGCAGCGGGAATTGAAAAGCGATTGAATAAGATTGAGTATCAGCAAGAAGTCAAACCCGAAATTGTAATTCCATTCTTTAACAAGTATGCTGACAAACCAGTTTTTCACGAAGAACTTATTTTGCTTTGCAAAAAAGTAGTCTCGGACAAATTAAGTGATAAAACAATTACAGAAGCTATTGAAGGGAATTTTGAAACCTTCATCAATAATATTTCCGCGAAATTGGAAATGGAAATTGATTCAAGACAAGAATCTTTGTTTGCATTGAAGCAATTGTATTACAGCCCAAGAGTTAAAGCCGATACAGATAAAGCAATTTTCCGTTTAGTATCTATTGGAATTGTTGATGATTACACAGTTGATTACAATAAGAAATGCTACACAGTTATTATCACAAAAAAAACAAATGATGAATACATTGAACAACTGGGTGTGTTCATGCGGAAATATTATTCAGCTAACAGAGTGGAAACCGAACTGCAAAAAGTTTTGGATTACCGAGGGGATACAGTTCTTCAAAAATGTTTGACATTTCTAATAGAATTTGTCTATGAGGAAATTGGCAAAAAAAGATTGCGTTCTGTTGACGACATGATACTCGCTTGTGAGTATGGATTAAAGGAGAATGGGAATGAAGAACTAAAAGAGTTTATCTTCTTTTATTTTAATTCCAAATATGGAAGAGAAAACTATTCTTACAAACGTAGAATTGATGGGCAAGAAGTTGATGCTTCGTTGAAGGCAGATACAAATAGAGGAACTGAATATGACTTTGATATAGTTTGGAAATATATTCAAGCAGTTAACGAAGATAGTAGCGGAGGACATATAAATAATGCAAAGCATCTTAGAGGAGCAGCATTACTTATGCTAAGAGACAAATTAGATAACGGTGCTTTACACTTACTAAAAGCATTCACACTATTTGTTTTAGGAATTGGTAAAAATGAAATAATAAAGGAAGAAGCAAAGCAAAGTTTAAAATCAGGGTTCAAACTTTTCAGAGAGAAATATAGAGAACTTACTTTTGAAGAATTAGCTTCAAACATTGAAAAGTATAAAATAGAGGTAATTAACAACGCAAACAACAGGAATGAAGTTAGGGCAATCTTGAATGAAATAATTGAGGAAATGTATTTAGAGTTTCACAACAACTGGCTTAAAACATTTAACGAAAAATATCTTTTAGAGTATGACAGATAATAACACACACACAATACTTTTTGAACTGCAAAAGAATCTTGAAGATTTATCTTCTGCAAAAATGCAAATGGAAGAGTTCCGTTCATCTTCTAAAAGTGTCGTTCAGGGAATTGGAAATGTTCAAGAAAAGTTTGTAAAACATCTCACAGATTTAGAAACAGATTACAAGCAACGAGTAAATCAACTTGAAGAAAGTTTGACTTCTTTTCTTGCATATAACAAGGAGGAAAACAATAACACAATTCAGCAAGTCGCTACAGTATCTGAAAAAGAAATCCGCAAAGGAGCTGAGCAGTTCAGCAAAGTTGCGGGCAAGGTTGAGACGTCAAACGATGAAAAGATTTTAGCAATTACAAAGTTGCTTGAACATTATAAAAGCGTTGTTGAAGCAAGCCGTTCTTTGATTGACACACTTAACGCAATAGACTTCCCTTCTAAACTTGATGCTCTTTCTTCAAAGACACAATTGATAATTGAATCCATCACCAACGCAAAACAAGCGCTTGAGTTGAAGTCCAATGAAACACAAACTTCAATTAATAACAAGACCGCTACAGCAAAGGAACAAATAATTCAGCATGCGGATACAAATTTTCGAATACTTTCCGATCATTTGAATAACGTGGATGAGAAGTCAAAAGTGTTTATTACACATGCCCTTGATGAAAAAGCTAGAAAATCCGAAGAACGATTTACACAATTAAATCATTCACTAAAATTACTTTCAGAGCAACTAAATTTAGGTCAAAACAAACTTGAGAATGAAATCAAATTATTTTGGCAAATTCTTGGAGGGGTTGGTTTTTTTCTGACATGTATTCTTGGTGTTCTTACAGTCATAATTTATCTAAAACTTACATAGGTTAATGCTTACTTCTCTATAAGAATTCCGGAAGAATTATCCTAACCTATTTAAAATGGAACACCATCATCTAGATTTTCCTCTTTAATTTCCCTAATCAAATCTTTAGCTTCTTCACCAGATATGTAAATCCTCTTATTGGGATCCAATCCATGATTCATAATACTAGACACATTATTTCCATTAGCTTCAATAATTTTCCAAGCTTTTACATCTGTATACCATTTGCCATTATACTCCCGGCTACTAAGATCAAAACTTATATTAAGCTGAGTTCCAGTTGCAGTTTTTTCAATTTGGTCAACGAGTTCTTTCCAAGCCGTGATACAAATTGTTTTAGGAAATTTATCCGCTGTTTCAATTATGAAATCACATTTCTTCCAAGGCCCGTTCTTCCCGGTTCCGGTTTGTGCAGGAAGTATCTGAATTAGTTTACCCGTAATTTCCATAATGTTAGTTTTCTACTTTAAATAATTTCCAACCCCACTCCTTTTTTTCAGAGTTGTAAGTTCGTACCGCTTGCCCCTTAACTATAAGCCCGTTTGAGAGATTCGATGCTTTTACCGTGGATGGATGTATGTATGCATCGTCTATAAATCCGAAATTTTTTCCAACTGCAATTCTGACAGTTCCAGAAACTGATTTTAATAACGAAGAAGAGGCGCCAGGTCCGTTGGCTTTCGAAATAGAGTAAACTTGCTGCGGACCTTCCGCTTTCTTTTCCTTAAACCGGACATTCAAGACATCTCCAATATTTACATCAGTTATAAAACGGTCATACTTAAAGAATCCAGACTGGTTATCTACTGAAACAAAATTCAATATTTTCTTATCCGAATTTACAAAGTCAACTACAATTTCGTACTCTGGAAAGTCGGAAAATAATAACGCTTCAGCTGCAACCTGATGCTGTTTGTAAAAGTCGATGTTGTTGTCTTTTGAAGGTCCGTTTATAAACCAATCCTGTTTCATCCAGTTTGCTACAACAACTGGAATTTTAAACTCTTTCTCAGTCCTTGCAATTACAAGTAATTCAATTTCCTTTTTCGCTTCCTTAAAGAAACCTTTTCTAATCAGTAAAGCTGCCATCCTTTGACGAATTCCCACCAGAAATTCTTCAGGCGTTCTGCATAATAAAGCCTTGCAATAGCACGATAAAATCTGGTCTTCATCATTTAAAGCTTCACTCAAAACCTCCCACACCCAGAAATCATTTAATTTTTTTCTGGCAAATGGCAGTAATGCCGATAACATATTTTCCTTATCTCCAAGGGCCAGCAAAAGTTTGGCTTTGAAATAAGGTGGGTATTGGAACTCCGGGTGGTCATCAATTACCTTATCTAATTTCGGTATAAATGCCTTTATCTTTTCAATATCTACGAACTTGTCATTGTTTTTGGGCAATAAGTGTTTAGCATAGGCAATAAATGCTTGCTCCGCAATCGACATAACATCCTTTCCGTTTGGAATTTTTTCCTTATCAAAGTCCTCTTTTCTGAAATTTTCAAATCCCCACCAATCTGCCAATTCAAAATATTTATCCCATTCTTTCAGCAACTTATGAAAAGCTTTAAAAAGAAAGCTGTAAGCCTCTGAAGGTTTGCTGTAAGAAAAAGTCTTAGCAATTTGTAAAATGTCATACCCCGCCTGTGGAAACAAAACGAACTTTGGCAAAGCTCCAGCGTTATCGGAACTTTTCATAATAGCAAATACAACTTTCCCCACTTGCCAAGCCAATTGGTCAAAAAGCATTGTTTCATTTTCAGGAAGATCTAAACTTGTAACTTCGGACAAATACCTAATGAAGTTGTCTATCTTATTTAACTGTGCGTTAGCTTTCAAATAGTCAAATAAGACCCAACTAATATTTCTCCTTGCCCACAACACTTTGTTATCACTGTTAACCACAGCTTTCTTATCTTCTTCACTTAGTCCTTCGGCAAAGGAAAACGCACCTATCAATTCATCCAACTCTGCTTTCGCCATCAAGTAAGCCTCATCCGTTTTTCCTGCTTTCCTTAATTCCTTTATTTCTTTAGCCGGCATATTCTTCGCTTTTAATTCTTTGAATAGCAGTCTTAATATCTGAAATTAAAACTGGACTGTTACATTTTTTCACCAACGGAACCACTCTACCGAAAAACCCTTGCTGGTTATATTGGAAATCAATCTCCGCTTTTTCACTTCCTCTTGAAAACGTATACCTTTCTTTATACTGTTGGTGGTTTATATCTTCAATAGATATTCCGTATTCAGAAACATTTGCCGTTATGTCTTCAAAAAGAGTTCTGGTAAAAGGCAATTTTTCTTCTACAGCTGCATCAAATTCTAATTTAGTAATAATAGTTTCAGAGGTGTTTCTTTTTATACTCAGATTCGGTAATGCTGTGATCAGATCTCCCACCTCTTTTAGAAATTCCTTAGAATTTGTTCCAATTGAAATTTCCATGAATTTTCCGTTGAATTTATTGTTCCCATCAATCCATGTTTTCAAGGCAGAGGTCTTCGCTTCACGCTTAAATGAATATCTCACTTCATATCCTACTTTCTCCCAACCGGTAACTTCAACATATTTATGAGACAGAACAGTCAATACTTTGATGAAATGATCTTGTAGTAGAATATCCTTTTCGAGTAAGCCAAATCTTTGCAACTGGGTTAGAATAGCATCATCCAATTCTATTTCTTGTGGATGTTGGTTGATTCCTGTAAGTTCGGTCAAACTATTCAGCACAGCGTCATCGGTAAATGCCATTGTAGAATAAGAATTAAAATATGGGGGATTAACAGCATAGAGCTTTTCAGATGCTCTGGTTACAGCGGTATAAGCCCACCGGTAGAAGTCCTGATTCGTTTTACCCGCTTTTCTTTGTGATTCACGGAAACAGTCATATCCTTCTCGAGAGTCATGGTCCCAAAATGTAAAAACATGAGGCCATTCGCCACCCTGTGCTTTATGACAGGTTACGGCATATCCATATTTTACCATGATCGAATTATAAAATGGATCATTTAGAATCGCATCTTTAAATGCATCAGTCTTTGGCTTTAGATTAGGATGACGGTTTTTGAAGTCTACATATAGAGCCTGCATTTCATCCGGTTTAAGGAAATTTTCACCAAACAGAAAATTATCCAGCATCTTACCTCGAACAACTTTGCCATTCGTTTCCCCATCAGGAAAAACTAATTCAACATTCCGCCATTTAAGCAAAACAGATTTCTTACCGCGCAGATGAATTTCCCTGTCTAATGAAACCTGATCTACTTCATTTACTACAGCAAATTCTCCGTTCATAATCCCTTTACGATAATTATTGGCACCTATTATTACGATGTCTCCTTTCTGAATGGGAAGACCTTTACTACCATATTTCAGTTCTCTGATTTCAGCATTTAGCTCTTTACAAGTTTCATTCTTATAAGCAACTATTATTTTCCTTTCATTGATTCTACTATAGACATCTAAAAACTCTTCGTATGAAGGATTGATAATGTCCGTTCCGTTTTGGCTCAGATTAAAATCATTAAAAAAACCGGAAGTGAGTGACTTACGTAATCTCGCAGCTACTTTCATAACTCCACTCGATTCGCTGTATCTTTTTACTTCTTTCATTTCCACCTGCTCTGAAACTAAACTGAATTTCTCAGCCAAATAATTTTCATCAAATGCCTTAGATGAATTATCTCCTACCGGAGGTAGCTGGGCAGGGTCGCCCACAAAAATAATTTTGGTATTGCTTGTTTGCTCCTTAACCCGTGAATAATAAATCAAATCGGTAAGTAAATGTCCGGTGCCAAATCTGAAAAACTCCCCTTGACTAAATGCATCGGAAAGCATCGATGACTCATCTACGATAAAAATCTTATTGGCAACATCATCGTTGTTGCGGATTTTATATGCGTAGTAGAACGTTTTCTCCTCATTCTCGTTCTTAGGTTCTATTTCAACCAGCTCTTCGTAATTGTAAATTGCTTTATGGATAGTGGTGGCTTCTTCACCAGTTTTTTCACAGATCACTTTAGCCGCTCTTCCAGTTGGTGCCATCAGGCATACAGGTCTTTCAATCGAATTCAGATAATCTACAAGACCTTTGAGTATAGTTGTTTTACCACTGCCGGCATATCCTTTCAACATGAAGACATGACTATTTCCTGAAAGGAATGCCTCCAATTTCTCCAATGCGATTTGCTGATCGTTGGAAAGTTGAATTTCAGGAAAATGATTTAAAATACTCATTGTTAGTTTTTCTGTTGCAAAGGTTTATAGCTTTAATGCAATCTATTTGCATTACTGCCATTAAACTATCCTGGGAAATATTTTTCCTAAAGTTTGATTTATTTCTAAGCAATCTTCCTTACGCATTTTTTGATAATCTGCTAAGTTATCAGGGTGGATAAATTTTTTTCTTGTCAGTTGATAAGAATAAATTTTCCGGGCTAATGCTATATGACTAACATCTCTCGTGATATCAAAAGACAACTTCTTAAGTATGTTGTAAATTTTTAGCGATGTGGAAGTTTTGTAGGGATCCCAAACAGCTTGAGCGGCAAATGAGTATGCATTATTATATTGGCAACTCTCAATAACTGCCCCGGTGTCTCTAAAAACCAGTTGTTTATTGGTTGGATTATATTCAATATAATAATCGTTCAATAGTTCGTAAATTTTGTAGTAAGACAAAAATGACCAACTAAAATTAAGGTCGTTTTTAAATGAACCCTTCAAAAGTTCAAAAGCCTGATCCAGTTGAATGATAACCTCGTTCTTTAATTTAAGCTTAGCAAGTGCCATTAAACCACCTCCCCCGCCCACAGAACTAATTGATGTAAGATGCTCTTTGATCATTTTCGTTTCTATTGCTATCTTTTTCAAAAAGCTTCTTTCTGTTGCTTTTCTTAGTTCGTATTTTAGGTTTTCGAAGAAATTGTAAGATACAGTTGTAATTTCGTTCTCTGGAGATATTTTAAGAATAAACCCATCAATACCTCTATTTTGTAATTCAAGTAAATTCCAGACCTTGTTTGACGCTGTGATCGCGATAACTTGAAGCCCCGGATTAATTTTCTCTTTTATTTTTTTTAAGATTTTCAATCCTGTCATGTCATCAGCGGTTTTGTCTTTTTCGAAATCTTCATCATGCAAGCGCAGATCAAGAAGTATAATATCAGGATCATAAGATAGTATGGTTTTCTCTATGTCATCAACCAGTTCATCAGAGGTCTCAAAATCTGTAAATTGTTTTGCGGGTTTATAGCAACTATATCCAATGTTGACTTGATTAGAAAAAATTTTGGTAAAAATTTCATCCCAACCTTTTTGGTATTCGTCATCTATAAAAAGAATTTTTTGGGCTTGCCCTGTTAAGTTAAAATTAGGTATAGAGGATATTGAGACCGCAGGAATTTCAACCTTTGCTAAAAGGTATTTAAAATATAACTGTGCTCTGAAGTAATCGATTTGTTCCTTAATTTTCTCATTAAGGCCCAAGGCTTGTGATAGCGTTAAGATTGACCACTCATTGGCAGTAGAATGATGTGAACTTGATTGGTTGTGACTTGAAATATTGATTTTATCCGTTGCTATGTTACATGAATTCAATCCACCACTTACCACCTTGTCAATTTCATCTTTATGAGGCTTACATAAGTGGTTGCCAGATGCTGTAATCATATCACCTCCATCAGCCAATTTTATTATGTGCAAAGGATCCATCCAGCTAACAAAAATTATCGGAAGAAATCTTTTTTCCGAAAGCGATTGTGTCAGTCTTATATGCTGAGCTAATCTTATCCCCGAAAAATCGAGCGGAGTGGTTGTAAGGGATAAAGGGATTATGTAATAGTCAATATTACAGGAAGCAATCTGTGATATAATACTCGCAGAACCATTACTAATGAAGGTATCTATATTTACAAAGTCCCCATTTAAGTCTGACTCTTCCGGAAGTTTATATCCAATGGAAATACCATTCTCCATTTTGAGAATAGGACCGTATCTGCTATCGGTTGAATCAATTAGTAATGATTTCATTTGAGTGAATTTCAACGTTTATAATATTTGCTAACTCCTCCAGAAGGATTGAAAGCTCTTCATTTATGTTTACCATCTTTCCATCCGAAATTGTTTCGAAGCTTGATAAAATTTTACTTTTAGGGAAGAATTGACAAAAAGAAGATGTATAGCCAATGCGCTGCTTAAGAACGTTAAGAGGAACTGATTTCCCGATTTCTTGAATACTACCTAAGTAGTTCTGAATTTGATCACTAAGAGTATAAAGCAGATTTAATTTCCATTTTTTTCCAAATGCAAGAATCTGAAGATTGGGTTTATCTGTGTTTTCTGCATCATCCAAAAAATCTATCAACCTACTGCTATACAACTCTTTTGAGTTGATTGAAAGAATTCTATTATTTAAAATGGTAGCTGGAGTTCCGCCTGAAAACAGCACTAAATACTTTTCGGTATTTATAACGTAGTCTTTTAATAGAAGCCTATAGGATTGTTCTAAGAATGATCTATGAAAAATAATCACAGAATATTGATCAAATACAGACGTATCTCTCTCATTCATTTTCGCCTTCAAGGAAATTAGGTATTCGCCTTGAATATTATCCAGAACCGAATGCTCAAGTGCGTTACTAATACTTTCACTATATATCTCCTGTCTTGACTTTCTGTCGTCAACTAATACAACCTTTTTCATAGGTAAAACTTTAAAATATGCGTAAATCCTTTTATGGATGAGTCTTGAATTTCTTGAAAAAAAGGGTCATTATTAGCTGTAAGATAGTTCAACCTGTAAGTCTTTCCGTCACCAAATTTTGACTCTACGGACCAATCACATAAATGCACAAAACATACTTTCAGATAAAAACAATCTCCGGACCTACCATCAAGTTTTGGATCATTAACCATTCGTTGACTGAAACTACCTACTTGTGTAATTCTAACTTCAATGTATGGCTGATTATTCTTGGTATCTATTGCAATGTCGCTACGTTGAATAATAGCCTTGTCGAAAGTGCTGCGTCCACCTTGAATGAAAGATTCGAAAATTCTTTTTAACCCTTCTTCTATCTTTTGCGTGTCTGTAAAAAAAGACAGCCCTTTAAGTTTTTCAAGATCGGCCGTATCTAATTGGATAGCAAAATGCCATACTTTATCCCATAAATGAAGAATCAAATTGTAGAATTGACTTGTGTCTTCTCTAAACTCAATTTCACTTTTGAAAAGTACCGTTACGTCCTTAAAACTATAAAGTATTTTGCCATTTACCTCCAATTGCTTTTCAATCGGTAACGGATAGTTCAATGGATTTTCTTTTGGATTTTCAGTAGCCCATTTACGGAGTTCCAAACTTGACCAGCCAAAACGTACAAAATTTTTACCCCAACCTTGGGATTTTCGGGCTACCCCAGCTTTCCATATAAACATAAAATCTGGAGATGAAATAAAGAGATCAATTTTTTTCCAAAGAGATTTAGGTATTTTGTATTGCCACTTATTATCTATCCATACTCTGTATTTTCTTTTGATAGTATTCCATTCTGCGGTTAACTTATTCGAGAATTCGATAAAGCCAGAATAATGTCCTTCATCTTCTCCTATACCAAATTCCCAACTGTGTGTTGAATATTTCAAAAGGCTTTCTGAACTTTGAAATAATTTTAAAACAGTAAGAGTGCCTAATGGGTTATGTTGTTTATTAACAATCACTTCAGGTAAATTCTCAACCTCATTTTCATACGGCACTTCCGTTCCCTTGCGTATAGTAATATCTCTATTTAAAGTGCCTTTCTTTTTTCTCTCTTTAGCTGTTATTACAACTCGAACATTAGAATCTTTTATGTCGAAGTTTTCTTCGACTTGTGTAAACTTTCCTCCAAAAGCATTTCCAAAATTTTCCAGAATAGTAATTTCTATTATGGCCTTGTTTCTTACCAATCCTGCGTTAAAACATAATACTTGGCTATTTAAACGGTCTTCAAAATTTTGCGCTGTTTTAACCGATTCGGGAATACCCTCCGTATCTCCCAATTCAAAATTATCTATCTTAAATTTTTGATCTGAGATTTCAATTTTCATACCGGCTACCAGTTCGCCACTTGTTGTAAAATACCGATAATACCCGTTGGTTAAATTATATACTTGCTCAAAACTCTTTTGATACCCTATCTTTACAAGATCAGTACCTTTCACCATCATTAAAACTTCTTTATATTCCTCAGGAGTAATCCATCCTGCTTTTTCGGAATCAGTTATATCTGTTTTGATATTTGGGATATTTGCAACTAACCCCTTTGGAGGAACCGCTATTTTAACTGATTCAATTTTCCTTTCAGTCAGTTTCTCAAAACGGATGGATAATCCAACGTACACTCCATCCTTCTTTCCTTTTACCATTTTCAGATACTCCAACTTTCCCCAGATAACATGTGCCATATTGGGTTTGCCTTTTAGCAAATGCCCTCTATCGCCAACGTAATCTCTTGTAAAAATTTGCTCTGCTTTTATGTAGCCGTAATGTTCCCAGAGATATAGCCACAAGCGCAATCGCTTAATGAAGCGCTTAGATACATTCACTTTCTCATTCACAATTAAACCGGTTACTTCCTGCCTGTAACCGGGACGCTGTAACCGCACTTTACTTTCTTTAATATGAAACCCCTGCGCGGCAATTATTCGGTGCAGCTCTTTTATAAAATCGCCATCCTTCTGATAAACATTATGCATGGATGAGAAGGTTATATCATCTGCATAGCGGGAATACTTCAGTCCAAAACGTTTTGCCACAGCGGTTAGATAAAAATCTAATCGTTCGCAAATAATGTTTGTGATGGTTGGAGAAGTTGGAGCTCCTTGAGGTAAAACATTTTTCACCACTTTTGTCCATTCGCCCTTTTCATCCATACGCTCCACCTCCATTTCTTCAAAGCACAAACCTCCAATGATATTGGCTAAGTCAAGTCGGTCGCTTTTCTTATTAAGGTTAAACGGTGGATGCTGTAACCTTCCCCATAATCTTGCCTGATCTACACTTGGGAAAAAGTCTTTCAAATCAATATTGTAAACGTATAAACTGCCGGTATGCTGCTTGGCATTATCTACAATTGATTTATTCGCAACAAATCCGGTTGCCGCTTTATGAGGTTCATATGTGCATTGCAACACTAAATTCAGGCACTTCAAAACAGACTTCAGCCCTTTATTAGGAGCGTGAATAGTTCTTGTTCCGCCCGCTTTTTTAGGAATAGAAAAACGCACATACCTTCTCCGGTTAGCTTTGGGATTAGAGTGGAAGCGAAGATGCTTTATTTCAAAAGGCACAGCCTTGTCCCCGTAAATTATTGGCTTTGTATAATTCAGCAGTGCAAGGAAATCTTGCTTGCTTTTCATTTGCTGAAAAGCATCTTTTATAAAAAGTAATTGTTCGTCTTCAAGTTTCATGATAAAAAGTTCCCGAATGCCTGCCTTCTATTCTTTGTGTATGAAACAGTTAAAACGATTTCAGTTCTAACGAATACTTTATATTATATTATTAATATCTATAACATAACATATATATCTATTGCTCCGTAATCATGCAAAATGATCGGTAAAAATGACCAAGAAACATTCAATGCAGGGATTACTCCCTACACTATCAGCCGATCTGAAACAACCTTTCGGTAATTTCCAGCTGACACAATCAATATTTTCGGCAGGCATTCAAGGAACGTGATGCAAATGAACGTACACTGAGTGCAATCTATTTGCATGGGATATAAATATATTATTAAGATGCATCCCCTTCTATTTTTTTATATTCTTGGATGCTAATGAGGTTAATACGTCCTCTAAATCCTTTTTCACGAACGAATTTACGTCGCAACCTGTGTATTTTAAATTGTGCCTTAGCCGAATTATGTCAGTTATCATAGTCGCACGAAAATTCAGAACTCGTATACAGTAAGTTTTGAATACGGAATGAACCATGTTGTCTTGAATATCATATCCATGTTCTAAGAAAAACAGAAATACATATCGCAATGCCATGTTGTAGTCAGACAAATAATCGTTCCTTATAGAAAGTTTCTGAAGTGCATTACTTTCAATCCTCATTCTATGTTCGGGTCTGGGACTTTTAAATATGAGCCCAGAGCGAGTAAACTCATTAATTATAGAATTGATTTCGCTATTCATTAATGATATTTTTAATTTTTATAATGGCCCTTCCTCGTGGGAGCTCAACTTCATTCTCTTCATCAACAAGCGCGCTGCAAAGAGCTTTTCCCATAGGCGAATCATAACTTATCCTATTGTTCTTAATATCGGATTCCCCACTACCAACTATGTCTACTATTTGGCAAACAAAATCTTCAGTATTTCTTTTGATTAGAAACTCGACTTTGCAACCAATCTGAACTTTCTTATTGTCTATTGATGACTTTTCGAAGATGGATGCATTTGCTATTTTGTGTTGCAGAACACCAATTTCTGAAGCAAGCATTTCTTCCTGCTGCCCGAGTTGGGTCCAACCCGGGTTGTCGTGCCAACCGTCCCCACTCACCGAGTAGGCATGCGCCTTTTCGTCCCTAAGAGTTTTGAGCATATCAATCTTATTATTAAGCCTCTCTTGCAACACTTTGAGACCAGTTTTTGTAATTTTTGTTTTCATTTTTTGTATTTTATGTATTGGTTAATAATATTTCTGGGCACTGAAATCAAATCGGATAGTTCTCATGTAAAATTCTTTGAGTAATAATCAAAAATTGATGTTATCTCACTCGTTGTTTCATGACTGTTTCCACAACAACCTACTTCCACGATTTGACACTTAAATCCTTTGCGTAAAAGCAGTCGGTCTTTGAACAATTCCTGATAAATGTCTTTGGCTAGAATCAGCGAATTCGCTTTTTCTTCCCTTTGTCCAAGTTCTTTGGTTTTTCGAGCAGCAATGTTTACGGAAGCCGCTTCAACTGTTGAATTGAGCCAAATAATTACATCCGGTTTCATAATATTTTCGTACTGTGCATTTACTCGGCCTATTGTATAGTACGGGTCCTGCCATCGCTCCCATCTAGTAACATATGATGTGACGATACTTCTGTCTCCTAAAATTACTGGGCTTTTTTTACAATGTATCTGATTCCAATGAGCTCTTTCCCTGAATAGATGCTCCATGAATGCGTCATTTTCTCTTAACGCTGGAAAATTGTGATGCATATTCTCTAAAGGATGCCCGCTGTACATAGGACTGGTTATCGAAAACAAGCTTGTTCCTGATTGCACTGAATCCTTCTGAGCAACCATATTTCCTAGTATCGTTGACTTTCCACTTCCCTTAATACCTTCAATAGCTATATGCATTATTATTAATTTTTTTGAGGTGCGATTTTTTCGATAATGCCATCAAGAATTTTCACCAACGTTTTATGCTCGTACTTAACGGTTAGTTTTTCCCGCTCAAGTATTGATCTTTTTGCATATAGATTGCAGTTGGCATCAACTGGATTACCAGTTATAATAAGGGTAATAGATTCTTCCCCATGGTTATTCTTGATACGGTGCAATTCATCTGGAAGCATCAGATAACTTTCACCTGCGTTAAATGTCCGGGTATTTTCCTTTCGCAAGAACGATTTACCCTTTAATTCCGTAGAATAGCTGCCGCCTTTTTTATCCGAATCATAAATGAAATGATAAAGCTCTTCAGCCTCTTCGGAAGTTTTTGTAAGTTTGAAAAGTTCCATATTTAGATGACCATATAGAACAGAAGAAGCAAATGGCCAGCGGTGATCGTGAATGTTCTCCATAGGTGCTTTATATGAAACACCGAAATGATGAAGCCTCAGTTTAAAATTTCGCCCAGAAAGAAGAACGATTTTGTGAAACCCATTTTCATGGTAATACGAATTGTTTAGCAATTCAGAAGAAAGCATTCCATCGTTCAATATTCTCCTAATTAGAATGGAAAGAATTAATGGATTTGCAACAGCCTGATTAATATCTAGTAAAGCCTCTTCAGGTGTTGAATCAACGGCATCAGATATAATGTTGGATAAAAGTTCAATGGGACCATTAAGAATGCATTTTGTTATCTCCGATTGGCAAAGAGCGATATTGTTATTAAATCCCATAGTGAATATATTTTCTCCACTATAATCCAATGCTATGCCTTTATTTTTTAAAATCATATGTAATTGATTGTCAATTACATATGTTATTTAAAAAATAATATTTTGTTATATTATATAATTGTTGTTATATTGTATAATGAAAATTTTAATCACTTGGATCGGATTTAATGAAGATTTTATTAAAACACCCTCAGGGAGTCTGCAGATTTCCGCTAAAGGCTTCACCTCTAGCTTACATAAGGACATATATGAGGCATATAAATTTGAAAAACATATAATACTGTGTACTACTGACAGCTCTAATCAGATTTCAAAAGAATTAGAAGTTAGAAAATACCTTTTGCGACAATATCTTAAAGACATTTACGGTACTCACAATGTGGAATTTGCCGATTCTGGTATAGACAAAGGAGAATTGCAAAATTTTCCAATTATAGAAAGTCACTTGCGCAATTTTCTACAAAGGTTTGATGCGACTGAAGAACTTCATGTTGTTGCGGGTACTGGTCCGACATCTGTAAGCATGGCCTGGTGCACTTTGAGTTTGTCAATGGAAGACAAACTACAGTTACATGTAATGCAACTTCCGGAATATGCATCTGAAGGAAATCTTTCATTACTAAAAGAGATCAAACCGCATATTAATAAGCTACTTGACAACAAACTCAGAGAGAAAAATCTGAATATAGATTTACCGCACAACATATACAAAGACGAGATAATTCTTAAGGAATATGAAACTGCCGAAGCAATTGCCCCAGCTATTGATGTTAACGTACTGATACTAGGTGAAACCGGTTGCGGAAAAGACTTACTTGCTGAGAGAATCGTAGAAATTTCACCACTACCCCGTGATAAATATAAAGCCATAAACTGCGCTTCCCTTTCGGATGATCTCTTAGGCAGCGAATTATTTGGTCATGTAAAGGGTGCGTTCACAGGTGCTAATGACCACAGAAAGGGTTTATTTGAAGAATGCAATGGTGGTACTTTGTTCTTAGATGAAATTGGAGATATTTCCAAGTTTATGCAACAAAGTCTTCTCAGAGCAATAGAAAATAAACAAATCAAAAAAATAGGTGGCAACCAGATAATAAATAATGTCCGGGTTAGGATAATTGCTGCAACGAATAACAATCTATATGGAAAATGTAGGTCAGGCAAATTTAGATGGGATTTATATTATCGTTTATGTTCGATGGAAATTGAACTAGAGTCCTATAGGACTAGAACCAAACAACAGCGTAATGGGGCAATTAAATTTTATATCCAACAGGCAGAAATTAAATGGAATAGAAAAATAATTATCACCGAAGAAGCACTAGAAATAATCAAATCATATAGCTTCCCAGGTAACTTCCGCGAAATTAATAACTCGATTAATGCACTATTTGCACTTGGCATTAAAACGATAACAAAGGAGGTACTACCAAAAAGATTTACCTATACTGAGGCTCTTATCGATGAAAGCTATGAATCAGTATTAAAGAAACACTGTATAAGCTTGTACCAAAAATACAACTATGATCTCGCAGCTTCTAGAAAAGCTTTAGGCTATAAAAACAGTACCCAATTGAAAAATAAACTCATTGAATGGGGTGTATACAAGGACGAGTAACTGGCGCAAAGTATGAATATGAATAGCAAATATACGTGTTCTGGATATTAAATCAACCAAAGACGAGAGGTCCGCATATTCCAACAGAACCAGATTTTTTGGTTTACTATTTAAAAGAAATCTTAATGAAGTATAATTGAATGGCCCAATTCTCAACGTGGGAATCATCATCGAAATTCTTTTAGTGATCAGTAACTTTGTTACATTTACAATGATACTAATTTAAGCTCCTATGCTTAATTCATACACTATATTTCTAACCCTAACCCCCAATTTCATCAGATGAAATCATTCGTGAACTATCTTTCTGGTTTTTTCGGTAATCAGGACAATCCGAAGTTAATCAAAGGAAAGGAGATAAAAGATGCTTATGCTCTTTACACAAAAAGAATAGGTAAAACAAAATTAAGCTTAGAAGAACTTCAACCGTTAATTCTCAACTTGGCATATCTAGAAATTATGAGAGCTAGGAAAAATGGGAATTCCCCAAATGAAAGAAGAGTTTACCAAGATTATACTACCTCAGCGATTTCATTATTTCCAGAATATGAAAGCGTAAACGATTCCAGACTTTTTATTGGGTTTCAAGCTACTTTACAATGGGATGGGTTATGGAATTTTTTAAAAGAATACTTTGAAAGTAAAGTGGGTATCAGAATTGATGAAGAGAGAAGAAGTATGGTCGAGTTCAACTCATCTTACCATGAAAGATATGAAAACGATACTAAAATAAGTGTAAGTGAAGTACCAAGAAAAGTATCTATCTATTTTTCAGAAGATAAATCTACTGCCCAGTTTAGTATATCGGAGACTCTTTCTCCGAAAGAAAGCTTTTTAAAATCTAAGACACAAAAGAGGCACACCTATCTAGGAACAGATGCAGATTTTTTGTTTGTAATTACTTATGACGATTTTGAAAATGTAGAACACCTCAGTTTACAAAGAATGGATAAGGACTTAAGAATAGAATACTTCGAATGACCTTTTTTTTGAAGGAATACAATGATAACACCTATTTAAAGCTTTGTTATCTTCTATCTGAAGAAATTTCAGGCATACAATCATTTATTTCTGAAATAAGGGAAAATCGTGATTTCCCTAGATTGTCAGAACTAATAGAAAGATACGAAAATGTGTTTTCTAAAGAGTTGATATCAAAGTATACAACTTTGAAAATCGAAAGAGTAATTAACCCACATTATTCGTTATTTCTTTCAATACCTCTGAATGCTGGTAATTCGACCTTTTTTATAAGCCTCAAAATCACAAATCCGGAATTGTTACAAATTGACGAAATCTACAATAAATCACTTAGCGGATTACTAAGACTTTATAAGAACATATTTTCTGTACTAGATAGACCTTATTACGAAATCGGTGAGGATATCTTATTGAAATATGAAAGGCTTATTGAAAATATAAACATCAAGATTAAAGAGATAAGCGCATCCTCATTCGACAAACAACAGATAGAGAAAAGGAAGCAGCTAACCAGAAGTAAAATTTTAAACCTACCACATAAGGGTTTTTATCATATGACACATCTTGACAATCTTGAAAGCATTACCTCTAAGGGATTATTCTCCCATAAAGAAGTTTATCAAAATGGGTTCCTAAGGGTAGACATTTCCAATTCAAAAGTTCAGGAAGAAAGAAATCGTACTGAATCTGTTTTTAATAAAAATATCCAGGAGTATGTCCCTTTATATATCAATCCTGTTAACCCAATGATGAATTCTGAAAAGGTAAAAATGTATATTGATGATATTGTATTACTTGAAATAATCCCACACATTTTAGTCCAAAAAGAAAATACGTTATTTTCTGATGGAAATGCTGCTCAGAAAAACACAAATTTCTATCACAATCAAAGCGATCTAGAAAAAGTAGATTGGAAATTATTACAAAAAGGAGAATGGACTTCGGGTTCTGAAAGCCACAGGATGATGTGCTCTGAAGTTCTTGTGCCCGATAAGATTGAGGTATACTACATTCAATCGCTTATTCTGAAAAGCGAAATGCAATTGAAAAAAGTATTGCCTCTTTTCCCAAATCATAAGGGAATACAAGTAGAAATTAATTCCAAATATTTTACATCAACCCTTTTAAACTAAAGATATGAGCTTGTTAAATGTCATTTCAGTTCCCACAGCCACAGGCATTAAAACTATTGAAATTCATAATACCGATATTTCTCAGTTGAAGTGGGATGTTGACCTACTTGTAATATCTGCTTACCAAAATAAATATACGCCGCAACCAAACACGGTGATACAATCGCTTCAAGATAATACGGGAATTATCATCAAAGACCTGGCGATGAAACCCTTTTTAGATTTTAGAGAGTCCTTAAATTGCTGGATAAGCCCTAGAATAAACGACTTACATTTTAAATACATTCTATGCGTGGAAGGAATAAAATCAAACATAGCGTATGATGGAACGAGTGAAGGAGCCATATCAAACTTATTTGCTGTATTGTCGATATTGCAATATAAAAACGTTGCTACTTCAAGTATAGCTTTACCATTACTTGGAACCGGTTACCAAAATAATTCAATAGAAATAATTCTCCCAATCTTAATTGATCAAGCAATCAAGGCTTTAAACACTAACTCCAATCTCGATACAATATATTTTGTCGAAGTTGATGAACGTAAGGCTAAATTAATTGACGATACAGTAAACAAATACTTAAAAAGAAGTAATGAAACACTTGAGATGGTTCTTGAAGACCCACACATATCAAATATTTTTGATCAAATTTTGAGTAAACTAATAGTCGTAAGGGATTCAAACCCTAAAATGACTGATAATAAAACGATATCTGATATAATCGAAAAAATAGTCACTAAGCAGCTGCGTTTCTTTGAACTTGGTATATTAAACAGGAAATTACTTGAGCTATTATTATCAGAAATGTCAAACATCAAATCGGATAAATACATCTCTTTGTTCGATTATATAAACGACTTAAAAAACAGCAACATTGCCGATTGGATGATAACGTATCTACATACTTTGAGAGTTTTTGGAAATTTTGTTTCTCATAAAGATGATGCTAAGGAAATACCCAATCATATGGAAAAGACCGATATCATTTTTTTTGTTCATGCAATGAATAGATTTTTGGAATTTTATTTGAACTGTAAGGGAGGTGTTACCTACAATAGACAACCTGCTACTCTTTCCTTAGTATCATAACAAAATGATACGCCTTCAGATCTAGTTTAATTGTTTATCAGTTATTACTGAACTGCCTCTCAAAATATCGTATGGCAAATGTTTTCAACTGCGCAAATAGGTTACGTTACACCACGCTAAATTCGCTTTAGAATAAAACTAAAATGACGAAACATATACTCTCCAAATCAACCTTCATGTATGGATGCCAATGTCCAAAACGGTTGTATCTACATAAGTTTAAACCGGAGTTATGTAATCCTGAAGATGAGGGGCAACAAGCCATATTTGCTGCAGGAACCAATGTTGGATTAATAGCGCGTGATCTTTTCCCCGGAGGAGAGGATGCCTCACCAACTGATACATACTCTTACCAGAAATCAGTAGAAAAAACAAAACAACTTATTGAAGGCGGTGCCACCGTAATTTATGAAGCGGCATTTCAGTTTGATGCAGTACTTTGTGCGCTTGATATACTCGTTAAGAAGAAAAACAGATGGTATGCTTATGAAGTAAAGGGGAGTACCTCCGTGAAGCCCCAATATATTCAGGACGCGTCATTACAGTATTATGTCATCACAAATTCGGGTTTAAAACTTGAGGACATTTCAATTGTGTATCTCAACAACGAATATGAGCGAGTTGGTGATTTGGATATCGTACAGTTATTCAACATAGATTCAATTCATGATCAAGTTTTGGAACAGCAATCGTTTGTGCAAGAAAAGATTGCTGAATTAAAATCGATGTTGAACAAAAAGAAAGAACCAACAACGGACATCGGTCCACACTGCTCAGACCCTTATGATTGCAATTTCAGTGAACATTGTTGGCAAGACTTCCCACGAGAAAACAACATATTCTCATTGGCTTACGGACCTGGATGGAAACTTTACAATGACGGGTTTAAACATTTGGATGAAATACCAGAAGATTATAGTTTGTCTTCTCGTCCCGCTTTGCAGCTTAAGCATTATCGCAATGGAGAAACTCTAATTAATAAAGTTGCGATTCGTGAATTTCTAGGGGAGTTTCAATACCCACTTTATTTTTTTGATTTTGAAACTATAATGCCCTCCGTACCAGAATTCGATCATTCTCGACCGTATCAGCAATTACCTTTTCAGTTTTCATTGCACATAAAAAGAAGTGAGGATGCGGAATTAGAGCACTTCGCTTTTCTAGGGGATGGAATCAATGATCCGCGTGAGACTTTGATAAATGAGATGATTAAACTACTTGGCAAAAAAGGAAGTATTGTAGGATGGAATGCCTCATTTGAGAAAACTTGCATTAATGGACTTATTGCCAACTACCCCAAATATAAAAAGCAATTAGAATCTATAAACGAACGTTGGGTTGATTTAATGAAGCCATTTCAAAGTCGCTGGTATTATCATCCCAATTTTGCAGGAAGTGCTTCTATCAAAAATGTGTTACCTGTGATGGTTCCTGAACTGAGTTACCAAGATCTGGATATCCAGGAAGGCGGAACCGCCAGTTTGGTCTACTCGCAACTTAAAAGTCAAACTCTTGAAGTGCAAGCAGTTGAACGAAAACAACTTTTGGAATATTGCAAATTGGATACGCTTGCTATGGTGAGAATTTGGGAGGAGTTAAATGACTTATAATAAATTGCAACTTAAATCATCTTTTTGAAAAATATTATCCTTGAAATAATTTGTCACCTGTATAGATTTAATCGATAACGAATGATAGACATACAAAAGCTTAGGAACCTTGTTCTAATTGGAATTTGAGCACGATATTGAATTTAGAACAGAGTTCAGTGATGTACTTCATGATCGAGAATTAAAAATGAATAATGGTTGGAGTATAAAAATGGGAAGGGGTCTGGATTATTTTCAATCGTTGGGTGGAAATTACTTCCAGATCGGAACAAATGATTTGGAATTAAGACCTTGCTTAGAAACAAGTTTTGATTTTTATAAAAGCTAAAAAGGATTCTAGGAATTTAGAAGCAAAAATTATGCAAGCAAATAAACTTTCCTTCGCGGATTTACTCAAAATCGAAGGCAACATTGAACACTACCATATTCCGAAATATCAAAGAGAGTATGTATGGGGTAAGTATGAATGGGAGACGCTATTAAATGACATCAATGAAAACGATTTAGACTATTTTGTAGGTTCGGTTATAGTAGTTTCATATTCCGATGTTCGTCCTGGTGCTGAGAAGATTTATCAGGTAATTGATGGTCAACAACGACTGACCACTCTTACGCTTTTATTAGCTGCGATATATTCTAAATTTCTAACCTTCAAGGATTCTTTTGATCCAGAGGATCAAGATGCGATTTCTGATTTTCAGGTCAAGCTAAACAGCATCAGAAAGAAATTGATCTTTAAAAAGACTCAGATATACAATGATGAAATTGGAGGCTTTACAGATGGTAACTATCAATGCTTCTTGAGAGTTCAACCTTCAACCCAAAACAACAATCTGGCTGATTACAAGTATATCTTTAAGGAATGTGGTTTAATTAATCGTGCAGATGTTACAAAGAATTTTGGGAATCGAAGATTTTCAAAGGCGTTTCAATTTTTTCTTCTTGAAACGCCAGATATCTTGGATGAATTGAATCAATTATTGGAGAAAATCAATCGACTTGTATTTATCCATATTGCTGTAAGCACACAATCAGATGCTTTCGTTCTTTTCGAAACGTTGAACAATCGTGGTGTAGACCTGTCTCCAATTGACATAATAAAAAACAGTTTACTGGCTGAGATGGAAAAACAAAGGAGTCAAAACATTGATGATTCTTTTCAACGGTGGCAAGAGTTGATGGAATTGATACCAGAATTTGAAAATCAACTTCGCTTCCTAAGGCAATATTACAATGCGTTCAAAGTGAATCCAGCGATCAAACATGATAAGGTCACTAAAGCTACAAAAACAAATGTGCTTCTAGTCTATGAGCGTCTAATAAAGAATAATGCTGAATTTGTTTTTGATGAGCTAATTGCGAAAGCCCAATTGTATAGCCAACTCATAGAAGTAACCCCTTCAAGTAGTGCTGAAATCAACCAAAAATTGACCGAACTCAATCGGGTTGGAGCTGCTGCGTCATATACGTTGTTACTTTATTTGTTGGAAAACAAATCAAAACTTTCTTCTCCGGATGTATTTGGCAAGACCCTTGACTTTTTAATTAAATATTATCTAAGAAGAAATGTGACTGATATTCCCAATACCAGGGACCTTGATTCCATAAACATTGAGGTTGTTGAAAAGTGTCATCAGGCAATTGGAAGAGGAGAAGCGATTTCATTTGATTTTATAAAAACGCTACATATTAATAGCAACAGATCAAAACCTGCCTCATTAGATACTTTCAAAGAATGGCTGAATGGTGCTATGTATGAAAACAACGTAGGAATGACCAGATACCTGTTGTGGAAAGTAGATAGTATCTATCATACAAGGGAATATGCTCCTGATCTTTGGAAACGAGATGATGTTAGCCAAAAATATGTTTGGACAATTGAGCACGTATTTCCAGAAGGCAAAAACATTCCTCCATCCTGGGTCAATATGATTGGCGGAGGTGACCAAACTAAAGCTGAGCAAATACAAGGAGAATGCGTTCACAAACTTGGAAATTTGACTCTTTCTGCCTACAACTCAAAATTATCTAATCGTTCTTTTCAGGATAAACGGAATCTTTCAACTAGAAGAGTAGGAACAGAGGATTTGAAAATTGGGTATTTAAATGGCTTAGGATTGAACAAATTGAAATATGATATAGGGGCCAATTCAGAATCTTTGGCTTCTACAACGGTCTGGAACAGGGAACACATTGATGCCAGGACTGAAGCGGTGGTAAAGATATTGATTCAAATTTTCAAATTTGACAATGAATAAATGGTATTAGATAAATACATCCTATCCGATTTTTACGGGTAATTACAAAATCTTTAGTTGACGTTTACATATAGTACCCTTTCATTTATCCATACTTAGAAAAAAGGTACCATGATGTCATGTGGTGTTGCATAACCAGGCAATTCTTGTCCGATTGATTCTTCCAATGATTTTTCCTCGTCACGGACTTTACCCATAGTTTTTTGATGCCCGATATTCTTTAGTCGCGCTATTTCATCAAATGCTGCTTTTAACTGGCTCTGGGAATTCTGAATTTCAATTCGACCAGTTTCCAATTCCTTAACCAATGAATTCGTTTCCAAATTGTGCTTGGCTTCTGAATTAGATAAATTATTTTGGGAAGATTCTAATTCAGATTTGAGCTTTACAATTTCATCTTGGTCCTTTGACCCATTGATGAGAACCATTTCATAATACTGACTTGGAGGTAGCCCTGCAGCTTGTGCTTGGTTGATTAATTGTTGTTTAACAGCTGC
This sequence comes from Bacteroidota bacterium, assembly GCA_947479455.1. Taxonomy (GTDB): domain Bacteria; phylum Bacteroidota; class Bacteroidia; order Chitinophagales; family LD1; genus Bog-950. The sequence continues at coordinate 40,535 of CANJZE010000017.1, forward strand.
GCTGCAGCGGAAAGTCGCATTGACTTTTGCCTCTATGGGCTTTGAATTTTTGTTGTCCATTGATTTTTGATTTTGTTTTGAAAAAATATTTATCCTACTCCTAATGCATTATTATAAATAACCATTCCACTTACCCAATACAGCTATTATTCTATTAGCTCATAACATTTTGTTTTAAAAATGATTCCAAACTTTTACGAGAGATTTTGGATTTTCTTCCAAACTGAGAAAATTTGAAAACGCCTTGCGATTTCATTTGAAAAAATTTTGTTCGTCCAACCCCCAACAATTCACGAGCCTCAACAGGGCTAATCCATTCGTCGCTATTATTAACTCTACCCCCTAATGCTTCTCTTAATTTAGCAACTTCAGTTTTAATAAAGCTTACATCAGCGGTTAGCTGGTTGTATTCATTTACTTCTAAGATTACATATTCTTTTCTCACGGCTCAAAAATAAGTGGTAGAATTGTTATCACCACAAAAAGGTTTTCAAGCCCTCCATTGAATTTATTGATTACTCGGTGCAAAGCAGCTTGCATAAATTACATAATTGTTTGATAATTAATGAGTAATCCGATTTATTTCAGTAACCTCATTTTCAATTCATGATTGAAAAGTCCAACTTTTACCATATTAAAATATCAATAAGTATGCGCCTATATTCACCTTTCATATGAATATCCATCTTATAAAAACAGCCGAATACAGCATCGATAAGTTTACAGAAATTTACGAGTTGCTTTGTTCAAGTGATGGCCCGATTAAGTTTATCACTCATAACTGTGATTCGGATACAGATGATATGCCTTTGCTGAATATGGGGGATAAGAATTCAGTTTCCAACTTTGAAAAGGTTACTAAAAAAATTCTTCATACATCGAACGAATCTCATCCAGCAAGCTGGCAGGAACTATTTTCCATCTGTAACTACTACCGGAATTACTTGAAGGTAGATTCGAATGATATTGTTGTTTTACTTACCTCCCATAGAAACGAATTAAACTGGTTCAGCATTTTTGATAACGAAAAAAATGCTTTCGTTCATACAGGAGACTGGGAGCATTTTATTCAAAGCCCTCACAAATTTCCTGTGGCCTATGAAGTTGTTGCCAATATTCTTAGAATCAGCATGAACCTTTCTTGGGAAACTGAAAACCCGTGCGTACACCGGTCACCAATCGGATGCGTGAATGATTTGTGCCAAAACAAAAAGGAGATAATTCTTAAATTACGAACCGGTGACATCTGTGGCGAATGCCTTAAACAAATGGAATCCGAAGGGGTCGGTGAAGATATCATCAACCATGTTCTTGAAATTTTCGAAACCATCAGGAATCAAATGCTGTTCCGTATGGGGTTCACAAGAAATATTCATCCGCGTGCGGTAAAGGTCACCGACACCGGTGCGATTATTATCGGAGAAAAGAAAATAGAGTTAACTCCTATTCGCAAAGCGCTTTATATCTTTTACCTTAAACATAGAGAGGGCATCCGGTTGGTGAATCTTCAGGATTTCAAAGAAGAACTAAGGAAAATATACCTAACGATAAGACCTGGTGGGGAGGAAAACAAAATAGAGAGATTGATTTCACTTATAGATGGCACCTTCAGCACAAACAAAACGAGAATCAACAAAGAGATAAAAAAGCAACTTGGCGAACCCCTTGCCAATTTCTATTATTTGACTGGTAATCCAGGAGAAGCGTTTAGAATAAACCTTCCGGAGAATTGTATTTCTATCGATACGAAGTACTAATCAATATCCTTCCTTACTGAAACTGCAAGGTTGCAAAGTTCCCTTAACGGCCTCTTTGCTACGATATTTGTCGTCTTAAACCGATATACAGGTTCTGGCATTTATTAATTCATTTTTCATCAGTAAAATCAAACATCATGAGCACAAAACACCAGGTACACAACTTAATCATTCTGGACGAGAGCGGTTCCATGCAGGGCATCAAAAGAACGATAATCGAGGGGTTCAACGAGATCGTTCAAACTATAAAGGGAATAGAAAAAGAATATCCGGAGCAGGAACATTTTATCTCATTGGTAAGCTTTAATGGTCTTGCATTAAAACCGATACATTTTTTAGAGCCAGTGAGTAGTCTTGGCATTATTGATGAAAGCAGATATAACCCAGACGCATCAACTCCCTTGTTCGATGCGATGGGATATAGCCTTAACCGGTTGAAAGCCGAATTAGTAAATGCTATCGACTATAATGTTCTGGTTACCATTTTGACAGATGGTGAAGAGAATGCTTCAAGAGAATATGACGGAATCGCCATAAAAAAATTGATAGAAGAACTAAAACTAAATCGATGGACATTCACATATATAGGAACTGAGCATGATGTTGAGAAAGTGGCAGCTTCGTTTTCAATCACTAATACTATGACTTTCTCAAAAAGCCATGCGGCTATGAAGAGAATGTTTGAGAAAGACAAGTTTGCAAGATCGGGTTATAGCGAGAAGATTAGAAGGAAAGAAGATACCACCCATGAATTCTACGATAAGGAGAATGAAAATGAAACGAATAAGGCTACCCTAACCGGTAACCCCAAAAATTATAAAAACTGGTGGCCAAAGATTTCAGACCCTAACATCACATCATCATGAGATAGATGGTGAGTATTAATTCTATTCCAACATTGATAGTAACCACAAACAATTTTAAACCCCATAAACAAATAGCCTATGCGTGATAACAGGATAAAAACATTTTATACTTCAAAACAAGTATTGCAAAAAGACAATACAAACTTTTCCAAATCACCGTTAAAGCCAAAGCTGTTGATCGAATATTTAGAAAAACAGAACCTGTCAGCTCATTTCGATATCATATCTGATTTCAGAAGATTTTCTGAAAACGATTTTTTAGTCGCGCACACAAAAGAGTATGTGAGCGCTTTTTTCAAGGGGAATAAACCGCTTTGTGAAAGCAACAGCCTTCGATGGTCACTGCAATTTGCTGACTCTATCCGGTACACCAATTCTTCGCTATATCACGCGATAAAACATTCGATTGAGCACCCGGAGCATATTTGCTTTGCTCCGGTATCCGGAATGCATCACGCAACACCAGAGAGAGGCGGTTCGTTTTGTTCAATGTCAGGCCAGGTGATTGCTTCTATAAAAATTTTCAGAGAGTTCGGACTATCAGGAGCGTATCTTGACTTGGACGGTCATTACGGAAATTCCATTGAAGATAGTCGCTATTTCGTAGAGGATTTGGATAAGGCAATTCCAATTGGCTGCAATATCAATCCTTTTGGCCGTCACCAGAATTACATAGATGACTTGAAAGAACATCTCGAAGACCTAGGTGAGAAAATATTGAGCGGTAAAATTCACTACTTAGTTTTTGCACATGGGGCTGATAGCCATGAATCTGATGATTTAGGAGGGCAGTGCTCAACGGCTGAATGGATGCAGTCCAGTGAGCTAGTTTATGACTTTGTAAAAGATGTAAGTGTAAAAATGAAGAAGCCCCTGCCATTAACATTGGCGTTATTCGGTGGTTACCGGCAGGATGACTTTGATAGTGTTCTGAGTTTGCATACCGCAGATTTAGTGACCTGCTTAAATAAATTAGTAGAAGCAAGAATTCATTTTGAACCGGATGTAAAGGTGGAGGAACCGGAAGCTTAGACCATTATAGGCCGGAATTCTAAATCAAGAGAGGCTGGAAATTTTTGACCACCATTTATCTGATCCAAAAATTATGCAAATCAAGTCTTTAAGAGTTGCTTCATAATATACTAACCTGTCCAAACGTGATCCTCAATCCGCCACAGCCTTGAATCATCTCTGACTCCGGCTCATCCACCCTAATTTCAATTCATCGTTGAAAAGTCCAACATTTGCAATTCCTTAGAATCAATTTTAGCAACCCCCAATAATATAAATCAGACTAAAAATATGGCTTACATAATGGTTGATATAGAGAGTGACGGACCAATCCCAGGAGATTTTTCAATGATTTCCTTTGGAGCTGTGTTGGTAGACGAACAGCTTGATAAAACCTTCTACGGCAAACTTAAACCTGTTTCAGACAAGTTTATTCCGGAAGCACTTGCGGTTTCAGGACATTCAAGAGAAGAAACATTATCCTTTGACGAACCAAACATTGTAATGGAGGGCTTTGCCGATTGGATAAATAAAATTTGTAAAGACAGACCGATTTTCATAAGTGACAATAACGGTTTTGACTGGATGTTTATTTGCTGGTATTTCCACCATTTTCTTGGAACAAATCCTTTTGGATTTAGCTCTCAAAATTTAGGAAGTTTATACAAGGGAATGGAAAAAGACACTTTCAAATCGTTTAAACATTTACGCAAAACCAAACACACTCATAATCCTCTTGATGACGCAAAAGGAAATGCGGAAGCTTTATTGACCATGAAAAATGAGTTTGGACTTAAAATCAAGTTTTGATGAAGTACTTAACAAGGGAAACAGAAATTGAACACGCCTAAATCCGCATTTTTCGACAACTGCGGTTCCATTCTACGTATTAAATATCTATATGAGTCTTTTATAATCGTTGGTACTTATGCTCAACCTATTTTATCGCTTTCCACACGCACCCATTGATAGTTGCATTCGTATTCTTCGTTTTCATATATCTGCATCATTCCCCAATAATTTCCACCGTCCTTGACATGGGAAATTTCAAACTCTTTCCACCCTCCATTTTGAGGTGGTTCATCTGTTGATTTTTCCACCCTAACTATGAATCGATATTTGTCTGCGGTTGAGTTATCTTCAAGGATTTTTACCATTACTATCCAACCATCTTCTTTGTATTGATAGGTACTTCCAACTTTTACAAAGTCCCATCCGCAGTTATTTGCGCTCGCCATCTCTTATTTTTTTCGAATCTAATTTTATTTATTCATACCCTTATAAATCTTACACCACAATAACCTTTTTCAAGCCCATGTTTTTACTCTAAACTCATCGGGTTATCCCAGTTCATTTGTTCGTGAAAAGTGAACATTTGGATTATTTTCAACGAAGCTAAATATACATGGCAGATGTGACAGAACCATAAATACGTATCATGACTGAATTCGAAAAAATACTAATTGGCAAAATCTGCCCCTACTGTAAATGTGAAACGGAATTAGTTTCAGGCAAAATAATTTTTGGGCAAAGTTCAAAATATGGAGGAATGTATTACAGATGTAAAATCAACCCGGATCATTATGTTGGAACTTATAAGGATGGCATTAAATCTTTAGGAAGTTTGGCGGACAAAGAACTAAGAGAATGGAGATCAAAAGGCCACTCAAATTTTGACCCCTTATGGAAAGAGAAACCTAAGTTTTTTAGAAGTAAGTGGAATGCCTACGAATGGTTATCTAAAGTAATGGGAGTCGAACGGAGGTATGCTCATTTTGGCATGTTTAGTATTGAACAATGTGAAAAATCGATATTTGAATGTATAGAATTGAAACGAAAAATCAATAACCTCACTTGCACAAAGAAGTCAACCTCAGAACAATCCTAAAAAAGGGGTGCTTACATCCCCTTTACATTTTTCTTTTTCCTTCGCGGCTTATGAAACTCAAACTAATTAGCCTGCTCTTTATTTTATCTATTTTCAATCTTCGCTATTCCTACGGATGGGGCGCAGAGGGTCATGCCATTGTTGCGCGTCTAGCTATGCAGTTGGTAAAAGATGATGTAAGGCAAAATGTGTTGCAAGCATTAAATGGTATGCCGCTAGATACCGCTGCCAATTGGATGGACATTATGAAATCAAACTCCGATTATGATTTTATGCGTACCTGGCATTATGTAGACTTTGATAAAGGCGAAACCTACAAACCCACTAATCAGGAAAACATCATCAACCGCTTAACACTCACTTACAACGAACTGAAACATAAAAACACCCTGTGCGATGCACAAATAAAAGACGACCTCTGTATTCTCTTTCACTTAACAGGCGACTTGCACATGCCGCTCCACACCGGCTATGAAGATGACCTCGGTGGCAACAAAACCACCGTAAAATACGACACCAACAAAATAACCAACCTGCATTCGTTTTGGGATGAGGGCATTATCAAATACGGAAAGATTACCGATAATTCATGCCTTGCCTTTTACAACAAGAGCATGGCAGATTCCATCAAGTTAGTTGATTTCACCGCATGGATGTACGATGGCAGAAAACTCTTAGACAGCGTTTATGCTTTCCCAGGTTATGAATTAGATGAAAACTACTTACAGAAAAATAAAATAGTCGTACAACATCAACTGCTCAAGGCAGGCTTGCATCTCGCGCTTATTTTAAACCGTTTGTTTTACACCCCAGCACCGGAAATTGATTTTGCCGCACTGGCTAAAACATTCGGCAATGGAATAGAAGCAAAAGATGCCGCAGAAAAAGAAGGCAAACGGGTGACCGTTTGCGCTCGTGTATTCAGCATTAAATCTACCGATGCCATTACACAACTTTCGCTGGGCGGTGCTTATCCCAACAATCCAATGACCGTTGTTATTTTCGCCAAGAACTACAGCAAGTTTGATATACCTTTCGAAGACCTTTACAAAAACCGGAACATCACCGTAAAAGGAACTATAGAATTATACAAAGACAAACCTCAAATTATTATTGATGAACCCGGGGATATACGGGTTTTGTAAATTCAATACGGGCAGAAGCGCTTTTCTATTTTAATCCCATGTGCTACCATTTTCAAGACCACGATACAGAAGACTACATCAAATGGTTTATGTCGCATAACCCTCAATACAAAAGCTATGTATGGCAGGGCGCACGGTATTATATTAATGGTTTTGCTCACGGCAAAAATTATGTAGCCAAACAAGGTGGAGAAGCAATAGAAAGTTTAGAGTGGGGTTTAATTCCCTTTTGGGTTAAAACAAAAGAAGATGCCAAGCTTCGGCAAAACCAAACTCTCAACGCCAAAGCAGAAACCGTGTTTGAGTTACCTAGCTTCCGCCACTGCATCAAAAAACAAAAGTGCCTCATCTTCGCCAAAGGCTTCTTCGAGTGGCGGCATATAGATACCAAAACAAAAATCCCTTACATCATTGGCGTGCGCAGTCAGAAGGATACATTCGTTCCCTTCACCTTTGGCGGCATCTTCGATAAATGGATAGATAAAGAAACCGGTGAAGTGCGCGAAACCTTCTCCATCATCACTACAACGGCTAACGAAATGATGAGCCAGATACATAACACCAAAATGCGTATGCCCCTCATCATCCCAGAAGCTAACCAAGCCGAGTGGCTAACCACCACCGAGGAAAAACGCATTAAAGAACTGATGGTACCATACCCAACTGATAAAATGATGGCTCACCCTGTTTCCAAACTCGTCTCGCAACAAAAATTAGAAAAAGACATTCCCGAAATAACACAAGGTGAAGAATACAACGAAGTGGTGTTTGATGAGTTTTTGTAATGCATCCCTTATAATACCCCACCATTTGATTTTCTATTCATTAATACTTTTTTAGACCACGACATACTTTGGTATTAATAGTTTAATAGCATGTTGAATATTTCAATTTGAAACATATATTGAAATATTTTTAAAAAAAATTTTACGAACCGGTGTATGAGAGGGAATTTCTTCAAGCCAATGCCCAAAAACTTACTCGTTCACCGAGGTAAAAACCTCAAAATGTTTAAACCATGTTTAAACCAGAGCACATATATGGATTATTTCATATAAATAAAAAACCCTTGAAAGCTAGAGCTGACAAGGGTTTCCGAGTGTTGCGGGGGTAGGACTCGAACCTACGACCTTTGGGTTATGAGCCCAACGAGCTACCAACTGCTCCACCCCGCGATTTGGGGCGGCAAATATATTCGTTCTTTAGTACAAAGCAAGTTGCTTTCTTAAATTCGCAGCCCGTAATGAATCACAAAGCAGGTTTCGTAAATATTATTGGTCTACCAAACGTAGGTAAGTCAACCTTGATGAATGAGTTAGTGGGTGAGCGTATGAGTATTATTTCTCCAAAAGCTCAAACTACCCGCCATCGTATTTTAGGAATGGTGAATACGGAGGATTATCAAATAGTTTTTTCAGATACTCCCGGTTATATCAATCAACCTGCTTATAAACTGCAAAATGCCATGAACAATTTTGTGGCAAACGCTTTTGATGATGCTGATGTTTTGATTTTTGTCACCGATAAGTTCCAAAAAGAAGATGAGCAAAAGCATTTGATTGAATTGATTCAAGGTACCAAGACTCCAACCTTTGTTCTGGTCAATAAAATTGACTTATACCAAATAGAAGAAACAGAAGCTTTGGTCAACTATTGGTATGAAAAATTGAATTGTGAGGTAATTCCTATTACTGCTTCCTCGGGTATCAACGCAAAAAGGGTTATTAAGAAGATTGTGGAATTACTTCCTGAATCACCAGCCTATTTTGACAAGGGCGAATTTACCGATAGAAATGTCCGGTTCTTCGTTTCTGAAATTGTTCGCGAAAAAATATTTCTGAATTACACGAAGGAAATTCCATACTCCTGTGAAGTAGTAGTAGACACCTACAAAGAGGAGGAAAAACTTGACCGTATTCGATGCGTAATATTTGTTGAACGCGAGTCGCAAAAAGCAATTATCATTGGCAACAAAGGCGAAGCTTTAAAAAAAGTAGGAATTGAAGCCAGAAAAAGTATAGAAGAACTTGTAGGCAAACATGTGCATCTTGAACTTTTTGTAAAAGTAAAAGACAAGTGGCGCAACGATGAATCAACCTTGAAAAAACTGGGTTACTAATAGCCTTTTTAATTATTTAGCAATTACCATCAATCAATTCGAATGGGATTTACAGTAGCAATCATTGGCCGACCGAACGTAGGCAAATCAACTTTATTCAATCGTTTAATTGGCGAAAAAAAAGCAATTGTGGACGATTTTAGCGGGGTAACGCGTGACCGCATTTATGGAGAATGCGAGTGGGGAGGCAAAACATTTAATGTGATTGATACCGGTGGGTTTGTTCCGCATTCAAAGGATGTGTTTGAAAAACATATTCGTGAGCAAGTTTTGATTGCCATTGAGGAAGCATCGCTGCTTTTGTTTTTGGTTGATGCCACCACAGGAATTACAAATCTTGACGATGACTTTGCTCGTTTACTTCGCAAACATCAAAAAAATGTTTTTTTAGTCGTCAATAAAGTCGACAACCATACTCGCATGAACGAAGCAAATGAGTTTTATAGTCTGGGTTTAGAAAATATTTTTTTCATAGCCTCTATGACAGGCTCCGGCTCAGGTGAACTTTTAGATGCTGTTGTAGAGAAAATAAGAGACGATAACAACGAAGAATTAGCTGAACAGGATGTTCCAAAAATTTGCATCATCGGTCAGCCTAATGTAGGCAAGTCATCGTTGGTAAATGCCTTGTTAGGTGAAGAAAGAAATATTGTAACAGACATTGCAGGAACTACCCGCGATTCGTTGCATTCGCGCTATAGTAAATTTGGCAAAAACTTAATTCTTATTGATACGGCAGGTATAAGAAGCAAGGCCAAAGTTCACGAGAATTTAGAATTTTACTCCGTTATAAGAGCTATTAAGGCGCTCGATGAATCAGATATTGCCGTTATTGTAATTGATGCCTCAAAAGGGATTACACATCAAGATTTGTCTATTTACAAAATGGCAATTAAGAAACACCGAGGAATAGTGATAGCCGTGAACAAATGGGATTTAATAGTTAAGGAAACAAATACCGCACGGGACTATGAAGCAACATTGCGCTCAAAACTAGCTCCCTTTAGCGATGTACCTATTATATTCATTTCGGTTCATGATAAGCAACGTATCTTCCGTATCATTGAACTCGTAGAAAAGGTTTATGAAAATCTTAGAAGGAAAATTCCAACCTCCAAACTGAACGAAGTAATGCTAGAAGTAATTGAGCATTATCACCCTCCGGCTATGGATGGAAAGTTAGTAAAGATTAAATATGTAACTCAACTCCCAACACCCACACCAGCTTTTGCTTTTTTCGCTAATCATCCCAAATATATTCGTGAGTCATACCGCAATTACTTAGAAAATAAGCTTAGGGACACCTTCGATTTTAACGGAGTTCCAATCAATATTTTTTTCCGTGAAAAATAGCACTGCCCCAAACCCGCTACAGTTCTGCATTTGGAGTGTGGATAGCTACGGCAAAAAAAAATTAATAAAATTTGGTAATCCTAATAATGGAAAATTATATTTGCGCGTCAATTAATTAACCTTAAACTAAAAACAAAAGAAATGAAAAAGGTATTTTTCGCTTTCGTAGCAGTAACTGTAATGGTTCTTTCTGCTTGCAACAACAAACCTGCTGAATCAACTGAAGCAACTGCTGACACAACTGCTGTGGCTGCTGCTGCTGAAACTACAGCACCTGCTGATTCTACAGTTGCACCTGCTGATACTACAGCTGCTGCTCCTGCTAAGTAATTAGTAAAAAGCACAAAATAAAAAGGTCATGCATTCGTGCATGACCTTTTTGTTTTTAGAACTTTTAATTTTTGAAATATTTTTACAAAAATGAAAAAGAAGCAAAAAAACTTATCGCCTACTAACAGCAACTTCGATCCTGAACTTCTACGAATGTACATGATGGGTGCAACAAATCCTGGTTTCAGTAACAAGATTGAAAATGCGGCCGATGAAATTGATTTACACCTGGAGCAAACACAGTTAACTAAAGGAAAAATTCCTTCACAAGATGCTTTGTTTCATCAACTTGATGAATTCGAAAAAGCACTTGATAAAGCTATTGCTGCCGGTAAATTTGAATTTCGCGTAGTGCACGGGTTGGGTAAAGGCAAATTAAAAGAAGAAATTTTCAAACTCCTCGAAAAACATCCCCAAATAAAAAGTTATAGTAACGAATATCACAGCCGCTATGGCTATGGCAGTACCATCATTTACTTTTTCTGAGAAACATCTTTTACGTCCAACTCTTTTGTACGTAGAGTGGTATTGTAGTGAATGCTGGCGTTAATTTCATAACCAATCAACAGAACAAAGGCATTGAGATTTAGCCAAATCATTAAAAGCATAATAGTGCCAATGGACCCGAAGATGACATTCAGTTTATTGAAATTACTTACCCAGTAAGAAAAACCTATTGAAACTAAAATTGAAAGTACGGTAGCAACCGTAGCCCCAGTTGAAATAAACTTATATTTCTTTTTTGTGGCAGGACCGTAGTAATAAATTAGGGAGATACCTAAAAACAACATTAAGAGTATAAGTGCATAGCGTAAAAAATTTAACAGCAGATGAGTAAAAGAACTCTTGATTCTTAGTGCATCAAAAAGGTAAGCAAGAATATCCTGACCAAGAATAACGAGCGCTAATGAGAAAATGAAAAGAATGACGAGCAGCGCGGTTATTTGCAGCGCCACTAAGCGACTATGAATAGCATTACGCTTTTTATAATGATCGTATGATTTATCAAAGGAACTCATCATAGCCATTACTCCATTAGACGTGAGGAATACCACCATAAAAATGGACCCCGTTAACAAACCTCCACGCTTGTGCCTAGCTAAATCTTTAAGCAGCGGTTGAATGAATGACTTAATAAAGGTATAGGTTTCTTTGTTTGGTAAAACCTGTCTTAAAAATTCCATAATCTTATCATCCATATCGCTGAAATATGGAATGTAAGGAATAAGCGAAAACACAAAAGTGAGTGCTGGAAAAATGGCCAGGAAAAAACTGAAAGCAATAGATTTACTACGAGTAGGTAACGAATTAGCTCTGATTTCTGCAATAAAAAATTGAAAAACAGTAAATACAGGAATGCCATCAAAACCAGGCAACGTAAAGGTTTTTGCCTTTACTAAAAGGTCGATTAAAAAAGGATAGCGTTCTGCAAGTTTTGCCCAAATCTCGTTCATAGTTAAATTAGCTATGCTAAAATAAAATTAATAGAAGGCTTTCATTTTTTCGAGTAGAATAGATGGAGTTATTTTCAATTTTTTAGTAAGTGCATCAATAAAGATCAATTGGGTTTCTCCCTCGTTTATCAGCCTATTTTCTTCGTTGAAAATTTCATATTTGAATAGCATCATTCGGTTAGGCAAGTCAGGCACCCAGGTTTTTATATTCAGCAATTCATCGTACCGTGCCGGATGAATGTATTTAATATTCATTCTGGTAATGGGCATCATGGTTCCGCTGTCTTCAATTTCTTTATAACTGATACCTAACGAACGTATGGCTTCTGAACGAGCCTGCTCATAATAATATCCATAGTTGCCGTAATACACATAACCCATTTGGTCCGTATCCCCGTAACGCACTCGTAACTGATGGTTGTAAATAAACATGGGGTAAATTTTGATGGCAATTTATTCGATATTTTGATTTGCTCTTTTGCTAATAGTATTTCCAAAAAATATTCAATTTTATATTTTAGCCTCTGCAACATAAATAATACAATCACCATCAATCTCTTTTAATCATGAAAAACAATCTTGCTCTTCTTTTCGCTGTTTGCAGTTTAAATTTTGCCGTGGCTCAAGACGCTAAAATGATTTTTACAACTAATGAAATGGTTTGGTTTGGTTTAGACTTTACCAAAGCGAAATTAGCGATACCTGATGCGAAGGACGATGAGATTAAAAGCAAATATTTCAATGAATGGAACTACACGCTAGTTTCTGAATCTCGATATTACAAGGAGGGAGCTTTCGAAAAAAGAGATGTTTACAATGACTTAACTGTAGTGCAAGCCCGCAATGCAGCCCTAGATATGAATAGCACACACGGCAAACCTGTTTCGATAACAAAGGAAATGATAGCACAGGCAATAGCAGAGTACAAGATTACAGGAGATCATAAATCTGGTTTGGGTTGCGTTTTTTTTGTTGAAAGCTTTAGCAAAGCGAAAGGCGAAGGCGTTGCGCACCTTGTATTTTTTGATATAGCCAAATTAAAGGTTTTGTTTACCGAAAGAATGACAGGTGAACCTGGTGGTCCAGGACTGAAGTTTTACTGGGCGCATCCTTTTCAGGATATGTTTGAAGCCATTAGTAGCAAAAAGTATTCGGCTTGGAAGAAAGCAACAATGGGAGGAAAACAATAACGCACATGAGTTTTCCTATAGGAGAAGAAGCACTTTACTATTTTGATGAGTTTGGGCTAATGGTGTTTACCGAGAAGTACCATTTAGAGCGGGGATCTTGCTGTGCAAACGGTTGCAAACATTGTCCATACGGAATTCAAAAAGAAAAACCTTCACTTCAAGAACTTACCGATTCAGATGCTGAATGCAAAATCTAGTTTTAGTTGCTTTCAATTTGCAATTGCTTGAAACCGCTTAAGCCTTGTAGGCCTCCAGTGTGCAATGCAACCATACGCGAACCTTTCGGGAAATAATCTTTCTGTATTAAATCGAACAAGCCATAAAACATTTTACCTGTATAAACGGGTTCTAACTGAATGTTGAATTTTTGCTTGAAGTCTAAAATGAATTCAATCAACTCCGGTTTTGTTTTGGCGTAACCACCAAAATGATAATCGAAGTAGATAGAGAAGTTTGAAAATTCAACACCCGTATATGCTTTCACTAATTCATTCACTTTCTGGGTAAGCGTATCTTCTCCTTTTAAAGAGCTGAAACCGATTGCATTTTTCGCGCCACGTAACCCAGCTACTAAGCCCGCGAGTGTTCCCGCAGTGCCACATGCCGTGCATACATAATCGAAAGGCATGTTGAGTTCTTCAATAATTTCTTCTACTCCTTCTAAGGCATTAACATTGGTTCCACCTTCGGGTATGTAATAGAAATCGCCAATCTGCACGCGCAGGCTTTCAATATTTTCCGGACTATCTTTTTGACGATACATTTCCCTGTCCATGTAATACAGTTCCATTCCCTGCGAAGCGGCAAACTGAAGAGTGTCGCTTTTTATCTGCGACTCTTCGCCACGTATAATACCTATGGCCTTGAAATGAAAAAGTTTTGCTGCAGCCGCTGTGGCGTAGATATGATTAGAGTATGGTCCACCAAAAGTGAGCAATGTGTTTTGTTTGTTCAATCGCGCTTCATACAAGTTGTATTTGAGCTTGCGCCATTTGTTTCCCTGAACGTGTTCGTGAATTAAATCATCACGCTTAATGAAAACTTCCACAACTTTTTCTTCAAAAAGTTTGTCGTGTAATTGTTGAAGCGGAGAAACGTTGAAAGGATTTTGCATCAGAAGTTTTTCAGTTCCTGATAAACACGATTGATGGGCAAACCAACTACATTAAAATAATCGCCTTCAAATTTTTTAATGGCAACGGCCCCAATCCATTCCTGACAAGCATAGGAACCTGCTTTATCGTAGGGTTTAAATTTTTTGACGTAAAATTTTATTTCCTCTTTAGTTAGTTCATTGAAATATACAGTAGTCGTTTCGCTGAACGTGATTTCCTTTTCTTTTGAATAAATACAAACACCGGTTACTACTTCATGCATGTTACCACTAAGTGCCTTAAGCATTCTTATGGCATCCTTTTCATCTTTCGGTTTCTCAAATATTTTCCCATCCAGTATCACAACGGTATCTGCACCTAGAACCACATCGTCATAAGTAATATCATTCATCAGAGAACGCGCTTTTTTTCTTGCTAAATAGACAGGAATCAATTCAGGTTGCACTCCTATCGGATGTGTTTCGTTCACATTTTTAGTTATTACTTCAAACTCAAAACCTGCCATAGTTAGCAGTTCTTTTCTGCGCGGAGAATTAGAAGCAAGGATGATATTGAATGCCATAATTATTTACGGAAATAATAAAACGCTGGTATAGATAGAATGCCGAAAAGCATAATGGCTTTGAGTAAAAGATTGACAAGCGCATATTGCTTTTTGTCTTTTGCTATAATGAGAAAAACGATTGCAGCAAGAGTTGGAAAAACAATTAGCGAAAGCAAATAGAAAAACTCTTTCAGGGCGTGCATATCCCAAAAGCCTTTCATGAAATAACCGATACCACTGAGCAATACAAGCAATACCAAGGCAGCAGTTGCTTTAGCAAAGTTGTCACCATATTGCACGGGCAGTGTTTGAATATTGTAAGCTTCATCACCTTCCCGGTCTTCGAGGTCTTTTACAATTTCGCGTGCAAGATTAGTGAGAAAAGCAAAGCCCCCGTAAAACACCACCGCCTGTTTTAAAATGTTTACCGTGCGCTCTGCAAATTCAAAATGTACGGTGTTGAGGAAATTGACTTCAAACATCATGAGCAACAAAAACACAAAACCCGTAAGTGCTGCAATTACCATATTGCCTACAAGAGCTATCTTTTTTAAGTAAGAAGAATACAAATACAAAAGCAGCACCGCCATAATATACATGTAGCCAATCTTGAAATAGTTGTAACCCCAACCGAGATAAAAGCCGAGACCGATTCCCGCAAAAGCAAATGCCGCATGCATATACATGGCAGTATCTAAAGAAAATGCTGCCTGCGGCAGCGGACGCTCTGGTTTATACTCTTTGTCTAATTCAAAATCGAAATAATCGTTGATAATGTTTCCGGCAGCCGCTACAAAAACTACCGATAAAACAAAGAGCACAAAATCAATTTTCGTAAAAGGCAAGAGTTTAGTGCCAAGTTGAAATTCGTGATTGGGAACAATCAGAAAAAAGTAAAACAACGAAAGCCCGAGAGCAATGATGAGTAGGTTATAAATTCGGATGAGGCGGAAGAATGCGAGCATGCTTATTTGATAATTAATGAAGGCGCAATGCTAAAGTTCTTTGGTGGCAGTTGCAATAATACTATCGGTAAGAATTTTGTAAATCTGTTGTAAGCGTCCATCATCCGCCAGTAACGCCATATGCTTTGCAATTACATGCACATCATTTCTTGCAGCAGGACCTGTTTGAATTTCGGCTGGCGAAAAGCGATTCATATTTTCGATAGAACTGAAAATAAGCGGTTTTAGAATTTCGAAGGGAAGGTTGTGCCCAAGCAACAGCGATTCTGAAATACTATAAAGATGGTTGGTGAAATTGTTTGCAAAGACTGCGGCTATGTGAATCCACTGGCGCTGTTGTTCATCTACACGATGCACATTTTGTGAAATTGACTTTGCCAGTGCTTCTAATTTTTCATTAGTCGCATCATCGCTTCCTTCAATCAAGAGCGGAACGTTTTTGAAATCAACTTTTGAAAGTTTGGTCATGGTTTGCAACGGATAAAAAATACCATAGTGAAGCGAAGTGCCCTGCAATAAATCTTTTGACTGGGTGCCAGAGGTGTGCGCTACTATTTTGCCGATTGCTTTTAGTTGTTGGGCACGCTCTTCGATGGCATCGTCTTTTACAGCTATGAGATAGATATCAGCCTCTTGCAAATGTTCTATGTCTGAAGAAAAACCAGCGGCTACCGTTTTAGCTAATTCCTCTCCTGCTTCATTGCTGCGGTTGTAAATTTCGACAATAACGTGTCCTGCTTTTTTGAAAGCAAGGGCTAACTGAGTAGCTACGTTACCAGCACCTAAAATAGAAATTTTCATGCTGCTAAATTAAAAGAAGAAGCCAATGTGAGCTAGAGAAAAACCAGTTTCTACTCTACCGTTAATTACTCATATCCGTTACTCCAAAGAAGTTTTTCAAAAATTATTGAGAATAAAAAGTAGAATGAATTCAACTATGATTAAACCTTAGTTGATTTAGGTAATAAATGAAAAAGCAGAAGTGAATGATGTGGTTGTATTCATCAACGAATGCCATGTTTTCAAAAAGAGCTTCTATTACCATTTAACTTATGATTGTTCGCAAAAAAAGTCAAAGTGCTACAAAAGTTTCGTAGCCGCAAGTTAACCAATACCGAGTGATCTTATATTTTCTTAGTGGCATGAAGCAGATACGCTTTGATAAACTCATCCAACTCACCATCTAAAACGGGTTGCACATTTCCTGTTTCAAAACCCGAGCGATTATCCTTTATCAATTTGTATGGATGCAAAACGTAATTGCGAATTTGAGAGCCCCACTCGTTTTTCATTTTTGTTCCTTCAATTTTGTCGCGTGCTTCATTTCGCTTCTGCACTTCTATTTCGTAGAGTTTTGATTTCAACATCTTTAACGCGCGTTCGCGATTATCATGCTGTGAGCGCGTAACCTGGCAGTTCACCACAAGTCCCGAAGGAATATGCTTTACCCGCACAGCCGTTTCTACTTTGTTAACGTTCTGTCCACCTGCCCCACTGGCGCGAAAAGTTGACCACTCCATTTCCGAGGGTGGAATTACAATTTCAATCGTATCATCTGCAATAGGATAAACAAATACAGAAGCGAACGAAGTATGTCGCTTACCATTTGAATCAAACGGGGAAATACGTACTAAGCGATGTACTCCGTTCTCACCTTTCAAATGGCCGTAAACAAACTCGCCTTCTATTTCGAGCGATACTGATTTTATTCCAGCCACATCGCCATCGGTGCGCTCGGCTTCTGTAATTTTAAACCCGTGACTCTCGGCCCACATTATATACATGCGCAAAAGCATGCTTGCCCAGTCGCAACTCTCTGTGCCACCAGCGCCTGCATTTATTTCCAACACGGCACCAAACTGGTCCTCGGGTTGATTGAGTGTAGTGCGAAATTCCAAATCATCGGCTGCTGCAGCAGCGCGCTGATATGCTTCTTTCATTTCGGCATCGTTGGCCTCATTGGCCTCATAAAACTCGCGCATGACAATGGCATCTTCACACGCCTTCATAGCGTTGTCGTAAGCACTCGTCCAAAATTTGTTGATTTTAATTTCTTTGAGAATCTCTTCCGCTTTTTTTGGATTGTTCCAAAAGTCGGGGTGAGTAGTAGTGTGTTCGTCCTGTTGTATCTTTAATTCGCGATTAGCATAGTCAAAGATACCCCCTCAAAACCAGTAAACGGCTCCTTATATCATTTAAATTTTCTGTGGTCATGTTTTTAAAAATTGAGTGGCGAATATAGAAATTCAAGTTACAGATGTTGCTGTCATCCCGAAAGTAGGCTTTACGAAGTGAGAGCCTGTCCCGATTTTTTTATCGGGAGAACTTGTATTTTCTAAATGGATTAATACAAGATGTTTCGCTACGCAGCGCCTTCGCTCAACATGAAATGTTTGAAATAAAAGCTTAAGAACTCTTTTACATTCGTTACTACAAGAAAAGCAAATGAATACTATCTACGACCAACTAATTATAGGGGCAGGATTTTCCGGATTGTGTGCTGCCATTCAATTAAAAAAAAATGGTGAAAACAATTTTTTAATTCTTGAACGCAACGATCATTTGGGTGGAACCTGGTACAGTAATCATTACCCTGGTGCCGCCTGCGATGTGGAATCGCATCTGTATTCTTTTTCGTTTGAACCAAATCCGAATTGGAGCCGACAGTTTAGCCCTCAACAAGAGATTTTAAAATACATGGAGCATTGTGCCGAGAAGTATGAATTGCAAAATCATTTTCGTTTTGGTGCAAATATTACCAATGCCATTTTTGATGAAGCTAATGGAAAGTGGAATGTAGAAACAGAAAATGGTGAGAAGTTTACTTCGAAAATAATTGTGTCTTGCTCAGGCGGGCTAAGTCAACCTTCATTCCCCGATATTAAAGGGTTAGAAACATTTAAAGGCAAAATGTTTCACACCGCGCAATGGGAAAATGATTTTGATTTGAGCAACAAAACTGTTGCCGTAATAGGAACGGGTGCGAGTGCTATTCAAATTGTTCCCGCTATTGTTTCAAACGTAAAACGGTTAAATTTATATCAACGAACTCCACCATGGATTCTTCCAAAACCCGATGGAGAAATTTCATCTGTCCGCAAATGGCTCTATACTAATTTTCCTGCTGTTCAGCGTTTACATCGTAACCGATTGTACTGGCAACATGAAATAATGGCCTTAGCATTTATTAAAAAACCCGGTCTTCTAAAATTGTTCAGCAACTTATCGCTGCGGTTTCTAAAACAAAATATTGCTGACGAAACGTTGCGCGCAAAACTTACACCTAACTATGTAATGGGTTGCAAACGTGTGCTAATCAGTAACGATTACTTTCCTGCATTGGCACAAAAGAATGTGGAAGTGATTACCGAAAAAATTAATTGTATCAATGAAACAGGCGTGTTGACCAATGACGGCAAGCAACTACCTGCAGATGTAATAATTCTGGCCACCGGTTTTAAAGCAGCCGAAGAGGTAAGCCGCTTTGCAGTAAAAGGAAGAAATGGAATTGACTTAAACGATGCATGGCGCGATGGAGCCGAAGCTTACCTCGGCACTTCTGTGGCTGGCTTCCCGAATATGTTTTTAGTAGTGGGGCCTAACACAGGGCTTGGACATAGCAGTATGATACTGATGATAGAGGCACAGGTTAATTTTATACTTGAAGCCGTGAAAGAATTGAAGCAAAGCGGAGCTAAATTTGTGGATATAAAACAAGAAACGCAACAACAGTTTAATAAGGACATTCAAGAAAAACTAGCCACTACGGTTTGGCAAAGCGGGGGTTGTACCAGCTGGTATCAAACCAAAAGCGGAAAGAACGTTACCCTCTGGCCTGGATTTACTTTTGACTTTATGAAACGCACCGCTACTTTTGAGAAAGAGAAGTATGAGATGGTGTAACAATTATTTTAGTGCAACTTTTTCTCCATCCTATAATGTGGCAAATTCACCTCAGTAAATTCATTGCTTACAATTTTGTAACCCATACTTTCGTAGAAAGGCACAGCCGTTTTTCGAGCATTGCAAAATATCATTTCAAATCCGTTTTCAAGAGCATACTTCTCTCCTGCTTGGCTTAATTTTTTGCCTAAGCCTTTTCCTTGTTCGGCATCTTCAACAGCCACCTGCCGCATTTTCATACTGTTGTTTTCGCAACGTGTTAGCGTAATACAAGCAAGTATTCTTTTGCCTTCAAACAATCCCAAATGAATATCGTGTTTATCTTTTTCAAGTTCTTCCGCAGTAAATTCTAAACCTAATGGAACCCGAAGAATACGATGCCTGAGTTGCAGCGCTTGCGTATAATCCAGCGAAGGGCAAACAAAATTTCGAATCGTAATATTTAACATGCTTGCTAAAAAAGTAAAATTGCAATTAACGCGGGTTGGAAATAGAAAGTTTTATTTTACTTTCGAACACACAAAAATTAAAACAATCATGAAAAAATTATTTATCGCAATGGCCGTAGTTGTATCTTCTTTTGGAATGGTAAACGCGCAAACAGCGCAAACAACCAGAGCAGGGGCTACAGAAAAACTTCCTGAAGTAAGAGCTAAAGAAATGGTAGCTAAAATCAACACCGCAGTTGTGCTTACAGGAAATCAATTTGGTACGGTGAACAATCTTTACATTGAATTCTTTAAAAAGCAAGATGCTTTAAGAGCTCAAAAAGGAACTTTAGATGCTACTTCTTTCGAACAGAAAATGGATGCATTAAAAAGTGAGCGCGATGCACAATTGGGCAAACTTTTAACTACTGAGCAAAATGCAAGTTTAGACAAGGCAAGAACCGCTGAGAAAGCTGAAAAAGAGGCAAGAGCTAAGACTACTACCAAGTAATATTCTCTCTCCCGCATAAAAAAACGCAACGACAAAAATCGTTGCGTTTTTTTTATGCAGAAAACGAATTGATTTAAAATAAAGTCAATCCTGTCATTTCTTTCGGTTGTTCAATAGCCATTAACTTCAAAACTGTTGGGGCGATGTCTGCAAGTTTGCCAGGGTTAAGCAATGGCTTAAAGTTTTTGTTGATTAAAAAGAAAGGAACGGGATTCATGGTGTGAGCCGTGTTCGGAGAACCATCATCATTAATCATGTAATCTGCATTACCGTGGTCGGCAGTAATAAGAATGGTGTAGTCTTTTATTAAAGCAAGTTCAGTGATTCGATGTGCGCAACCATCAACTGTTTCGGCAGCTTTTACAGCAGCTGAAAAAACTCCGGTGTGACCAACCATATCGGTGTTTGCAAAATTGATACAAACAAAATCAGGGAGATTTTTTTGAACCTCTTGCAAAATCATTTCTGTCAGCGGAAGCGCACTCATCTCCGGTTGCAAATCGTAAGTAGCCACTTTAGCTGATGGTGCCATGATTCGTTTTTCACCAATAAATTCTTTTTCTCTTCCGCCACTAAAGAAAAAGGTAACGTGCGGATACTTTTCTGTTTCAGCTGCGCGCACTTGAGTTTTGTTGTTTTGTTCTAGCACTTCGCCTAAAGTCATCCTTAAATCATCGTTTGAAAAAATATTTTCAATATTTTTGAAAGCGTGGTCATACACTGTCATGGTAGTATAATGAAGATTCAGTTTCTTCATTCCGAAATCAGGAAAATCCTGCTGGGTTAATGCCTTAGTAATTTCACGGCAGCGATCTGTTCTGAAATTAAAACAAACAACAGCATCACCCTCTTGAATTGGCGCAAAATTTTGCTCTACTAAAATTGGCTTGATAAATTCGTCAGTTACATTTTCATTGTAACTCTTTTGAATAGCAGCTGCTGCATCGTTTGTTTTTTCAGCAATTCCCCGGGTCAATAAATCATAAGCCAATTTCACGCGCTCCCATCGATTATCTCTATCCATCGCGTAATATCTACCGCAAACACTTGCAATTTTCCCAACAGAATTTTTCAAATGCTCATCTAATTCTTTCATAAAACTCAACCCGCTTTTAGGGTCGCAATCTCGTCCATCTGTAAAAGCGTGAATGAAAACTTTGTCGCTTTGCAAACCGTTTTCTTTCGCAATGTCGCACAATGCTTTCAGGTGATTGATATGCGAATGAACTCCACCATCCGAAACCAAACCAATGAAATGAAGCGGTTTGTTTTTCTCTTTAGCATAACGAATAGCATTAAGCAGTTTTTCGTTCTTCGCCAAATCTCCGTTTCTGATAGCTACGTTAATTCGCTGCAGTTCCTGATACACAATTCTTCCGGCACCAATATTCAAATGACCTACTTCGCTGTTTCCCATTTGCCCTTCAGGCAAGCCAACAGCTTCGCTGTGTGTGGCCAATTCGGTGTTCGAATAATTTTTATAAAGTGAATCAACAAAAGGAGTATTTGCTTGTGCAATTGCACTGCGTTTCGGTTCGGGTCCGTGACCCCAACCATCTAGAATCATGAGGATAACTTTTTTTGTCATGGAGCGTAAAGTTATTCGAGTTTCTTACTTTCAACATACCATTTAAGTTTCCATTGGCATGATATTCGACAGTCTAACCCACGAAAATTCAGTTATGAAAAAGAATATTTTAAAAATGCTGGTTGTTTTACTACTCACAGTAGTTTTCACGAACAATCAACTAAACGCACAAAGTTTTGAAGGGATAGCCTCTAGCATTCGTTCGGGCAATGCCGCAGCGCTTTCTGCAAATTTTCAAGGCAATGTAGAAATCACTGTTAAAAATGCAGGCAACTCCTATAGCAAGAGCCAGGGTGAAATGGTGTTGAAGAATTTCTTTAGTACTCATCAACCTAAGAGCTTTACAATCGTTCATGAAGGAACTTCACCCGAAGGTTCTAAATACTTTATTGGAAATCTTTCTACTTCAGATGGTAACTACCGCACTTACGTTTATGCAAAAACTTCGAACGGAACTTTGATTATTCAGGAGATACGATTTGAAGAACAGTAAAATCAGCAGGCAGCAGCAGGATGCAGTTGCAGTAAAAATACAAGCGAGTCGGCAACGGGTCGCTTTTTTGTTTCCCAAAAATCTATTTTCACACCCCATGAGTTATAGCATTGAAAAATTTATTGACGAAGCATTGGCTGAGGATATAGTTGACGCCAGCGGAATAATTGCCAAAGGCGACCATTCTTCTCTAGCGTGTATAGTGGGAAACAAAACAGGAGCGGCACAATTACTTTGCAAAGCAGAAGGAATTTTAGCTGGAGTCGAACTGGCAGAAATAATTTCCACAAGAGTGGATACAGAACTTCGTTTCGAAAAAATATTGCAGGACGGAACCGCTATTAAAAAAGGAGATATTGCTTTCAAAATTTATGGAGAAGTAAAATCCATTCTTCGTGCCGAAAGAATCATTCTGAATTTCATGCAGCGAATGAGCGGTATTGCTACACATACTTCTAAATTTGTAAAAGCCGTTGAAGGAACTAACGCAAAAATACTTGACACACGAAAAACAACTCCAAACTTCCGTTACTTCGAAAAATGGGCGGTGCGTATTGGTGGAGGATACAACCATCGCTTTGGTTTGTATGATATGATTATGCTAAAAGACAATCACATTGATTTTTGCGGAGGTATTTCAAAAGCAATTGACGCAGTAAACAACTATCAGTTTAATAACAAGCTGAATCTCCCTGTTGAAATTGAAACGAGAACTTTGCAAGATGTAGAAGAAGTTTTGAAAGCAGGAGGCGTCAATCGAATTATGTTCGACAACTTTACTCCCGAAATTATGAAACAGGCAGTGCTTTTAGTCAATAACAAATTTGAAACAGAAGCCAGCGGAGGAATTACTTTAGAAACAGTTCGTTCGTTTGCCGAAACTGAGGTTGATTTTATTTCGGTGGGGGCGTTAACACACTCTTCACCATCACTTGATTTAAGTTTGAAAGCACTCTAATGCAACCCACAGAAAAGAAAAAAATCATTTTCATCATTAATCCTATTTCAGGCGTTTACAGCAAGAGTAATATTCCTGAAAAGATTGCCCGATACATTGACTATGTAAAATATGATTACACCATTCGTTTTACACAATATGCCGGTCACGCTACTTTGATTGCGCAGCAAGCGGTTGAAGAGGGCTACCATGTTTGTGTAGCTATAGGTGGTGACGGAAGTATTAATGATGTGGCGCAAAGTTTAATAGGAACTAAAACCGCGTTGGGTGTTATTCCATTTGGCTCCGGCAATGGATTTGCTACCCATTTAAAAATCCCACCGCGCAATGCTGAAGGAGCACTTCATGTATTGAACACCGGCAAAACAGTAAAACTCGATTTAGTAAAGTCAAACCTTCGCTACTTTGTAAGTAATGCGGGTTTCGGTCTCGATTCATCGGTGGCAAGAAGGTTTCACCATCATAAAGTACGCGGGCTAAGTTCGTATGCATGGGCGGGACTGAAAGAAATATTTTTTTACTTCCAGCCCTTTCATACCACCGTTGAAATTGATGACATTACTATTGAACGCGATTTCTTTCTATTCACTGCTTTTAATGCTAACCAGTATGGTTACGATTTTGCCGTATTCCCATTTACCAGTTTAAAGGATGGAGTGATGGATGTAATTGTGCTCAATAAATTTCCGCTTTCAAAGCTGCCTTACATTGTGGGTTGCCTGTTGCTTAAGAGACCTGACCTTATAAAGGAGGCAGAACAATACCGCGCTAAGAAAGTGCGCATTCACGGCAACAAAAAAATGTGCTATCAGTTCGATGGCGACTCCCTCATCTACCACGATGATGTTACTTTTGAAATAGTGCCGCAGTGTATAGATGTAATCGTACCTGAAAACTTAAATGCGTATTAAGCGACACCAATACGCCAACTCCACTTTTATATCTTAGCGCACTAAATTTTTCAGTATGAAAATTTCATGGACTCCTGTCTTGTGTTTTGCTATGGCTTTATCAGCAACGCTTTTTATTTCAAACAGTCATTTTGCAAACGAACAAAGAGAGAACGAAAAGGAAGGAAAGGCTTTATACGGCAACGAATTTGATGACCCTGCTGAAGGAGGTATTTATAGTTTTATGCGTTTGCGCAATCCCTTTACTAACGAAATTCCGCGCGGTATCAGAAAAAACGAATTGGCTTTTGCAGCTACACTTCCAAAAGCCGACAACAGCAGAAGCATTACCTGGCAAAATCGCGGACCTTATAATTTAGGTGGAAGAACCCGTGCGTTAGCGCTGGATGTAACTGATGAAAATACCATACTGGCAGGACAGGTTAGTGGTGGAATGTGGCGAAGTACAAATGCAGGCGCTTGGTTTACCGAATGCACACAGCCACAACAATTTCATTCAACTACTTGTGTCGTTCAGGACAAACGTGCCGGACATACCAACGTTTGGTATTATGGTACGGGGGAACAATATGGCATTGTAAACGCAGCGGGTTTTTCAGCACAGTTTAGTGGCGATGGAATTTTTAAATCTATTGATGGCGGAGTTAACTGGACTCCTCTCCTGTCAACCCAATCAAACACACCAACTACTTTAGGCGGTAAACGCGATTTCGATTTTATATGGGACCTGGTTACCAATCACACTAACGCCTTTCAGGATGAAGTTTATGCGGCCGCTGTAAATGGAATATGGAGAAGTGTAGATGGCGGAACTTCGTGGACTCCGGTACTTGGTTTAGATACTGCTTCTGCGCTCAGTATTTCGCAATTCAGCGACATTGCTATTTCTGCTTCAGGAGTTTTGTATGCAACTATCAGCAGCGAAACACCCAGCAAAGGAATTTGGCGAAGCACCGATGGCATTACCTGGACAAAAATTACACCCACCGGTTTTGCCACTTCATACAGACGTATTGAGATAGGCATTGCACCCAGCGATGAATCACAGGTTTATTTCATTGCCGAAACTCCGGGAAATGGTTCCACGGGTCATCAGCTTTGGCACTATCAATATATTTCCGGTGACGGCACCGGCACCGGTGGCTCTTGGTCAAACAGAAGCACAAACATTCCCGATGACCACTGTTTAGGTTATTTCAATTTCGATTTCCGTAAATACAATTCGCAGAATTCGTACAATATGTTTTTTGTGGTGCATCCTACAAACCCCGATATTGTTTTTCTAGGAGGTACAGATATTTATCGCTCCACCAATGGATTTACTACTGCCGCTTATGAATGGATTGGTGGGTATCAATGCGACAGTAGCAAAATTTCCAACTATGTTTATCCAGGTCATCACCCCGACCAGCACAAACTTATTTTCCCTCCATCCAATACAAACAAAGCATATTCAGGAAACGATGGTGGTGTAATGGAAACCAATGATATTCTTGCAACGCCCGTAGTTTGGCAATTCATGAACAACGGGTATAACACCGGGCAATTTTACACTTGCGCCATTGAACCCGGTAACAGCACTAGTGAAATTATTATTGGCGGTTTACAGGATAACGGAACCTATTTTACCAATACCACTGATTACACTCAAGACTGGCCCAAAACATTTTATGGAGATGGTTCCTACTGTGCTATTACTCATGGAAGAAGTTTTTATTTCCTCAGCATTCAGCAGGGAAAAATTTATAAGCATCGAGTAACTGATAATGGCGATGTAGATACACTCTTTACCCGTATTGACCCTACAGGCGGTGGAGGTTACCAGTTTATTAATCCGCTAATCCTCGACCCGTTTAATGACGATGTTATGTATATGGCCGGTGGAAGAACCATTTGGAGAAATGACTCGCTTTCTGTAATTCCAATGACGGGCAATGAATACAGCACCATTTCAAAGGGTTGGTCAAAGTTAAGCGGCTCTTCATTGGGCATCAGTAGCACCGCTCCGTATTATACCGCATTAGATATGAGCGAAGCCAATACCAACATACTTTATATAGGAACCGATAACGGAAAAGTTTATCGCGTGGACAGTTGCCAAACAAGTAATAGTTCGGCAAAGAAAAATATTACCGGAAGTAATTTCCCTGCTACGGGTTATATCAGTTGTATAGAAGTTGATCGCCTTAACGTGGCAAACGTAATGGCTACGTTTTCTAACTATGGAATCAAAAGTATTTTCTACTCTGCCGATTCGGGCAGTACATGGACAGACGTAAGCGGAAACCTGGAAGAAAATATTGACGGTAGCGGAAACGGACCTTCACTGACCTGGGCAAACATTTACAACAATGGCAATTCCAACAAATATTATGTTGGCACCAGCATAGGTTTGTTTTCTACCGAATTACTTAACGGAGCAAATACTATTTGGGCGCAAGAAGGGGCAACCACCATTGGCAACGTAGTTATTAATATGATTCAATCTCGCACATTCGATAATACTATTGTAGTGGCTACTCACGGCAATGGAATTTATTCCAACAAAATTTTTACGCCATCTGCAGTCGACAAAATTTCAAGTACTGCATTGAACGCAACTGCTTATCCAAATCCGTTTTCAAATTCGGTTATTGTTGAGTTAAACGAAGAATCAAAAACCGAAACCGAGTTTGAAGTATTTGACTACAATGGCAGGCTGATACGCAAATGGAGAGATAAGAATCTTTCAAAAACTACGTGGGACGGAAAAGATTTTTCACTCAACCCTGTTTCTTCAGGATCTTATTTACTGAAGGTAACTTCAAATGGAAAATCAACAGTGAAAAAACTTGTGAAGTTGTAGTAACACCTGCTTCGGGCTTTGGGCTTCCAACTTCTAAAACATCATTAACCTTATATATTCGCACACTAAATTTTTATAGATGAAAAGAGTATTCGTTGCCATTTTTGCGCTTATGTTGTTTGCCGCTTGCAATCCTAAACAAGCCTGGAAAAGAAACGCAATTGAAAGCGCAGAAAAAATTTTAATGGAGCAGGCAAAAGCCGGTAAAGTAGATACCGCTATGGTAGATGACTTGCTGGCCGATTATGAAGGTTATGCTGCAAGATATCCGGATGATACCTTGGGTGCAGCTTATTTGTTTAAAGCAGCCGATTTTTATAGGTACATGCACAAGCCACTAAAGTGCATTGGTCTCTATCAAAATATTTACGAAAACTATCCCACCATTCCCAAACATCCTTATGCGCTTTTTTTGCAAGGATTCATTTTCGAAAACGAAGTAGGCAACATTGCAACGGCAAAAACTATTTACGAAAAATTTCTTGCTGAATTTCCGAATCATCCAATTGCAAAAGATGTACGTGTTACCTTGAATTACTTAGGTAAAACACCCGAACAGTTGATTCAGGAATTTGAAACTCGAAATCAACAGGACTCCTTGGCAAAAGCAGCAAACTAAAGTGAAGACGCAAGCCTGTATACAAGCCATTAGTTTCTACGTTCCTCCAAAAGTAGAAACGAACGAAATGCTTGGAAAGGAGTTTAGAAATAAAATCTCTACAACTGTTTTCAAAAAAGTAGGAGTAAATGAACGGCATATTTTTGAACCTGTTCAACCCGCTTCTGCCATGGCTTTGCAGGCTGCCGAAAACTTGTTTGCCGAACATGATATCAATCGAAATGAGATTGATGCGCTTATTTACTGCTCAGTTCATCACGATTATGTAACCCCTTCTACTTCTTGCGTGTTGCAGCATAAACTTGGTCTAAATGAAAATATTGCGACCTACGATTTAACTTTTGGCTGCAGCGGATATGTGTATTCACTTAGTTTGGCTAAAAGTATAATTCAGTCGCTGGGTTTTAAAAAAGTGTTGCTCCTCACCTCTTCGGCACTTACGAAATACATTCATCCTAAAGACCATGCATCGCGAATTATTTTTGGGGATGGTGCTTCAGCCACATTAATAGTGGCGGAAGAGAATTCAGAAAAAGGAATAGGCTCTTTTGTTTTCGGAACTGATGGTTCGGGATTCGAAAAAATAATTATTCGCCATGGTGCCGACTTTCAAAAAGTAACACCACAATCTTTAGAAGAAAAAGCTGACGAGTTCGGGAACATTTACTCTGATGCTAATTATTTTATGGATGGGCAGGCAGTTCTTACTTTCACCATGAAAAAAGTACCTCTTCTTATTGAAGACACGCTGAGCAAAAACAATTTGACGAAGAACGACATTGACTTATTTGTGTTGCATCAGGCAAACGATTTTATGAATGAGCAGGTGCGAAAATTAGCGGCAATTGAGAAAGAAAAATTTTATTCGCATATCGAAAACTATGGGAACACCGTGCAGGCAACCATTCCTATTGCATTGAAAGCCGCTATAGCAGAAGGGAAAATTAAAAGTGGCTCTAAAGTTTTTGTAGCAGGTTTTGGAGTAGGATTAAGTTGGTGCGCAACCGTAATAAATTTTTAAAATGACACTCGAAGAATTTACAAGCAAAATTGAAGGCATTTTTGAAGACGAAAAGCCCGGGTCACTGACTCCCGATACCGATTTCAGAAATATAGAAACATGGAGTTCGATGTATGCCCTCATCATAGTGGCCATGTTTGAAACCGATTTCAAAACAACAGTAACGGGCGACCAACTGCGCAAATGCAGCACCGTGCGCGATTTATATCAACTGCTTCCTAAATAAAACCAATGGCTCTCTTTTCTGTCAATCATGTTTCATTGCGCGGTGTGGCTGCTGCAGTTCCTTTGCAAAAAGAGAGCAACCGCAATTACGATTGGATAACAGAAAAAGAAAGAACCCTGCTGATTAAAACTACGGGTGTCGAAGAAAAGCGAAGAGCTCCTGAGGGTCTTTGCACATCCGATTATTGTTTCGAAGCTTCAAAAAAACTGTTGCATGATTTAAACTGGAAACCCGAAGAAGTCGAGTTATTGATTTTTGTTTCCCAATCGCGCGATTACTTTCTTCCGGCTACTGCCATTATCCTCCAGCATAAATTGGGCTTACCTGTAACCTCTGTTGCATTTGATATTTGTTTAGGCTGCTCGGGGTTTGTCTATGGCATGTCGGTTGTTGCCAATATGCTCAGTAGCGGCAGAATTAAAAAAGCATTGCTCCTTACAGGAGATGTTTCCACCATTTCCGTTTCTTATCAGGATAAAAGCACCTATCCGCTTTTTGGTGATGGAGGAACAGTTGCTGCATTGGAATGGAATGAAAATGTCGCACCAATGTACTTCAATTTGCAAAGCGATGGCAGCGGTTACGAATCCATCATCATTACCGATGGAGGTTGCCGCAACCCGTTGAATGCAGAAAGCGAAGTGATGACCGAGGTTGAAAAAGGGGTGATAAGAAGAAAGAAAGATTTATCGCTAAACGGAATGGATGTGTTTAATTTTTCGGTTACACGCGTTCCACCAAACGTAAATGAACTGCTTGCCTTTTCAGGAGTTGATAAGAGTGAAATTGATTTTTTCGTGATGCACCAGGCAAATCTTCTGCTCAACGAAACCGTGCGAAAAATCATTGGTATTGATGCAGCTAAAGTTCCTTACTCGCTTAAAAATTTCGGCAACACAAGTTCTGCTTCTATTCCTTTAACCATGGTTTCTGAAATTGCCGAAGCATTAAAAACTTCGAAACAAAAATTGCTACTCAGCGGTTTTGGCGTTGGCTTGTCGTGGGGTAGTGTTTTGACAGAAACAAATAACTTAGTGGTTTCAGATTTGATTGAGATATGAGCAACACCGCCTTTCATCTTACCGGTAAAACAGTTTTAATCACTGGCGCGTCATCAGGCATTGGTCGCCAAACGGCTATTGAATGCGCGGCTATGGGAGCAAAAACCATTCTTACTGCACGCAACATAGAAAAACTGAATTCGGTTTTTAAAGAATTAGCTGGCGAAGGTCATGAGATAATACTTTGCGACTTATTGAATGCCAATCAAACCTCTTCTTTAGTGAATTCCATTTCCTCCATTGATGGAGTAGTACATTGTGCTGGATTGGTAAAACCATTTCCTGTTTCTTTTTTAAGTAGAGAAAAAATTGATGAAACACTTCATTCCAATTTTTACACCGTAGTGGAACTGACCACTGCTTTATTAAAAGCAAAAAAAATAAATAGGGAAGCCGCTTTTGTATTCCTTTCCTCTATTTCAGGTCAACACCCTCACAAAGGCGGCTCTATGTATGCTGCAAGCAAAGCAGCAGTCGAAGCCTTTTGCAAAACCGTAGCATTGGAATATGCCGCGAAAGGAATTCGAGCCAACTGTGTTTCGCCTGCCATGGTTAAAACGCCCATGTTTGACGATGCTGTTTCGGGCATGTCAACACAATCAATGGAAGAGCATGTAGCAAAATATCCATTAGGGGTTGGCTATCCCGAAGATGTGGCAAGAGCCGTTGTGTTTTTACTTTCACCGGCATCGAGGTGGATTACGGGAACAAATTTAGTGATGGACGGAGGTTTATTATTAGCATACTAAAATGAGTGAAGCAAAAAAATATTCCATTGTAATTCCTGTTTACAACAGTGCCGATTCGCTACGCGAATTGTGCAGTCGCATTGACGCTTCGCTTCAAAATTTTTCTTACGAAATTATTTTGGTTGATGACGGAAGCAAAGATGAAAGTTGGAGTGTAATCAGTCAGTTGCAAAATTCTTCAAGCGGAAAAATAAGCGGCATACGCTTTAGTCGCAACTATGGGCAACACTCTGCCATACTTTGCGGGTTCACATTTTGTTCAGGAGAATACATCATTACCATGGATGATGACTTGCAACATCCTCCTGAAGAAATTTCTAAATTAATTGCAAAGCAAAGCGAAACAAATGCCGATGTGGTGTATGGAATTTATATTGCCAAACAACATTCTGCCGCGCGTAACGCAGGAAGTTTTTATGTGCGCAAATCAGCCGAAGTAACAGGTGGCAACACTGGTTATGGTTCTTCGTTCCGCCTTATCAAAAAATTTATTGTAGATAAAATTGCTGCCAATCAGGCAAGTTCATTTTACTATCTCGATGAGTTATTCTATTGGTACACTACTTCTTTTGCGAGAGTAGATGTGGAGCATCATCCGCGCAAATTTGGTGAGTCAGGTTATTCGTTTAGTAAACTGGTGAAACTGTACAGCGATATAGTTTTTACTTATTCTTCCTTTCCATTGCGGTTAATGACTTACGCGGGATTTATTTTTTCGTTGGTTACATTTGTTAGTGCTGCATTTTTCGCGATTCGTAAATTCTTTTTCAAAGGACATTTTGGGTTCAGTGCATTAATGGTAACCGTGCTTTTTACAGCCAGTGTTTTGATGTTTTGCATGGGCATTATCGGACAATATCTTTTCAAAATTTATCAATCGCAGCATAGCAAACCGCTGTATTCCATCCGCGAAATAAAAAGGCAATGATTGTTGAAGCGTACGGAATAAAACTGAAACGTTTAACTGAAGAAGAACTTGAACTTGTTCGCACGCACCGAAACAGCGAAGCTATTCGGAACACCATGGAGTATCGCGAAACCATTACTGCTGAAATGCAGCAAAAATGGTTTACTACTATTGACAACGAGCACAACAACTATATGTTGATATACGTTGATGAAAAACCGATTGGCTTGATTAGCGGCACCCAAATTGATTGGATAAATGGCATTACAGGAAATGGCGGAATTTTTATTTGGGCACAAGAGTTTATCGAAACTATTTACCCTTCACGTGCAGCTGTTTTGATGACAGACATTGGTTTCTATTTGGGTATGAAAAAAAATTACGCCAGAATTTTACGTGATAATTTTAAGTCAATCGCTTTCAATGCATCTCTGGGTTACGAATTGCTTACCAATCAAGATGACGTTTATAATCAGCAATATGAATTGACGGCTGACAAATATTTTTCTTCGGTGCAAAAGCTCAGAAACATTTTAGGAGTGGATGGAATCATCCGTATTATTCTTGATAATGCAGCTCACCCGTCTTCGATTCGAATCGCTGAAACATTCAAAAATATTTCAGAAGAAACAAAGCAAAAAATATCACTCACCATTATTTCTGCCGCATGATTTGGTATTCATACAAAGGAATTCCTTATCACGGAGATTGTCCTGCTTTCTATGATTTAAGCAGCTTAAAATGGTTTGTAGAATTAACCAATAATCAACAGAAAATAAAATCATTGGTTCTCGATTATTTGAAACAGGAAGGAATCGAAATCGAAAAATATTTCAATACTAATTTGGTTACAGGTAAAGAAAATTGGAAAGTTTCGCCATTTCTTTTTTGGGGTAACCGCAACGAAAAAAACATTTCGAAAGGGAAAGAACTGTTCAGCATGTTCGAAAATATTCGAGGCATAACCGGTTTGTGCATCAGTATTCTTCCTTCGCAAACTTCTGTCAAACCTCATTACGGAGATACTGATGCTGTTTATCGTATTCATATTCCCGTAAAAATTCCGTGTCAATTACCCTCGTGCGGCTTGCGAGTAAATGGCATTGAAAAAAGTTGGGAACCAACCGAATTGCTTACGTTTTGCGATGCTCATTTACACGAAGCTTGGAATCATTCTCCTGAAACTCGAATTGTTTTAATTGTAGATGTTTTACGCGAAGAATATTTATCGAAACAAAAAAACATTTGCCTCAACGTGCTATCACTTCTGCATTTACAACAGTTGATCAACTCTCATAAATGGATAAATTCGTTACCCGCTCTTGGAAAAGGTGTTCTAAGGATAATTTTAAAAACGCGTTTACTTGTAAAATCATGAGCCAATTAAAACAACCCCGCTTTGTTTTTCTGCATATTCCTAAAACCGGTGGAATGACCCTACGCCATGTTATATACAAACAATTTGAAGGAGCAAAATCTCTCACGATTAAGAAAGCCTTGGAAACACCGAACTTTTTAAATCGTTCATTGGAAGAGCGCAACAAACTAGGACTTATCAGCGGGCATTTTCGTTTTACAGACGAGTTCACGTTTACTGACGAAACGAATTACTTTACCATGCTGCGCGATCCTAAAAAACGAATACTCTCTCATTACAACTATCTTAATTTCCGCAAGCGCCATCCATTTTATAAAGAAATGACAACCAATAATTATTCCCTACATGATATGCTTACAAAAGGATACGTGTTGAATTTCGACAACTGTATGGTTCGTTTTCTATCGGGAAACGTGTTTAAAGATTTTGGCACTATCAATCAGGAAGATTATGAAAAGGCTATCGCCAATTTCGATAAATACTTTCAGCACTTTGGCATTAACGAATATTTCAACGAAAGTATTTTGATTTTGAATTACGAATTGAATTGGAAATTTCCGTACTACGCGCACATTAACACAACCAACAAAAAGAAAATAACTTCCATTGAAGGAGAAGAAACTTTGGCTGCCTTGGCTAAGTGTACGCAATACGACCAAATGCTCTACGACTACGCGCTAAAAAAATTCAAACGAAAACTTGAACTTCATCGTGAAAGTTTGGAAAAAGATTTGATTAAATTAAAAACAGGAAACCAACAGTTCCGTTTCTTTTTAAAGCTACACTACTTTCTCAATCGTGAAAAGGTAAACGGCTAATCAAAATTTACATATTGTATTAGCCACTCCAGGTACTTTTGCTTTCTAGTGGGTATAAATTCATCGCTCAAATTTTGTCTTTTTGTTTTTATGAAACCTCTTTTTGCATCTAACCTCAACATAGTTGGGTAATGGAAAGTGGGATTCATAAGCCATTTAAAATGCCTCTTTATTAAACTCAAATCGGCACCCGGAAATTTGGAAATATTCATGTGCGGAAATAGTTCTTTTATCATTTTATAAAACTCATTGTTATTGTGTTTCAGTATGGCTGATGTACCCCAGTCTTTATATAACTCCAAACCAACGTGAAAGGTGAGATGTTTATCAGTCAGTAATACTGGGTTATCAGCAAAGGTGTATATGTTGTAAAATAAATCGTTGCAAACGGGTGGCGCACCTAAACATATATCATTAAGTATAAATTTCGAAAACAAACTACGCTTTACTACAAAACAATCATAACCGGTATGCACTCGTCCCACTTCGCCATAGAGGGTGGCTAAATTTTTTTCGGAAGAAAATTTATTATGCAGCAGTCGTCTATTGATTATTACTGCATCATACCCTTTAGCTACATATTCCGCAACGGTAGAATAAAAGTAGGGCATAAGAGCGATATCTAAATTGGTATAGATAATATACTCCGCGGTAGTGTTATCATAAACTGCCTGTAAAATATCTTTCAAAAAAGGAAGTGATTTACGCTGACCTGGCAAAACATCTGAAATGTCGCGTTGTAAATTAGGTAGCACTAAAAATTCTGGATGACATTTAGCGGTAACTTCCTTTTTAGCAACACTGCAAAAACAAATATTACCGGGTAAACTGTAAGATGTCTTTGCTGCAAGCATGCTCTGAATTGTTACTTGCTGGGTAGTAAATAACGTCTCATTCTCATCGCGCGAAACCGGATTAATAATATGTGCAGCTGAAAAACTCATGCTTTTAAAAATTGCTTATATCTTAGTTTAATGATTGAAAATTGCGGTTACAATATCGAAAAATTATATGACGATAATGTCGTTCCAAAAGTAAATAGGTATTTTCATCTAACTGCAGTACACCGCATGTTACCTTCATTTTTTATTGCTGGTGTGCAAAAAGGAGGTACTACTTCGCTTTGCCAATATGCAGGACAGCACCCTCAAATAATCCCTCCACAACGTAAAGACATCTATTTTTTTAACAACGAAGTCCATCACCAAAAAGGTATCAACTGGTATCGCGCTCATTTTCCTCACTTGGCTTATCAAAAGTTATACGAAGTAATTTACGGAGTTCGTTCGCTTACATTTGATGCTACACCCAATTATTTTGACGCACCTATGGCGGCTCAACGACTCAAGCAAGAGTTCCCGAGCGCTAAAATTATTTTACTCTTGCGTAATCCTATTGATAGAGCCTACTCCAATTATCAAATGGCAGTAAAGTTTGGTTTCGAAAATTTATCATTTGAAGAAGCATTAATGATAGAAGAAGAACGATTACAAAATCAATCAAAATTTGCCCCTACTCAAATGACTCACAACTACGTTTACCAGCGACTTAGTTATAAAAAACGAGGAGTATATATTGACTTTATAAAACCCTGGAAAGAATTATTTGACGAAAATTTGTTGATAATAGCTAGTGAAAAGTTATTAGCACAACCTCAAGAAAGCATGAACCAAGTAACTAACTTTTTGGGGTTGAACGAATATAGAAATTATCATTTCGAATTTTACAATAAAGGTGAATCCTCGAACAAAATGCCAGCTCACGTAAAACAAATGTTGCATAATTACTACAAACCTTATAATGAACAATTGTATAATTATCTTAAAATAGATTATGCCTGGCACTAAACTTTCCATTGGCATTTTTCGCTTATTGCTACAATATATTCGTTGGTTACCGCATCGTTTAGGCTGGGTAAATCATGCAGCGTTTATATTACAACTATACGAAGTTCGCCCTACTGACATCTTTCTTGTTTCGTACCCAAAGTCGGGAAACACTTGGTTGCGTTTTATTATGGCTCACATGATTACAGGAAGTACCCGGCAACTTAGTTTTGAGGAAGTTGAGAAAGATGTTCCTGACGTTTACGTTTCGAAAGATTGGATTGACGAAATGCCTTCTCCCCGTTTTATCAAAACGCATGATGCACTACTCTCCTATTTTCCTAAAACAATTTACATCGTGCGCGACTATCGTGACGTATTAGTTTCATACTATCATTACAAGATTGCGTTGAAAGAATTTGAAGGTGGTTTTTCTTCATTCATTCGAAGTCGAGAAATAACTGAACCTTTCGGTT
The DNA here is from genome assembly GCA_947479455.1 of Bacteroidota bacterium. GTDB lineage: Bacteria > Bacteroidota > Bacteroidia > Chitinophagales > LD1 > Bog-950. The sequence continues at coordinate 76,990 of CANJZE010000017.1, forward strand.
CATGGAAAGAGCATGTTTCGAAAGCGTTACAATTTTCGAAGGACAATTCAAATCGAATTTTGTTTCTGCGTTACGAGGATATGAAAATTAATTTTGAACAAACTGCATATCAGCTATCTGCATTTACAGGATTAAAAAAATTCAAAATAAACAGAATCAAAGAGTTAACCTGTTTTGAAAATTTACAGCAGAATGAAACAGAAAACGGAAGCGAGTTTAGGAACCGCAGCGGCAAAAATTTTTTTCGTGAAGGAAAGTGCGGGACTTGGAAAGAATTTATTTCAACCGATGATTTAAAATTTATTTATGCTGATTCAGAACTCGTTTCGTTACTCCATCAACTCAACTATCAAGTAGAAGCTTAGCGTGAAAAAAACAATTGCACTTCTTTTTCCTGAAGAAAACCCTGCCATAACTGCAAATGTTCAAAGAATTACGTTTGCTGCAATTGCACAAAACATTTTTGCCTTATGCCTTTTATTCTTCATCATAAAAAAATTTGAAATTGAAAGCAATACAGGCATAAACAGTTTACCCTATTTTCTTATTCCTGCCTACTTGCTTTATGCTATTGTTCCAATTCGATTTAAAGCAGCAGTGTACGTCACCCTGTTTGTCTCTTGCACTTATTTCGCTTTTGGCTGGTTAAGCGGTTCTGTTCTTTTGTTGTTGTTACTCATTCCGTTCTTCATCTTTACGATTGCCTTAACCTGGAACTACCGACTACTGCTAACTATACTGTTTCTAGGTTTTATGTGTTTGTTGCGTTCAGATATCCTCTACATGCCCAGTGTAAATTTGGTAATTCCATTCGCTGCTTCTGTACTAATATTCAGAGTAATACTTTTGTTATACGAATCAAAATACAACGGCATACATAACAACCATTGGTTGAATTTGGCTTATTTGTTTTCGTTTAATCATTTATTTTTTCTACTGGGCCCGGTAGTGGACTACAAAATTTTTGTTCGAAGTTTTCAAGCCGTGAATGCCCGTGAGAATACCAATCGGGCGTTCTGGTTTTTGTTTTCCGGAGCTTTTCTTTTTATACTCCATAGAATTAGTACCGCAATTTTTGCCACAGATGCAGTAACTGATTTAAACACACTTATTCCTTTTCTCATAGGCAATTATTTGGTGGTTCTAAAAATAGTTGCCACGCTCACTTTTGCAGTAGGATGCATTACGCTATTTGGTTTTCAACTGCCAAATCCATTCGGGCTTTTCTTATTTGCTGATTCCTTCAAAAGCTACTGGCGTAAGGTAAACATATACTGGCGCGAGTTTATGATGAAACTCATCTACTATCCCGTTTATTTTGAATTGCGTAAAAAAAGTAGTTACGCTTTTTTCATTGCCCTCTTTTCAACGTTTATCTTCTCCTGGTTTTTTCATTGGTATCAAAAAACATGGATTACAGGAATTATCAGTTCAACCAGCACCGATTTTTTGTTTTGGCTTGCCCTAGGTTTGTTGGTAGCGTTTACTTCAAATGCGCAAAATGTTTCGGTCGACAACAAAGGCTTAGAAAAAACATTTTCACAAAACTTGCTGAAAGGTTGCAAAGTTTTATTGGTGTTCACCGTTATGTCTGTTTTATGGTTACTATGGAAATCTGAATCGCTTGCCGATTTTTTTTTCATCCTAAGCAAGGGAGCAAATGTTAAACTGGCTTCAGGCGCAAAAATTGCAGGTGTTGTTTTGATTTGCATTTGCGCATTTGCATGGGTGTCATTTTTTGTTCAGAAGAAAAAAGCCGAAAACCTGAAACAGGAACACGGCACTTACGTCATAATTGTTTTGCTCTCACTCTTACTATTGCTTCAATATTTTTACAGAAACACCGAAAGCCCGAAATGGCTCAGTGTAATTACAATGCCAGAAAAAGTAGCAACTCAAGAACAAGAAAAAAATGAAGCAGGTTACTATGAATCAATTATGAATACCGGGGCGAATTGGGAAATAAGTTTAAAGCGCTCCCGCAGATTTAATTCGCTAGATGAAATTACGGTTCGCACAAATGATTTATTGCTCCAAAAATTTGCGCCTAATAAAACACTAGTCTATAACGAACACCTGATTACAACAAATAGTTTTGGGCTACGCGATAAACAATACGCTTTTGCAAAACCAGATAGTGTTTATAGAATTTGTTTGCTAGGTACGTCCTATGAATTAGGAATGGGAGTTGACGATTCAGAAGTTTTTGAATCCATAACAGAGCAAAAACTAAATACTAAAAACGCCAATCTGAAAATTGAAATGCTGAATTTTTCGATGGGCGGATATTGTGTGGTGCAACAATTTGAACTTATGCAAAAGGTTGTTCCCTCGTATAAACCCGATGAAATTATTTTGTTTGCACACACCGATGAATTGAGACGTTTCAATAATTTCTTTTGCCGGTACATCAAAAACGGAACTGATTTGAAATATGATTTTTTAAAAAAAATAAAACAAGAGGCGGGAGTAAACCAACATCAAAGCCGTTTAGAAATTAAAGAGCGTCTTCTTCCATTTATGGCACAGATTACCGCTTATTGTTATCGAGGAATTGTTGACCAATGCAAAAAACAAAACATTAAACCGGTTTGGGTTTTTCTACCGACTACGACCGATTTGCTTACCCCAACCAAAATTAATGAGGTAAGAACGCTTGCTGTTGAGGAAGGATTTGAAACATATGTACTCAACACGGCATATGCTCATACGAATGGAAAGGATATTACCATGAGCGAAACAGATACGCACCCTAACAAACTCGGGCATTTTCTAATTGCGCAATCATTTTATAATTTGCTTACCGACTCATCAAATCATTTACTAGAAACTACCACATGGACAAAGAACAAATCAAAAATTCAGTAAGAAATTACATAGCTCAAAATATTTTCGGCAATAAGCTACCCAACGATTTTAATGATGATACGGCTTTGGTGAGTAGTAGGTTAATGGATTCAATCAGCACTTTAAAAATGATAAACCATTTTGAAGATGAATTGAAAATAGAATGTAAAGCCCATGAAGTAACAGCTGATAATTTGGATTCAGTAAATGTTTTTACAGCTTTTCTATTGCGTAAACTTTCGAAATGACCTTCAAGCAGATTTTTTTTCAACTGCTACAAAATCCCGACAAATTTAACGGTGACTTGCCCTTTCTTTATAACACAAAAGGGGAACTGTTTAGTTACAAGCAGGCAAATGCCGTTATTCAAACAATACTTGGAAAATTATCTATAGCTACGATTCCAACAGCCACGGTGGTGGCGTTATATTCCGAAAAAAATATGGCTGCTGTACTTCAGATACAGGGTATCATGCTAAGCAACCACGCCTATCTACCAATAGATTCGCGCTCACCTCTCTCACGCATTCTAAATATTTTACAACAAGCAAAACCTTCGGCAATTATTGTGCAGGAACAATTTGTAGAGAGATTAACCCAAGAGTTAAAAAAAACAGAAACCAATTTTTCGATTGCTGATTTCGACTTTGATTATAAACTCTTTGTTTTTACCAACTACAATACCTACCACGAAGACCTGGCTTACATTCTTTTCACTTCAGGTTCAACCGGAATTCCTAAAGGAATTATGCATTCCTACAAAAGTGTTTTAGCTTTTGTGAATTGGTGCGGTCAAACATTTTCAACGAACATTCCATCGAAGTTTATTTCCATTGCGCCATTTCAGTTTGATTTATCGGTGCACGATTTGTTTGTACCGCTGCTTCATTCTGCTTCATTATTGCTAGCCGCTGAAAACGAAACCTCAAACAGCAGACTGATGGCGCAAATTATTTCAGAACAAAAAATAGATGTTGTTTACTCTACTCCATCTTTTTTTAATTGGCTTTTAGAAACCGGAAGAATGGAAAGGTATGATTTTGCTGAAGTGAAATCTGTTTTAATAGCCGGTGAAATTTTGCGATGGGAAACCGTAAAGCGCTTGCAAAAATATTTTACCCAAGCACAGTTCTATAATCTATATGGACCCACAGAAACGAACGTGTGTTTGTCTTATAAAATCAATTTTGCCGATGAAGAAAAGTATAACAAGTCGGTTCCCATTGGTGTACCTTGTAATTATTCGCAAATGAAATTGAGTAAAACGGAAGCCGAAAACCGTTTGTTTATTGGCGGTGCAACCTTGATGGATGGTTATGTGAATAACAATATCGCTTGTTTTGAAAATATGGATGGAAAGAAATTTTACAACACCGGAGATCTGTTGGAAGAAACTTTTGAAGGTAATTATGCTTTTGTTTCAAGAGCCGATGCTATGATAAAACGAAATGGCTATCGAATTGAACCGGCCGAAATTGAAACAGGATTAAAAAGACTAGCCGGTGTAAGGCACGTTATAGTAGTTTCGCAAAAGGAAAATGACACCGTTAAGCTTCATGCCTTTATCATTTCTGATCAAAAATATGAAACCGTTTTTTTGAAAAATTTTTGTGTCACTGAAATTCACTATGCCATGGTACCGGACAGCTTTACTTTCATTGAAAGCTTTCCACTAAACAAAAACCATAAAACAGATACCGTTGAGTTGATTAAACTGATAAGCGTTTCATGAAGTTGCTTCTCGGCAACATAGCTGTAACGTATATTCACTGCCAACAGATTTAATGGAATCGGTAAGTCAACCCTATAGCGTAATGTCGTTCAGGTTGCCAAAAGTTGAAGAAGTATCCGCACAAATAAAATTTCTTGTATTCGAATCCTATCACGGGACCAACATCTACTTGATGAGTTGATTCCGCTGTTTCTTCCCAATTTTTTTGCGGCATTGACTCTGTATATTGCAGCGCTGCTCCAAGTTTAACCACCTTTTTAAACTTATATATAGCCTCAGACCAATTAAAGAAGAAGCTTCGGTTCACATCGGTAAAACAAAGTGAATATTGATTAAGCGAATAAAACTCAAATCGATCGTTCTCTGCATTCAATTGCAAGGCAGAACTACCGCCTATAAAATTTCCGGCACTCAGACCCAGTGTAGGAATTATTTCCAATTCCATTTTCTTCGAAACATAAAATGGATGACCCCAAAAGAGTGAAACCGTTTTTGCATCCTCGTAATTATACCGAGCCTCCCAATAGTTTTTCTTGTAATAAATGGAGCCATATCCAAGCCCACTAATTTCCTTGCGCGAATGAATACTCATGTAAGTAGTTGCTTCACCATTAACGTTGAAATCCTTTTGTGCTTTCAATCCAAAACTATTCAAGCTAATAGCAATGAAACTAATTACAACTACAAAAACGTTTGAAAATGAATAATGACGTAGCATAGGAAATGAATAACTCATTTCATTTTACGCCTATTGAAACCCGATGTTTGTTTTTTGAAATCAATACTTACAACAGGGGTGTTGTATGCTTGAACTTCATTTTAATTGTGCGCTTTACTAAATTCAAGAATAACGTAGCCAGTGTTGAAGTTTCCTGTCTTTTGCAAAGTTGCCGTTTAAGAATATTTTTAGCCGCAACAAGACATTAGATTTTATTTCATCCCGCATGTTTCATCGGGAGACAACAGCCTTTAGACAATACAAAATTAACATGGCAGATACAGGAAAAATTTTACTGGAAGTAAAAAACTTAGTTACCGAATTTAAAACCGATGACGGCATAGTAAAAGCCGTGAATAATATTTCGTTTACGCTTAACCGTGGCGAAACCATTGGTATTGTAGGCGAGTCGGGCTCGGGCAAGTCGGTTACTTCGCTTTCGGTGATGCGGTTGATACCGAATCCACCAGGAAGAATTGCAAGTGGCGAAATAAATTTTTATCAGAAAGACGGAACCAAGGTTGACCTCACCAAAATTTCGGAGGAGGAAATGCGCAAGTTCCGTGGCAATGAAATCTCCATGATTTTTCAAGAACCCATGACTTCGCTCAACCCCGTGTTTAAATGTGGTGAGCAGGTAATGGAGGCAATTATTCTACACCAAAAGGTTTCGAAACAAAAAGCAATTGAAATTACGCTTGCCATGTTTGAGAAAGTAAAGCTGCCGAATCCGCAGCGTATTTTGGATGCATATCCGCATCAACTGTCGGGCGGGCAAAAGCAGCGCGTGATGATAGCCATGGCTATGAGTTGCAATCCTTCCATTCTTATTGCCGATGAACCAACCACTGCACTTGATGTAACCGTGCAGGCAACTATTTTGGATTTGATGGCAAAGTTGAAAGGCGAAATTGACAGCTCAATTATGTTCATTACGCACGACTTGGGAGTGATTGCAGAAATTGCCGACCGTGTTTTGGTCATGTATAAAGGAAAAATTGTAGAGCAGGGAACGGTGCTGGAAATTTTCGGAAATCCGAAACATCCTTACACTAAAAGTTTGCTCGCCTGTCGTCCGCCATTGGGCAAGCGGTTGAGCAAGTTGCCTACTGTAGTTGATTTTATGGAAGAGAAAGAAGATGGCACGGTGATAGAAAAACATACTTCGGTTGCCGATGCGATTAATGCGGTAGTGATTTCAGATGAAGTTACACGCGCACGCAGAGAGAAAGTAATGGCGGCTAAAACCATTCTTCAATTGAAGAATGTGAAGACCTGGTTCCCGATGGGTAAAAATTTTTTGGGCAAACCAACCGATTATGTAAAAGCAGTTGATGATGTAACCTTTGATGTGCATGAAGGTGAAACACTAGGTTTGGTAGGTGAATCTGGTTGCGGCAAAACAACTTTAGGAAGAACGATTCTTCGCTTAGTGCCTACGCATAGTGGCGAGATAATTTTTGATGGAAAGAATGTTCTTGAACAGGGGCAAAAAGAAATGATGAAGCTGCGCGAAAACATGCAGATAATTTTTCAGGACCCATATTCATCACTCAATCCACGCATTACCATTGGTAATGCTATTATGGAACCCATGACGGTTCACGGCATTCACGCCAACGAAAAAATACGTAAAGAAAAAGTGCTCGACCTGCTCAACAAAGTAAATATGAAGCCCGAACACTTCAATCGTTATCCGCACGAGTTTAGTGGCGGGCAGCGTCAGCGTATTTGTATTGCGCGCGCACTCGCGCTCAATCCTAAGTTTATTATTTGCGATGAATCTGTTTCGGCACTCGATGTTTCGGTGCAGGCGCAGGTGTTGAACTTGTTGATTCAACTGCGCGAAGAATTCAAGTTCACTTATATTTTCATCTCCCACGATTTATCAGTCGTAAAATTCATGAGCGACCGAATGGTGGTAATGAACAAAGGCAAGATTGAAGAAATGGGGGTTAGCGATGATATCTACAATAATCCGCAGCGCGAATACACGCAGAAACTGATTGCTGCAATACCGAAAGGTGAGTTGAGTGATATAATGAAGAGAGTAGCGGTGGCGCGTTAGTATAATCTCACCTCACTTTCGTCTTTACATTCTTTCAGCAATTCATTAATGCTCTTCCTTAAAATTGGATGAACAAACTCCTTGGCAATTTCATTTAAAGGAACAAGCGTAAATCTTCTTTCTGCTATAAACGGATGCGGAATTTTCAAATCAGCTTCATCTATAACTTCGTTTCCGTAAAACAGAATATCAATATCAATGACGCGCGGTCCCCATTTAACTGTTTGGGTTCTTCCAACTTCTGTTTCAATATATTTTAAAGCCGCTAATAAAGAATGAGCATCAAGCGAAGTAGAAATACTGAGCGCTTTATTCAGAAAACTGTTTTGCTCTTTCAAACCCCAGGCCTCAGTTTCGTAAACCGAAGAACTGTGAATGATTTTTCCGCACTCTTTTTCAATCAGCTCTTTTGCATTTTCTAAATTCTTTTCACGCGTTCCTTCATTGGTGCCCAGTAAAAGGTAAGCGGTTTCCATACTTATCAAATTATTATTATTGCAGCCCGAATTAAACATCTCTTCAAACAACATCAAACAGTTCCGTCATGAAACAGTTTTTCAAATTCACTTTTGCCACCGTGTTCGGCATTTTTTTATTCATCGTCATCAGCGTTTTAATTTTAGTTGGCATTGCAGCATCGGCCGGTGGCGATAAAAAAGCAACGGTTGAAGCCAACTCTGTTTTGAAGCTCGACCTCAACTATAAAATACCCGAAATTACCAATGACAATCCGTTTGCAGGTTTATCTATCGGTAATTTAAAACCAAGCAAAGCTATTGGTTTGACAGAAATTCGCGAGTGTATCAAAAAAGCGAAGAACGATGATAACATCAAAGGAATTTACCTGCAATTGGGGTATAACGAAAACGGCTTTGCAACACTCGAAGCCATTCGCGATGCGCTGCTTGATTTCAGAAAAAGCGGAAAGTTTGTTTACGGTTACGGTGAAGTGCTTTCGCAAAAAGCATATTACCTCGCCAGTGCTGGCGATAAAATTTTCATCAATCCGAATGGCGGCATGGAGTTAAAAGGTTTCGGAAGGGAGATTTTGTATTACAAAGGCATGTTCGACAAACTCGGCATTGAAGTGCAGGATTTTCATTGCGGAGCATTTAAGAGCGCAATCGAACCTTTTATAAGAACCAATATGAGCGACCCAAACCGCAAACAGTTGCTGCATATTTATGGCGATGTTTACAATCATTTCCTCTCGCAAATTGCCAAAGAAAGAAAGCTCGACACAGCTTCGCTTAACAACATCGTGAACAATCTTTCAGCTGAAACTCCTGAAAAGGATAAAGAACTTAAACTGATTGACGATGTAGTTTATTACGACCAGTTGATTGAAAAAATAAAAGAGAAAGTTGGCATTGATAAAAAGAAAGACTTAGAAATTGTTGATCTCAATAAATACGTTACCACACTCGACAAAAAAACCGAAGGCAGTAAAATTGCTGTGGTTTATGCCGAAGGAGAAATTGTGGATGGCGATGGCGAGGACGGACAAATAGGCGGAACTAAATTTGCCAAACTCATCAGCAAGCTGCGTAAAGACGAAAAAATTAAAGCAATTGTTTTGCGTGTTAATTCTCCGGGCGGAAGCGCACTGGCCAGCGATGTCATGTGGCGCGAGTTGGTTTTAGCTAAAAAAGAAAAACCTTTAGTAATTTCTTATGGCGATGTAGCCGCATCGGGTGGTTATTATATCTCGTGCATGGGTAATCGCATTTTCGCACAACCAAACACCATCACCGGTTCTATCGGTGTTTTCGGATTAATTCCAAACGCAAAAAAGTTATTGAACGAAAAATTTGGAATCACGATGGATGAAGTGAAAATTACAAAACACGGAGTGCTTGGTGGAATTACTTCGCCATTAGATGCAGAAGAATCTGCATTTGCACAACGCAACGTAGAAAGAACTTATGCAGAATTTAAGTCGCGCGTGGCTGAAGGTAGAACGCAAATCGTAAAGAAAGTGGGCACAGCTACAATGGACACTGCCTATATTGAAACCATTGCGCAAGGAAGAGTTTGGACCGGGAACCAGGGAATAGAAATTGGTTTAGTAGATGAGATAGGCGGGCTCGATGAAGCCATAGCCTATGCTGCTAAAACGGCAAACCTCAAAGACTTCTATACCAAAGCATATCCTGAAGAAAAAAATTGGCAGGAAAAAATTGCTGAAAGTTTTGGCGAAGCAAAAACAAATTGGGTAAAAGAAGAACTTGGCGAGCAATATGAAGTTTATAAAACACTTCAATGGGTAAAGAAAACCAAAGGCGTTCAGGCGCGAATGGTCTACGATTTTGGACTTTAAAAAATTAGAATGCAGAATACACTTTCATAAGTTTAGATTTAGTCTAAATTCGCACTTGCTGTGAGCGAAGTAATAACCGAAGAACAAGTCAAAACCTCTATTGTCGAAATATTGAAAACAATATTCGACCCCGAAATACCCGTAAACATTTACGACCTCGGGTTGATTTACGAAATCAATGTGTTTCCAGATTTCAATGTAGAAGTGGTCATGACACTCACTTCGCCCAATTGCCCTGTAGCAGGAACTTTACCCGGTGATGTAGAACAAAAAGTAAAATCGGTAAATGGAGTAAACGAAGTAACCATTGAACTTGTATTTGAACCGTCATGGAACCAGGAAATGATGAGTGAAGAAGCAAAATTGGAATTAGGATTTATGTAACCGTAATTAGAACATCAATAATCAATAAATTAAAATTCAAAAAACTATGTATCCTCAAGAACTTGTAGCCCCAATGAAAGCCGACTTAACCTCACTCGGCTTTGAAGATTTATTAACTCCGGCCGATGTAGATATTGCATTGACACAAACTGAAGGAAGTGTTTTCTTAGTGTTCAATTCGGTTTGCGGATGCGCAGCAGGTTCTGCCCGCCCGGCAGTTAAAGATGCAGTAGCAACAGCATCAAAACTTCCAACAAAAATGGTAACCGTTTTTGCAGGAGTAGATAAAGATGCTGTGAACAAAGCGCGTGAGTACACACTGCCTTATCCTCCATCATCACCATCTATGGCCTTGTTCAAAGACGGTAAACTCGTTCATTTTGTTGAACGCCATCAAATTGAAGGCAACAACGCGGCAACTATTTCTGAGCATTTAAAAAAAGTGTTTGAGCATTTTTGCTAAGAACAGACAATAGAAATTGAAGACCTCTGCTAATTGCGGAGGTTTTTTTTGTACAGCATCGAAACTAATTGTCAGTTATACTGTTAACCATTCAGCTACAAAAAATAATTTCGTAGCTTAGAAACATGGAACCAACAACCGAGATAAATCTAGAGCAAGAGAAAAAAATGATACTCAAAGAGTATCGCAGCTTGTTGCGTTCGCTGCGAAAGAATGCTTCGCCACAGGAAAAGAAGATGGTGCGCGAAGCATTTGAGTTGGCTATGGAAAGCCACAAGGATATGCGCAGAAAAAGCGGTGAGCCGTATGTACTTCACCCGATTGCAGTTGCAAAAATTGTGAGTGAAGAAATGGGACTCGATGCTACTTCGGTTGTTTGCGCACTGTTGCATGATACGGTGGAAGACACAGAGGTTACACTAGAAGAAGTGGAGAGAACATTCAATAAAGAAGTAGCGAAGATTGTTGACGGCCTCACAAAAATTTCTGGCGTTTTTGATTTAAACTCATCCATACAAGCAGAAAATTTTCGCAAACTTTTGCTCACACTCAACGATGACATTCGCGTTATCCTCATTAAACTAGCCGATCGTTTACACAACATGCGCACGCTTGATTCACTCAAGCGCGAAAAGCAATTGAAAATTGCAAGCGAAACTTCTTTTCTCTACGCTCCTCTTGCCCATCGAATGGGTTTGTATGCTATAAAAACTGAACTTGAAGATTTATCGTTAAAATATACCGAAGCAGATTTATATAGAGAGATAGCTACAAAATTGCAGGAAAAAAAACGAGAACGTGCGAAATTCATTAGCGATTTTATTAAACCATTGAAAGAAGAATTAGAAAAGCGTGATTTCAAATTCGACATCTACGGCCGACCGAAATCTATCTACTCCATTTACAGCAAAATTAAAAACAAAGGCGTTCCCTTCGAAGAGATTTACGATTTGTTCGCCATCAGAATCATTCTAAAATCGAGTTCAGTCGACAAAGAGAAAAGCGATTGTTGGGGAGTGTACTCTGCCATCACTGATATTTATCATCCTAATCCTGACCGCTTGCGAGACTGGCTCAGCAATCCGAAAACAAACGGTTACGAAGCCTTACATACTACCGTGATGAGTAGCACAGGTAAGTGGGTGGAAATTCAAATACGCACCGAGCGTATGCACGAAATTGCAGAGAAAGGTTTTGCTGCACACTGGAAATACAAAGAAGGAAGTTCGGATAACGCTTTGGATGAATGGCTCGAAAAAATTCATGGTGTGTTAAGTAATGCTGATACATCGGCATTAGATGTAGTGAATGATTTCAAACATGAACTTTTTAGTGAAGAAATTTTTGTGTTTACTCCTAAAGGCGATTTACTACGGTTACGCAAAGGCGCAACAGCACTTGATTTTGCATTTGAAATTCATAGCGGGGTTGGCAAAAAATGCATTGGTGCTAAGGTGAACACTAAGTTGGTTCCGCTTAGCCATATTTTAAAAAATGGCGATCAGGTAGAAATACTTACCAGTAACAAACAAGTACCTAATGAAGACTGGTTGAATTTCGTAGTAACCGCCAAAGCAAGATCTGTTATCAAACAATCCTTGAAAGAAGATAAAAAGAAAATTTCGAGTGAAGGAAAAGATACACTCGAACGGAAACTGAAACAGCTAAAGATAGATACCAACGAAGCAAACATTTTGTTGCTCATGAATTTTTTCAAAGTTATTTCTCCGCTCGATTTGTATTTCAGTATTGCCAACAAAAAAATTGACTTAGCAGAGTTAAGTAAATTAGATGTGATAGGAGGTAAAATAAAACTACCTAAACCACCTCAAGTTGAGCTCAAACAAAACATTGATGATGCAGTTAAACAAACGCTTCAAAAAAATGCGGAGTTACTCATTATGGGTGAAAGCTCAGACAAGATTGATTACAAATTTGCGCCTTGCTGTAATCCAATTCCCGGTGATGATGTGTTTGGCTTTTTGACAATTAATGAAGGGATAAAAATTCACCGCACAAACTGTCCTAATGCCGTGCAAATGATGAGTAAGTATGCTTATCGCATTATTAAAACCAAATGGACCAAACAACACGAAATTGCCTTTCTCACAGGAATTAAACTCACAGGATTGGATGACGTAGGCTTGGTTAACAAAATAACGAACATTATTACCGGCCAAATGAATTTGAACATGCGCTCCATTTCATTCGATAGCGAAGACGGAGTTTTTGAAGGAAGAATTATGGTCTATGTGCACGATACAGCAGAACTGGAAGACTTAACAGCGCGCCTTAGCGCACTGGAAGGAATTTTAGAAGTTAGCCGATTTGATTCTGAGGACGCAGATTGAAAACCATTGAACACTTTCAACTACTTTACAGCTAACTTGTGTTTGCAACTCAATTTTTCCCATAATCATCTTGTCTCTATATTGTTTTATGTATGAGTTTGCTTCCTCGGGTTGTCTACTTTTTAATGCTGGTTTTTGTTTCGGGTTGTAAACCGAAATTAACTACTTTTTATAGTCAGGTAAAATTGATTTCACCTGTAGATGAAGAAGAAGTTCACCTTAATCAAATTCCTTTTGCCTGGGAGAATTTCAATATCTTCAACAATAGATTTCAACTTGCTACCGATGCAAGTTTTGCTACAATGCTTCTTGATTCAATCATTACTACCCAGCAAGTAAACTTCAATGGCGTTTCAATTTTAGATTTAGGTAAAACATATTACTGGCGCATTCAAGCAGATCCGAATGCCGGAGACGTTTTGTTTTCCGACACACGAAAATTTAAAATAGTGGATACGCGAGATAGCATAAAAGGAACTTATACTGCGCAGTTTCATTCCATTAAATGGACTCCAACTATTACCGATACCACCTTTAACACAACTGTTGTCATTTCAAAAGTAAATCCCAATAAACTTCATGTTGTTTGCACCGCTGCAGGTTGGTTGCCCGATATGCTTCCCTATCCCGACACCATTTTTTTTCATTATGGCGATGAAGGTTTGGTGCCGATAGATTCTTCTTTTAAATCGTGTATGTATGATACTCTGCTGCGCAAAATTTCATTAGAGTATTACAGCGGTACTGTAAACCCCGGCTTTCATTATTGGTTCACTATTTACAAATAAAATATGCCTATCACCCGACCATCAAGTTCTGAATATGCACCTTATTATCAAACTTACATTCAGCTGGTAAATGAAGATGATTTATTATTAGCACTAAAACGAATTGCAAAAATATGGAACGATTTAGTAAATGGAATTTCTGAAGAGAAATTAAATTTTAGCTATGCCGAAGGAAAGTGGAGCCTTAAAGAGGTGCTTATTCATATCACTGATGCAGAGCGAGTTTTTGCTTACCGAGCATTACGCTTTGCACGAAACGACAAAACTGAACTTTCTGGTTTTGATGAAAATAGCTGGGTGCCCGAAAGCAATGCCGCAGAACGAAGTTTAGAAAGCTTAATTAAAGAGCATAACAATGTTCGTGGAGCAAGTATTTCACTTTTCGAGAATCTGGGTGAAGAAGAAAGCTTGCGGTGTGGTCTTGCCAACGGGAAAGAAGTTTCAGTTCGCGCCCTTGGCTATATTATATGCGGACATGAATTGCATCATCTTCGCATTATTCAAGAAAGATATTTATGAGATTGACTTTAAGTGGGCATTAACTTCAAAATTTCTTCAAGTTGCTGCTTATCCAGAAATTTATTTTTATATCCTTTTATTTCAGGATTACGACTAGCCCGCTCCGCATCGTCCGGATTAATAGAGGAAGTTAGAATGATGAGCTCAATTTTCATTTTTACATCTCTACTCAAAAGGTTATACTTTTCTAGAAAAGTCCAACCATCCATTTTAGGCATGTTCAGGTCCAGAAAAATAATTTCGGGCAATGGTTCTTGTTGTTCAATGCAACGATTTAAATAATCCAAAGCCTCAAGTCCATTCCAAACTTTATCTATTTTTTCGGCAAAGCCATGCTTTTTAATAAGCCTCTCTTGGATATGATTGGCATCATCATCATCATCTACCAGCAAAACCCTCTTCAATTTCTTATGCATTTATCAAGTCGTTGAAATGGTAAAATAAAATGAACTCCCTTTTCCGAGAATCGAATCTACCCAAATATTTCCATGATGTAACTCAACAATTTTTTTGCAATACGCCAACCCGATTCCACTACCTTGATATTCATTTCTATTATGCACCCGTTGAAACAAATCAAATATTTTTTCCCGGTCTGCCTCTTCCAAGCCTATTCCGTTGTCGGCAAATTTAAACTGCCATACGTCATTCTGCAACTCAGTGCTAACTCTAATTTGTGGAATTTCATCCTTTCGTTTAAACTTTACCGCATTGGTTAATAAATTTTGAAACAATTGTTTTAACTCTAATGGGTAAGCTTGTATCACGGGCAAGTTCTCGATGTAAATTTCCGCGTTACTATTTTCAATCGATACACGAATGTCAGCAATAACTTGATTCATAATTTCATTGCAGTCCACAGTTTGCAATTCTTTTACTTTGCTCAATCGTGAATAATCAAGTAGCCCTTTAATCAACTCGTCCATACGTGCCGTAGCTCTAGAAATACGATATAAATATTCATCTGAATCAGCATCCAGTTTTCCTTTGTATTCATCGGCTAAGAGATCCACATAATTTTTAATGCTTAATAACGGTTCACGTAAATCGTGTGATGCGATGTAGGCAAACTGTTCCATCTCCTTACTCTTTGATTCAAGAATGGCGAACTTACGAATGGACTCTTCAGCTTTTGAACGATAGGTAATATCTCTGGCATTAGCATAAATTTTACCGTTAAATCGATCGGCAGTAGAGGTCCATTCCAGCAGGATATAGCCGCCATCTTTTTTCTTGTACCTATTTACAAAATTCAAACTGCGTTCACCGGTTTGTAATTTTTCACCTTCCCTAGCGGTACTAGCTCTATCCTCTGGATGAATAAATTTGAAAAAATTATTACCCAGTAATTCTTCTTTGGAATAGCCCAGAATCTCCACAAATTTTGGATTGATAATTTCTAAGTAACCTTGAAAATTTGCAATGCAAACCAGGTCATTACTGTTGTTAAAAAAGTGCTCATACTCCTTCGAAAGTTGTTCCGTTTTTTTGCGTGAAGTAATATCCTGAACCGTTCCACGCAGCATATTCTTTTTGCCATCGGCACCTTTGAAAGTTTCGCCTGTACCTAACAAATGTTTGATAGACCCATCTTTTGCTATTACTCGATGTTCATAAACTACTCCTTTGCCTAACTCCTTCGAAACACGAATGGCTTCGTCCATAGGTGCTAGATCATCCGGATGAATTCGGGTACGACATAACTCATACAATTGATCTGCCGGTGTTTCTTCTAATTCAAAAATATGGTATTGTTCCTTTGACCATTTCAATTCATTCGTATCCAAATCAAATTCCCAACTACCTACTTTTGCAAGTTTCTGTGCTTCGCTCAAACTATTTTCACTTTCAATAATTTTCTCTTCTGCTTGTTCATGTTGCGTAATGTAGCGATCGTAACTCATCAAAATAAATCCGAAGGTAAGCATAGCCGCAGTTAAGTACGTAGTAAGAAACGTTATGCTTTGCATAACACTTGGAGTAAAAAAACTAGTAACAGGAGAGGTATTCCAACCTAAATAGTAGAAAGTTCGTAGTAGTAGAATGGTCGCAGAAAAAACGAAAACTAATCCTGAAAACAAATGCGACATAGGACGCTCATTACGATGGAATAAAAGTTGGTAGCCACTCGCAAACAACAAAAGCGATGATGAGGAAGACATCAACAAAATGCCAAAATTTATATCTGGCTTAACCCAAACTGAATACGCTAACACAACCAGAACTCCTGCAACAAAATAGAAAACCCAGTTTAAGTATTTCTCTTTACCAACGAATACACTAATAATTCTATAGTAGAATGCCATAGAAAACAGAATGGCCCCATTAGCTAACAGAATTGAAAAAAAATCGGGCACTACACCACGTAACGCAAACAATATCCAGGCAAAAGAATGTAATAATGAAGTGAACGCCCATTGAGAAATACCACGAATCTGCTTGAGGTAACCTTGCGACACTGCTAACAAAGCCAAACCCAATACGGCTGAGCTGAAAATATTTATAATAACTATTGTTCGTGGGTCGAGATACATTTTACGCTATTCTTTCACTTAACTTTCGACTAAAATTAATTTTTATAAAACATGAATTACAAAAAAATCAAAAACATTGCAGCCATTTAACTTCACTTATTTTTACACAAAATAGAAACCATGAAACTTCCCACCTTTCAATTGCTCAGCCAATCGGTTTATAAAACATTTCTAAGATTTCCATTGGTATTGTTTTCTGTTTTTATTGGAACAATAGTACTTCTGCTTTCCATTCATGAGTACCACGAGCCAATCACCGAAAATATTTTACTAAAACTAGGAATGGTAAGTGCACTTGGGTTGCCTTTGTTTTTTTCGGTGCATATTTTTTGTGAGCGAGCACAACCGCTTCCCATGTTTAAGTTCATCATTTTTCTTGTAAGCTTAGGTATGCTTGTGCAATTTTATTTCTTGTTGGAAAACATAAAATCTGCCAGTAGTCCTACTTTCTACAAATACTTTTTTTGGAGCGTTGGTTTTCACTTGCTGGCAGCATTCAGTGCATTTTATGTACACGAAGAAATCAACGGGTTCTGGCAATTCAACAAAGTTTTGTTTTTGCGATTTCTAACAGCTGCGTTGTATTCATCGGTACTATACATGGGGCTTGCAGGGGCATTACTCGCCATACAAGAATTGTTTAACGCTGATATAAACGGGAAGGTGTATACAGATTTGTGGGTACTTATTGCAGGCTTCTTCAACACTGTTTTTTTTCTTGGCGGAATTCCAAAACCGCTTGATGCGCTCAATGAAGACAGTCCGTACCCAAAAGGCTTGAAAATTTTTACGCAGTATGTGCTTATTCCTTTAGTTACTATTTACCTCCTCATTTTATATGCCTACACTGCCAAAATTATCGTGCAAATGAATTTGCCGAAAGGCTGGGTAGCAAATTTGATTATAGGTTTTTCTATAGCCGGAATATTTTCGTTGCTGCTAGTTTATCCGGTTCGTGAATTGGAAGAAAACAAATGGCTTAAAACTTTCTCGCGTTTCTTCTACTTCAGTTTATTGCCCTTAGTGGTTTTACTTTTCGTTTCTATTGGTACCAGAATTTCGGAATACGGAGTTACGATTGAAAGATACATTGTTGCTATGCTTGGTGCATGGCTTGCCGTTATTGCCCTCTATTTCGTTTTGTCAAAACACAAAAACATTATTCTCATTCCTCTTTCGCTTTGCTTGTTTGCCTTCGGAAGCATTATTGGTCCTTGGGGAATGTTTCAAGTTTCAGAAAAAAGTCAATTACAACGATTGGAACGTTTGCTCGAAAAAAACGGAGTGATTGTAAATGGCAAAATCGTAAAACTTGCAGAGCAAAAAGCGCAACTAGTAAAAATTAAAGAAGTCAATCAAATCAATTCCATTATAGATTATCTAGAAAAAAATCATGGTTTAAAAGGAATGGCACAGTGGCTCAACGAAAAAGATAGAAACAGAATTTTCAATGATTCCGTTTCAAACGAATATGACCACTGCAAAATCGAAATTCATAAATGCATTGGTCTTTACGGCTATAACTACGACCGTTATACAAAAGATGAGGACGTAATGAATCATACCTTTTACTGCAACCAGTTTCAAGACGTTGCCGGTTTGAACATTTCGGGTTACGATCACATTTTTAATTTCTCTGGTTATGAATACGAAAATGAGAAAGACGTAAATTCGTATGGCGCAAACTTTGAGCGATTACACAAGAATGAGTTGCAGTTGTTTCAGCGGCATAAATTATTCTGTACCGTAAAATTAGATAGTATAGCTAAGACACTTCAACTACGACTTCGTAAGGCAGATGATCTTTACGCTTTAAAACCTGAGCAAATGACTTTTGAAATAACGGGAACAGCAGGACAAAATTTAAAATTGATGTTCAGTAATTTTCAAATAATGTTTACTGATAGTTCTATAAAAGTAAAATCGGTGAATGGTTATTTACTTTCAAAAGATTTGAAATAACTACGCTCCTATTTCCCCTTCTCCGATTTGATTTTCATTTGGCGACTGAAACTTTCTTCGAGCGAGATAAGCGTTTCTGTACGGCTTATACCTTCAATTTTTTGAAGTTTATCGTGCAGTACTTCGCGCAGATGTTGCGTATCGCGGCAAACTATTTTTAAGAACAGCGAGTAATTGCCTGTTGTGTAATTACATGAAAGCACTTCGTCAATCTTTTTGAGTTGCGTTACAACCTTATCATACATATCGCTACGTATCAAATACACTCCTATGAAGGCCGTTACATCCATACCTAATTTAGTTAGGTCAATTTGAATTTGGGGATTTTTTACAATACCCAACTTCTCCATTTTATTCATGCGCACATGTACGGTGCCCGGGCTTATAAAGAGTTTTTTACCTACCTCGGTATAAGGTGTAAATGCATTTTCCATAAGCATGTTCAAAATTTGCAAATCGGTATTGTCAATTCCGTAATGAAGAGCCATATTTTTGTTTGTATTTTAAATTATTCGCAACAAATTTAAATTTTTATTGCTAATACTGTATATGTTTATCAATAACCATTACTTTATTTGCAACAAAGCAACTCGTCTATTATATTTGCGTTATAGTTCTTAGAAATACATTGTTGGGTGATGAAATTTGGCAGACATGCCCCCCTGTCTCGGGGGTGAGGAATCCGGAATAAATTATTGCAAATCTTACAGGTTAAAGTCCTGCGAGATTTGTAATAGCTAACCGCCTCGTGTAGGTTCGACCCCTACCCCAACAGCAATAAAAAGACGAGCGCGGAGTGCGGTGGGGTAAAGGGAATTGCCTCCGCGTTTCGTCTTTTAGGAAAGGCAGACAATCTATTATTCAATCTAAATTAACCTCTATGAAAACGCTGCCTGCGATTGTCGCCTTCTTTATTTTTTACTACGTTGTTTGGTTGTTAAGTTTGCCAATTGTTTTACTCAAAAACTTTTTAGATGCGGTTTCAGGTCACCTTGATGAATAAGTTTTTCGTGTTGCATTCAATGCCGTTCATGTGGGTTTAGGGGCGCTTTGCGCCCCTTTTTTATTTTTGAGAAAAAACAACACATGGGTAATTACGCAAACAATAATCTTATTACTGGCGAAAGTGTTATTTACGAAACCAAATACCACTGGAAAATTTTCTTTACGCTTAGTGGATTGTTTACGCTTTTTATAGCCCCTGCTTTGTTACGCTGGAGCGATGAGTTTGTCATCACCAACAAACGTATCATTTGCAAAACCGGAATTTTTTCGCACAAAACTTTAGAGATGAATCTCAACAAAATTGAAAGTGTAAACGTTGATCAAAGTATTTTTGGAAGAATGCTTGGATACGGCACCATCACCCTAATTGGTACTGGCGGAACCCGAGAATCGTTTCCAAACATTGGGAGCGCAGTTGAATTTAGAAAAAAATTTCAAGAAGTTTCTTCGTAAAACTTCACTTTCTCTCCTATTCGGTTCCTACATCATTAATTGATTTGAAAGATTTTTTGTGCTCTGCACAATAAAATCATGCTATAGTCTGTTCTTATAATAACTAAGATTTATCGCTATGCCTTTACTGCTACTCCTGTTTAACCGGCTAATCAATGAACCAAACCATTCGCATAGCGTGGCTTCTTCTTTTTTTATTTCTACTTCACTTCAATGTAAGTGCCGAAGGATGGATACGCAATAAAAAGAAGATGCTGCTTTCGCGCGGTGTTGGTCTCACACAAGTTTTTATTCTTCCTACAAAATCTACTTCAAAAATTTCTTCCAGTTCTATAGGCCTTTCATTCAATTTTGCTACTGAACATAAGGTAAGCCGCTGTGTGGGAATTGGCATTCAAACGGGCTTAAATGTTTTTATGAAAATGAGTTTTAATCCAGAACAAAAAATTTTTGAATTGAACACTGTTTATGCCATACCTATTGGTGGAAAAATTCTTTTCCATTTGCTAGAAGAACTTTACGTGCCCGGTTATTGCCGATATGATGTGTACTATGGAATTCAGTTTGGCGGAGGCCCCCTTTTCGAGAAAGGGGAAAAAATACAATGGTTTGCATACGCGGGTCCAGTTACTGGGGTTCGTTACCGTTTTCATAAAATATCGTTGTTTGGCGAATTTGGGTACGGAGCAACCTTCTTTAACTGTGGAGTAATTTTTTAAATAAAATTCACTCTTTGCAATTCACAAAAACATATTTGGAATCATGCAACACATGGCTGTATAAAACTGTCAATAAGTAGTTGATTTCTATTTCAAGGCGGGTATTGAATTATTATATTTTAGCTTTTCGCCTTTTAGGCACTTTTGTGCTAAAAAATAGATTTGAAAATTATAGAGATTGCTTATTTATAGGAAGATAATTTGAAACACTCTGATGTAATGAAAAACCTGGTATTAGTTTTCTCGCTACTTTCTTTATCCATCCTTTCCAATTCTCAATGCATCGTTCCGGTTAACGCTACGGTGTCACCTTCCATTGTTTGTCCGGGGCAGCAGGTTCATTTAGACGCAAATCTATTACCGGTTAATTGCGGGGCAAATTTTTCTTGCAATGGGCAAACCACTTCTTTGGTAATAGGTAATGGTGCAATTTCGCAACCCGGTGGACCTGGAGGCTCGCCCACGTTACTTGGCAACTTTAAAGAAAGTGGTAGAAACCAATTGTTGTATACCGCGGCAGAATTATTAACCGTACTTGGCGGACCTTGTGTGATTCGTACTATAGCTTTCAACTTATCGCCTTACAACAGCGCATCGGCCCTTTCAAATTTTGTAATTCAAATGGGCTGCACAAACACGGCAGTGCTTAATACCTGGGAACCAAACTTAACCACGGTTCACACAAACGTGGTTGGATATGCCCCTGTTCCGGCTTGGAATAATTTTACACTCAATACACCATTTGCCTGGGATGGAGTTTCGAATATTGTGATTGACATTTGCTGGTACAGCCCTGCTACGTTTGGTGTGCAGAATAACAAAGCACAATGTACCAATACTGCGTTCAATAGTTATTTGTACTTGATGGCTAGCAACAATCTTTGCGGTACCGCATTAGCACCTAACGTTTCTACACTTCGCCCAAACATTCGGTTTACCTATTGTGTACCTGATATAAACGATTACAATGTTCTTTGGACCCCAAGTGCCGGAATAAATGCTCCGGTAATCATTGATACCGCTCATACTACAGCTAACCCAATAGTTAGTACCACTTATATTATTCACGTAGATAGCGGAGGTTGTGTGGGTGCAGATACGGTTACTGTAACTGTTGATAATTCGACCGTGAGTGCCGGTGCAGATATAAATACTTGCCCCGGTTTCAACAATAATTTGACCGCCACTGTTACCGGAGTTGCAATTCCTGGACCTGCAACTTTCGTATGGACAACTTTAGCAGGAGCTAATGTTGGGAACACAGCAACAATTGCGGTAAATCCTGTTGTGAATACAACTTATGTGCTTACAATGAATGGCGGTGCATGTGTAAAACGCGATACGATTAGTGTAAATCTTACGGGCTTATCGGTAACTGCAACACCAACAAATATTTCTTGTAATGCAGCTAACAATGGAAAAATAAAAGTAACGAGTTCGGGTATGGCACCTTTTACTTTTGTGTGGAGTGCAAATGCCGGAACCGGAAATGTTGATTCTGCTATAGGTTTAACTCCGGGAATATTTTCAGTAACAGTAACCGATGCTCAAGGTTGCTCGGGTAGTGCAAGTGCAACTGTTGTAGAACCAAGTGCTGTTACCCTTAGTCAAACCATTACAAATTTAAGTTGCAATGGCGGAAGCGATGGACGAATTGTGATGAATCCCATAGGTGGAACAGGGGCGCCTTATAATTTTTCTTGGAGCAGTGGCTTGCCGAATAATGATACCGTTACAGGACTTATGGCAGGAGCTTATTCTGTCACGGTGCGTGATGGAAACAATTGCAGTGCTGTTGCTAATCTTAATCTCTCGCAACCAACAGCTTTGGTTTTTAATACCGCAATAACAAAAAACATTCGATGCTTAAATGGTAGCGATGGATTTATTACTGTTTCTGCTTCGGGTGGTTCAGGCGGTTGGGTTTATGACTGGAGTCATGATGCAACTTTTCATCAAACCAATGCAACCAATCTTTCCGCAGGTATTTATGTAGTTACTGTAACCGATATTAATGGCTGCAGTGTTTCTATTAGCTACACGCTGACTCAACCTGTAAACGGAGTAACCTTCAATGCAGCAGTTATTGTAAACACAAGTTGTTTTGGTTATAACAACGGAAGCATTACAGCCAATCCGACAGGTGGTGCACTGCCTTATGTTTATGCATGGAATACTACTCCAATACAGAATACACAAACGGCAACAGGGCTTTCGGCACAAGCCTATACTATCAGTGTTACCGATGATAGTTTGTGCACTTCTACTGCTTCATACATAGTGAATGAACCTCCGCAAATTTCTATTACAGGAACTGTTACCGATGCAAAATGCAATGGCAGCATTGACGGTGCAATTGACATTACGATTACAAATGGTGTGGGCGCATTAACTTATTTGTGGAGTTACCTGGCTACTGCAACACAAGACTTAACAGCAATTCCCGCAGGAAATTATTCAGTAACAGTTACTGATAATACTTCGTGTTCGCAGACGGCAAGTTATGTGGTGGCACAACCAACTGTTTTGGTTTTGAATGCTCCAACTATTACAAACGTTACATGCTTTGCTGGTAACGATGGTTCTGTTACAGCAAATCCATCAGGTGGAACTCCAACTTATTCTTATACGTGGAATCCGAATGCTGGAACAGGACAAACTATCGGCACACTTGCGGCAAACAATTATTTGCTCACGGTGACTGATGCAAACGGATGCACGGTTACGAATTCATATCCGGTTACAGAACCCGCAACTGCTCTTTCCTTTGGTGCGCCAGTTATTGTAGATATTTTATGCAACGGAGCAAATACAGGTTCAATAACTGTGAGCGTATCGGGTGGAACAGGGGCTTATACTTATTCGTGGAGTCAGGATTTGACCTTGAATAATTCAACTGCTTCTTCATTACTCGGAGGCACTTATACAACTACAGTTACCGATGCGAATAACTGTTCGCTTAGCACTTCGAATACTATCAATCAACCTTCTGCAATTTCTTTTGGTGCACAGAACATTACGAATGTAAGCTGCGCGGGTAGCAGTGATGGTGTGGCGCAAATTACGGTTAGCGGAGGCACAGGCGCATACACTTATACCTGGAACGGAGTGAACGGTTCTAATCCTCAATCAAATTTGGCAGCGAATAATTACAACGTAATTGTTACCGATGCTAATTCATGTACGGCTTCTACTTCTGTTTTAATTACAGAGCCGGGAGCAATCTTTGTAACACTTACTCCGCACGATGTAAATTGTTTTGGCGGCAATGACGGAAGTATTGATGCCGCTGTTTCGGGTGGTTCACCGGGATATCTTTATGTGTGGTCTGACACACAAGCAGGAACTAGTGATACCATGTTGACAGCGGGTCTCTACACCATTACAGTTTTCGACAGTCGTAATTGTTCAGTGTCGTCAAGTACGAATGTAAATCAACCTACCGTGTTGGGAGTGAATGCAACATCTACTCAAGTGAGTTGTGCTGGAAGTGTAGATGGAATTATTTCTGCTGTTGCCAATGGCGGCACATCACCTTTCAGTTATACGCTTATGCAAAGCGGCACTACACTTCAAACAAATACATCGGGAAATTTTACCGGATTGAATTCGGGCAACTACGATGTGGATGTGGTGGATGCCAACGGTTGCCCTGCTACTACACCTGTTTTTATAGCTGCGCCTGTGGCAGATGTTTATACCTACACCGTTGATTCCACTTCGTGCTTTGGCAGTGATTATACAGATGGTGCTGTGCATGTTGACGGTCAGCCAATACAGAACCAACCGTTTCAATATGGAATTGATGGCGGTGCGCTAAGTTTTTCGGGCGACATTTATAACCTGAGTGCAGGTAATCATATTGTGAATGCCGTGAACTATTGGGGTTGTACCACTACTATTCCGATTATAATTCCTGAACCGTTGAATGGCGTTGCCGATGTGTTTCCTCACGATACAACGCTGCAACTTGGTGAGTCTATTCAATTGAATTCCTTCTTCTCTCCTTTTCCGGCTTCTACAATTACCTCATATAGCTGGTCGCCATCTATTGGTTTGAGTTGTACTGATTGTGCAAAGCCGCTGGTGACTCCGTTTAATCACCTGACACAATACACGCTCACGATTACGTATAATAATCGTTGCGTAGCAAGCACCGGTTTAACGATAAGTGTGGAAAACCATTTGAAGACTTTTATTCCGAATTCGTTTTCACCGAACGGTGATGGCAATAACGATGAGTTCCGCATTTATGGCGAAGGCATAAAGTTGATTGACCTGAAAATTTTTAATCGCTGGGGCGAAAAGGTTTTTGAAACCGATAATCAATTGCAAGGTTGGGACGGAACGTTTAAAGGCGAGGTTCAAAATCCTTCGGTGTTTGCTTACTGGGTGCGCATTACTTTCCTTGACGATAAAAAGGTTGACCGCGTGGGTAGTGTGACGCTGATACGATAGTTACTAAGCGACGAATGCTTGCTACGCAATGATTACAAAGATAATTCAGAAGCCGCTGCAAAATACATTATGCTTCGCAATGATTGCACGGATAGATGCAAG
Organism: Bacteroidota bacterium; assembly: GCA_947479455.1. Lineage (GTDB taxonomy): Bacteria > Bacteroidota > Bacteroidia > Chitinophagales > LD1 > Bog-950. The sequence continues at coordinate 102,413 of CANJZE010000017.1, forward strand.
TGATTACGCAGATAGTACAGAGAAAACGCGAGAGCGTTTTAGGTTTGCCTAACTTCTTTTCTAAATTTTTATACTGACCGACAGATTCGGTTTCCAACCTTTGTTGTTTGCGATGCCGCACGAGGGATTTGTTTGACGGACGCAGTCGTGTTTTTCGCTGCCTGTGTTGATTGCATTGCTGTTGCAGTCGTATGTTTTAACGGCATGGTTGATTGCATCGCTGACCGCATTAATTTCTTCGCTGTTATGGTTGTATGCTTTGCTGTTACCATTCAATTCTTTCCAGGCTGTGTTAATTGTTTTGCTGCTCGTATGAAATTATTTGCTGCGCGCATCTATTGTTTAGCTGTGAGAGTTGATTGCGCTGACCTCTCCCTAAATCCCTCTCCTTCGGAGAGGGACTTTAACAGCCAAATACTCAATAATTTGACAACGATTACGTTCTTTTGTAAGAAAACAAGGCATTTATTCACTAAAATATAAAGGTTATGGGAACACATATTCATATAGGCGGGAAGATTGAGGATTTGCTTGAGGAGCAACATAAGACTAAGCGCGAGCTTGCCGATGATATTGGGATGTGCCTCGTCCTAAAATAGGTTGACCAAAAATTAAACAAGCCTTGGTCACTTATGGACAAACCAACCACACCCCCCTGCCGAAAAAGAAACGGCAGAGAAGTCAGTTTTGACTTCAAACTTTCCGTCATTGACGAAATCAACAACGGACA
>CANJZE010000018.1 GCA_947479455.1 Bacteroidota bacterium
AACGCGCTACTAAAAGCAGCGCGCTTGGACTATTCCAGTCGGTTGAGTTATCCCTTCTTGAGTTGCTTCCCAGCAGAGCTCAAGTCCGTTTCACTCAACGCAACAAAATTATATTTTTAAACCTGACACAGTTTATTGAACACTCCCTTTCAACCACTTTGTTTAATCCAAACGACCGCCTGTTTACTATTGGCAATGGCTCATCGAATCTGGCTACAAATAATGCTTTAGTAGTTTATAAAAATGGCAAAACAGGATTTGCTTTGGGTAACACAATGCCCGAAGAATTGATTCAGGCTGATGGAAGTATGAAATTAGGTTCATCCATTTGGGGTTCGGTTGCCAACGATAGATTTCTGAAATTTGGCGATGGAAGCTATTGCTACATTGGCGAAACAGGTGCCGATGACCGTATGTATTTCAATGCAGGAAACTATGAATTGGAGGGCGGTAATGTTGGAATTGGAACGGTCAATAGCGGGAGTGCTAAATTAGAGATAAACGGAACCGTAAAAATTACTGGTGGGGCACCAGGTACAGGCAAGGTGCTAACTTCGGATGCCACAGGTTTAGCCAGTTGGCAAGCTCCAAGGTCATTAATGGAACGCACGGCTTTTGCTGCACATATGGGAACCCACGCAGATGATTGGGTATATAATCCTGGACCTTCGGGAGCACTATATAAAGTGCCTTTTAAGTTTGGTGATGTAGACAAAGCCAGTGGCTATAACTACGGAACAAGTACGTATACTATTCCTGAATCCGGCATTTGGCATTTCGATGCACAGGTAACTTGGATAGATGGAGGAATTTCGCAATTGCGCATTCATAGAAACACAGGCGAAGTAGCTGTGTCTTATAGCAATGTTGGCATTTGTTCGGGTTGCTATAACACAGATAAAGTAAGTGTAGATTCTTATTTTGCTGCAGGTGATCAAGTAACAGTTTGGGTTTATGCAGATGCCGGTTCTGCGGGGTATGTTACTTATGTAACTACCAACGGAATAAAATTTTGCGGTTGGAAACTGGCTGACCCTTGAATGGAAGAGTAGGCGAATTTATTCTAGTTGTTGTAATCATGTTTTGGAAATAGGCTTTCAGAAAACTTTTCTACCTGGGGGCATCTAATCTTCCAGCATTCTATTTGCTTGGTGCTTATACAACTGCCAGTACGAAATAATAAGGCGCACCTGAAAAGCCAGAATTAAAACCAGACTAGCCGTGCCGAAAAGCACTACTTCAGTATACATATACTTGAACAATTCGGTTTTCATGTCTTCAAACAAAATTACATGCGGAAAGCCGAGGTCTTCGGTAAAAAAATTATCGAGCTTGAGCATAATTTTTTGTAGCGAATACATCAAATAAAAAAACAAAGGAATGTTGAACGTAAACAGGGCAAACCGCAGCACCGAAGAATGTAGAAATGTTAAGGATCGTAGCGAAATGCTCCAACGAAAATAAGTGATTGATACAAAAACAAAAACGGCATTTATTTTCCAGTAGAAATAATCGATTTTACTAATTACGGGATACAGAATGGCATATACCAACATGGCGGTAATCGAGAGCCAGATAAATTCTTTGACAAACTGAAATAGGTTTTCGCGCATGGTTTTTTTAGTCAAAATTTTTTCGATAATAATCTTCAATTTTCATTTCACCGCGTAATACATTGAGAAATGAAACAGTATCGCTTAAACCCATAAGCACAGCACGTTGATAAAACTCATTGCTCTTTTCTTTTTCATTTTGCTTGTTATAAACAAAACTCAACCCAGCCAAAACAGAAGGTAGCGAATCACCTTTTAATAAACACGAATCGGCAAAAGCAAAACTTTTAAACGGCTCATTTTTTTTCATGTAAAGTACCGAAAGATTCAGAAACGTATAAGGTGAAGAATCGCGCAAAGCTATGGCATGAAGCAAATAGTTTTCGGCCGAATCATTTTGGTTGAGTGTATTGTAAACAGCTCCTGCACCGGCATACCCTTCGGCTTTTTGCGGAGCCAAAACAATTAACTGTTTATAGGCATTTAAAGAAGAGTCCATATGTCCTAGTTCAAACAAAATCCAGGCAAAAAAACTTCTGCCCGCATAATTGTCTGGATATTTTTTGAGAAAAGCATTCAGATTTTGTTCGACTGAATCCGCAGCTATTTTTCGAAATGATTCGTAGATGACTTTATATTCATTTGCCATCTGAACTTTCTTGTCAGGCAAGCGTTGTCTAGCTTTTTGACGGCAAGAATTTTCTGACATCAAAAAAGTAAAAAGGAAAAAAAACAAAACTGTTTGTTTCATGTGAAAAATCAAGATTGAAGTGGTGAAGAAAAAATAATTTACGTGATTTGATTTCTTAGGCAACGAATCTCTTCCATTTGTGCGTCTTATTTCTATTTTCGTCCACACATTTAACTAAATCATTTTCCAATGAAGAACTTTCTACGAGTTTCTCTTCTATTATTTTGTGCGCTCTATTACTCAGTTGAAATATCTGCTCAGCCCGGTTGCCCTGCTGTAAATGCCGGTGCCGATGTAAATATTCCATGCGGACAAAGCTGTACAACTTTAACGGCAAGCGCATTTAGCGCAGCGCAAACGACAGCATATTCGGTTGCTCCTATTACCTATGCACCACCCTTTCCGTTCAATGCTGGAAACGCTATTTTGGTAAATACGGATGATATATGGTCAGGTGTTATAAACCTTCCGTTTCAATTCTGTTTTTTTGGAGCTAATTACAATCAGATTGTTGTAGGTTCTAATGGTGTTGTTTCATTTAATACCGCAAATGCAGGCTTGTTTAACGAATGGCAAATTAATGGAACCGTTCCGGCAAACACACAGGCTACATTGCGGAACTCTATCATGGGCGCTTGGCAAGATTTGGATCCTACTTATCAAGGACAGGTTTTTTATCAGGTTTCTGGTGCAGCACCTTGCCGCACGTTTGAAGTTTCTTGGTATCGCGCACCTTTGTATGGCGATGCAAACAGCGTGAGCACTACTCAATGTAACACGCCACACTTTTTGACACAACAGATTGTAATTTATGAAACCACAAATGCGATAGAAGTTTATATCAACAACAAAGTGCTTTGTACAGGTTGGAACGGGGGATTAGCGGTAGAAGGAATCGTGAATGCTGCCGGAACCCTTGCTTACACGGTCCCGGGAAGAAATGCCACCCAGTGGACAGCAACTAACGATGCATACCGTTTTACTCCTGCAGGCGCACCTAACTATACTATAGCCTGGTTTGATGGCGTTACACAAATTGGAACAGGAAACAGCCTTTTGGTTTGTCCTCCATCATCACGTAGTTATACAGCTCAAGCTACCTACACCGATTGCGCTAACTCAACTGTAGTAGTTACCGATAACATCTTTGTAGGAGTTTCCGGACTTACAGTTCAAACAGATTCCATTCATCCAATTCAATGTTTTGGAGGAACGGGAGATATTTATGCTTCGTTTAATAGTACCGGCTCTGCAGTTTTGTCTTATGGCTGGACTCCAGGGGGTACGCCCAATTCAACTTCTATAACAGGCGTTACTGCTGGCACATATATTTTCTCTGTAACGGATGGCACCAATTGTACTAAGTACGATACCGTTACACTTACACAACCAACGCAACTTATTGTTACCGTCTCTGACACTACGATCAATTCTTGTGTGAGTGGAAATTTTGGAGAGTTGACTGCGAATGGAACAGGGGGAACCGGTTCATATACCTATGCCTGGAGCACGGGATCAACCACTCAAACTATAACCAATCTGGGCGCAGGGACTTATACAGTCACGATTACCGATGCCAATGGTTGCACCGCTACCGCTATAGGAAACGTAATTATCAATACCACTACTATAACTTTTGACCCGCCACAAATTGTTGATGCCAATTGTGGCTCTGCAACAGGTAGTATTACAATTAGTTCTACAGGCGGCACCGGCCCAATTACTTATTCATGGTCAGGGGGATTGCCAAACGGCTCAACAGTTAGTGGATTGCCAGCAGGAACTTATGATGTAACTGCAACAGATGCTAATGGATGTACAACCACTGCATCTTACACAGTGAATCAAACAGGGGGAATTAGCTTCGGAACTCCTGTAATTACAGATGCTGCATGTGGAAATGACGGAAGCATTGTAGTTACTGTAAATGGTGGAACAGCGCTAATCGATTTTACCTGGTCTGGCGGATTGCCGAATAATGACACAGTGAGCATTCCCGTTGCCGGCACTTATGATGTTACGGCTACTGATGCTAATGGCTGTTCGGCTACTGCTTCCTATACAGTGAATCAAAGCGCAGGAATTAATTTCGGTAATTCACAGATAACAGATATTACCTGTAGCACTGGAGGAAACATTATCGTTTCGACAAACGGAGGAACGGCACCTATTGATTTTAATTGGTCTGGAGGCTTACTGAATAATGATACGGTGAGTGTTGCAACGGCAGGAACATATAGCGTTACCGCAACTGATGCAAACGGTTGCACAACCACGGCTTCTTATGTTGTCAATCAAATTTCATCCTTAGTTATAGACAGCGCAAATGTTGTTTCTGTAAATTGTGGAGGCGCAGGATCTATAACGCTGTTTGTTTCGGGTGGAAGTGGAGCACTTACCTACTCTTGGTCAAACGGTCAAGGCGGAAGTACTCTAACTGTATCAACACCTGGAACATACTCGGTAACTGTTGTTGACCAAAGCGGTTGCAGCACTACGGGTTCTTATGTAGTAAGCAATATTCCATGTTCTGGTTGCCCAGCAATTACAACTACCAATAATGTTACCATTCCATGCGGACAAGCCTGCACAACTCTTCATGCAGCTGCGTATGCAGGTGCTGCGACTACCTCGTATACGATTAGTCAAATTCCTTACAATCCTACTTCAGCATATAACGTAGGAACACCTATTCTTGTGAATATTGATGACAGATGGTCGAATGTAATTAACCTTCCATTTGGTTTCTGCTTCTTCGGCTCAGCATATAATTCACTTATCGTGGGTTCTAACGGAGTAGTTTCTTTTAACACAGCAAATGCAAACGGATTTAACAGCTGGAACATTCCGGGACCAATTCCTTCTCTTGCACCTGCAGATATGCGCAATTCAATCATGGGTCCATGGCATGATATGGATCCTACCAATCAAGGATTCATTTACTATAATATTATTGGAACTTATCCTTGTCGAAAATTTGTAGTGTCATGGTATCAAGTGCCAATGTTTGGTGATCCAAATAGTGTGAGTACCACACATTGCCCTAATCCACTGTTTGAAGTACAGCAAATTGTGTTGTATGAAACAACTAATGCAATTCAAATTTTTATTGAGAACAAAGATGCTTGCCCAGATTGGAACAATGGAAACGCAACTGAAGGAATTCAAAATGCAGCGGGCACTATAGCTTATACTGTTCCTGGAAGAAATGCCTCTGTTTGGACTGCACAGAATGATGCTTGGACTTTCTTGCCAGCTGGACCACCAAATTATGTGGTTACCTGGTTCCAAGGGGGAAATCCTATTGGAACGGGCGATTCCATTCAAGTTTGCCCTTCTGTAAATACTACCTATGGCGTTCAGGCAGTTTATACCAATTGCAATGGTGCACAAGTTACTCTTACCGATACGGTTAATGTTACTATTTCAGGTGGAAGTGGAATTACTATTCAAATAGATTCGATTCATCAAGTTACATGCTACAATGGAAATGACGGAGCGGTTTATGCTTCGTATGATGCACAGGGGCAACCGGTAAGTTCTTTTGGCTGGAGTCCCGGAGGAGCAGGTCAAACTTCATTGACAGGTCTGCCGCCAGGAACCTATATTTTTACTGTAACAACTGCTAATGGATGTACTGCCTCCGATACCGTTACCTTGGTAAATCCCGCACCGTTTACGGTTAATGTACCTGATACAACAATCAATTCCTGCTCCGGCAATGTAAATGACGCTTCATTAACTGCTACTACTACAGGAGGAACACCAAATTTTGTTTTTGGATGGAGTAATGGTCAACAAACTGCCACCATCACAGGACTTTCTGCCGGCACATACACCGTTACGGTTACCGATTCTCTTGGTTGCACTGCAACTGATGCAGGGGCTGTTATTGTAAATTCAAATGCACCAACCTTAAACGGAGCAGTTACCAATGCTGTTTGCAGCGCTAACAACGGAACCATCATTGTAAGTTTAAATGGTGGAACAAACCCCATTACTTATACCTGGACAAATGGTTTACCAAGTAGTGATACGGCCAGTGGTTTAGCACCGGGAACATATTCTGTTACGGCAATTGATGTAAACGGATGTTCGGCAACGGCTTCTTATACTGTTGGGCAAACAAATCCGGTTTCTTTCGGAACACCTACCATAACACCTGCAAGTTGCGGACAAAGCAACGGAAGTATTACCGTAGTTTTAAATGGAGCAACAGCACCTATTACTTATTCATGGACCAGCGGTTTGCCAGACACTTCTAGTGTGAACGGTTTGTCTGCCGGTTCTTATTCTGTTACTGCGGTTGACGCTAACGGATGTTCGGCAACAGCATCATATTCGGTTAACCCTTCTTCAACCTTAACAATTGATAGTTCTACTGTGAGCCCTGTGACTTGCACCGGTTTAGGTTCAATAACAGTGTACACAAGTGGAGGAAGTGGAACATATACTTATACCTGGACTGGTGGTTTAACCGGAAATCCTGCCACAGGGGTTGTGGCCGGAAGCTATACCGTAACGGTGACTGATCAAGGTGGTTGTAGCGCGAGCGCATACTACATTGTAGGCAATACACCTTGCGGAGATTGTCCTGCGGTAGCTACTAATAACAACGTAGATTTAGAATGCGGAGAAACTTGCACAACGCTTCATGCAAGCGCAGTCGCAGGCGCACAAACCACGGCATACACGGTTGCTCCTATTCCTTACAACCCACCGCAACCCTTCAATGTAGGCACACCAATCCTTGTGAATATTGATGATACCTGGTCGAATACCATTAACCTTCCATTCAACTTCTGTTTCTTTGGAACTACAAACAATCAATTGGTGGTGGGTTCAAATGGAGTTATATCTTTTGATGTAACCAATGCAGGTAACGTAAATAGCTGGCAGATTCCGGGACCAATACCATCTCCAAATCCAGGAGACTTAACTAATTGTATCATGGGACCATGGCACGATATGGACCCTACCAATCAAGGAGCAATCTACTATTCAATTGGAGGAACCTATCCTTGCCGTTCATTTACGGTATCGTGGTATGAGGTGCCAATGTATGGTGACCCGAATAGTGTTTCCAGTTCAATTTGTCCCGATCCGCTTTTTGAGGTTCAACAAATTGTTCTTTACGAAACCACTAACACGATTGATGTTTATATTCAACAAAAAGATGTTTGCGGAGGTTGGAACGGTGGCTTAGCAGTTGAAGGTATTCAAAACGCTGCTGGGACAATCGCATATACAGTTCCTGGTAGAAACGCAACGCAATGGACAGCACAAAATGATGCCTGGAGATTTGCTCCTGCAGGCGCCCCCAACTATGTAATAAATTGGTATCAATATGGAGTGTTGCTAGGAACAGGAGATAGTATTCAGGTTTGTCCTGATTCAACATCTACCTATAATGTGGATGCCATTTATACCAATTGTGACAACTCCACTATTACCGTTAGTGATTCGGTGCGTGTCAACGTATCGGGGGTGTTAACTGCACAGGTTGATTCTGTCATTAATATAAGCTGTTTTGGCGGAAACAATGGAGCAGTATATGCTTCGTATGTCAGTAGTTTAGGAAATCTTTCTTACGGATGGAGTCCGGGAGGAAGTGGCTCAACTTCAATGACAAACTTGAGTGCAGGCACGTACGTGTTTTCTATTACAAACGGAAATGGATGTACCATCATAGATACTGCGGTGGTGACCGAACCAAATCAATTGGTAGTTACTGTTCCTGATACTACAGCCTATAATTGTGTGCCGGGTGGTTCAATAACTGCAACCCTGAACACTACGGTTAGTGGCGGAACTCCTGGCTATAGTTATAGTTGGGGAGGAGGACAAATTACTTCTTCTATTTCGATAACGAGTGTAGGAACATATAATGTGACGGTAACCGATACCTTAGGCTGTACTGCTACAGATGCTTCAACGGTAAGTTTGATTATTGCTTCGCCAATATTTAACAACCCGATACTAACAGATGTTAGCTGCAACGGAGGAAGCAACGGAAGTGTTATCGTTAGCACAAGTCAATCCACACCACCAATTATTTATACATGGTCGGGTGGGGTTTCGACTAACGATACCGCGAGTGGTCTTGCCGCAGGAAACTATAGTGTAACTGCTGTAGATGCTAACGGATGTTCGGTAAGTGCTACTTATGATATTAACGAACCACTGCCAATTGTTATTGATTCGCCTGCTGTAATTGCAGAAGCGACTTGTACGGTTGGTGGTTCTGTTACCATTACCGCAAGCGGAGGAACCGGTGCCTTAACTTTTGCTTGGTCGAATGGAGATACCGGAAACACAGCCGATAGTTTAGCTGCGGGTTCTTATACCGTAACAGTTACTGACGCAAACGGATGCACTGTAACGGCAAGCTATACAATTACTTCTGCTCCCGGAACAGTGCAGTTAGGAAATCCGACTATAACGAATGTTAGTTGCAACGGAGGAAATGACGGAAGCATTGTAGCAAACGCAAGCGGAGGAACAGGAACGCTTACTTACAATTGGGGGAACCTAACAGGGGATAGCATTGGTGGGTTGACAGCCGGCACTTATTCACTTACTGTTTCTGACCAAAACGGTTGTACTGCTTCGGCTTCGTATACAGTTGCAGAACCTACACCTATTGTGGTTGATTCTGTAATCATTACACAGGCAACTTGCCAAAACGGTGGAACGATAACTATTGTTAGCGTGAGCGGTGGAGCAGGACAGTATACTTCATTCAATTGGAGTAATGGTGATAGCGGAAGCAGTATTGATTCGCTTGCGGGCGGTCCTTACACTGTAACGATTACAGATGCCAACGGTTGTACTAATTCATTTACTTACACAGTAGGAACAGCCGTAGGAGTTATTGCTTTTGGCGTACCTACTATTACTAATATTTCGTGTAACGGTGCAAACGATGGAAGCATTACGATTACCATAACAGGAGGGACTCCACCGGATTCAATTCACTGGAGTACGGGCGCTTCAACATCTACCATAAGTGGTTTATCTGCGGGTTCTTATTCAGTAACAATTACTGATGCTACGGGATGTTCGGCAAGCACTACTTACAGCGTTACAGAGCCTTTGGTTATTACATTGGGCAACCCAATCATTACTCAGGCAACTTGTACGGTGGGTGGTTCTATAACGGTTACTGCTACTGGCGGTACAGGAACCTTGGTTTACAATTGGTCGAACGCACAGAGCGGAAGTAGTATTGATTCGTTAGCCGGTGGGCCTTATGTGTTGACGGTTATCGATGCAAACGGATGCAGTGTTACCTCAAGTTACACAGTTCCCGTAGCACCTGGTACGGTTCAATTTGGTGCACCAGTAATTACCAATGCAAGCTGCGCTGGTAACGATGGAAGCATTACCGCTTCGGCTAGTGGTGGTAATGGAACAATTACTTTCACTTGGAGTGGAGGTGTTACCGGACCGGTAAGAACAGGATTAAGCGCGGGTAACTATTCGGTAACGATTACCGACCAAGATGGTTGTTCGGCCTCTACTACTTATATAGTAACGGGTGGTTCTCCAATTACTATTGATTCGGTTCTTGCTACACAAGCAAGCTGCGCGCAAGGTGGAACCCTTACCGTTGTAACGGTAGGTGGAGGACAAACTCCGCTTGTTATAACCTGGAGTAATGGCGACAGTGGTGCAACAGCTGATAGTCTTTCGGCAGGGGCTTATACAGTAACCGTAACAGATAATGCCGGTTGCAGTGTGAGTGGAACTTACAATGTAACCGGAGCGGCAGGAATAATTTTATTCGGCAATCCGGTGATCGCGAATGTAACGTGCCACGGTGGAACAAACGGAAGTATTACGGTTTCTACTTCAGGTGGAAGTGGAATGATCCATTATCAATGGAGTACTAGTGCCGCAGATACTTTTGCATCGGTAACACCGCTTGGTGCAGGAACTTATTCAGTGACTGCAAATGATAATTCGGGCTGCTCGGCAAGTGCAGTTTACACAATTACAGAACCGGCTACTGCGGTAAGCGCAGTGGTTACGGCTACACAATTAATGTGCTTTGGCGATACGGTAGGTAGTGCATTTGTTACCCCAGCAGGTGGAACACCTGGTTATACTTATCACTGGAATACCGGTTCAGACATTAGTAGTGTTTCGAATCAACCGGTGGGAATTGTGGTGGTAACAGTTACTGATGCCAACAACTGTTCGATTAGCACAACAGGATTTATCGACCAGGCTTCTGATTATTATACTTCTACTATTGTGTTCCAGCCGAATTGCGGAAACATTGGTTTCGGAACGGTTCAAATTGGACCTAAGGTAATTGGAGCCGGTGTTGGTCATGGACCTTATACTCTGAATGTGATTGGTTTGGGAACTGCAACTATTCCTGCTATTGACAGCGTTACTTATTTCTATAACGTTGCCAGTGGTACGTATATATTCACAATTACCGATTCATTAGGCTGTTTAAAAACGGATTCCTTCTCTGTTAACGCAGGTGTGGCCAATGATAATATTGCTGTATCTACCGATTCAACTACTTGTTTTGGCGACCAATTTAATGATGGTAGTATTACGGTTTCGGCATTGAGCAGTGCGAATGCACCTTATACTTATTCATTTGATGGTGGCTTGACCTTTGGCACCGATAGTATTTGGACGAATGTAGCCGCAGGAACGTATACCATTTACACACGGAACGGATTTGGTTGCCTCGATTCTATAACAGCAACGGTTGAACAACCGGCTCAGGTTTCGGTTTATGCAAATCCGGATACCATTCTTACAGCACCTGGAGTGGGGAATACAGCGGTAGTCTTAGCTACTAATTTTGTGAATCCGGTTTATAACTGGACACCGGTAGATGGATTATCGTCTATTGATTCGCCATCTACTACCATAACGGTAAACAGCAATAGTGTGTTCTATGTTTATGTAAGCGAAAGCGCTAACGCACATTGTGGTGCTATTGATTCTGTAGTAGTAATTGTTTCGGGGGTGTTTAGAATGCCCAACGCTTTTACTCCAAACGGTGACGGCAGGAACGATGTATTCAGCCCTATAAGATTAGGACCTTCGGTTAGTTTGAAAGAGTTTAGAATTTACAACCGTTGGGGCGAGTTAGTGCACAGCGCAGCTGAGCCTTGGGATGGTAAACTGAACGGCAAAGAGCAACCGGCAGGAACATTCGTGTATTATGTTATTGCATCAGTTCCAGATGAGCAACATCCGGGTGGATTTAAAGATGAAAAACAGGAAGGCGCGTTCTCGTTGTTGAGATAGAACTTTCTTAAAAACCTATAAGGTTTAAAATAGCAAGAGCCAACTGAAATTTTTCGGTTGGCTCTTTTTGTTTGACTAAACGTTCACTTTTTTCTCATCACTCTCATCACCACTTCATTCATATAGTCTCCGTTCCTATCACCAAACCAACCCATTATTTTGGTTTCGTAAGTATCGAGCAAATATCTTTTGCTGTGCGTGATGTAACCAATATAGCCACCGTTGAAACTGGTAACCACCAGCTTCAAATTTTTTCTGTTAGCTGCCGAATCCATTTCGGCAACCAACTCGCCACTGTAATCGCAAGGCATGCCGGCAAAAAATATGTTGCCTATTTGAAAAGTGTTGAGGAAAGAATTTTCATTGCCAAACAGTTTTTTAAAAAGCCAGGGTCGCACAACTATGGCTTCGGTTACGCGCAAATTCGGTTCGCGCAAATACAAAGGCAAATGAATCATGCGCATGTTATAAACGAAATCTGTTTTTATACTATCGAAATTTTCTAAAACAATTTTCGAAATTCCGTTTGCCATGTACTTAGCTTCTGTTTCCTGCTCTTTCGAAAACTCATAAGGACCGTGGCTGCCCACCGCACCTGCACTAAAAGAGTTGAAATTTATTTTCCTGCTCTCGTTTAATTTCTTCATCAGCAATCCGCACCAATCGGCAGAAAGCTTCATCAGGTTTTCGTGAAACACGGTGTTGTGTGCTGCAAAGGTGATAATGCTTGCACGCTCTCCGTTCTCTTTTTCAATTTTCACAATGCGCAATAGCGAGTCAACCGTTCCTAGTGAATCGGGCAAATGCGCCATTTGTGTAACCAACCGATTAAAAACAAATTTGCTGGTAGGAAAAGCCGCATAACCGATTTTCGCAACAGAACATTTTTTCTCTGCGTCAACAATCGCCTTCGAAATCTGCGCAGCAGTAAATTTCGGAACGCGCTCATCGTATTTGCCGGCAAAAATTTCTCCTACATAACTTTGATACCATGCACCAATGCTGGTGTGTGTATGCGTAGCCGTGAAAAAAATATTCGAAGCATCAAAACCTTGGTTCTTCAAAATGGTATCAAACAGTTTTGAAACCGTTGGCGGAATAATCAGTAAGTCGGTAGAAACAAATGCGATTTTTTGATTGCCCTGTTTAAAAACAAAGGCGCGCACATAAATAGAATCATGCACGCCTTCAAAATGCTTTCCGTCCCGGTGCGCGTCAATAGCAATAGGTGTTGCAAATGGAGGAAGAAGATTAACACACGCCCAACCCACCTGAACGGCTGAATCGGAATCAGAATTTTTTATTTCTACGATGGAATCAATTGCAGCTAGTTCTCTTTGGTAAAATCCGGTTTGCTCGTAAGGAGTTTTGTCTAAAGGTTTAAAACAAACCACTCCAATGAAAAGAAGTAATACTGCAAGGGCAGCGAGCGAAATTAAACCCCAACGAAATATTTTGTGCATGAAATGTTTTTCGGAAGATAAAGAGAAATGTCATGCAGCTTATCGAAGGATTTACGACAATACGCTTCGACAAGCTCAGCGTGACAACTGTATTTACACCTTCACCAACTCCGCATTGGCATTTATCGCAGCTTCTATAAAATCAAAAGTCGTAAGTATTTCTGCGTTGCCTGGCTTCACTACCACCGTATGTTCAAAATGAACAGATGGTGTTCCGTCTTGCGTAGCTATGGTCCAGTTATCGCGCTTCGTATAAACTTCGCGCTTGCCTAAATTCACCATGGGTTCAATCGCAATTACACAATTCTCCGGTAGCTTTGCTCCATCTCCCTTTCTTCCGTAGTTAGGCACCTGCGGGTCTTCGTGTAAAGTTTTTCCAACACCGTGTCCAACTAATTCGCGAACACATTTGTATGGATTTTGTCGCTCACAAAAATCCTGCACAGCAAAACCAATATCGCCTGTGCGCTTTCCTACAATAGCAAATTGAATTCCTAAGTAGAGTGATTCTTTGGTTACCTGCATCAGCTTAACCGTTTCGGGTTTCACATTTCCTATACCAAAAGTATAAGCCATATCGCCATGGTAACCATTCATAAAAACACCACAATCCACTGAAATGATATCACCGTCTTTATATTCTTTAGCAGTAGGAATGCCGTGCACCACTTCATCATTCACCGAAATACAAAGAGCAGCAGGAAAACGCTGGTAACCTTTAAAAGAAGGGGTGCCACCATGGTCAGCAATAAATTCTTCGGCTAATTGATCTAGTGCCAATCCGTTTGTTCCTACACGAACTGCTTTGGCTATTTCTGCCATCACCCGCGAAAGCACATCAGAACTTTTTCGAATCAATTCAATCTCTGCCTGTGTTTTTATTTTGATTGCCATCGTTGCCTCAATAGTTTGTTATCAATAGTAACAAAAAACCCTTCTCGTTTCGGAGAAGGGTTTTTCTTTTTTCTTACATGCTGGCTGTTGCCATGCCTTGTCTTCCCTTAATTCTTCCCGAAGAAGTAAGACCATCGTAATGACGGTTCAATAAATATGTTTCTATAGTTGCTAATGTATCAAGCACCACACCCACCATAATCAAAATCGAGCTACCTCCAAAGAAAAGAGCAAAACTACGGTTCACATCAAACAACATAACAATGGCTGGCATAATAGCTACGAAGCCTAAGAATATCGCACCAGGTAAAGTTATTCTTGAGATAACAGCGTCAATAAATTCTTCTGTCTTCTTACCTGGTTTTACTCCCGGTATAAATCCGCTGTTGCGTTTCAAATCGTCAGCAATTTGCGTAGGGTTTACAATCAACGCGGTATAGAAATAAGTGAACGCTACAATAAGAACAAAGTAGGTTAAGTTGTATGCCAGTGAAGTAATATCATTGAACGCAATCAAAAAACTTCCGTTGCGATCGAAGCCCGGAATAAACTGAGCCACTGTTGCGGGAAGAAACATAATAGCTTGTGCAAAGATGATTGGCATAACTCCAGAGGCATTCAATTTCAACGGAAGATATTGACGCACACCACCTGCCTGCATCATTTTGCCGCCTTGCACAATATTTCTTTTTGCATACTGAACCGGAATTCTGCGTGTTCCCTGAATCAAAAGAATACACGCACCGATAACTACAACTAAGAATGCAATCTCAATAACAAACGACATTACACCTCCCTTTACAATACGCGCAGAAAACTCTTCGAGGATTGAACTTGGAAAACGGGCAAGGATACCAACCATTATAATTAAGGAAATACCGTTACCAATTCCCTTGTCGGTAATTTTTTCGCCCATCCACATTACAAACAAAGTTCCTGCTGTAAGAGTTACAATGGTTGAAACCGAAAACAAGAACGGAGAAAGATTCGGAAGCACCGCAGCAGCATCAGCATTACGCAAATAAACCACATACCCTGCGCCCTGGAAAGCAGTAACAACAATAGTCAGCAAACGAGTGTACTGATTCAGTTCTCTTCTGCCGCTTTCGCCTTCCTTCTGTAATTTTTGGAAATAAGGAATAGCAAGAGTAAGCAATTGAACAGCAATAGATGCCGAGATGTAAGGCATTATTCCTAATGCAAAAACCGATGCACGCGCAAACGCACCTCCGGCAAACAAGTTAACGAGTCCAAGGATTCCGCTCGCTCCCTGCGAAGTAACATTGTCAAGTGCCGTTGGGTCAATTCCCGGTAGGGTGATGTAAGTTCCAAGACGGTAAATAAGCACTAAGCCGAGAGTGAGAAGAATGCGTGAACGCAACTCTTCTATGCTCCATATCTCTCTTAATTTCTGAAAAAGTTTCATCCGGTTATATTCTGTTTTTTAAAAAAAGGTCTGGGAGCAATGCTAATTGAAAAATCCCGATAACAAATCGGGACTCTCCATTTTTTTAGAATTAGTATTTCGCAATGGTTACTGTTCCCCCTAGTGCTTCAATTTTTGCCTTTGCCGCTTCACTAATGGCATGAACAGAAACGTTCACTTTGGTTTTCAATTCACCACTGGCAAGTATCTTTACCAATTTGTTTTTTCCGAGTAATCCGTTTTCGCGCAAACCTTCTACAGTTACTTCTGTCAATCCGCGATTGTCAATCAAGTGTTGAATTTTTTCAAGATTCAAGCCAACGAAAGAAATGCGATGGAAATTTTTGAATCCTACTTTCGGCATTCTTCTTTGTAAAGGCATTTGGCCTCCTTCAAATCCAAGTTTCTGAGTATAGCCCGAACGTGACTTCGCACCTTTGTGACCTCTCGAAGAAGTTCCACCATCGGTAGAACCTTGTCCTCTTCCTAATCTTTTTTTCGCTCTTCCTATTGAACCTTTTGCAGGTGTTAGATTGTGTAATTCCATTGTATTTGTATTTACAGTTGTCTTCTTCTTATTAAATATTCTCCACTTTCACTAAGTGCAATACCTTGCGAATCATTCCTGCTACTGCAGGAGTGTTTTCAATTTCGTTGCTTGAACCAATCTTGTTTAAGCCCAAAGCTCTGATAGTTCTTTTCTGACGCTCATCTTTTTCGATGGTGCTCTTTGTTTTTGTAACTCTAACCTTTGCCATTGTATTTGAATTTATCTGACGTCTTTAAAATTATCCTTTGAAAACTTTTTCCATAGCAACTCCTCTGTTCTTAGAAACAGTGTAAGGGTCACGCAGTTTGCTCAATGCATCTAAAGTTGCTTTGATAACGTTTGCCGGGTTAGCGCCACCTTGCGATTTTGCCAACACATCTTTAATACCAACGCTTTCTAAAACTGCACGCATAGAACCTCCTGCAATAACGCCTGTTCCGTGAGAAGCCGGACGAAGCATAACTCGAGCAGCTCCAAATTTCCCAAACTGAACGTGAGGAATTGTTCCTTTGAAAACCGGAACGCTCACTAAGTTTTTCTTAGCATCATCAATTCCTTTTTGAATTGCTTCCTGAACTTCGCGTGCTTTACCTAGTCCTTCGCCTACAATACCGTTGCCGTTACCAACAACCACTGTTGCAGAAAAAGTAAAAGTACGACCTCCTTTAGTAACCTTAGTTACTCTGCGGATGTTCACCACTTTCTCTTTCAATTCGAGTTCGCTCGCTTTCAATTTTTGAACGTTGAGTCTTGCCATTTTGTTTGTATAATCTTTGTAATCAATTAAAATTTAAGTCCGCCTTCACGTGCACCTTCTGCCAAAGCTTTCACTCTGCCGTGGTATAAATAACCGCCACGGTCAAACACTACAGAAGAAATTCCTTTCTCTGCGGCTTTCTTAGCAATGGCTACACCAACCGTTTTACCTTGTTCAGATTTGTTGCCGACACGAGTAAAATCTTTATCGCGTGTAGAGGCAGCAGCTAAAGTACTTCCTGCTTCATCATTGATGAGCTGAACATAAATATCTCTGTTGCTGCGAAACACTGCTAAACGTGGACGCTCTGCCGTTCCGCTGATTTTACCACGGATACGACCTCTAATCTTTTTTCTTCTTGCTTCTTTAGTTACTGCCATGACTTTCGGTTTTACGATTAACTACTTACTATTATTTCTTAGCGGCTGATTTACCTGCTTTTCTTCTCAATACTTCGCCTACAAACTTGATACCTTTACCCTTGTATGGTTCAGATTTACGAATTGTGCGGATTTTAGCACAAACCAAACCCAACAAATCTTTATCGGTGCACTCCAATGTTACAATCGGATTTTGTCCTTTATCTTGTTTAGCAGAAGCTTTGATTTCAGTCGGCAATAAAACCACCACCGGGTGAGAATAACCTACTGAAAGTGTAAGTACCTGTTTAGCCACATCGGCACGGTAACCTACCCCTACTAATTCTAATTCAGATTTGTAACCATCAGAAACTCCTTTAACTAAACTGCTCAACAACGCACGGTAAGTACCATGAAGCGCTTTGTGTCTTTTTTGTTCTGTAGGACGAGTTACTGTCAAGGTTCCGTTTTCTACCGTTACGGTAATATCAGGATCAACTGCCTGAAACAATTCTCCTTTTGGTCCTTTCACTTTCACCACATTTCCCGCTGCTACTTCTACAGTAACATTCTTCGGAAGTTCAATGGGTGCTTTACCTATACGTGACATATTGTATTGTATTAATGGTTATTACTTATTGCTCTTAGAAAATTTCACATAATACTTCCCCGCCAATTCCCTGCGTTCTAGCTTCTTTCTCTGTCATCACTCCTTTTGAAGTTGAAACAATTGCAATTCCCAAACCGCTCAATACGCGTGGCAATTCTGATTTGCCTTTGTATTGACGTAATCCCGGAGTTGATATACGAACCAAACTCTTTATAGTAGGAGTTTTAGTAGCCGCATCATATTTCAAAGCGATTTTAATTACGCCTTGGTTATCTTCGGTATCTTCAAATTTGTATTTGAGTATATAGCCGTGATTGTATAAAATCTCGGTTATTCTCTTCTTCATTTTCGAAGCAGGAATCTCCACCAGGCGATGACCTGCCTGTTGAGCGTTTCTTAATCTTGTCAAATAATCTGAAATTGGATCAGTCATTTTATTTCGTTTTAATTCTTGTTTTTGTATTCAAAGTCCCCTTTAGGGGATTTAGGGGTTTTCTACCAAGATGATTTAGTCACTCCGGGAATTTTTCCTTCAGTAGCCAGGTCGCGGAACTTGATACGTGATACACCGAACATGCGCACATATCCTCTTCCTCTTCCTGTCAACGCGCAACGGTTGCGAAGTCTAACCTTCGAAGAGTTCTTCGGAAGTTTATCCAACAATAACCATTCGCCTGCTGCTTTTAGTTCTTCGCGTTTAGCCGCATACTTTTTTACGAGTCTTTCTCTTTTACGCTGACGAGCTTCTACTGATTTCTTTGCCATGTTTTTAGTATTGAGTAGTTAGTATTGAGTATTTAGACAATACAGTTCTATCTTTTATGGTTGATTTATTTTGTTTCCGGTTTGATGTCTTTCTTAAACGGCATTCCCAAAGCTTCGAGCAATGCATAAGCTTCTTCATCTGTTTGTGCACTGGTAACGAAAGTGATATCCATACCATTGATGTTAGTCACTTTGTCAATTTCCATTTCAGGGAAAATGATTTGTTCCTTAATACCCATGGTGTAATTACCACGGCCATCAAATCCTTTTGGGTTAATACCTTTAAAGTCACGAACACGTGGCAAAGACACTGAAACCAAACGGTCAAGGAATTCAAACATACGCTCATTACGAAGAGTAACGCGGCAGCCGATAGGCATGCCTTCACGCAATTTAAAGTTTGAAATCGCCATGCGAGCACGAGAGGCAACTGCCTTTTGTCCTGCAATAGCAGTCATTTCATTAACTGCGATATCCACCAATTTCTTGTCAGAGGTAGCACCGTTAACACCTTGATTTAAACAGATTTTTTTCAAACGTGGCACCTGCATTACTGAGGTGTAGTTGAACTTTTTTACCAATGCAGGAACTATATCGTCCTGAAAGCGCTTCGCGAGGCGCGGAGTATATTTTGTATTGCTCATTTTAAACTGTTTTGTACGATTCCCAACCGTACTGTTTTTAAAAAGGGAACGCAAAAGTAGAATTTGAAAGCATAGTTCCAAACATTCGGTGGAAAAAAGTTTACGGGGGTATTGCAAACCCGCAGAAAGGCGAATATTGCGCGTTCAAAAAATTTGAGCTAAGTAGTATCATTGCACATATATATGTATTCGAAAGAACAGGTAGCAGAACTCAATCAACTTTCTCATGAACTTCTCAAATCAGAAAACAATTTTTCTGTAGAGGAAAAAGCATACGCGCTTCGCAAGGTGATTAACTACCACGACTGGCGATACTACGTTTTAAGTGAACCAAGCATTACTGATTTCGATTATGATAAATTATTTACCGAACTCAAACAACTCGAAACCCGAAACCCGCAACTCGTAACGCCCGATTCTCCGACACAACGAGTTGCCAGCGCACTCACCAACGAATTTGAATCGGTTTCTCATTTGGCGAGTATGCTTTCGTTAGAAAACTCATACAACCTTGGCGATATAGAAGAGTTTAATCGCAGAGTAACAGACTTGACTAAAACTGCTGAAATAGAATATTGCGTTGAACCAAAATTTGACGGAGCAAGTATTGCGCTGGTGTATGAAAACGATAAGCTCGTGCGTGCCGCAACGCGTGGCGATGGAACAGTTGGCGAAGACATCACCAACAACGCCATGGCAATTCCTTCCATTCCGCTTTCTGCTCCATTTTCAAAATTCGGAATTCATAAAATGGAGTTGCGAGGTGAAGTGATTATCACTAAAGAAATTTTTGAAAAGAAGAATGCTGAGCGCATTGCCAAAGGTGAAAAGAGTTTTCAGAATTCGCGCAACACTGCTTCGGGTTCGCTGCGCATGAAGGACCCGAACGAAGTAGCCCAACGCGGACTCGAAGCCATTCTGTATCACGTAAGTTTTGCAGAAGATGCCAATGGGAAAAATTTGATTGCGGAAAAATTGCTCACTCATTATTCAGTTATTGAAATGCTTTACAACTGCGGCTTTAAAACTCCGCTTAAAGAATTAAAGGTTTGCAAGAGTGCGCAGGAAGTGGATGACTTCATCAACACATGGGATGCTAAACGATTGACCTTTAATATAGAAACAGATGGTATGGTGGTGAAGGTGAACTCGCTGAAAATGCAGCAGCAATGCGGCAGCACTTCACATCATCCGCGTTGGGCAATTGCTTATAAGTTTGCCGCAAAACAGGCGCAGAGTAAATTGTTGAAAGTAGAATTTCAGGTGGGGCGAACAGGAGCGGTTACCCCGGTTGCAAAAATTGAACCTGTTCCATTGGCGGGTGTAACCATCTCTTCCATTTCATTGCACAACGAAGAATTTATTCTCGAAAAAAATTTGTTGTTGGGTGATACCGTGATTGTTGAACGTGCCGGTGAAGTCATTCCCTATATAGTTGGTTCAGTGCCTGATTTACGAAACGGTTCAGAAATTAAAATTGATTTTCCCCGCACTTGTCCTTCGTGCAATTCGCCTTTGGTGAAGCCGGAAGAAGAAGCAATTTGGCGCTGCGACAATGTGGACTGCCCCGCACAAACCGAAGAGCGCGCCATTCATTTTGTTTCGAAAGATGCTATGGATATTGATGGATGCGGAAGTTCAACCATCATTGAATTTATTCAGCGGGGCTTTATTAAAAACATCGAAGACCTTTATCGTTTGCCTTATGATGAAATTTTGAAGTTGGAGGGATGGAAGGAAAAAAGTGTGAGCAATCTGAAAACGGGCATCGAAGATTCGAAAAACCGACCGCTATGGCGTTTGTTGAATGCGCTCGGCATTCGTCATGTAGGCGTTACTACTTCGAAAGATATTTCTGCGCATATCAAAACCATTTTCGATTTAGAGAAAATGAGCGTGGAAGATTTAGAAAACATAGAAGGCATTGGTCCGAAGGTGGCGCAGAGCATTTTTGATTTTTTTCAAAACCAAGCCAACATTCATTTACTAAATGAGTTGAAAAACTTTGGCGTGAACACAGACAATCGCCCCGAAGATTCCCTTTCTAAAAACAATAAACTCGAAGGCAAAACTTTTCTCTTCACCGGTTCGTTGCAGCAGTTTACGCGCGACCGCGCTAAGCAATTGGTGGAAGAAAACGGAGGTAAACTATTGAGTGGTGTTTCTGCAAATCTGAATTACTTAGTGGTGGGCGAAGATTCCGGAAGCAAATTGGCGAAGGCAAAGAAGATTCCTTCGATTGTTGTTTTGACCGAGGAAGAGTTTTTGAAGATGGTAGAGTAACAGCCACCCCCAAACCCCCGAAGGGGGCTTAAACCAAATACATTTAAGGGTGTTTGTTTCCCGCCCAACGAAATTAAAAACCAACTAAGGCGGGACAGGTGCGCGAGGGATTGGAGCGGAAATCCTTTTTTGTGCTTAGCTGTTTTTTTCGTGCGTGGCAAAAAAAGATTGCAGCGTAAAGCCCGACCCGAGGCTTAGCGAGTGACACGCCATAATTATACCAAGTTAATATAAGTGTTGCAGAGGTCTTTTACTTTAAACCAGAATTCGCTCCGCCAATGTGCTTGGTGCTGTTGAACAAAATTAAAGTGAGAGGGGATGCAGCAGTTAGAATCTCTCCAACCCGCTGAAATGAAACTTCGCTTCAAGTTCTGCATTGGCATCGCTATCGCTTCCGTGAATGGCGTTGCGCTCAATGTTGGCAGCAAATAATTTGCGAATAGTTCCGGCATCGGCTTTTTCGGGATTGGTAGCACCAATTAGTTTTCTAAAATCTTCAACGGCATTATCTTTTTCAAGAATAGCAGCTACGATTGGACCTTCGGTCATAAACGCAATCAGTTCGCCAAAGAACGAGCGCTCTTTATGAATGGCATAAAACTCTTCGGCTTTTTCTTTTGAAAGACGAGTCAGTTTCATTGCCTGAATTTTATATCCTGCGCCAATAATCATGTCAATAATTTTTCCGGTGTGTCCGTCAGCTACTGCATCGGGTTTAAGCATGGTGAGCGTAATTGCCATTGTTTCTGTTGTTTGATTTTTTTTAAACGGGGGCGAATGTATGCGCGCAAAGCGATTTTTCAAAACATTTTTTTGTTTTGAATTTTGAGGCAGGAATTTACTTGGTCAACTGCTTGAACACATCTTCGAGACTTGACTCTTCTTTATAGAGAGAAAGCAGGGTAAGGTCTTTTGCTTTGGCGAAATTGAAAATTTCTTCGCGCAGGTCTTTCTGATTTTCAGAAACAATTTTCCATTTGCCATCTTTTGATTGTTCAAATGATTTTATTCCGCGAATGTTTCCCAGTAGTGAACGCTCAATGTTCTGTTTAAATTCTGCGGTAATAATTATTTCATTACCAATTCTTGCCTGCAAATTTTCGGTAGAGTCATCGGCAACAATTTTTCCTTTGTTGATGATGATAACGCGGTCGGCTACTGCCTGCACTTCTTGCATAATATGCGAAGAAAAAATTACCGTTTTGTTTTTACCCAACTGTTTAATGAGCGAACGAATTTCCACCAATTGATTTGGGTCGAGGCCTGAAGTAGGCTCGTCTAAAATTAAAACTTCGGGGTCGTGCAACATGGCTTGTGCCAAACCAACACGTTGCTTGTATCCTTTTGAAAGTTGCCCCACTTTTTTCTTTCGCTCTGCAATTAATCCAGTCACTTCGAGCATTTCATCAATTCGCTTCGAAGTAATTTTGCCAAGCTTATGCAAGCCTGCCATAAACTCTAAATACTCGCGCACATACATATCCATGTAAAGCGGATTGCTCTCGGGCAGGTAGCCGATTTTTTTTGTTACTTCTAATGGTTCGGCAATGGTATCGTATCCACAAACTGTTGCGGTGCCTGAAGATTGCGGAATGAAGCAGGTGAGAATTTTCATAGTGGTGCTTTTGCCGGCACCGTTTGGTCCGAGGAAACCGAGCACTTCGCCTTTGTTTACTTCAAATGAAATTTCGTCAACCGCTTTTTGTGTGCCGTAGATTTTTGAAAGAGAAGATACTTTAACGCTCATGGGGCAAATGTAATTACTCTAAACGCTTTGTCAATTTTTCGGGGTCTTGTCGTCCATCCCAAAAACATAAAATTAGAATTTGCGTTTCTGTTTCTTCAAAAAATAAAAGATACTCTCTGATAACTACTGACCGAAAATTTTGATATTCAGTAGTTCTTCCTGAATTTGAATATTGAGCAATGCTTTCCGTGGCTTCTTCAATCAGTAAGTAAAGTTTTTCGCTATAGCGATTAGATTTATTTCGTGTACTCCAATAGTTCAAACAATCGTATAATTCTTCCTCAGCGGTTGCTGTCCAAATTATTTCTTTAGCCATTCGCGAACCTCTTTTTTAACTTGCTCATGTGTTTTAAATTTCCCTTCAGAAATTTCTTGTTTACCTTTCAGAATTCTGCGTTTTTGTTCTTCGCTTAATTCATAAGTCTGGTTCTCTTCATTTACAAGGTCTAAAATTCTTTGCAAAAGATTTTCGTTATCAATTGAGTTGATGTGGTTATGCAAGACTTCTTTTATTTCAACAGTTGACATGTCGGTTATTTTTGTGAAGTAAATTTAGTGAAAAGAATATTTCCTCTTCTTCAACTTAAATTTTTTCTGCTCTGCTTTTGTAATGCAAATGCATTTGAGTTTTAGAGGAGTTCCCATCATGCGCACATTTGGTGGAATTTTTCCTACATCGCCACTAATGGTTATGCGCAAACCTTCTTTCTTGTATTCTTCGGGCAGGTTACTTGCAATGTAGCGTTGATTCGGATTATCGTCAGGAATAATAACAACGAGTTCCTTATCGTTTAAGAAATGGATTACTCCCTTCACGTTGGTAATAGTGCGGTCGTAACCGAAACTCCAATCCTGCGCTTTTGTTGTAAACACTAAAAGTACCACAGCGATTATTGCAATTAGATTCTTCATAAAATTTTTTGATGAAAGAATTTCAAACAGCTTGCCAAAAGCAGAAACAGAAATCAGCGTTCTATTTTCTTTTCAAAACTTTTTTTACAGCAGCCACTACATCTGACGTATCCAGTCCATATTTTGCAAGAAGTTGATCAGGCGTTCCGCTTTCTCCGAACGAATCGTTTACTGCAACATATTCTAAAGGTGTTGGAAGCTCTTGCGCAAGAAGTGAAGCAATAGATGAACCGAGGCCACCAATGCGATTGTGTTCTTCACAAACCACCGCACATTTTGTTTTGGAAACTGATTTTAAAATTGCTTCGGCATCTAAAGGTTTTATAGTGTGAATATTTATCAGCTCCACCGAAAGTCCTTCTGCTTCCAATTGCTTTGCCGCTTCAACAGCTTTCCAAACTAAGTGACCGGTGGCAAAAATTGTGACCTCTTTTCCTTCGTTCATCACAATTGCTTTTCCAAGTTTGAAACTTCCTTCGGGCATAAAAATTGGCCAAGCCGGTCTGCCAAAACGGAGATAAACAGGACCAACATATTCTGCTGCGGCAATCGTTGCTTCTTTAGTTTGATTGTAATCGCAAGGGTTTATCACTACCATGCCCGGCAACATTTGCATTAAGCCTATGTCTTCCAAAATTTGATGCGTTGCTCCATCTTCGCCAAGCGTGAGCCCCGCGTGTGAAGCACCAATCTTTACGTTCTTTCCACTGTAAGCCACGCTCTGACGAATCTGGTCATACACTCTACCGGTTGCGAAATTTGCAAAGGTTGTTGCGAAAGGAATTTTGCCGCCAATGGTCATACCCGCAGCTATGCTAATCATGTTTGCCTCTGCCACTCCGCACTGCACAAAACGTTCAGGAAATTCTTTGATAAAATCATCGAGCTTCAGTGAACCAACCAGGTCGGCACAAAGTGCTACTACGTTTGCATTTTTTCTTCCTGCTTCTAAAATGCCCGCACCAAAACCGGAGCGTGTATCTTTTTTTCCTGTTGAAACAAAATCTTGAAGGGTCATTATTAGTGGATAGTTTTTATGCGTTGCTTAATTTCTTCTTTTGAAATGGATGCTTGGTTGCTTTTTCTGCTTTCTCTTTAGCCATTACTTTATTATAAACTGCATCTACTTTTTTCCATTCCTTAATTGGAACAATTATAGAAATCTTCTCGCCTTTTTCGTTGATGATATATTTATAGCCCATCGTGAATTTGTATTTACGTCCCCTTTAGGGGATTTAGGGGTTTACAATTTCAAACTTAAACTTCCGCCACTCACAATATCAAATTCTTTATCTACACTGGTGTGGATTGTGCGGGCGTTTTTAGAGCGATAGACTAAACGGTATTTACCGGGTTGCAGCGCAAGAGTTTCTTGCTTGTCTTTCAAATGCAGTTCGTAGATTTTTTTCATGGCTCCTTTTTCTACAATAAAAATTCCGCCATAGGCCTCAAAACCTTTGTTGATGGTAAGAATTCCCGGTGTAGGAATCTGCACATCAGTCGTTTTGCTTTGGTCAATCTTTACATTCTTCACTGTCAATCGTGGAAGGGTAAGCACTTCCAATTCATAATTGCCACACAAATATTTTTCTTTTGAATTAATGCGCTGAACATTCAGTGTTTCACTTTTGCCCTGCAAATGTACGATGCATTTAATACGGTCTGTTGCATGAACTTGTGAAGTTGTTCCTTGCAAACTAAAATTCAAAAACCCTTGTGGCGCGTTGAGCGAAACTATGTTGTGCGTGTTTTTTCGCAGTATAATACTGTCCTTGAAAATTGGTGGAATGGTATGCACTTGTAAACGATATTGAAAAGTATGTGAAACAGAAATGGTGTCGGGTAAACCGCGCGCGTTGAGCGTGTGATAGAAATTGTATTTGGGTTCATTCGAAGCAATTTCATAGAAGGTCATGTTCACGGCACTCTCTGTTGGTTTGCCGTTGGCATCGTTCAGGTTTATTTGCAACGTAGTTTTAGCAATAGATTCTAATACTGCGGTATTTAATGCATTTGTAAATTCTGCGCGGTTACTGGTGTTGAAGAGTTGCCCCATACAATTCATTTTAGAAAAAATGTTTGACTGCAAACCCATGCCAATAATAAACGGACGAAGAATAACATTGTGTTGTTGCAGAATTACACCAATAGAACACGGGTCACGGTCGCAAGCATCTTCTCCATCGGTAATAATGATGAGAATGTTTTTTGTGCCGTCATCACCAAAATCAAGTGCTGCTTTTTCAATTGAATAAACTAATGGGGTTATACCTTTGGGTCGCAGCTCTTCCAGTTTTCTCCGAAACCTGGAAACATTATTGGTATCAAACGGAATGGCTAATCTTGAGTCCCTGCAATTTTTGTCGGGCTCGGGATACAAATCGCCAAACACGCGTAACCCCATTTCTATGTTCGGAAGTTTAGAAACACTGTCGGCAATTTCCAATAGTGATGAAGTGGCCACATTCCATTTTGTTCCGCCTTTCCATTCGCTTTTCATACTTAACGAGGCATCGAGAAGGAAGAGAATTCGCGTTTTGTCTTGGCAAAAACCGACCATAGACCATAGGCCACAGACCATGGCAATACAAAACACACGGAGTGTATTTTCATTGGTCAATCGTCTATTGTCAATCGTCATCGCTCTCATTTCACTAAATTTAAAACTACGACATCGCCTTCAACCACTACAAATTTTTGTGTGCGTGTTGATTCGCTATCGTAATTGTTCATAGGCTTATAAACCAGCCAATAATTTCCGGGTTGAAGTTTTTTGTTTTCGGTCTTTGTTTTCATTTCCCATCGGTCAATTGTTTGCAGGCGTTGGTTTTTCCATTGGTAAATACTAGCCATTAAATTTTCTTCTGCCATTAAAGAAAGCGTGCCGTAAAACTTCAACACTACTTTTGTTTCGTTCATGGCAAGCACCATCGTATCAGGATTAATTTCCGGATTGGTGAGAATTTCCAATTCGTAGTTTCCTTGTAAATAATTTTCAGGAGCGTTCAAATCCTGCACATCTAAAATTTCGCGCTTCTCATTTTTTGCGCGTACCACAATTTGCGCATCGTTGTTTGCATAGTTCGCCTGCAGGCATTCTACATTCAGTTTTCCCGCAGGAACATCTATTGCAATGATGTTGTGCTTGCCCGCAGTCAATTCAATATTGTCTTTGCGAATACTAGGAACAGTGTGCAATTCCAAATCGTAAATACCAACCGGGTCCAGAAAAAGCGTATCGGGATTTCCCTTTTCATTGAGCGTATGAACAAAGTTGTATAGAATTTTTCGGCTGGCATGGTCGTACAGTGTAAATGGAATATTAGTAACTGTTGGATTTCCATTTTGGTCAAGTAGGTTTACTTGTGAGGTAGTAGTATTGAGCGTTTGTTTAATAATAACGCCCACAGTATTGTAAAGGGCAGCTTCATCTTTTGTGTCGAGCACGGTTCCAATGCAACTCAATTGCTTCACAAAATTTTCTCCGCCATTCATACCTACAATAAACGGGCGAAGTGAAACTCTTTTGTCTAGTAATTTTTGCGAAGCCGAACATGGATTTCCATCGCAGTTTTCGTTGCCATCAGTAATAATTAAAATGGAGTTCAGGCTTTTTTCATCGGGCGGAAAGTCGTTTGCCGCTTGTGCAAGCGAATAAGCAATGGGAGTCATTCCTTGCGGAGATATTTTTTCGAGTGCTGCTTTTATTTTTTCGGCATTACCCTTTGCAAACGGAACAAGAAGTTTACTGTCTTTACAATTTCTTTCGGTTTTTGAAAACTGATAACCGAAAGCGCGCACCGCAAATTCCACATTCGGATTTTTCTTTTCTACCGAATCAATGATTTTGAAAAGAAGTTCTTTCGCTGTTTCAAACTTTGTTTTCTCGCCCCATTTTTCTTTCATGCTTCCTGAAACATCGAGCACAAATAAAACGCGGTTGATGTTGGGTTTATAGACTTGGGTTTGCTGAGAAAGTAGTGAGTAGTGAGTAGTGAGTAGTGAGATGAATGCAAGTAGCCGAATCCCTTTCGGATTGAAAATTGAAAATTGAAAATTGAAGATTGAATACATGGCTTGTTTCTGAACGGAAAGTAAAAGGGTTTATTTCAACTGCATCTCATCATTTGCACAACTTATAGTATTATCGTATGATGACTGTCTACAAAAAAACAGCTGTTGCACTTGGATCAGCGGCAATACTTTTTGCCTGTTCTGCTTTTTTGTTGCGAACCAACGCCAGCGATAAATTCAAAATTTATTTCGATGAAAAACTAATTGCCGGCAAAAAGAAATTTCTCGAAGAAAAAGTCAACGACCTTTCCCAACACAACCGCCCGAACGTTATTTTAATTCTTGCCGATGATTTGGGGCAAACCGATATTTCGCTCTACGGAAACAAATTGGTTTCTACTCCAAACTTGGACGCCATTGGAAAAGAAGGTGCCACATTTATGGAAGGTTATATTTCTTCTCCTGTCTGTTCACCATCACGTGCAGGAATTTTAACCGGAAGATATCAGCAGCGGTTTGGTCACGAGTTTCAACCGAATCACCGGTATCTAAAGAACATGCTGGAGTACTTTGGTTTTAAAACTTTACCTAGGTTTCGTCCGCTTACTCCGCTTAAATCAAAAGAAGTTCCTGCCACCGAAGACAGATTACGACAAGGACTTCCGCCTTCTGAAATTACGTTGGCGGAATTGCTGAAGAAGTATGATTACTCCACCGCTATCATTGGCAAATGGCATTTGGGCGCAGCTGATTTTGCACAACCATGCGCGCGTGGTTTCGATTACCAATATGGTTTTTATGAAGCGTTTACCATGTATGCCGATGAGCGGGATACCAATGTAGTTAGCAAGCGTGTGAAAGAAGACTATATGGATGTTCACGAATGGAAAACGGCTGTGGGGCGAACGGGCAACTGTGCCATTTTGCGTAATTGCAACGAGTGTGCGCAGGAAGAGAAATACCTAACCGATAAATTGACTGACGAAGCCATTTCATTTGTAGATAAAAACGCGCGCAATCCTTTCTTCTTGTATTTGCCTTACAACTCACCACATGCACCTTTGCAGGTTCCTAAAAAATATTACGCGCAGTTTGCGCACATCAAAGACCCGGTGAAACGCATTTATGCCGCCATGATTAAAAACTTGGATGACCAAGTTGGTCGGTTACTTCATCATGTAGATAGTTTAGGCATGAGCGAAAACACCATCGTTGTTTTTTTGAGCGATAACGGTGGTGCGGTTTACAACGGAACCACCGATAACGCACCATACCGCGGTGGTAAACTCACGAATTTTGAAGGCGGAATAAAAATTCCTTTTATGATGAAGTGGAAAGGAAAAATAAATGCGGGAACTGTTTTTAAGGAGCCGGTTATTTCGCTCGATATTTTTGCAACCGTGGCTTCGATAATTGGAATTGATTTACCTGCCGATAGAAAATTTGACGGGGTGAATTTGATTCCTTATGCCAACCAAGAAAAAAAATCTGCCCCGCACGAAGAACTTTTTTGGCGAAGCGATTTTAATAAGGCTGTGCGCAAAGGCGATTGGAAGTTGATTGTGAATGAATTTGACAATGTCAATCGGTTATACAATCTGAAAACCGATAGCACCGAACAACATAATCTCTATTCTACAAAACCCGAAGTAGCTAATGAACTTTTAAAAAATTTAGATGATTGGGAAAACGAATTGATAAAACCGCTTTGGCCTCGTGTGGTTAATTACGTTTATAAAGATGATGAAGGGAAGTATGTCTTTGCGTTTTGAGGAAACAAAAAAGCGCGAAGAGAAAACCCTTCGCGCTTTTTTTATGCGTTGACATCAGATAAAATCTATGCGGCAATCAATGTTTGAATATCCAATTCTGTAAAATAGGAGCCCTCTTCACAAACCAATTCACCGCTATCTAAATGATAGCGCAGTCCTTTTGCTTGAGGTATTTCGTCAAGCGATTCTAAATGAAATTCAAGAGCCGATTTCATTTCTGAAATAGTCTCCTCTACAGTAGTACCTGTAGCCACACAACCCAACACATCGGGGCTAAAGGCTGCGAAGTTGTTGGGTGCTTTTTCTATGATGACTAAATATTTTTGCATAGCTTTTATTTTTAAAAGTAGAGATTATTTTTTAAAACAGAACTACTTTAGTCCCGCCTGTTTCAGAATCGAGTTTTGTGTCCCTTTAGGTAAATCGTCACTCTGTTTTCCTGCTACGGTTACCGTTCCCTTTTTAGTAGCGTGTTTGAATTGCCTATGACTTCCTTTTTGTCTATCGAAAAACCAACCGTTTTGTTCGATAAGTTCAATGATTTCTTTGACTTTCATTTGGCACGATGTTTTTAATAATCTCCCAACGTTTCTTCCAACTGCCCTAAGGCTATTGCAAGTTGCGCATCGTTTGGTGCTACACCATGCCATTTATGCCCGCCCTGCATAAAGTCAACTCCGTAACCCATGAGTGTATGCATGATAATGAAAACGGGTTTGCCTTTTCCGGTACGTGATTTTGCTTCCTTCAACGCAGCAAGTACTCGTTCAATATTATTGCCTTCGCGCACTTCCAGCACATCCCAACCAAACGATTCAATTTTCAATTTCAAATCTCCGTGCGCTAACACATCATCGCAACTACCGTCAATTTGCGCGTTGTTATAATCAATGGTGCAAATCAGATTATCAACTTTGTTGTGCGGAGCAAACATTAGGGCTTCCCAAATTTGCCCTTCCTGAAATTCGCCATCACCATGTAGCGAGTAAACGAGCGAAGAATCTTTATTCAGTTTTTTTGTAAGAGCAGTACCAATAGCCATACTCATTCCCTGGCCCAGCGAACCCGAAGCTGCGCGAATGCCTGGAAGGTGTTCGTGTGTAGTCGGGTGTCCTTGCAACCGAGAATCCAGTTTTCTGAAAGTAGCCAGCTCTTTTTTATCGAAGTAGCCCGCATGTGCCAGCACACTGTACCAAACCGGGCTGATGTGTCCGTTGCTCAGGAAAAAAACATCTTCGTCCTTCGCATCCATCGAAAAATTTTTGTTGTGCTTGAGCACATCAAAGTACAAAGCCACAAAAAATTCGGTACAACCCATAGAGCCACCCGGGTGCCCCGAACTAACCGCATGAACCATGCGAACAATATCTCTGCGAACCTGAGAAGTGATGCGTTTCATTTCTTCGATAGAAGCCATAAGGAATATTTTTCGTGAAAATAAATTCAGAAAATGTGCAGGCAGAAAATCTTTCTAACAATGTGGGGAAAGAGGGATGAATGGAATGATGGATAATTGGATGGGTGAAAAAGACAAACTGTTTTTCATCCATCATTCCATTCATCCATTATTCCTGCGGGGTATTAAATACGGAAAAATAGAGGTGGTTGAAAAATTTTCGAAACCAGAGTGTTAGTCCCTCAACCGGTCAACGCTCTTGAGCAACGCTTCGTCTTTGCGTATGTAAATGAACGCAAGAATTTGCAACACTATTGCTATGAGAGTGAGAATATTCCAGGGAGTAAGAATCACATCGCCCATGAAAATTTTTGTTTGATACTTGAAATAGACAAAGCCCTCGGCACTTATTATAAACAAAATAGAAAACCAACAAAACAACATTTGTGCACTGCGTTTTTTAAACAGAAAAATATTGATGAGTGTAAGTCCTATTGCGCTGCCAGTGAAAATGGCTGTAAAAAAATAAATGTAAGGTTGCTCTTGAAACATTAACGTGTGGCCAATGTTCCAACCGGGAATCATATCCTTAAAATTGGTGCCCTCCAAACCATATTCTGGTAACCACAAAAACAAACTAAGACAAACAATTGAAAGCAAAAGAAAGACAGTTTGAATTCTTTGAATCATAGTAGTGAGTTTTGAAAAACTAAATTTGCGCGACAAACCTAAATTTTTTCAGCAATGAACGCATATGTTGTAGATGCTATCCGCACTCCTATCGGAAAATTTAACGGAACACTCAGTTCTATTCGCCCCGATGATTTAGCAGCCTTGGTAATTAAGAAATTGATAGAGCGCAATTCTTCCTGGCTCGATGTAAAGCAAATTGAAGAAGTAATTCTTGGTGCAGCCAACCAAAGCGGAGAAGACAACCGCAACGTGGCTCGTATGGCTGCTTTGCTCGCGGGTTTACCGATTGAAGTGAGTGGAGTAACAGTGAATCGTTTGTGTGCTTCGGGTTTGCAGGCCATTGCCGATGCAAGCCGCGCCATTAAATTGGGCGATGGCGAAGTTTACATAGCAGGCGGAACAGAAAGCATGAGCCGCGCTCCTTATGTTTTGTCGAAAGGCACAACTGCTTTTGATAGAGCACAACAAATGTTTGACACTACTATCGGATGGCGATTCACCAATAAAAGTTTCCCTAAAGAAACTACTTACAGCATGGGCGAAACTGCCGAGAACGTGGCTAAGAAATGGAACATCAGCCGCGAAGAGCAGGATGCATTTGCTTATTCATCGCAGTTAAAATATCAACGCGCGCATGAATCCGGAAAGTTTAATGACGAAATGATTCCGATTGAAATTGATAAAGGGAAAGGCGAGAAAATGGTTTTTGAAAAAGATGAGCATCCTCGTTTAAGTTCATTGGAAGATTTAGCAAAACTGAAACCTGCTTTTACTAAGGACGGAACTGTGACTGCCGCAAATTCATCGGGCATTAACGATGGAGCGGCAGCGACTTTAGTAGTTAGTGAAGCTGTGGTAAAACAATTCAATTTGAAACCTCTTGCACGAATTGTATCTGTTGGCGCAGCTGGTGTTGACCCCGCCTGCATGGGGGTTGGTCCTGTGCCTGCAACCTTAAAAGCATTAGAGCGTGCCGACTTAAAAATTTCTGATTTAGGTTTGGTAGAATTAAACGAAGCCTTCGCCTCTCAATCGCTTGCATGTATTCGCGACCTCGGTTTGAATCCGGAAATTGTAAACGTAAATGGCGGAGCCATTGCCATAGGCCATCCGCTTGGATGCAGCGGTGCAAGAATTACAACCACACTTCTTCATGAAATGAAACGAAGAGATGTGAGGTATGGATTAGCAACCATGTGCATTGGAGTGGGACAGGGCTTGGCAGTAATTTACGAGAAAGTGTAATGGGCAAGACGAGATACTTTTTGCATTTGTCTTATGATGGCACTAATTATTGCGGATGGCAAGTACAGAACAACGCACCTACGGTACAACAAACCATTAACGAAGCCCTTCAAAAACTTTTAGGACATCACATTGCCAGCATGGGTTGCGGCAGAACCGATACCGGAGTTCACGCCAAAGATTTTTACATGCACTTTGATGCTGAAAAAGAAATTGAAGACAAAGTCAATTTCCTCTTTCGCTTGAATTGTGTTCTGCCCGAAGCTATTACCGTCTTCCGCATAATTGACGTTGCCGAAAAAGCGCACACCCGCTTCGATGCTACCGAGCGCACATACGAATACTACGTTCACTTCGACAAATCATCTTTCATCAAAAAATATTCTTTCTATCAGGGCTTCTACAAAATTGATTGGGATAAAGTTTTACCCGCAACAGAATTTCTAAAATCAATTGAGGATTTTACTTCCCTTTGTTTACCAAGTGAAGATTTCAAAACAAACATCTGTTACATCAAAGAAGCTAAATGGGATATTCTTCCCTCGCAACATCTCATACTCAAACCGTTTGAATTTGCTGATACTTCCACTCCGCTTGCTTCGGGTTACCAAATGAAAAGCGGAGAAGTTTTGCGGTTTACGGTTACATCCAATCGTTTTTTGCGAGGCATGATTCGAAAAATCGTAGGCACTGTTTTAATGGTTGGAAAAGGGAAAATCGAATTGAATGAGTTTAAAGAAGTGGTCGCCAACAAAGGAAATTTCCGCATTCATTATCTCGCTCCACCTAACGGGCTGTTTCTTTCGAAGATAAAATATCCTTACCTCTGATTCAAGTTTTGCGTTCAATCTCCACAGCAAAAAATGCTTTTTTATATTCGCGAACTTTAAAAAATAGGTATGGCTTACATAAAAGATTTAACAAAGTTCGAAGGACAGGAAGTAGAACTAAAGGGCTGGAACGCACAAAAGCGCGACAGCAAAACAATTGTGTTCATGGTTTTTCGTGACGGCACTGGTTTTTGCCAGGCGGTTGTTGATTTGAATAATGTGGGTGAAGAAAGTTTCGAAGCGGCTAAGCGTTTGCCGCAGGAGAGTTCACTTTCTATCAAGGGTAAAGTAGTAAAAGACGAGAAGCAAATTGGCGGTTATGAAATTCATGTTTCATCGCTTCAAATAATTTCTACCGCAGAAGAAAACTTTCCGATTTCCCCTAAAGACCATGGAGTAGATTTTCTGATGGACAACCGCCACTTGTGGTTGCGATCAAGAAGACAATGGGCAATTATGCGCGTGCGCAACGAAATCATTTTTGCTATCCATACATTTTTCCAACAACGTGGATTTGTGCAAATGGATGCACCAATCTTTACCGGCAATGCCTGCGAAGGAACAAGCACTTTGTTTGAAACTGATTATTACGGTGAGCCTGCCTATCTCTCTCAATCGGGTCAGTTGTATGGCGAAGCAATGGCTATGGCGCAGGGGCTGATTTACACTTTCGGTCCAACCTTCCGTGCCGAAAAATCAAAAACGCGCAGACACCTTTCTGAGTTTTGGATGATTGAACCAGAAATGGCTTTCTACGATTTGAAGATGGATATGGATGTAATTGAAGAGTTCATTCAATTTGTGGTGAGCACCGTTTTAGAAAACAAAAAAGAAGAATTGAAGGTGCTCGACCGCGACATTAGTTTTCTCGAAAAAGTTCGCGAGCCGTTTATCCGTATGAAGTACGAAGATGCGGTAAGCGTGATTAAAGGCGAGAAAGATGTGAACGGAAAATCTTCGTTGCAGATGTTAGCAGAAGAAGAAGAAGAATTGCAAAGCGCAAAGGCAAAACTACAGACTGAAATTACGGAGCGTGAAGCAAAAATCGCCAGCGGGGAATTGAAAAAGGGTGAAATCAATTTCAACCAATCGAAGATTGATAAGTTGAAAAACGAAGTCAAAGACACCGATGAAAAATTGATGAACATTCCGGTATGGCAGAACAGCGCAAAGAACTTTAAACGCGGTGATGATTTTGGAGGAAGCGATGAAACTGTTTTGACAAAAATGTTTGGTCAACCCGTAATGGTTTACAACTGGCCGCAAGAAGTGAAAGCATTTTACATGAAAGAAGATGAAACCGATAAAGGTTATGCGAAAGGCGTTGATTTGTTAGCTCCCGAAGGTTATGGCGAAGTTGTAGGTGGTGGCGAGCGCGAAACAGATATTGAGCGATTGAAAAGAAAAATTGTTGAACACGATTTACCAATGAGTGCTTTCGAATGGTATCTCGATTTACGCAAATTCGGCAACGTGCCTCACTCCGGCTTTGGTCTTGGTTTAGAAAGATTAGTAGCTTGGATTTGCGGCTTGCAACACATTCGCGAAACCATTCCGTTCCCGAGAAGTTACGGAAGATTGCTGCCTTAGCAAAACTAACTTTACCCAATATTATTTTCACTTACATAACTCTTACTCTTGAAATTTTCCGACTTTAATTTTGAACCTGAATTGATGGAAGGGCTTAGCTCGATGAATTTCGAAAAGCCTACGCCCATTCAGGAGCTTTCTATTCCCATTATTTCATCGGGCAAAGACATTATTGGTTGCGCGCAAACAGGCACCGGAAAGACCGCTGCGTTTTTGCTGCCCGTGATTAATAAAATTATCAAGGAGCATAAGCATGTGGTGAACACGCTCATCATTGTGCCTACGCGCGAACTCGCTGTGCAAATTGATGAAGCCATGCAGGGCTTCGGCTATTTTACTCCGGTTACAGCTATTGCCATTTTCGGAGGGAAGGATGGAATTTCATTCGAGCAGGAAAAGAAAGCACTCACGCAAGGCGCGAACATCATCATCGCCACACCTGGCAGATTGATTGCGCATTTGAACATGGGCTACGTGAAATTTGATTCTATTGAACATTTAATTTTAGATGAAGCTGATAGAATGTTGGACATGGGTTTTAGCGATGACCTCAATAAAATTATCAGTTTCCTTCCTAAGCAACGGCAGACGATAATGTTCAGTGCAACCATGGCTCCCAAAATTCGAGAGCTTGCAAAAAAGATTTTGAATAATCCTGAGCAGGTGAATATTGCAGTTTCAAAACCGGCAGCCGGTGTTTTGCAGGGCGCTTACTTGGTTTACAATACGCAGAAAATGGCTTTGCTCAAAAGTTTGTTGACCGGAAAAAATTTGTCGAGCATTCTCATCTTCTCTTCCACAAAAGATAAAGTGAAAGAACTCGAAAGAGATTTGTTGCGAAGCAAATTCAACATTGCTGCTATTCACTCCGACCTTGAACAAGACCAACGCACCGAAGTGTTACGACAATTCAAAAACAAGAACATACAGATGCTCGTTGCTACTGATGTTCTTTCGAGAGGCATTGATATTGATTCCATCGGTTTAGTCATCAACTACGATGTGCCGCGCGATGCAGAAGATTACATCCACCGCGTGGGCAGAACTGCTCGCGCAGAAACAACCGGTGTTGCACTCACACTCATCAACCCTGAAGACATGCGCAAATTCAAAAGCATTGAAGATTTGATTGGCGATGAAATAAAAAAACTGCCGCTGCCTCCTCAACTCGGTGAAGGACCGGCTTATGAGCCCAACAAAAAGTTTGAACGTCCGCAAGGGAAAGGAGGTAAACCTGCGTTTAGAAAGAAACGGTAATTGTATTTCCCAATTCCCTAATGTCCTATTTTCCTAATGCCCGCCAACACCAAGCAACAACTACTTTTTCTTTGTAAAGACTTCATTGAAGCACGCATCAACAATTGTCAAAGCGCCATTGACGCAGCAAACAACTCAATCAACGAAGAAACCAAAAGCAGTGCAGGCGATAAGTATGAAACCTCACGCGAAATGATGACACAGGAAATAAAAAACAATAGCGCACAATTAGCCGAAGCCATCAAGCAGAAACAATTGCTTTCGCAAATTTCTATTGATAAGAAACTTGATACCGTTCAGGTAGGAAGTTTGGTTTTCACTAACCTCGAAAAGTTTTTCATTGCTATCAGTGCCGGTTCTTTAAAGTGGAACAACGAAAACTATCTCGCCATTTCTCCATCTTCTCCGCTCGGCAGAAATTTGATTGACAAGAAGAAAGGCGATTCCGTTTTCTTCAATGGCAAAGAATATTCCATTGAAAATATTTTCTAACTCCTCCTCTCATAGTTTTTATTTTTAACCATCTTATGAAAGAACTCTCCAAATCATACAAACAGCAAAAAATTGAAGACAGTTTCGATGCCATCATCATTGGTTCAGGAATGGGCGGCATTGCTACCGCTGCATTCTTAGCTAAAGAAGGAAAGAAAGTCCTCGTGCTGGAACGCCACTACACGCCCGGTGGATTCACGCACGTGTTCACCCGCAATAAATACGAGTGGGATGTGGGCGTACACTACGTTGGCGATTTTCACCGGCCTACCACCGAGTTACACAAAATGTTCAACTACATTTCAGAAGGTAGAATGAAATGGGAAGAGATGGGCACGCCTTACGACATTGCGTTTTTCGGGAATGATAAATATGAGTTCCCTGCCGGCACCGATGAGTTCAGGGCGCAGATGAAAAAATATTTTCCGGGCGAGGAAAGCGCTATTGATGAGTATGTCAACCTAATTTACACCACGCAAAAAAATCAACGCTGGTTCTTTGCTGAAAAAATTCTTCCCAATTGGTTGAGTACTTTTTTCGGAAACCTATTGCGTAAGAATGGATTGAAAGGAAACAAAACCACCCTTGAAGTTTTAAAATCGCTGACCAAAAACGAAAAGCTGATTGCTGTACTCGCAACGCAATATGGCGATTATGGTTTGCCGCCTTCGCAAAGCAGTTTCTTAATGCATGCCGCGCTTGTGAAGCATTACATGAAAGGCGCTTGTTACCCCGTAGGTGGTGCGCAGGAAATTTTCAGAACGGTCGCTCCAACTATTTTAAATAATGGCGGAGAAATTTTTACCAATGCAGAAGTAAAAGAAGTGATTGTGAAAAACGGGAAAGCTGTTGGGGTAAAAATGTTTGATGGCAAAGAGTTCTTTGCTGAGGTGGTTATTAGCGATGCAGGCGTTTACAACACTTACAAAAATTTATTACCGCAGCAGGAACAGAAAAATACGGAAGCCGAAAAGATGTTTGAAAATTTGGCTCCTTCGGTTGGGCATGTGTGTTTGTATATAGGCATCAATGAGTCGAATGAGCAGCTGAAATTGGGCAAAGCGAACTATTGGATTTTTCCTGAGCAGTATGACCACGATAAAAATATTACAGACTACATCAACAATCCCGATGCTCCGTTTCCGGTAACGTATATTTCTTTCCCTTCGAGCAAAGACCCTGATTGGGAAAACCGTCTGCCGGGAAGAACCACGATTGAAATTGTTACGCTCTCGCCTTACGCATGGTATGAAAAGTGGAAAGACAAACGCTGGATGAAACGAGGAGAAGACTACAATGCGTTCAAAGAAAAATTATCGCAACGTTTGCTCGAAGAACTTTTCAAAAAACATCCTGAACTGCGCGGCAAAATTGATTACTACGAACTTTCCACACCGCTTAGCACGGCTCACTTTGCCAATTACCAATACGGAGAAATTTACGGCATTGACCACACCACCAAAAGGTTCGACCAAAAACTTTTGAAACCAAGAACTCCGGTAAAAAATCTTTACCTCACCGGTCAGGATATTGTAAGCTGCGGTGTAGGTGGGGCATTATTCAGCGGACTGATTACTGCAAGCGCAGTGAGTGGGAAAAATTTATTGAACCGATTGAAATAAATTTCGCGCGTGGCATACAACCAAACATTAGAAGAGTTAATTCGCCAAATGCTTAAAGAAAAAAAGCAATTGTCTGTCGAGAAAAAAATGTTTGGAGGAGTTGCATTTATGTTGCAAAACAAAATGGCCTGTGGAATTGTAAAAGACGAATTGATGGTTCGTTGTGTGCTTTCAAAATATGACGAAGCCATTCAACAACCCAACGCTGCTGAAATGAATTTTACAGGGCGAGTGATGAAAGGTTTTGTAATGGTAGATGAAGGAGGCTGGAAAAATGCCAAACAACTTAGCCAATGGCTCGACCTGGGAATTGAATTTGCCGAATCGGATGAAGGCAGAAAGAAAGTGGTTAAAAAGAAACTGAAAAAATAATTTTCATGAACTACGAAACCTTCTCCAAAATATGGCTCGACACCTGGACCGGCAACCGCCCTCAAGAGCTTTTGAAATTCTATCATGCTGATGCTTTTTATTCCGACCCTTCTAAACGAAACGGATTAAAAGGCCACACACAACTGCTTCCTTATTTTGAAAAACTTCTTTCGCTCAACCCAAACTGGAAATGGGAACCGGTCGAAATTATTCCTACCGAGAAAGGGTTCACTTTAAAATGGAAAGCAACTATTCCTGTCGGCAATTCTTTTGTGGAAGAAACAGGATTAGATATTGTAGAAATTGAAAACAACCTCATTACCCGCAATGAAGTTTTTTTCGACAGAATGAAATGGTTGGAAGCGATGAAAAAATAAAGTTTATTAAAAACTAAAGCCCCGCAAAAATTGCGAGGCTTTGTATTTATTCCGAAGACTAGAGTCTCAATTCCGCATTAGCTGCATCCCATACTATTTCCGCAGTTCAAACATTTGTAACAAGTGCCGCTGCGCAGGGTAATGTTTCCGCACACGCTGCAAGGTGGCGCATCACCCATCATTTCACCTGCTACTTTGTTGAATGCATCCATAGAGTTAGAGGCCAACGTCAACTTTTTTTCTACTCTCATTTCGGTTACATCTTTTTTTGCTGCCGGTTTAACTGGCTCCTTCATTTCCGGATGAACTGGTGTTACTTTCTTTTGCTCAATAGGCTCGTCAGAAATTTCAGTGGTTAAATCCATAGCACTGCGCTCGCGCATGCTTAACTCACTTGGTGTAACATGAACCAAATCTGTTCTGCCCAAGTATTCAAAGGCCAACAAACGGAAAATGTAATCTACAATCGAACTTGCGTTCTTGATATTCGGGTGATCCACCATTCCGCTTGGTTCAAAACGGGTGAACGTAAACTTGTTAGTGAATTCTTCGAGCGGCACACCGTATTGCAAACCGATAGAAACAGAAATGGCAAAGCAGTTCATGAGTGAGCGGAACGAAGCTCCTTCTTTGTGCATGTCAATAAAAATTTCACCTAAGGTTTGGTCATCATATTCACCGGTGCGCACAAAAACAGTTTGCCCGCCAATTTTTGCTTTTTGTGTAAATCCTCTGCGTTTGTGCGGAAGTTTTTTGCGTTCCACAATGCGCGAAAGTTCACGCATAAAATGCGTATCGGTAGATTCCTGCATCAATACGCGTGCAGCCTCTAACACTTGTTCAGGAGTTAATTTGCTAAACTCTTGTGCCACCGGTGCAGCCGTAGAAACCGGTGTTTCTTTTTCATCGTCCTTCTTGTTCGAAAGCGGTTGCGAAAGTTTACATCCATCGCGGTAAAGCGCGTTTGCTTTTAAACCAAGTTTCCATGAAAGTTCGTAGCAGTTTTGAATATCTTCTACCGTAGCTTCGTTAGGAAGATTAATTGTTTTTGAAATTGCCCCGCTGATGAACGGCTGAACCGCACCCATCATACGTATGTGGCCGTGTGCGTGAATAAAACGCTGACCTTTTGTTCCGCATTTGTTGGCGCAATCAAAAATTGGAAGGTGCTCGTCTTTCAATAAAGGCGCACCTTCTACAGTCATAGTTCCGCAAACAAATTCGTTAGCAGCTTCAATTTGTTCTTTGCTATAGCCTAATTCGCGAAGCAAATTGAAGTTAGTTCCGTTGTATTGTTTCTCGGTAAAACCAAGACGCTGTAAAGTTTCTTCGCCCAAACTATACACGTTGAAAGCAAACGTAATGTCGAATGCAGCAACCAAACCATTTTCTATTTTTTCAATATCAGAAGCATTAAATCCTTTTGCTTTTAATGATTCAGCATTGATATGCGGGCAACCGGTAAGCGTTCCGTTTCCTTTCGCATATTTTACAATCGCATCAATTTCCGAAGTAGAATAACCTAAGTTTTCCAAAGCGGCAGGCACACACTCATTTACAATTTTGAAATAACCGCCACCCGAAAGCTTCTTGAATTTCACCAATGCAAAATCAGGTTCAACACCCGTAGTGTCGCAATCCATTAACAAACCAAT
The DNA here is from genome assembly GCA_947479455.1 of Bacteroidota bacterium. Lineage (GTDB taxonomy): Bacteria > Bacteroidota > Bacteroidia > Chitinophagales > LD1 > Bog-950. The sequence continues at coordinate 41,252 of CANJZE010000018.1, forward strand.
TGTTCCGGTTGGAGCAATTACTGTTGACTGCGCATTGCGGTAGCCGAATTTCTCTCCCAATTGTAATGCTTCATCCCAAGCCGTAGTTGCTGCCTTTAATAAATAATCGGGGCAGAATTTTGGATCAATGCCTTGCGGTTTAATTTCGATTCCTTCATACGCAGTCGCATCAGCATTGTATGCCGCCAAACGGTGGTTGCGCATTACCTTCAGCATGTGCTTTTTGTTTCTTTCGTAAGCCGGAAACGCACCCAGAGTAGCCGCCATTTCTGCGGAAGTTTTATAAGCTACACCGGTCATGATAGCAGTAATAGCTCCACCTATTGCGCGTGCTTTATCGCTATCATAAGGAATGCCACTTACCATTAATACTGAACCGAGGTTTGCATAACCCAAACCAAGCGTACGGAATTCGTAAGAAAGTTGCGCTACTTCTTTTGAAGGGAACTGCGCCATTAAGACAGAAATTTCTAACACGGTTGTCCAAACACGGCTCATGTGTTCGAAACCGGCAACGTTAAACTCAAGCGTTTTATCGTTGAAGAATTTACGAAGATTGAACGAAGCCAAATTACATGCGGTGTTATCCAAAAACATATACTCGCTGCATGGGTTAGATGCTCGGATAGATCCATCTTCAGGGCAAGTATGCCATTCATTAATAGTAGAATCATACTGAACACCAGGGTCAGCACAACGCCAAGCCGCCATTGCAATTTTATCCCACAATTCTTTTGAAGGAATTGATTTCATCACCTTGCCATTACTGCGACCAAGCAAGTTCCAGTCTTCGCCTTTCTCTAATGTATGGAAGAATGAATTGGGAATACGAACCGAGTTGTTAGAGTTTTGTCCGGCAACAGTTTTGTAAGCTTCGCCTTCATAGTGCGAATCGTAACCAGCAGCAATCAGCGCGGCAACTTTATCTTCTTCCTTGCTCTTCCAATCAATGAAATCAATAATTTCAGGATGGTCTAAATCCAAACAAACCATTTTAGCGGCACGTCTTGTAGTTCCGCCAGATTTAATTGCACCGGCTGCAGCATCACCAATTTTCAGGAAGCTCATTAAGCCCGATGAAGTTCCTCCGCCTGAAAGTTTTTCGCCTTCGCCACGAATGTTGCTGAAGTTAGTGCCCACGCCAGAACCGTATTTAAATATACGTGCTTCTCGCGTCCACAAATCCATGATTCCTCCGCTGTTCACTAAATCATCATCTACAGAAAGAATGAAACAAGCATGCGGTTGCGGTCTTTCGTAAGCCGAAGTAGATTGCTCCAGAACTCCGGTATCAGGATTTACAAAATAGTGACCTTGCGGTTTACCGGTAATTCCATACGCGGTATACAAACCGGTGTTGAACCATTGCGGAGAATTCGGAGCCGCCATTTGGTCGAGCAACGAGTAAACCAACTCATCATAAAATACAGTGGCATCTTTTGCCGTAGCGAAATAGCCGTAGCGCTCGCCCCAACTTTTCCAGCAATCTGCTAAACGATGAACTACTTGCTTAGCCGAACGTTCGCCACCTAATGAACCATCCAGTTGCGGCACTCCGGCTTTGCGAAAATATTTTTGTGCGAGAATATCAGTGGCGACCTGACTCCATCCTTTTGGTACTTCTACATTGTACATTTCGAACACCGCATCGCCTTTCGGATTACGAATTACGCTCGAGCGCAATTCATATTCAAATAAATCGAACGCTGACTTTTCCTCCTGGGTATAGAGGCGATCAAACTTCAATCCTTTCTTCTCGTTCTTTTTTGCCATAATGTGTTATTGTAGGGTGGTGTTAAATCGTGCAGGGGTTTTACCTAAAACGTTGACGAATATATTTTTCAGAATTTTTGAAAACCATCCCATTTTTCCACACCAATTGTGCAAAGGGGTTTGGGATGTTTTGAAACGCTGTGTGGGCTTGATTTAGCTGTGTGGAAAAAGAATTACAGAAAAAAATTAGGAAATAATTTGGGCGTTTCGGGTAAAAATTTTGTATGCTTTTTTGGGCGGAGAAACTGGGTTTTGCCGCCTTTACAATGTATCGTTGTATTATTGCGCCAATGATTTACTCTCTTATAAAATCGCGAAACAAAAAACAACTCGCTGTCCTCATCGACCCTGATAAGCAGAACGAAGAAAGTTTAGCGCAATTGGTTGACTTAGCCGAAAACGCCCGAACCGATTTCTTTTTTGTTGGCGGAAGTTTGCTCCTCGAAGACCGCTTCGAAAAAACTATCTCTTATATAAAGGAGCATTCAAAAATTCCTGTCATCATTTTTCCCGGCAACAATTATCAGGTAAGCACAAAGGCAGATGCGATTTTATTTTTGAGTTTGATTTCGGGGCGCAATGCGGAATACCTAATCGGTCAGCAAGTGATTGCCGCACCTCTTATTAAAGAAGCGAAGCTTGAAACAATTCCCACGGGATACCTGTTAATAGATGGCGGAAGAATTTCAACTACCTCTTACATCACCCAAACCGTTCCCATTCCAAACGACAAACCGGACATTGCTGTGGCTACTGCACTAGCAGGAGAAATGCTTGGCATGAAACTCATTTACCTCGAAGCCGGAAGCGGAGCAATAAATTCTGTAAGCGCAGAAATGATTGCAGCCGTGAAAAAAAATATTTCAGTTCCTTTAATTGTTGGCGGAGGAATTCGCACAGGCGAACAAGCCGAAGAAATTTGCAAAGCCGGAGCCGATATAATTGTAGTGGGAAATATTTTGGAAAAAAAGCCCGAGTTGTTGATGGAGATTTCTTTAGCCGTTCATTCAGTTAACAAAGTAACGGAATGAAAGGAGTCGTTGTAAAATCTACGGGCAGCTGGTATGAAGTGAAAGCGGAGAATGGCGACATCCTCAAAGTTCGACTGAAAGGAATTTTCCGTTTAGAAGAAACCAAAGACACCAATCCGATTGCAGTTGGCGACCGAGTTTCTGTAAGTTCAGAAGATGCCAATAACAGTTGGGTGATTGATGAAATTGAAGAACGCGAAAATTATATCGTGCGCTCATCGCCAAAGCACAAAGGCGCGCGACAAATTCTTGCCGCTAACATTGACCAGGCATTGTTGATAGTAACAATGGGAAATCCGAGAACTTCGACTGGGTTTATCGACCGATTTTTGCTGACGGCAGAAGCCTACCACATTCCCACCGTAATTATTTTTAATAAACAGGATTTGCTGGATGAGAAGGGAAAAAAGAAACAGGAATTTGTTTCGAAGATTTACGAGAGCATAGGTTACAAAACGGTTTTTGTTTCTGCGTTAAGACAGTTGTCAGACGCTTCAAAAACGTCAGACAACTTAGCGCAAGTAAAAGCTTTAATGAAAAATAAAACCTCGCTCATTGCGGGACATTCAGGCGTGGGCAAATCAACATTAATGAATGCTGTTCAACCGCATTTGCATTTGAGAACCGAAAAGATTTCGCGCATTACCGGTAAGGGAATGCACACCACCACTTTTGCCGAAATGCACGAACTTGATTTTGGCGGAAGTGTAATTGATACACCCGGCATTCGCGAATTTGGCATTATGGATTTTAAACCGGAGGAGATTTCGCACTATTATATGGAGATGCGCGAAGTGCTGAACAAATGCAAATTCAATAATTGTTTGCACGAGCATGAACCTGGTTGTGCTGTGAAGCAAGCGTATCAAGATGGAAAAATTTCGGAAGAACGCTTTTCGAATTACCTCAACATTATGCTGGAGTATAAGGGAAATTATAAGCATTGGGAGTAAAAGCTCTTCACGCAAGCGAGATGAAACAAAAGGGGGCTTAAGACAACTACCAAATGGCTACGAGAAGGTGAGAAGTATGTAATGGTACAATTCCTAAATTTTTTTGGTGTAATAACACAACAACAATATATTTTGGAGTTAGGTTTTGGCTACAACATGCTCTTGCAAAAGGCAGTTCAAATTTTTACAACGGTAGAAACCAAGAGGAAGGCGGAAAAACAAGCACCAAACGCAGTGAAGAATAAATGAGCAGACTCCTGTTCTGTTTTTTTTGTTTTCTCGCCCCAAGAACACTGCAATACTTAACACTAAGTTTCTATTTTAGCACTCCTAAAAAATCAATATGGACTTATCAGAAATTACAGGAATAAGCGGCATGCCGGGCTTATTCAAAATTGTTGGCCACAGAGCCGATGGACTAATTCTTACTTCAATGGTAGATGACAAAACACAATTCGTTTCAGGTAGAACAAATCTGTTTTCGACACTGAACGATATTACACTTTACACTACCGATGAACCGGCAACGCTCAAAGAAGTACTCGCCTCTATCAAAAAGAATGAAGCCGCAACGCCTGTTCCCGATGTAAAAAACGAAGCAGCCTTAAAAGCGTGGCTTGAAGTAGTATTGCCAACTTACGATAAAGAGAAAGTGCATGTAAGTGATATGAAAAAATTAGCAAAGTGGTACACGCTACTCAATTCAAAAAATTTGATTGAAGAATTAACTGCCGAAAAAACGGTAACTGAAGAAGGTAAAGAGGAGCTCTCAGCCGATGCGAAAAAGGAAAACAAGCCTAAGGTAACTAAGACCGACCATTCGACTAAGGCGCATACCAAACCCGCCCCGGTAAAAAAGATTACCACACCGCGTAAAGCATCTTAGTACCATGGGTGATGTGGCTGCAATAGAAATTCCGAAAAGGAAAAAAAGAATTTTTTTGACCGAAGATTTTGAACCTAGTTCATGGGAGGTTACAGAGCCCTACTACCACAATTTACAAAATCGCGAAATAAATTCCGTTGCTGATTTGCGCCAATGGCTTCGCGATAGTAGTGAGTTAGATGGTGCTTTAAGCGAGCACGGTCGTTGGATATATGTGCGTACCACCATTGACACTTCCGATGAAAAAGCAAAAGCAGATTTAATTAATCTTTACTCCAATGTTTATCCAAAAATGTCGGTGGCTGACCAACAACTAAAAGAGAAATTTGTTGACTGCCCCTTTGTAGAAGACTTGGACCCAGATTTGTTTTTCACTACAATTCGCAGAATAAAAAAATCGGTAGCTTTATTCAGAGAAGAAAATATTCCCCTTAACACTGAGATGCAAGTTAAGCAAAATGGTTACGACCAACTAATGGGTGCGCAGAGCATTCATTATAAGGGAAACGAACTAACCATAAAGCAAGCAGAAAATTTTATGCGTAGCACTAATCGTGCAGAACGCGAAGAAGTTTTCAAATTAATTACAGAAAGAAAATTGCAGGATGCCGATAAGCTCGATGATTTGCTAAGCGATTTAATTCGCCTTCGTCATCAAATTGCATTGAATGCCGGATTCAAAAATTATATCGAATTCCGTTTTGCTGAGCTAGGAAGATTTGATTACACACCGGCAGACTGTATTCAGTTTCATGAATCGGTAGAAGAACTGATTATGCCTTTGGTAAATCAACTTTCAGAAGAGCGCAAAAAATTATTGGGTTACGATTCGCTAAAATTATGGGATAAAGAAGTTGACACCAGCGGCAAGCCAGCGTTGAAACCTTGCAACAATACCGATGATCTCATTCAAAAAACGATTGACTGCTTCAATGAGCTTGACCCATATTTTGGTGAGCGCATTGAAATTATGAAGCAGATGAAATATTTGGACATCGATTCGCGGATGCACAAGAGCAATGGCGGATACAATATGGGCATGGATGAAATTGGAGTCCCTTTTATTTTTATGAATTCGACTGAGTCAGAGCAAGACTTAATAATTATGGTACACGAAGGTGGTCATGCAGTGCATACTTTTTTGACACACGATTTAGAATTGCAGGCCTTTAAATCTACCACATCTGAAGTGGCCGAAGTAGCTTCTATGGGAATGGAGTTGATGACCATGCAGCACTGGGATATCTTTTATACCAATGCCGATGATTTAAAACGCGCACGCAAAAATCATTTGCAATATATTTTAGGGGTGCTTTCAAAAACATGTTTGGGCGATGCATTTCAATTTTGGTTATACAACAACCCAATGCATACAAAAGAGGAAAGAAGAGTAAAATGGTTTGAGCTGGTAAAAAAATTTACCGCTAAGAATGTTGACTGGACCGGCTCAGAAGATTTTCAGCAAACGAGCTATCAAAATATTTTGCATTTCTATGTGGTGCCGTTCTACTATATCGAATATGCCTTTGCAGAACTTGGCGCTATTTCCTTATGGCGTTCGTTTATCAATGACCGAAAAACCGCTATTGAAAATTATAAAAAAGCACTTCAATTGGGATACACCAAATCAATTCCTGTTTTTTACGAAACACTTGGAGCCAGATTCGATTTCTCGAAACCGTACATTGCAGAACTCACTTCATTTTTGCAGAAACAAATAGCGGCTTTGTAGAAAAGTTGTTGTTGAGGTTTTATTGTTTCAACCTTGGGTCCATGGCATCGGTTAAACCGTCACCAATTAAGTTGAAGGTAGTAACCGTAATAAAAATGGCGAAGCCGGGGAAAATTGCCAGCCACCAGGCTTGTGGTATTTGACGCGCGTAAGAGAGAAGTTGTCCCCAGGTAACGGTATCAGCAGGACCTAACCCAAGAAACGATAAAGTAGATTCGGTAAGAATGGCTCCCGCAATGCCAAACGCAATAGATATAAGCACCGGAGAAAGCGCATTAGGTATGGCGTGTCGGAAAAGAATGTGAGCATTTGAAAAACCTAATGAGTTTGCTGCTTCAATATATTCAAGGTTGCGCACCTTTAACAACTCGGCACGAATAAAACGTGCTATGCCGGTCCAGCCGGTTAAACCAATTATACCCATGATGACATATAAATTTGGTTTGCGCACAATAGAAATGATAAGAAGAATTAGAAAGAGCGTTGGAATAGAATTTAGCACTTCAATTACCCGCATAATAATTAAGTCGAACGGTACCGCCACCTGTTTGCCAAGGAAAGGAATTTTTTTGAGCACTATCACCAATAAATTTCCAGCTACCATTACAGCAGTGAAAATCAGGATGCTGATACCGAGTTGGATAAAACCTTCGCCTAAACCTCTACCCAGCGCATCGGTAATATCGTAGGAGCGCGCCCCGAAGGAATAGAAGAAAGCAAAAAACAGAAACAGCAAATTGCCCCACAAGCGCACCCGCGAAACCTGAAAATTTTCATCGCCATAAAAACCAGCGAGCGAGCCGAGCAAAATTCCAATAATAGAAGCAATGAGCATGGAGACAATACCAACGGTCATGGCAATTTTAGTTCCATGTATCATACCTGAAAGTACATCTCTTCCTAATTCATCGGTGCCAAACCAGTGTTTCCATCTTGCAGAAGGAACATCCTGCGTATCAAAAGGACCTACCGAATGAATGCATTTATCATCTTGGTTCATGGGTAAATAAGGCACGGGTGCAAAAACCACCATTTCGTATGGCAGGTTCTTCCAATCAACATTTTGAAATTGCGGTTGAAATTGCCCGATACCAAAACCAACGGCAATATCTTTCAAAACAGGAAAAAATGTTTCGCCTTTATATTTACAAACGAGCGGTTTTTCATTAGCAAGAAACGGAGCAAATACAGCAACAATAGCAAGCACAATAACAATGTACAGCGAAAAAACAGCCGTTTTCTTTTTACGAAACTGCTTGTTTACAAAAGCCCAATAGCCCTGTTCGTTCTTCGCCTTTATTTTTGTCGCTTCAGCCATTTATTTTTTTGAATAAGAAATTCTCGGGTCAACTACTGCATATAAAATATCAGAAATCAGGTATCCAACTAAGGTCAGAATTGCTGCAAACATAGTGTTGGTCAAAATCATTGGATAATCTTTTTGAATTACCGCTGCATAAGTAATTTGTCCCAAGCCCGGAATGGTGAACAGGAATTCAAGAATGATTGAGCCGCCAATCAATGCAGGAAAGAACGATGCAAAAATGGTAATGATAGGCAACAACGAATTTCTGAAGGCGTGTTTCCAAATCACTTTGTTCTCTGGCAATCCTTTTGCACGGGCAGTGCGGATGTAATCTTGCCCAAGCACGGTTAGCATGGAGCCGCGCATTTGACGAGATAAGTACGCAAAACTTGCATAGGATGCAATGATTAACGGCAACGATAAGTGATACGCCAAGTCGCCTAACTTGTAGAAGAAGCCATCATCCCAGGTGGCATCACCCAAACCGAATGGCGGGAAAATTTCTATGTAATCGGGACTGCACAAAAAGAAAATTGCCATCGTTCCAATCCAGAAAACAGGAAGCGAATAGGTGAGAAATAAACCAACTGTAACACTTGAATCGTAAGCGGAACCTTTACGCACCGCCAATGAAATTCCTAGCGGAATTGAAATAAGGTACTCGATAATAATGACTAAGAAACTGATGAGCATGGTAATCCAAAGTCCGTCCCATATCACACTCTTCACAGGACGTTTAGTAAAAAATGAAATACCGTAATCGCCTCTTATAAATCCTTTGCCTAAGGTAGGGTCAGTTTCTGTTCCAAACCATTTTGCTTCACCAAATAACCAACGGTGATATTGATTGTGTGTACCGCTCCACTGCACCAGCGGAACATATCTTTTCCACGGAGTGGCATCACTTTTCATTTTGATGTAAGCTTCTTCCGTAGCTTCGGCATGTGCTTTTACTTCCGTAAGATTAGCGGCACTGTTTGATTGTGTTTTTAAATCTGCAAGCAGTGGCGACAACACATTGTCTTCGTGATGAATAAAAATTTTAGCGACAGTATTTCTCAATTCAATCAGTGTATCGGCATTGGTAGAATCTTTTTTGGTTGATATAACTGCTATGTCCAATGCCTTCAACTGATGATAGTAGTTTTCAATTTGTGCCCAGTTACCATATTGATAAGTTAAGCGGTCGAGCATCTCACGATGGTTCTTAATAGGAATACGAAGCAGTGTATCGCTTACTGCCAAATTAGTAGGAGCAAAATAAAATATGGGCAAGTCCAATCCGAGTTTATGACGCAGGTCAACGTATGATCGCTCTGTGGCTAAGCGATTTGCAGCTTGTCCTTCACCACTCGTTCTGTTCAGCATGGTTTCGGCAGGGTCACCCGGTGCAGCAGAGATTAAAATGAACGTAAGCAACGAAATGATGAAAAGTGTGGGAATGAAAATCAAAACCCGTTTCAAAATATATCCAAACAGAGGAAACGATAAGCTGGCGAAGAAAAATTTCTTGCCCGCTTCTGTTTTACCCGCTTCTGTTTTTACTTCTACTGGTTTCATTAATGTTTACTGGGGTTTTATTGAGCTAGTTGGAAAGCCGCCTCATTAAATCCCGGACGAACAATAAATGTTTGAATATTGGTAAACCGTTTGCTGATTGCAATTTTTTCTTTCGGACTCCAAATGAAAATGTAAGGTACATCATTATGCACCTTCACTTGAAACTTTCTGTATAAATCGTTGCGTTTGTCTTCGTTTAATTCACCCCGTATTTCTTCAATCAACAGATCACTTTCTGCGTTGCCAAAATAAACGTAGTTGCTTCCACCGTTGATAGATTCGGTATGCCATATCTGTTTTGGATCATCGGGATTTGGAGAACCAATCCAAGCTCCATAAAACATTTCGAAATCATGCTTTTTCTGGTTCTCGATATAAATGCTCCACTCTTGAGGTACAACATCTACATTGATTCCCACTTGTCGGCAGGCTTCCTTAAAAATTAAAGCAGCATCTCTGCGCGTGTCGTTCCCTGCGTTGTAGGTAAACGTAATGTCGAACTTAGTTTGTTGTCCATTAATTTTTTTGTCGAGTGTGCCATCGCCATTGGTGTCTTTCCAACCGGCATCAGATAAAAGTTTTTTTGCTTTTTCAATACTGAAATCGTAAGGTGTAATCGTGTCGTTAAAGGCGCCTTTTTTATAAGGATTTACCGGACCGTTCACCCGCTGACCCAAGTTATAACCAATTACCTTGATGATTTTTTCTACATCGGTCAAGTGCGCAAGTGCTTCGCGGGTGCGCACATCTTCAAACTTAGGATTACGCATGTTGATACCGAAATAAGTATATGCCATACTAAGCGGGGTAGCCAGTTGAAAATTTTCTTTCACCGAATCGCTGGTAAGCAATTGCTCTACGTAATCTTTGCTTTTAATACCATACATTACATCCAATCTTTTTCCTTTTAATGCAGTAAGAGCAGCCGTTTGGTCTTTAATAGTGGTGTAAACCAGTTTGTCTGGGAACGCCTGAAAGGAGTATTCAGCATTGTATTTTTCGCCCCACCAGTTTTTCTTTTTCACCAAAACAATTTTTTGTCCGGTTACCCACTCGCCAAACTCATAGGGCCCTGAACCAACGATGAATCCTTTTTCGCGTTGATATTTTTCGCTGTTATATTCCGTAGCAAACTCCTTCATAATAGGGCTTTGCTCCACTTCCGCAAACTTGGTATTGATATCGTTAATACTGAAACTATCCATGAGATGTTTAGGGTCATAGATGTATTGTGGCATCACAAAAAATTCACCACAAGTGTATTTGGCAAGAATGTATTTCTTGTTGCAAACGATGGTAATCTTACGCGGATTATCAGGATAGGTAATCATGTCGCTTATCAATTCGAAGTAAGGACGAAACTGTTCGTTGCTGATCACCGGAGCACGATATAATTTCATAGAGAAGATCACATCTTTTGCAAGAATAGGGTCCCCGTTATCCCACTTTGCATCTTCGCGAATTTCACAAGTGTATTTCAAAATATTCGTTGTCGAATCATATTCTTCAACGGGCAACTCTTTCGCCAAAATTGGTTCGAGTTTTAAATTAGTTGGATTGGTTCCCCATAAAGCCTGAAACATTTGTGCGAGGTAGTAACCTGCATCGGCACTTTGATAGTTGGTTGGGTTCAACATATCGGTATCACTCAACTCGTGAATGATAACTTCATTCTTCGCTTTTTTCTTTCCGCAACCATATAAAACAAGCGCGGCTATAAAAAGCACAAAAAATCTTTTGCTAAGTAAATGTTTCATTGCTCTACTGATTTTTATTAGTGATTATTTTGAGGTGGGCAAACCTACACGAATTCCCATAAAATCAAAGCATTTGATTCGTGCCAGAAAATGAAATTTGCACCCATGAAAAAAGTATTGATTACAGGAGCCAGCGGACTAGTCGGAACCAGACTAGGCGCCTTGCTTTTGAAGAAAGGATATGAGGTAAATACCTTAGGAAGAAAAGTCAATCGTCCGAAGTCCGAAGTCCGAAGCCAGGCAAATTCATATGTCTGGAATCTAGAAAAAGGAGATGTAGATGCGAAGGCATTCGAAGGAGTTTCTGACGTAATCCATTTAGCAGGAGCAGGAGTGGCCGACAAAAGATGGAGTGATGAACGCAAAAAGGAAATTGTAGAAAGCCGCGTACAAAGCGCAAAACTGATTTTCGATTTTTTGAAGAAGAATAAACACGAAGTGAAAACTTTCATCAGCGCGAGTGCTGTAGGTTTCTATGGCGATTGCGGAGATGAAGTAGTGGCCGAAGAGCATAAAGCAGGCAAAGGATTTTTGGCAGAAGTTTGTAAGCAATGGGAGCAAAGCGCTAAGCAATTTTCAAAATTAGAAATAAGAGAAGTGCGATGCCGAATTGGAATTGTATTGGCAAAAGATGGAGGCGCGTTGCCTGAGCTTACGCGAACCATTCCTTTAGGGGCGGCTTCTTACTTCACTAAAAGCAAGCTCTATTATCCGTGGGTGCATATTGACGATGTGTGCGGTATTGTGATTCACGCGTTGGAAAATGAAAAGGTAAGAGGCGCTTACAACACCACAGCACCACAACCATTGCTCATGAAAGATTTGATGAAGCAAATTCTTGTTGCAAATAAATCGAAGGCTGTGCTTATGCCCGCACCAAGCTTTGCTATAAAACTGGCTATGGGCGAAATGAGTGAAATACTTTTGAGTAGCCAGAAATGTTCTGCTGAAAAAATTTTAGAAACGGGCTACCCATTCAAATTCGGAGAGATAGAGAAAGCGTTAGCTGAAATTTATTCGAACTGACAGAGTCATTAGTATTTCTCGTCCTCAATTCTCTTTTTTAGTTTTTCCCAAAACGAAATAGCGTTATAATCTTTCTTATCACGGGCTTTGTCAATTTGAACATTGAGTGCACCCATGTATTTAAGTTTAAGCGAGCGACCATCTACCAGCATATTCACGGTAGCAATTAATTCTCTTTCTAAACTATAATACTGTCCCTTAGCTGCATAGAGTTCGCGGGCAAAAGCAGTAAAGTCTTTTTCGCAAAAGCGTTTAATGATATCGGTGTAAAGATTCTCCACTTTATCTCCGGCACGCTGATGAATAATTTCTAAAGCTGTGAGATATTTTTTATCACCTGTTTTAGTGTACAGCCTACCAATATTGTCCAACAACATTTGACGGCAACCAAGTGTATCGTCAAGAAAAATTCGAGAAGCATTTTGTTGAATGAAAGGAAGATTTATTTCGACACTATCCATTAAAAAGCAGGGATGGTAAACGGGTTTTTTCGGCTGCGCAAAAATAGTTGCTGATAAAAGAACAGAGAAAATAAAAAGAAGAGCCGTTTGTTTTTTCATAAAAAAAAGAGGGCCGCCATTCGGCAGCCCTTTAGGTTTTTATTGACGTCCCTGAATATACTCATTCAAATCATCGCTGCTTGAACTAAAGCTAAACACATTGTTTATCTTGAAATAATTTTTGGGTTCGGTGCAGTGGTCGTAAGCAAACTTAGCAAAGTCGAGCTTGGTTTCTTCAAAGCCAAACACTTTGCAAATCTCCGAAATCTGGTTCGTGCTTAAGCAATTACTACCTGCAATTTGTTTGGCAGTTTTCAATTGAGTATCAGAAAACCCTTGTCCTTTAATAGTAGAAAGCGCGCTCGAAAAATCGCCACTGCTCATGGGGTATGCTCCTACACATCCTATTTGTGTAGGTTGCTCATGCACCACTTCAGTAGTATGGGTGGTATGAGTAGTAGTGGTATGTGTGGTTGTTTGCAGCGTGGGGTCGTTGATGGTTACGTTCATATTTATTCCGGCAACATTCACATTAGCATCAACAGTATTTGGAGTAGAATGGGTGGTGGTAGTTTGCGTTACCGTAGTTGTAGCGGGAGCAGGATTACCGTAGCGAACTACAGCAACATTAGAAGCAGGCACATAATTTTGTTGAACAGGTATCATAGAAAAATAGCGAAGTGTAATCTTACCATTGTTTTTGTCTTTCTTGATTTTGTAGGTCACATCCATCATGGCTCCATTGGCATCGGCAAGTTGCAGGTAGTTTTTGTTTATTTCCGGAATGGTTTTGTCTTCGAAAATAATTTTGGCGTTGTAATACGGTTGTGGCAAATCTTCGACACGCAAATTGGTTTGCGCTACATTGTTTTGGCGCTCGCCATTAAGCACCAAAAAAAATTTGTCGCCATCTTCTGAAAAAATAGTGAGGTTGGCAACGGGTTGTGGTTGTCCAACGGCTACAAAAGCGAAGAACAGAATGCTGAAAGCGGGAAGTAGTTTCTTTATCATAATTATTTTGTTTGCTGGCTTATTTCAAGAGCCGCGCCAAAAATGATTCAAAAAACTGTTTTTGCAAATTTTCGGAAATTGTGGAACTAAAAATCTCCAAATTTTTTTGCTGTTGTATTCTATCAAGAATAGTAAAAGTGGAAGTCGTACTCCCACACACCCATTACTTTTTCAATATTGAGTTTATAGTAAATAGCGTTGTTGATATTAATCATGATGTTTTGCTTTTGTCACCGTTAGCTTTTAAACATTTCAAAATAGATTGGAACGCCACCCTTTTCAACTATTCCTCCGCTGCTAAAATCAAGTCTCGTAAATATTTGTTCTTTCCCTCCTCCCATGTGCAATGTATATGTAACCTTGCATTCTCTTCGTCCAATAGAGTTTTCTAATTCTTTGATAAAGTCAGCTCCAAAAGCAGTTGAGGCGGTCATTAAAATAAATGCAGTTAAGAATAAATTTTTCATGCGTTTGTTTTTAAAATGTGTTTTATAAAATTGAATTACAGATGATGAATTTCGTATAATTTTCGAAGTCTTCAGTTGTTTTAAATTCACCGCGTGCAAAAACAACAAGAAGGAGTTCAACTCAATAAATACATCAGCTCATCGGGCTTTTGCTCGCGCAGAGAAGCCGACCGGTATATTGAAGAAGCTCGTGTAACCATCAACAATGAAATTGCTTTGATAGCTGCGCGCGTTCAAGCGGGCGATGTGGTGGCGGTGGATGGCGAAAAAATTAAAATCAGCCGCAAGCAAAGTTTGTATATAGCTTTTCACAAACCCCAAGGCGTTACCTCCACTACCGATCCTACCGATCGCAGCAACATTATTTATTTCATTAATCACCCCAAACGGATTTTTCCGATTGGCAGATTAGATAAAGATTCGGAAGGTTTAATTCTGCTGACAAACGATAGCGACATCGTGAATAAAATTTTGCGTGCAGGAAACGAACACGAAAAAGAATACATCGTTACGGTGAACAAAGCAATGACTTCTGAATTTATAAAACGCATGTCGAGCGGTGTGCCGGTGTTTGGCGAAAAAACAAAACCGTGCGTTGTGCGTCAACTCGGCAACAGAAGTTTTAAAATAATTCTTACACAAGGCCTGAACCGACAGATAAGACGCATGTGCGAGTTTCTCGGTTACGATGTACTCACCCTCAAACGCATTCGCATTATGAATATCAGTTTGGGAAACTTAGCTGTAGGCAAATGGCGCAATCTTTCTTTTGTAGAAACCGAAGAGCTGAACAAATTGGTTTCGGGTTCCAGTAAAACTGAAGAAGCTTCGATAAGAAAAAAGAAAAAGAGATAATTATTCTTTCGGCAAACCCGGAAGGTTGTTGCCATTCGTGTGTTTAATGCGCGTTCCAAAACTTTCGCGCTTATTCAACGGAACAAAATCTTTTACAAAAGCAGATGAGGCGTCAATCTTAGGCACTGGCAAATAAAGTTTCTTTAAGGTATCAACGGCTATTGGCAAAATGCCCATGTCGGGCAAATTGGTTACGATAAAACCTTCGAGAAAAAATGCCTGATATGGATCAGCCGCCAGTGCTACTTTTTTGAAACCCAATTTTTGCGCGAGCAACCAACTGTAGTAAACATTTTCTTTGCTGTGCTCAGCTTTTGTTTCAGCAAAAACATTTTGCGCAGGCACACCCATTGCTTCGGCAATCAGCTTCATGGTTTTTCCTTCTACATAAGGTGAGTAACAAGCCGCGCCTGAAAAAATGATGTTCTTGGTTACACCTCGGTCGTAAAGCATCTTCGACCAAATAATTCGCGCATTAAATCCACTGGTTTGTTGTTTAGTAGTGTCGTACGCAATGCCCGGCACAATCACTACATCGTAGGGCGCTTTGGGAAGATATTGCGCGGTCATGCGCTTAGCAATCTTGGTTACGTTGCATGCACAAACCGAAACAAGAACTACAGCCACCATCAGGATTCGAAACATCTTCATTTTAATTTTGAATGCAAGAAGCAAAATTATTCGACTAACCATTCACCGTCAAAAACTTTAACGTTTCTGTATTCCATATGTCGGTCAGGATTTTTCAACGAAGTAAAACCAACCTGCTCATAAAGCCCATGCGCATCTTTAGTTGCCAAAATAAATCGCTTAAGCGTTTGTAAGTTGGGATGCGCCATTACACAATTCATCAACCATTTCCCCAAACCCGTTCCCTGATATTCGGGAACCACATACACATCGCACAAATAAGCGAAGGTGGCATAGTCGGTTACAACACGTGCTAAGCCGATCTGCTTGCTGGTAGGCAACGTATGGTTTTCATTTTCATAAATGCCAAAACACAACGAGTTTTCGCAGGCGGTTTTAATTTTTGCTTTTGAAATATTTTTTGCCCAATAGCTTTCCTTTGAAAGATAATTATGCACGGCCTCAAGGTTGAGCAAAGTTTTATCGGTAGAGATTTTGAATTTGTCTTTTGTCCATTCCATACATGAAAATTTAAACCAAAACAAAGAGAAACTTCGGCAATTCAATTGTGCTCAAATTCCAGATTTTTTATTTACGTGCGCACATACATTGCGTTCTGCGCAGTTACACTTGTATCACAAAAACAAAAAAGTATGATACCAGAAGCACCAATAACCATGCATCCCGAGTTTGAACAAAAACTCAAAGAACTCGATTTGCTGAAAGCAGAATACGCCAATCAATGGAACAACCGACAGGTTTTAATAGAGTGGGGCAAGCCACAACTCGAAGCACTTTACTATGCCCGCATTGGCGAACTGCAAATTGAATTATTACAACTGCAAGCAGAAACATACTCTGCCAAACGCAAATTAGAAATGATGCAGGCTGCCATCAATCGTAATGAAGAAATTAATCTGCCTTTTATCGATTTGATGGTTGAATTAGAAATGCAGGAGCAGTTGAAAAAAATTGAAGAAGAGATTTCAAAACTTGGGAAAGCAAAACATTTGCTTGCTAATCTCAATTCACCAAAACGTAGTGCTGAGTTGAGAAAAATATTTCGCGAAATGGCGAAGGAACTTCACCCTGATATTAATCCCGATTTGCCTGACAGCGCAAAAAATCTTTGGAATGCAGCCATGAAGGCTTATGATGATGGTGACTTGGAAAGTTTGCGCGCACTGCGGTTGCTTGTTTGTGATATGAAAAACAAAAACGAAGAATTTACCGATGAAAATGTATTGCTCACGCAAGTCAATCTACTGAAAGAGGGCATCAATCGCTTACTAGAAGAAATTGAAAATATACGCGGTCAGTTTCCTTTCACTTTCGAAAAACAAATAAACGATGATGCCTGGGTGAATGAACAACGAACCTCTTTGAAAAAAGAAATTGAAACTGCAACCGAACAAAAACAGCAATACGAAAATTCTATTTCACTCTTTATTCAATCGCTCGATTTATGAATTACTTACCGTCCATAATTCCATCTTCGGGTTTATCTGCTTTGCTTGGTAAAAATGGTTTAGCCACTGCCAATTTTTTTACACGCGAAATTTTAGTGTTGCGATGCTTAGTGGCAGGAACTTCGTTCCGCAATATTCATAAAGTAGAAAGCCAATTACTACCTCAAACAAAATTTGTTTTGCAACGTGAACCGGAAAACAAGCATGACGAACTCGCCATTAAAGTTTTGTTGGACGATTATCTCATCGGCTATATTCCACGCGATAGCAACGAAGTAATTGCGCGCTTGATGGATGCGGGCAAAAAATTTCATGCGGTGTTAGCAAAAATAGAATGGCAAGGGGCGTGGGCACGATTAGATGTGAATGTATTGATGGTTGATTAAACGCGATTCATTTTATTTGCTTCATGACAAATGAAACCAAACGAATTCTCCAATCTCCCCGCGGCTCACAACTCACATGCAAAGGTTGGGTACAAGAAGCTGTGTTAAGAATGTTGCACAACAACCTCGACCCCGAAGTTGCCGAGCGACCTGAAGATTTAATTGTGTATGGCGGCATTGGTAAAGCTGCACGCAACTGGGATGCGTTCGATAAGATTGTAGAATGCCTTCGCGATTTAGAAGAAGATGAAACGTTGATTGTGCAAAGCGGAAAGCCCGTTGGTGTTTTGCGTTCGCACAAAGATGCACCGCGTGTTTTGATTGCCAATTCAAATCTCGTTGGTAAGTGGGCAACGTGGGAACACTTCCGTGAATTGGAAAAGAAAGGATTGATAATGTATGGACAAATGACTGCGGGCTCTTGGATTTATATCGGAAGCCAAGGAATTGTGCAAGGCACGTATGAAACCTATCTCTCGTTATCGAATCAACATTACAACGGAACGCTGAAAGGAAAATTAAATGTTACTGCCGGGCTTGGCGGAATGGGTGGTGCGCAACCACTTTCAATTACCATGAATGAAGGTGTTTGCCTTGCCGCTGAAATGGAAGAGTGGCGAATCAAGAAAAGAATTGAGACGCGTTACCTCGATAAATACACGAATGATATTGATGAAGCGATTGATTGGAGTTTAGATGCGAAAGAAAAAGACGAAGCCCTTTCTATTGGTGTTTGCTGCAATGCAGTTGACTTGTTACAAAGATTGCTCGACAGAAATATTACTCCCGATACACTCACCGATCAAACTTCGGCACACGATGAATTGATTGGATACTTTCCCGAAGGACTTTCGGTAGAAGAAGCAAAAGTTTTACGCGAAACAAATCCAGATGAATATTGCAATCGCTCTTTAGATACAATTTCAAAGCATGTTCGGCAAATGTTAGAGTTGCAAAAACGCGGAGCCATTACTTTCGATTACGGAAATAATTTGCGCGGTCAGGCAAAAGATAAACGCGGAGTGATGAATGCCTTTGATTTCCCCGGTTTTGTTCCTGCTTATATACGTCCGCTTTTTTGTGAAGGCAAAGGACCTTTTCGTTTTGTAGCATTGAGCGGAGATGAGAATGACATTTTTGTTTGCGATGAAAAACTGAAAGAACTTTTTCCGAACAACAAAGGCTTACTGCGTTGGTTAGCAATGGCAAAAGAAAAAATCGCTTTTCAAGGATTGCCTGCACGCATTTGTTGGTTAGGAATGGGCGATAGAGAAATTGCCGGTGTTGCGTTCAACGAATTAGTAAAAGAGGGAAAAGTAAAAGCACCTATTGTAATTGGTCGCGACCATTTAGATACAGGAAGTGTGGCTTCACCAAATAGGGAAACAGAAGCCATGATGGATGGTAGCGATGCGATTGCTGATTGGCCGATTCTAAACGCACTCATCAATACTGCCGGTGGCGCAAGTTGGGTTTCATTTCATCATGGTGGCGGAGTAGGTATGGGCTACTCGCTTCATGCAGGTATGGTGATTGTAGCCGATGGAACCGATGATGCCAAGCGCAGATTGAAACGTGTTTTGCATAACGACCCCGCTATGGGTGTTATTCGCCATGCCGATGCGGGTTATGAAATTGCAAAAGCAACTTCAACCAAATACGGTTTAGATATCTAGTTGTAGAAAATTTTTTTACCACAACTTCGGCAAAATTAATCCTGAACGTTTTTTGTATTCAGCAAATTCAGGATAGCGCGAAAGCGATTTATCTTTCTTGAGCATGTTAGGTATAAACACAAAAACAAAAAACAGAGTGATTCCAATAAACCCAACCCACGATGCGGTGAGCAATCCAAAGCCGCAGTAAATCATCAACTCGCCCAAATAATTTGTGTTGCGGCAGCGAGCAAAAAATCCATCGGTAATTAAACCGCGCTTGTTGAGTAAGGTGTAATGCTTTTGTGCATCGCTACCAAAATGCAACAAAGTGCCTAAAACATTTAAAGCTACAGCCGCACCTATTATCAAGGCTTGCGGTTCTACATGATTGCAAATAATATAAACGGGAGCAATCCAATAAAGCCCCAATGAAAAAAATGCAAGAGCGGCATAAGGCACCGAAACTTTTTCTTCCCATTGACGGTCTGGAAAAACACGGTCTTTGAACAACCACATAAAACCATAACAACCATGCAACGCCAAATACACGAAAGCATTTATCGAAAAGTTGTTGTAAAAAAACATGAGGGCAATTACTAAAAAAGCGGTGGCACCCTTATGCAAATTTATAGCGTGTTTCAATTTCATGTTGAAAATTTAGGTGGCTATATTAAGTATTTAAGCCGGTCACAAAATACTTTTCATCTTTACACGGCCTATGTTGCACACGGTAATATTTTGGTTACAAACTCGAAGAATCGCAAATCTGTTTTTGGTATTTGCTTATTTCTTTTTTATTCTTTTCATGCACAACCCACTGGTGCATGTTTCTATTTGGGTGGAGAAAATGCTTTCGCTACAAGTTTACAACGTGGTGGTAGCTGTTATTTTTCTTTCACTGATTTTAATACTGGTTTTTTTTCTGCAAAAAAAGCTGCGCGTAAAAAGTGAAGACCGGAATTTACAACTCGCTTATCTTTTTATCACCATCACTGCTATTCTAATTCACTCGCGGTTTATGTTCGATTCGAATATTGAAGTGATTCATTCATTTGAATATTCTATTCTGGTGTTTCTCATTTTTCCGTTCACGCGCAGATTTGGTGCGGCTATTTTATACACGCTTCCGTTCATGTTGTTCGATGAATGGTATCAATGCTCTGTACTGTATCCTTTCCTCGATTACTTTGATTTGAACGATATTATGATGGACACTTACGGTTGCGGCTTAACCATGCTTGTGCTCATGATTCTAGGTGTAAAAGGAAACATCAACGTAAAACCATTTTGGCAACGCATCGAATTTATTTCGTTGGTGACTTTGTTAGTTGTAATTCTAATTGCGGTAAAACTTTGTTTCATTGCTTGCTATGCAAACGAAGTTTGCAGTAACACTTTGTTAGTAATGAATAAAGGAATGGTGAGTGAACCGTTTTTTCGGTTGCATCCTACACACCATCTTTGGTTTCATGTTATGAAACCTGCAGAAGCATTTATCTGCATTCCGCTGCTGCACATATTCTATTTCGGATTGGATTCTTTACGCAAGAACTCCGCGTGAAATTACAATCCTCTGCACTTCACTTGTGCCTTCATATATCTGGGTAATTTTTGCATCGCGCATTAAACGCTCTACATGATATTCTTTTACAAAGCCATAACCACCATGAACCTGCACGGCTTCAACGGTTGTTTTCATAGCTACTTCACTTGCAAAAACCTTTGCCATAGCGCTTGCCATGTCGTAGTTTTTATGTTGGTCTTTTAACCGTGCTGCTTTGTAAACGAGCAAACGAGCCGCTTCAATTTCCGTGGCCATATCTGCTAGTTTAAACGCAACAGCCTGATGATTGATGATTTCAGTTTTAAACGCTTTACGAAGTTTTGAATAATCAACTGCCAATTCATAAGCACCGCTTGCAATGCCTAGTGCCTGTGCGGCAATTCCGATTCTTCCTCCACTCAACGTTTTCATTGCAAACTTAAAACCGAAACCATCTTCACCAATACGATTCTCCTTAGGTACTTTTACATCATTAAACAAAAGAGTATGCGTATCACTCGCGCGAATGCCGAGTTTGTCTTCTTTTTTTCCAACTGTAAAACCGGGCATTCCTTTTTCTACAATTAAAACGTTAATGCCTTTGTGCCCTTTTGCTACATCGGTCTGCGCAATCACTAAATACGTTGAAGCACATCCACCATTTGTAATCCAGTTCTTTGTGCCATTCAACAAATAGTAATCGCCCATATCAATGGCAGTTGTGCTTTGCGAAGTGGCATCACTACCGGCTTCGGGTTCACTCAAACAAAACGCACCAATTTTTTCGCCCTTTGCCAACGGCACCAAGTATTTTCTTTTTTGTTCTTCGGTTCCAAAGGCTTCCAAACCCCAACACACCAGCGAATTGTTTACACTCATTAATACCGAACATGAAGCATCTACTTTCGAAATTTCTTCCATGGCAATCACATAACTAATGGTATCCATTCCGCCACCGCCATATTCGGGTGAAACCATCATTCCGAGGAAACCCAGCTCTGCCATTTTCTTCACCTGCTCAGCCGGAAACTTCATGTTTGTGTCGCGCTCAATAACACCGGGTTTGCATTCGTTTTGTGCAAAGTCGCGTGCCGCCTGGCGAATCATTAAATGTTCTTCGGAAAGAGAAAAGTTCATGGTTTAAATTTTTGTGCGGGCGAAGATAGAAGAGAACAACTCACTGCCAAACGCATCTGCTTTCGATAAAAAAGTATAACGCATAAAAGATTGTTTTTTACAAACGAGCTATGCCGTTAATAATGATTACCCTTGCCCCGCAAAAACATATCCATGAGTTCATTCAACAAAGAACAATTGCTCGATGATTTAAAGAACTGGAACACGATTATTCGTAAGTACCAAATGCCGAGTACGAAAGATGCGGTTATTCAACTAGCCAACAGTTTCAGTTTTTATATCGCGTTGCTGATTCTGCAATTTTATTTGTACGACAAATCCATTTTGCTTTCGGCTGCTGTTGCAATTTTGAACGGATTCATCCTCGGCCGTATTTTTATTATTCAACACGATTGCGGTCATAGTTCATTTACAAAAAGCAGAACTGCCAATGATATTATTGGAACTATTTGCAGTGTATGCACTTTGATTCCCTACAAGTATTGGGCTAAGAATCACAGCTTTCATCATGCGCATAACGGACAATTAGAATTCAGTGATATCGGTGATATTGAATGTCTTTCTACCGAGCAATATGCCGCGTTGAACTGGAAAAAGAAACTGGCTTATCGTATTTACCGCAATCCGTTTTACCTGTTCACCATTGGCGGATTTATTTATGTAGTTATCTACAACCGTTTCGCTTTCATGAATACCGATTTTTTTAAGAAGGTGCGCAAAAGCGTAAACATTAGCAACGCGCTATTTATAGCATGCTATGCTGGCTTTGCCTATTTGCTTGGTCCCGGAAGATTTCTGATTGTACAATTCATTAACCTGCTTTTTTTTGGTGCGTATGCGCTTTGGTTTTTTTATATCCAGCATCAATACGAGCACATTTATAAAAGCGGAAAAGAAAATTGGAACTATGTAATTGCCGCTATGAAAGGAAGCACTTATTACAAACTTCCGTGGATTGGTCACTGGCTTACCGGTAACATAGGGTTTCATCACATTCACCATTTGTCACCAGCCATTCCAAATTATAATTTACCAAAAGCCCATCGCGAGAATCCGATTTTTGAAAAGCATACCAACACGATTACGTTTTGGCAAAGCTTAAAAACAGTGCAGGCAAATTTGTGGGATGCGCAACGCCAGAAAATGGTTTCGTTTCGGGAGTACAAGCTCAACCGAAAGCAAAAGATTTAATTGCAACTAACTACTCTCGGTGTTTTGAATCTATGCTGATGGTCACTGGACCATCATTGATTAAGGCCACTTTCATATCGGCACCAAACTCACCGGTGCCTATTTTCTTTTCTATGTTTTTTTCTACTTGCAAAACAAATTTTTGGTAAAGCGGAATTGCCACCTCAGGTTTTGCAGCTCGTATAAACGAAGGGCGGTTTCCTTTTTTAGTTAAAGCATATAAGGTGAATTGTGAAACAATAATTATGTCTCCGTTCACCTCTTTCACACTTAAATTCATTTGCCCGTTTTCATCTTGGAAAATTCGAAGGTTCACAAGTTTGCTGCTCATCCATTCTAAATCTTCAAGTGTGTCGACTTCTTCAAAACCTGCCAATACCAGCAAACCCCTTCCGATAGAAGATTTTATGATGCCTTCAATAGTTACCGAAGCAGAAGAAACTCGTTGGATAGTTACGCGCATTTGCCGGTCGCTAAGGGGAAAATAGTTTTGTAAAACAAAGCTGAATCTTTTTTCATGCAGAGATAGATGTTACTACGGCTCATGGTAGTTATTGTCAGTAGCTTTTTCTCGGTATTACCTTATTGTGGTTAAGAACGGTTTAAGTCAATTTGTTCTTGTGTGGTTTGAAAGATAGAAACAAAAGCCAACAGCATAATTACAAACAGGTTTTTCAACGGTTTCAAAATGATTGTAAGAAAGATAGTAAGACAACCCGTGCTACACCACCACCATTGGCAGACAAGCTCAGGAAACACGAATTTTCAATGTGACACCTACAGTATTCCTAACTCTACAGGTGGTTCAATACCCAAACAATTCTTTGGTGCTTAACTCTTGCACCGTCCCTATGGCTTTGAGTACATCTACTTTTATGTCTTCCTTTTTACCAATAACCAGATAAGTGAATTTTTTTCCTTTCACATGCAGATTGAAAAAATTGTGCACATCGGTAAGCGTCATGGTCTTTGCCTTTTCATAAATCACTTTGCGCACATCGTAATTTAAGCCACGTTTTTTTGCGCGGTCATAAGCAGCATAAATATCACTCCGTGTAATCCAATCACTTTCTAAAGTTTTTACTACACTGGAGCGCGCCCCTTCAAACTGTTGTTTTACTTCCGGCATTTCGTTGAGCAGTTTATTCATTTCACTTAAAGCAGTTTTCATTTTATCGGCTTGTGTACCTACATACGAAGTAAGGTAGTGCGATTCGGTAGCCCGCGCAGGAACCCCAAAGTTGCTATACACAGAATAAGCTAAGGCTTGCTTTTCGCGAATTTCCTGAAACATGATTGAGGATAAACCTGAGCCGTAATAATCGTTATACAAATACGCATAAGGAAACAAATCTTTGTTGAACAAAACATCTTTGCCTAACATTACTATTTCTGCCTGTTTCATAGGATAATAGCACACATAAACTTTTTTTTCTGCTAGAGGTAACTCAGAATATTTTTTTGCTGCCGGAT
This sequence comes from Bacteroidota bacterium, assembly GCA_947479455.1. Classification (GTDB taxonomy): domain Bacteria; phylum Bacteroidota; class Bacteroidia; order Chitinophagales; family LD1; genus Bog-950. The sequence continues at coordinate 65,596 of CANJZE010000018.1, forward strand.
AGTCTTTGAGTGTGGTTGCCACAGTATGCATTTTATTAAACACCTTCAAAACATCAGTTGCTTCACGGTTTCCATAATAAAAAATAGTGTGCTTATAACTACTCAATCCCTTTATCAACGCTACTAATTTGTTCGCGTCAATTTTTTGCAATGCGACTTCACTCAATACATTGTTAAATGGATTCAGCGGACCGTATTTAGCGTAGTTGACTAACCCAGCGTTAAGAATATTTCCTTTTTTCTTTTTCGCGTTTTCGCGCTCCTGCAATATGTCCATCACCATCGATTGATAAACCATGGTGTCTGCTTTTACATTCGCCAAAATATGCTCAAACAAGTCAATCCCTTTTTCCAAATTTTCTTCGAGCCCCGAAAGCGAAACAGTCACGCGTTCTCTTCCACTGTTTACACTAAATTTTACACCTAGTTTAAAAAATTCTTTTTTCAAATCCTCAGCAGTGTATTTATCAGTTCCCAGATATTCAAGATAACTTATAGCTAGGCCTAAGTCGCGAATATTGTCGGTGCCCATATCATAAATATAATTGAGCGAAAAAGTTTGATTCACGCTGTTCTTAATATAATCAAACGGCACTGTGCCACTGGCAAGTTTCAGGTGGACGATATCTTTTTGAAAATCAAGAAACTTTGGAGTAAGCGAAGGTTGCGGGATAGCGTCCCACTTTTTTTTGTAAGCCGAAATATCTTCTTTGTTCATGACCACCGATGTAATTTTTGGCTTTTCTACTTTGTGTACATTCGCATCGCCCTGGCGCTTATAACACACGGCATAGGTGTTGTTGTAATGCGCGTTCGCAAAATTGACAACATCGGCCTTGTCGATTTTTTCTAACTGTGCTATTTCGTTTACCCAGTCTCTCCACTCTATGTCATGAACAAAAGTTCCCATCATAGTAAACGCCCTACCGCTATTTGTTTCAGCGGCTTTCATTCGCTCTAATTTCATGTTTTGAATAATAGCAGGTATGACCCAATCACCAAAATCTCCTTTTTTCAATTTTTCAATTTCCGTCAGAAACAAGTCCTTCACTTCTTCGAGCGATTGCCCTTGCTTTGGCTCACCATAAAATTTATGAAAACAGAAATCGTTGTTGTCATCTACAAACGAATAGCCTTGCAATATTTTTTGCTGCTGCACTAAATCCAAATCAATTAATCCGGCCTCACCGTTGGCAAGAATGCGATCAACAATTTGAAGCATGAGTGCATCGTGCGAGTTTGCCCCGTTAAACAGATAGCCCATTATCACATGTTCGGGTTGTGGGCCTTTGTATTCGCGCAAAATTGGCGAACCGTACATAGGACGATCTCCTGTACTAAAGCCGGGTTGGTTTCCTGGAGCCCAATCGCCAAAATATTGGTCCACCATTTTAATAGTAGCGTCAGGATCTAAATCGCCTACTAAAATCACCGCCATGTTGTTTGGGCGGTAATAAGAATTGTAGTAATCCTGAATATTCACCAAGCTTGGGTTTTTCAAATGTTCGCCTAAACCAATGGTGGTTTGTGTGCCATACGGATGGGTAGGCAACAAGGCTTTTTCAACTAGGTGGTCGCTCCACACGCGGTCGTTATCCTGGTTTCGATTGAATTCTTCATAAACCGTTTCTAGCTCAGTATGGAACAAACGAAGCACTAAGGTTCTAAAACGGTTGCTTTCCAATTGCAAAAACTTATCGAGCGCATTGGAAGGAACATCGTTTTGGTAAACAGTCATATCTGTTGAAGTAAATGCATTGGTTCCTTGTGCTCCGATAGAGCTTGTCATTTTATCGTACTCATTAGCCACCGCCCATTTTGAAGCTTCGTAACTGAATGAATCAATATGTGCGTAAATCAAAGTTTTCTTGGCTTCATCTTTTTCGTTTTTATGATATTCAAAATTGGCAGAAATAGAATCGAGCAATACACTTTCTTTTGCCCAATCCTTTGTTCCAAAATCGTGTGAACCTTTAAACATCATGTGCTCAAGATAATGAGCCAAACCGGTGGTTGAAGGGGGATCAAATTTTGAACCTGCTTTTACAGCAAACAAAGTTTGAATGCGAGGAGCATCTTTGTTTACGCTGATATATACCTTCAATCCGTTTTTCAAAGTGTAAATAAGGGTATTGAACGGGTCGTTCGTCATGGGATTAGCCGAGAAGGATTGAGTTTGAGGTCTAGCTTCCAAGGATTGTGCTTTTCCAAATGTTTCAGAGGAGGGAAGGGTAGAAGAAACCACAGGAACAATCGTCAACTGTTTGGTTTGCACAGCGCCATTTTTTATTGGGTATTTATTCGCTGCATTATTCAGTCCACCGGTAACTGGTGCAGGAGGATATTGGTTGGTAGCCGGGTTTGTTTGCAATTTAACCTCCCCTGTTGTATTGGTGGGTTGTTGTGCATATAAGTGAGCGCTGCAAAAAATAATACTGCTAACAAAAAAAGAGAATTGGAACTTCATGTGAATGGTTTATTGTTTAAAAAATTTCAATCGTAATCTAGTTCAAGGCCAAACTGCTGCTGCATTTTTTTAATGGCGGGATTTTTTTCAATCAGTCTTTCAAACTTTTCTTTTGGTGTGTATGGTTTTGCTCCTGTATCCGCTTGCTTATCGGCAAGTACTGCCAATTCTATATCTACTCCAGTGCGTTTCGAAATATAATTTTGCACCCCTAAGCGCACCTCATCAAACTGTTTTTTTTGAATGTCGCTTTTTACTGAAAGTGTAATTTTGTTTAAGTTTACTTCATCCAAAACAGGTTGATATAAACTAAAATTAATTTTCAACCCTTTCTTTTCCTCCGAAATCTTAGTGGCGTATTCATTCCAAAGCAGCCAAATGTTTTCTTGATTGAGAAGAAGTATTTCGCCTTCGTTTGTTTCTTCAGGGCTAGTAACAATTTCAATTTGTGGAGTGTTACTTTCATGCTCCGTTATGGAATCAAGAGTAAGTACCTTTTTGCTTTTTGAAAGTGTAACAGGTTGCGGAATGCGAGTTGTGGGTTGCGGGTTTGTTGTCGCAGGTTTATCTGTCTTTGCTTTTTCGTTCGGGTTAAAAGCCGGTTCATTCAAAACCTTTACTTGCTCTTCTGTATTTGTTTCGGTCTTTGGTCTTCGGTCTTCGGTCTTTACTGCTTCATTAAGTTTTTTTTTACTAGTGTCAGCGCTAATGCTTACTACCGAATTTACATAACACATTTTTATAAGCGCAAGTTCAACCGTTAGTCGTTTGTTTTTCGATTGCTTGTAGTGTACATCGCACTGATTACCCAGATTCAGACAATTCACTAAAAAATCGGCTGATGAGAGTGAAGTTTGTGTGGCATATTTCTGTTTCAGATTATCACTTACTTCTAGCAGAGCTAGTGTTTTTTCATCTTTGCAAAAGAGAAGATTGCGGAAATGCTCACACAGACCCAATACAAAGTCATCGCCTTCAAATCCTTTCTTTAAAACTTCATCCAACAGTTGTAAAATAAACGAAAGGTTTTCAACCAGCAGGGCATCGGTAGCTTTAAAAAAATAATCATAATCAAGCACATTTAAGTTTTCGAGAACCGAAGCATAGGTCAATGTGTTGTTGCTGAAACTTGCAAGTCGGTCAAACATGGAAAGGGCATCGCGCATACCGCCATCTGCTTTTTGCGCAATAATATGCAAGGCATCTTCTTCTGCATTTATTTTTTCGGCTTTGCAAATATGTTGCAGGTGTTTTACAATAACGTCAATACCAATTCTGCGGAAATCAAAAATTTGACAACGCGAAAGAATGGTAGGAAGTATTCTGTGCTTTTCGGTGGTAGCTAAAATGAATTTGCAATACGAAGGTGGTTCTTCTAACGTTTTTAAAAACGCATTAAACGCACCGGACGATAGCATGTGCACCTCATCAATAATGTAGATTTTGTATTTGCCGCTTTGTGGCGGAAAGCGAACCTGATCAACCAAACTGCGAATGTCTTCTACACTATTATTACTGGCCGCATCTAATTCCTGAATATTGAATGAAGCATTTCGTTGAAACGAAACACAGCTTTCACATTTATCGCAAGCCTCAAAATCGGAGGTTATGTTTTCGCAATTAATGGTTTTGGCAAGTATACGCGCTGCGGTTGTTTTACCTACACCACGAGGTCCGCAAAAAAGAAAAGAATGTGCCAGATGACCCGTGCGAATGGCATTCTTTAACGTAAGTGCTACCTGTTCCTGCCCAACCATTTCGTTGAAATGAGCGGGGCGGTATTTACGTGCACTTACAATATATTCGGCCATAGAGGCGGTAAAAGTAAAAAAAGAGGGGAAAGGGTTTTGTGAATATTTGAATTTGCTGAAGCCAAACGTTCTAGTCCAACGTTAAATTATCTCTACTTGTCTAGCAACCTTCTGCAAAATTTCAAAAACAGTTTCTGCCATTACATTTTCACTGTCGAGCGTAGGATTTATTTCAGTAAATTCTAAACAACACACTCGTTCGTTCTGCACTAGTTCCAAAATTATATCCGCTGCTTCGCGCTCGTTGATACCGCCCTTTACAGGTGTTCCGGTTCCGCGAGAGATAGAAGGGTCAAGTGCATCTACATCAAACGAAATGTAAACCTTATCACAATGTGAAAGGTGTTTCATGGCTTCGCGGCAAATTTTGGTAACTCCTGTTTTACGAATTTCGGAAGTAGAGAAATTCTTGACCTTATGTTGTTTAAGCAAATAACCTTCCTGCTCTTCAAAATCGCGTAGGGTCATAAAGAGTAAATCGCGGTATTCCAATTTTGGAGTAATGTCGCCTACATTTTTTAATCGTTCCCATAGCTCAATGGTTTCATAATCTAAATCATTCACCTTGTTCTCAATATTGTCTTCGGCAAGTGCAGTGGCTAAAGTCATACCATGAAAATTTCCCGAAGGTGTGGTATAAGGTGAGTGAAGATCGGCATGTGCATCAATCCAAATTACACCAAGCCGCGAATCGGGATAGGCCATTTTTATTCCGGCTATTGTTCCGCCTGCGTTGGAATGGTCGCCCGAAAGCACAATGGGAAATTTTCCATCTTTCAATGAATCGCGTAAAGCGGCACCAATTCGCTCATACATTTTCAGCACGCTTCTTATTCTTTTAGCGTAGCGGCTTTCAATCATTCCATGTAGTGCGGCATTATCATCGGGTATGTTTATGCTTCGGTGGTTCTTAAAAAAAGTACTACGGAAATCAAGGGCGGCTATCTTCACGGCATCAACACCCAAACTTGCCCCACGGGTTCCGGCACCAACCTCACTTTTGATTTCAATCAATCGTATTTGTCTTCCTTTTTTCATATGCTATAATTTTTGATTTCAGCGGACATATGGAATGTTCGCGATACCCTGTTTCTTCATTCTATGAATCTCAAACATTTCACAAACCGTTGCTTTTAAAAGGGCGGTTAATTCTAAGCCGCGTTCAGTTGAACGCCAACAACCCGAAAATAAAGTTGGGTGATGAGGGCTTAGGACTAAAATGTTTATAAAAAAGATACACCGAATTGTGTTCTTTCTATATTTAAGTCGCTAAAGTATCCATAATCCGCAAATCTGTCAAACTATGGCTGATAACAGAAAATACGTACTGGCCTTAGACCAAGGCACAACAAGTTCACGTTCAATTGTTTTTGATGAACAGGGCAATGTAGTTGCTATGGCTCAAAAAGAGTTTACCCAAATTTTTCCCAAACCGGGATGGGTGGAACACGACCCCGAAGAAATTTGGAACACACAGCTATACACCGCTAAAGAAGCCATAAGAAGAGCGGGAATTGAGTTTGGGCAAATTGCCTCAATAGGCATTACCAACCAGCGCGAAACAACTATTGTATGGGATAAAAAAACAGGTACGCCTGTTTATAATGCCATTGTTTGGCAGGACCGCAGAACAGCAGACACCTGTAATGTGCTGAAAAAGAAAAAGGATTTTGAAAAGTATGTGCGTGATAACACCGGCCTAGTGGTGGACGCGTATTTCTCTGGAACTAAAATCAAGTGGATTTTAGATAACGTAAAAGGTGCTCGTAAAAAAGCCGAAGTTGGCGAATTGCTTTTCGGCACGGTTGATTCCTGGTTAGTTTGGAAATTGACTGATGGAAGTTTACACATTACCGATTACAGCAATGCTTCGCGGACGCTCCTCTTTAACATTAAAACTTTAAAGTGGGATCAAAAACTTTTAGATGCTATGGAAATACCTTCCCTCATGTTGCCTTATGTAACAGATAGCAGTCGCATTTATGGCTTCACCCATCGCGCAGTTTTTGATGTAGAAATTCCTATTGCAGGTATCGCGGGCGACCAGCAAGCAGCTCTGTTTGGGCAAACGTGCTTCAACCCAGGCATGGCAAAAAATACGTATGGTACTGGGTGTTTTATGCTCATGAACACGGGCAACAAAATGGTGAAATCGAAACATGGATTGATAACTACCATAGCCTGGGGAATGGGAGGGAAGGTCGAGTACGCCTTAGAAGGAAGTATTTTTATTGCAGGTGCAGCCGTACAATGGCTTCGCGATGGATTGAAAGTAATTGATGCGGCATCTGAATCTGAGTATCAGGCTACCTCTGTTGCAAGTTCAGAGGGAGTTTATGTGGTACCAGCACTTGCCGGATTAGGGGCGCCTTATTGGAACATGGATGCACGTGGTGCTGTTTTTGGTTTAACTCGCGGTACAACAAAAGCGCATTTGGTACGAGCTACGTTGGAATCCATTACCTACCAAACTAAAGACGTATTAATGGCTATGGAACAGGATTCAGGAATCAAACTGAAATCTTTACGCGTAGATGGAGGAGCTTGTGCAAATAATTTTCTCATGCAGTTTCAAAGCGATATGCTAGGTGTACCTGTAGATAGACCTAAGGTTACCGAAACAACCGCTTTGGGCGCAGCATATCTTGCGGGCCTGGCGGTTGGTTATTATAAAAAACCAAACATTGTTAAGCAGTGGAAAATTGATAATCAGTTTAAGCCGAAACTGAAACCAACAGAACGGGCTGCGTTTTATGATGGCTGGAAAAAAGCGGTGAAACTCAGCATAGCATGGGCCGAAAAATAAATTAGCAACGCTGGTAGCCAACCAAACCCAAAACTTTAATGTTTTTGGGGTTTGTTTTTTTCTGCTGCCAGCTTCAGCAAACTGCTGCCGGATGATTTTGCTCCTCATCATTTCTTCTACATTCGCGCCATGTTAGGCAAAAAGAATCCTGATAATCCGGAAGCAGAAATGGGGTTTTTCGATCACCTCGAAGCTTTGCGCTGGCATTTGATTCGTTCAGTTATTGCTATTGTGGTTTGCGCTTCTTTTGTAGGTGTTTTCTACGATTTTGTTTTCGATAAAATCATTCTCGGCATTTGCTCCAAAGATTTTCCAACCTATAGATTACTTTGCTACATCAGCAGAACATATCACATAGGCGATGGTATTTGTATTGATAAAGACATTCCACTCGAGTTGCAGAACCTGGCTATGTTCGGGCAAATTACTTTATTGTTTCAGTACTCTCTTATAATCGGTTTTGTAATTGCATTTCCCTATATCATTTTTGAGTTGTGGCGGTTTGTGGCTCCTGCGTTAGGCGAGCAGAAACAGAAAAAAACATCCTTTATAATTCTTGCTTGTTCATTCTTCTTTTTTGTGGGCGTGGTGTTTTGCTACTTCATCATCATTCCCTTCTCGGTCAATTTTGCCGTCAACTTTACTATAAGCGATAAAATCAAAAACAACTTTACCATTGATAACTACATTGATTTTTTTACAGTTATGCTGCTAGCTATCGGAGCGGTGTTTGAACTACCGATGGTGGTTTATTTTCTGTCGCGTTATGGAATACTTGGTGCAAAAGCCATGCGTAGCGCCCGCAGATATGCTATTGTGGTTATTTTAATTGTGTCGGGAGTTATTACACCATCGCCCGATGTGTTCACCCAATGTTTAGTGGCGGTGCCTATTTATATTTTGTACGAGTTGAGCATTTTTATTGCTGCGCGAAACGACAAGAAGCGCGAGAAAGAACTGATTGTTTCAGCATAAACATTCTTTAAATAAAATAGCATGGCAAAACAAAAAGCAGGCACAAAAGAAAACCCCTGGAAATTGAAAACAGCTCCCGGCACTTCTGAATATACGATGTACCGTGAAGGTGATATTCTTGTTTGCAAAGTAGGAAGCACCACACTCCATTACCAATGGCGTTGTGTAGATGATTTACATGCCATGCTCAAAAAACATGGCGACTGGCTAGAACTTGGTGCAGCCGATGAACAAAAGCCTGCCAAAGAAAATACAGTAGAAGCATGGGGACGTTCAGAAAAAAATCCGGTAAAAGGTTGGTATGGCTTAAAGAAAGGTTTCCGCGGAAGATTCGGAATGTATGTGCCGCCTTTGTTAGAAGAACTAGGAATGGTTGAGTTAGAACACAACCCGAAAAACAATCGCGTAAAAGCAAAATAAAAACACCCTATGAAAATAGCACTCGGTGGCGACCATGCAGGCTTCGAATACAAAAAAGAAATCATCGGCTTTCTTCAGGCAAAAAATGTGGAGACAAAAGATTTCGGACCGTTTAATTTAGACAGCGTTGACTATCCCGACTTCGTTCATCCTGTTGCAAGTGCAGTGGAAAAAGGTGAATTTGATTTCGGCATTCTCATTTGCGGCAGCGCAAACGGAGTCGCGATGACTGCGAATAAACACCAGAACATTCGCGCAGGAATTGCATGGGGTGCTGAACTTGCAAAACTTACCCGCCAACATAACAATGCAAACATTCTTTGTTTACCTGCGCGTTTTATTTCGCTTGATGTAGCGAAGGAATGCGTAACTGCTTTTCTCGAAACTCCTTTCGAAGGCGGAAGACATCAGAACCGCGTAGATAAAATTGCGTGCTCATAAATTGGCAATAAGCATTTTCTCAAATTGCTACATTCGCCCCAATGTGCGGCATTGCAGGATTTATTGATTTCAACAAGAACGGAAATTTAGAGTTGCTCAAAAAAATGAGCGACACCATTCTGCATCGCGGGCCTGATGACAGCGGTCACGAATTGTTCAACACCCCGCAGGCACAAATAGGTTTGGGTTTCAGACGGCTTTCGATTATTGAGCTTTCTGCGCTTGGTCACCAACCCATGCAGTTTGAAGAAGCGGGACTCACCATTATTTTCAACGGAGAGATTTATAACTTTCAGGAACTGCGAAAAGAGTTGGAGCAAAACGGTTACAGTTTTAAATCGCATTCCGATACCGAAGTGATTTTAAAAAGCTACGCGCATTGGGGAACTAAATGTGTAGAGCGTTTCATTGGCATGTTTGCCATTGCACTTTACGATTCAAAAAGCGCGAAGGTGATTTTGTTTCGCGACCGCGCAGGAGTAAAACCACTTTTCTTTTATCATGAAAATAATTTGTTGCTGTTTGGTTCTGAGTTGAAAATTTTTCATGCACATCCGCAGTTCAAAAAGCAAATCAATTACAGTGCGCTCTCCCTTTATTTTCAGCGCGGATACATTTCGGCACCGCATACTATTTTTGAAAACACGTTTAAACTTTTGCCCGGGCATTTTCTCGAAATTGATTTAAACACAAAGAAAGTTACCGCACAAAAATATTGGGATGTAACCGATTGTTACAATCAACCCAAGCTCGATATTTCGTTTGCCGAAGCCAAACAGGAAACAGAAAAATTATTGCTTTCGGCTTTTCAGTATCGCATGATTGCCGATGTGCCCGTGGGTGTTTTTTTAAGTGGCGGTTACGATTCAACAGCCGTAACAGCACTATTGCAAAAGCACTCTTCGCAAAAAATAAAAACCTTCACCATTGGTTTCGAAGACCCGAGATACAATGAAGCACACCATGCAAAAACAGTAGCCGATTACCTCGGCACCGAACATCACGAGCACATCTGCACTTACAAAGATGCGCTGGATATAGTGGAGCAACTGCCGCACATTTACGATGAACCTTTTGGCGATACTTCGGCTATTCCCACCACCTTGGTCAGTCGCATGGCGCGAGAGAAAGTTACTGTGGCTCTTTCTGCCGATGGTGGCGATGAAATTTTTGCGGGTTATCCGAAATATTTCAATGCCGTTGACCGAATCAATCAAATCAATCGCATTCCATCTTTTGCGCAAAGCGTTTTTGCAAAACTCATTCCGGCTTCTGCGCAGCACGACACTTCGGTTCAAAACAAATGGAGCAAGCTGAAAGATTATTTTGAAAACACCGATGATGTAGCGCGCTTCGACATCATCAGCCAGTCAATGACTTTTTACGAAACACAATGTTTGTTCAACAAAGAAATTTCAAAACTCATCACTCCGTTTAACGAAGGTTCGCTTCTAAATTCTTCGAACGATATGCTTGCAAAATTTCAGGCAACCGAATACAAAACCTATATGGTGGATGATATTTTGCAAAAGGTTGACCGCGCTACCATGAGCGTTTCGCTCGAAGGCAGAGAGCCGTTCTTAGACCAGCGCATTATTGAGTTTGTGGCTAAACTTCCTTCTTCTTTCAAATACAAAAACGGCATCGGAAAGTATTTACTCAAAGAAATTGTGCACGATTACGTTCCTAAAGAAATTATGGAACGACCTAAAATGGGTTTTGGTGTGCCGCTCGAAACCTGGCTGCGGAAAGAACTCAAAGATTTATTTATAAGCGTGCTGAACGAAGACAATCTGCGCGCACAAAATATTTTCAACGTTGACCGCGTAATAACCATGCGCGACAAATATTTGCGTGGCGAACCGGTAGAGTTCGGTAGATTAAGCTACCTGTTTTTGTTTCAGTTGTGGTATGCTAAGTGGATGAAATAGAAATTCAGACTTACTTCTTCATCGCCTTCGCCTTCTTCACCGCCTTCTCCGCATTCACTCTACCGTAGCCATAAAACTTGCTATGGCCGTTTTTATACTTGCCGTTTTTCAGATCAATTTTATCGGCCGTATCGCGCAAAATATTTTTCACTTGAGTGAAAGTTAAATCGGGATTGACCGAAAGCATTAATGCAATTACACCAGCCACACCCGGGCACGCGCTCGATGTGCCGCCAAAAGAATCATCGTAGTTGCCGTTTCCTTTTTTGCTTTCACCTTTTTTTCCTGTGCGGTCGGTTGTCCAAATTCCTTTCGTTAGCGGCTCGGGATGACTTTCATCCTTGGTTCTTCTACGCCATCCAAAATCACTACTTGGGAAACAAACCCAAACACAATTTCCAAAGTCGCTATAAACACTTCTGCTATTTGTGTCGTTACAAGCGGCTATTGCAATTACATTTTCATAAGAAATGTATCCGTCAATATCGCAGTTCTCGTTTCCGTTTCCGGCAGCAAAAGTGATAATGCACCCTTTGCCCTTTCTGCCGTTTTTAACGGCATTATCAATCGCCAGTTTTGTTCCGGGTGCTAAATCCGATTTCTGTTTGTGCAAAACATCACTGTCTGTCCACCACTCACCATCTGCCGGTCCCCAACTGCACGAAATAATATCGGCTCCGTTTTTAACCGCGTGGTGAATAGCTTCTGCTTCTGTAATAGAACCTAGACCTGATGCTAGCCGAATAGGAATCAACTTTGCTTTTGGCGCAACTCCCGAAGCCTGAAATTTTCCGGCAGCCGTTGCCACACCTGCACAGCAAGTACCGTGGCTTTCTCCACTCAGTTTTGGATTACCATCAGCAATTTTTCGAGTAGCATCATAAGGTGCAATAACTTTTCCCGGCAAATTAAATTCTTCGTGCAGTGTATCTACTCCGTCATCAATTACTGCAATCGTTATTCCTTCGCCTTCGGTAATAGCATGTGCTGCTTCTACGTTGGCGTGTGCGTCAACATCAATTTTGCCAATCGTGGTTTTTTTCAAATGCCATTGGTTAGAATGAATCAGCTTCATTCCTTTTTTGCGAATCAATTCGGGTTGACACAATTCTACTTGCGGAAGTTTTAAAAGTTCCTGTGCTATTTTAAAAACATCCCAACCCGTTCCTGCTTTGGCACAAATAAAATAGGAGTTCGTTGCAAATTCGAGCTTTCGTTTTACTGTCAAATCTTTTTTCTCAATAATAGAATTGCAATTCTTTTCACTTACTCCATCCTTAAATTTCAGAAAAAAATTTTCAGTGTACAGAACTGGCTCTTTGCTTTTTTCATCCATTAAAACTCTTCCTGCAAAGCGTACATTTTTTTCTTTCTTAAGTGCTTCGCGTGTCTTATCGCGTTGGGTAAATCCTTCTTTCTTGTTTGTCTTCTTTGCCTTCAACACCGTTACATTCGATTCGCCAAAATGTTCGTGAACATCAAACTGTTTCTTTAGTCGCTTCCCTTCCTTGCTTTTAATTGCTTTCGACAGCGATAAATCATCAATAGTTCTTACAGCAACCAGATTGCTGCTTTCGATGAGAGTTGTTTTTGCAGTATTCTTCTTTCCTGTTTGATAGGTGAATTTTGCAGGTTTCATATGTTTTATTTTATGGCTAAAATAAATGATAGCGTTGTTATTTGCTGTTTTTTTTGAGAGGCAAAAATCGATTATCACTTCTTCTAAGAAGCTGTTTAGATTTGTAGAGATAAGAATATTTATGAGCTATTTTCGAGCGAAACAAGGAAGGTTTTTGCAGCCATAATGGAATATTTCTGGCAAGAAAACCTGACGAAGTTGCAGCAGAAAAGAGCTATAAAGAAATTATTCAGATAAATCTAAACAGCTTCTACCATCTAAAATTTATATTTGCGCTCCCTATGAGCGATTCAATCAAACACGAGTGCGGCATTGCACTTATCCGCCTGCTCAAACCCATCGAATATTATGTAGAAAAGTATAACACCGTGGCTTATGGTCTCAACAAACTTTATTTGTTGATGGAAAAACAACACAACCGCGGTCAGGATGGCGCGGGAGCCGCGGTCATAAAACTCGACCCTCACCCTGGCAGCCATTTCATTAACCGCGTTCGCAGTATTGACCAGCAACCTATTGCTGATGTGTTCAGCCAAATATTTGCCACCTTTCCTAAAGACCGAAAACCCATTGATAACCCCGCTGCAGAAGCCGATTGGTTTAAACGAAACAGTCCCTTCATTGGCGAATTATTACTCGGGCATTTGCGTTACGGCACTTACGGTAGAAACACCGATAGCTATTGCCACCCTTTTATTCGCGAGAATAACTGGATGACGCGCAACCTTGTGCTGGCAGGTAATTTCAATATGACGAATGTAGATGACCAGTTCGATATGCTCATTGCCCTTGGTCAACACCCGCGTGAACGTAGCGACACCATTACCGTAATGGAAAAAATCGGCCACTTTCTCGATGCCGAAGTGCAACACATTTTCGATAAGTATAAAGACCGCCACTACTCCAATAAAGAAATCACCGATTTTATCATCAATGAGATAAGCGTGCGCAGAATTCTTTCGCGCAGTGCTAAAGATTTTGATGGTGGTTATGCTATGGCGGGCATGTTTGGTCATGGCGATGCCTTTGTTCTCCGCGACCCGAATGGAATTCGCCCTGCCTATTATTACTACGATGATGAAGTGGTGGTGGTGGCTTCAGAGCGACCGGCTATTCAAACTACTTTTAATGTTCCGTTCGAAAAAATTCACGAAGTGCAGCCCGGGCATGCCTTGGTAATAAAAAAAGATGGTCGAGTTAAACACGATTTAATCCGCGACCCGCAGGAAAAGAAATCATGCAGTTTCGAGCGCATTTATTTCAGCCGCGGAACCGATAAAGAAATTTACAGCGAGCGAAAAAAATTAGGTGAGTTACTTTCTCCGGCTATTTTAAAAGCCATCCATCACGATTTTGAAAACACCGTTTTCTCCTTTATTCCAAACACTGCCGAAGTTGCTTTTTATGGATTGATGGAAGGCATGGAGGATTATCTGAAAGAGCATAAACTCAAAACCATTTCTAGCGATAAGAACATTACCATTCAAGCAATGAACAAAGTGCTTTCGCTTCACCCGCGTATCGAAAAAATTGCGGTGAAAGATGTAAAAGCAAGAACCTTTATTACCGATGACACCTCGCGCGATGAAATGGTGAGCCATGTTTACGATATAACTTATGGTTCTATCAATGGAAATACAGACACGCTTGTAGTGATGGACGACTCTATTGTTCGCGGTACAACCTTGCAAAAAAGTATTCTTTCTATTCTCGACCGTTTGAATCCGAAAAAAATAATTGTTGTTTCCTCGGCCCCACAAATCCGTTATCCAGATTGCTACGGAATTGACATGAGTCGTATGTATGACTTTATTGCTTTCCGCGCTTTAATTGGTTTACTCAAAGACCGAAATCTCAACGCCAAATTGGACGATGTTTATGAAAAATGCAGGGAGGATAAAAACAAACCTACAGCCGAAGTAAAAAATCACGTCAAGGAGTTATACGACCTGTTTACACCTGAAGAAATTTCTCAAAAAATTTCAGAGATAGTACGTCCAAACCACATCTTTGCCGATGTGGAAATCATCTATCAAACCATAGAAAACTTACACCTTGCTTGTCCAAATAATTTAGGTGATTGGTATTTTACCGGAAATTATCCAACTCCCGGAGGAAACAAGGTTGCTAACAAAGCATTCATGAATTATATGGAAGGCCGAACTGAGCGAGCGTACTAGTTTAGAGTATGTTATTGAACGCCTAATAACAGCCCGAAATTTTTTTGTTCGATTTCTGTTGCACCTATACCAGTTTCGGTTTTTTCTATTATTTTGGCGGCTATGTATTACATGTCTGTTGATAACTCATCAGCGGGATTGGATGTTTTTTCATTTTAAGTTAAGCGAATTAAACTTGTCGACTATGAGGATATTTACAAAACTGCTAATAATGATTGTGCTGCTCACAGGGGGGGCTGTGGCTAATGCACAACAAAAAACTAAGGCGAAGTCAGAAGAATCGTCTAAGCCGAAGAAGAGTGCTACTTCGAAGGAGAAACCAGTTTCAGAAACTAAGAGTTCCAAAAAATCAATTAGGGCGGCATCCACTGATACCACTCAACAAATCAAAGACCGTCAGAATCAAACTCAGTTTTTTGGAGAAGATATGAAATCAAAAAATTTCAACTTCTATCGCAGAAGAGAAATTTCAACACCGTTACAACCACGTTACGATTCAGATTCTGCGGTATATCAGCAAGGAAAGAAAAAGCAAAAACAACAACAAGCCTACCTTAATAATCAGTACTATTTTCCTGCAAAACCCAAAGATGCGTGGGAACTTGGTTTGAATTTGGGTTCAGCATTTATTGGTGGTGATGTCGCGCCACATTTCATGGGTAAGGGAATCATTCAAAATGTAGGAGCGGGTTTTACCATTCGAAAGGCGGTGAGCTATATGTTTTCATTACGATTTGGTTATAATTATTTCTGTACTACAGGAAGAAACTGGGAACCTGATGCCAATCTGAAATTCAATGACGCCCTGCACGGATATTATGATAAGCGGGTTAATTATTGGAACAACCCAAATTTAGATAAGTCAAAAACGAAGGACTCGTTGAACATGAACAAGTTCTTCTTTTATAACTATAGAACTTACATGCACGAGTTTCATCTTGCCGCACTTATGAATTTTGGCAACGCCAGTTTTCATAAAGAAAGAAACTTCGTAAATTTTTATCTGTTAGCAGGAGTGAGTGGAATGTTCTATACAACTTACATGGATGCTTTGAATGCAAATGGAGATGTCTACGATTTTTCTGAAGCTGCAGCACTATATTATAAGCCACAATCACCGGGTGTTAACTCGCGTATTAAAAGTGATAGAAAAGAATCTCTTAAAATATTGAACAATTTGTATGATGGCAAGTATGAATCATTTGCTGAGAAGGAAAATAACGCTCCTGGAATTAAAAACTGGCAGTTTGTTCCATCGTTTACTACAGGTATTGGCATACAGTTTCACCTTTCCAAATGGGTAACGCTAGGATTAGAGGAGCGAGTACTGATTACGGGAAGCGATTTGTTAGATGGTTACAGATGGCAACAAGATGAGCACCCGGGAATGACAAGAGACAATGATAATTTGTCTTATACTTCTATCAATATTAATATTCACTTAATGGGCAAGAAGAGTACAGAGCCGATGTATTGGTTAAATCCTAATGTTCATACTTATAAGAAGCTTGGCGATATGAACCCGAAAGCAATTGCTGACGATATTTTGAAGGATGATGATGGTGACGGTGTAATCAATGCCTTAGATAAAGAACCCGCTACTAAGAAAGGTTGCCCTGTTGATACGCATGGTGTAGCTCTTGACAGCGACCACGATGGTATTATTGACTGTGATGATAAGGAACCATACTCACCTCCAGGTTTCCCTATTGATTCGAATGGTGTTGCAATTATACCACCGAATCCATGTTGCGATACAGCGGGAATTGGTGAAGGAATACCTGGAGGCCCTAACGGCCTTGGAGGCAATAAGGGAAGAAAAGGAAACAGTGGTTACGATTGTGCCAAGATTGAATTGCCTTCTACCATTTTCGATGATGATAAGTATTATCTCGATCCTCAATACTATGGTAACTTACATCAAATAGCTGAGAGAATGCAGATGTGTCCTGATATGAAGTTGGTAGTAACCGGTTACGATGAATCGAGGAATGATCAAAAATACAACGAACAGTTAGCTTGGAATCGAGCGAACGCTGCAGTAGATTATCTTGTCGAAAAATATGGAATATCTCGCGATAGATTTATCGTGAAATATCAAGGTGGAAAAAAAGCGGCTACTGGTTCTGCATTTGAAAGGAAGATGAAGAACAAGGTAGAATTCCGTTATGCAAATGATGGAGAAGGTGGAGACAGTAATCCTCCGGCTCCACATCCTGGATTAAAAGCCGGTTCTAACAAATAGTTGCAACCCATAGGAAAACAAAGCGCCAATCAGTTCGATTGGCGTTTTGTTTTATCAGAAATTGAAATCAAGGTGCGAGTCGTTTTATTTTCCATGCACCATTTTCCAGTTCATAAACTATGCGGTCGTGGAGGCGGCTGGCTCGACCTTGCCAGAATTCGAATTGATCTGTTTTAAGAATATAGCCCCCCCAACTTGCAGGACGGTTTATTTCTCCAGATTCTTTTAATGCTTCTAATCTGTCTTCTAAATATTCCCTCGATGGAATTTCTTCGCTTTGTTCTGAAACGATTGCACTTAGCTTGCTTTCGAAAGGACGTGATGCAAAATATTTTTCTGATAGATGCGCTTCTATTTTTTCAATGGTTCCCTCTAAGCGAACCTGCCGTTCTAATTTATCCCAAAAGAAAAGCAATGCTGCTGAATTGTTTTCTGAAATTTCTTTGCCCTTTCGGCTGTGGTAGTTGGTATAAAAGATAAAACCTTCTTCACTAAACGCTTTAAGTAGAACTATTCGCGAGGAAGGTTTGCCTTCTTTAGTTGCTGTAGAAAGTGTCATGGCATTGGGCTCAAGCATGCCGTCATTGGTGGCATCTTCTAACCACCAACCGAATTGTTCATAAGGGTTGGGAGAAATTTTTTTCTCCGTCAACTCGTGTTTGGTATAGTTACGCCTGTTATCGTGTAAGTCTTTGGAAGAGGACATGGTGAAATTTTTCTGCTACAAAACTATTTAAATAAAAAACCTTCTGGCCTGATTTTGCGCAGAAGGTTTTTTCTAGGGGACATTTTTTGGAGCCTATCTCACATCAATTCTAAACTCTTTCGAGAAAGAAACTTTACCAGCCGGATAGTTTTGCCCTGTTTTGAAAACTGACGAGCCCGCTTCGAAGAAAATCTTGAAACGAATTACATCAAACGGACGCAGAGTGTCAGGGCTTGTGTAAGTGCCTGTATAAGTGTATCTGTTAACACGGGGGTCGAGACCATCCAATTTTTCAAAAAATAAAGTATCGGGATAAGTAGCAACATAACCTGTAGTTTGCAACGAATCAATATCGTACTTGCCGAGTATGTAATTGATAGGACGGTCAGTGGTGAATTTAATTTCGATAGGTAATTGGTCACCTGCAAACAAGCGAGTGATGGCCGTATCGGGCGTTACCAAAGAAATTGGTTCGAGAGGTGCGGTTTCTTCTGTTTTTTTGCAGCCGTTAAATAGTGTGATGCTAAACGCAAGCACAAGAACTGAGAGAAACAAAATTCTATTCTTCATTTTTAGTTTGTATTTGTATTAAAGACCCTTTTACATGAAACAAGGCTGGCTTTACATGTATCTAATCATGAAATCAGTTACCGTCTTTGCCAGTTTGCCATAGGGTTGCCACAAAGGCGTTACTACGCTTCCGCTGTGCAATGCTTTCAACACCGCTCGCTCGTTACTGAATTCTTTAAATCCATAATGCCCAAACGATTTTCCAATGCCCGAATTATTTACGCCTCCAAATGGAAGGTTGGGTTGCGAGATATGAACGAGATTATCATTAATGCAAGTTCCGCCAGCGGTTGTGTTGTTCAACCAAAAATCTTGCTTGCTTCCCTTTGCAGAGAATATGTAGAGTGCTAAGGGTTTTTCTTTTCCGTTGATGATATTTAAAACTTCATTTTCATTTTTGTAAGCTATAATCGGAAGAATTGGTCCGAAAATTTCTTCTTCCATAACTTTAGAATCGAGTGCTACATTGGTCAAAATAGTAGGTGCGAAAAAATTATCTGTTTCATCCGACTGTCCGCCTGTTGCGATTTTAGCTCCTTTGTTTACGGCATCTTCTAATAATCTTTTGATACGATTGAAGTGTCGGTTGTTGATGATGTGGCTGATGTCTTTGCTCTGGTGTGCGTCTTCGCCAAAAACTTTTTTGACGTTGGCTACAAGCTTGGAAACAAATTCATCCTTCTTGCATTCGTGAATCAAAATATAATCGGGAGCAATGCAGGTTTGTCCGCAATTGAGAAATTTGCCCCAGGTAATTTTTTTAACTGCTGCATCAATGTTTGCAGTTTCATCAATTATCACCGGTGATTTACCTCCGAGTTCAAGGGTAACCGAAGTAAGGTGGTCAGCGGCTGCATGCATTACTACTTTGCCAACTGCAGGTGAGCCTGTGAAATGAATATGATCGAATTTAAGTTTGAGCAATTCAGTTGAAACAGTATGGTCGCCTTCTATAACGGCTACTTCATTTTCTGCAAAAACTTTTCCGAGAACTTCTTTCACTATGGCAGAAGTGTGCGGAGTAAACTCAGACGGCTTGATGATAGCTGTACAACCTGCCGCAATAGCTGCTACTAAATGTTGTGCGGGCATTTGAAATGGATAATTCCAAGGGGTTAGAAACAAGGCAGTTCCTTTTGGTTCCGAAACGATTTTTGAAGTGGAGCCGATAAACATTAACGGTGTATCTACTTCAAGTGGAGCCATCCAGTCGTCAAGATTGGCAATGGCGTGGCGACATTCTGAAATTACATTGTAAACTTCGGTGTAACTTGTTTCTACTTTTGGTTTTTGCAAATCGGCATAAACCGCGTCTTCAATTTTCGAACGCATTTCTGTAACCACCGCTACTAATTTTTTCAATTTTGCTTTGCGTTCTTTAGCCGTAGAATTTTTTACGTTCTGCGCATTTTTTTTCTGCGCATCGTAAATTCTGAAAATTTCTCCAAGCTTGGTGTTTGGACTGATGGGTATATTTTTTACCGCTGGTGCTGTAGCTGTTTCCATAATTGTTTCTTTAAGGATGCTAAAAATAGAAATTATTTCTGCTTGCTAAAGGAGGAATTTCTCAGAAATGAATTGCACAATTAACGCGAATTAAACTTCATTTGGTTTTTGAAACAATACGATGGAACAAAATAACAGCGGACATTTACAAAAAACTCTAACGCCTATTATGCTGTGGGGGCTTGGTGTCGGCTATGTAATTTCAGGAATGTATTTTGGTTGGAATATAGGCTTGGACAAAGGCGGAACTATGGGATTGGGAATTGCTACAGTTTTTATTCTCATTATGTATATCACGTTTTCGCTTTCTTATTCTGAGTTGGCTTGTGCAATTCCTAAAGCCGGTGGGGCATTTGATTATGCCGGTAGAGCGTTTGGAAGAGACATTGGTTTTATAGCAGGAATGGCGCAGTGGATTGAATTCGTTTTTGCACCACCTGCTATTGCGCTGGGTATTGGTGCTTATTTTCATTTGCTGTTTCCCACTATTGATGCTTTGATTTTTGCCATCGTAGCTTATTTCATTTTTACGGGAATCAATATTTTAGGTGTAAAAATTTCCGCCACCTTCGAACTCATCATTACCATTATTGCCGTTGGTGAATTGAGTTTGTTTGCCGCGCTTACGCTTCCGCATTTTCAAATTCAGAATTTACAAACGAATCCTTTTCCTCACGGCATCCCCGGAATTTTTGCAGCCATACCATTTGCTATTTGGTTTTTCCTCGGCATGGAGGGTTTAGCAAACGTGGCAGAAGAAACCATCAATCCGCAACAGAATATCACGAAAGGTTTTATGTATTCCATGATTACACTTGGCGTTCTTGCGGCTATGACTTTTTTTGCTGCCGTTGGAGTTGGCGGCTGGGAAAAAGTTGTTTACGACAGCGCAGGAAATGTTTCCGATTCGCCATTGCCGATGGCGCTCGGGCAAATTACCGGCAATAGCGGCATCATGTATCATATGCTGGTGAGTGTAGGTCTGTTTGGTTTTGTTGCTTCGTTCAATGGCTTATTGCTTGCTGCAGGAAGAGTGACGTATGAATTTGGAAAAGTGGGACAGTTCCCTCGAGTGCTTGGGAAAATTCATCCACGGTTTCACACACCGCATTGGGCTTTAGTATCAAATATGGTCATTGGCATCATTGCGCTTTTTACGGGAAGAACTGGCGACATCATTACCATTTCTGTTTTCGGGGCTATTTGTCTTTACATTTTTTCTTGCTTGTCTATTATGCGCTTGCGCAAAACAGAACCTGATATGCCGCGCCCTTTTCATGTTCCGTTTTATCCTGTGTTGCCACTCATTGCATTAACCATTGCTTCGGTGGCGTTGGTAGCCATGACTTACTATAACTTTCAGCTTGCGCTTATTTATTTTGCCGTGATTGCTGTGGCGTTTGTGCTTTATAAATTGTTTCACTCTACAGATAAAATTTAGCGTTGTCGCCCTCTAAATTTTTTAAACAACCTTGTCTACCTATATTTGCATAACCAAAAGAAAACGCAATGAAAGTTTTACTGGAAATTAAAGACAAGAAGGCTGACTTTGTTTTAGAAGTACTTCGCAATTTTTCGTATGTAAAGGCAACCACCATTACACCGGCAAAGGCAAAATTTATGGAGGAGATGCAGCAAGCCGTGAACGAAGTAAAGCTAGCGAAGAAAGGGAAAGTAAAATTGCAATCAGCTCGCGATTTTTTGAATGAACTATAAAGTAGAAGTAACTTCTTGTTTTAAAAAACAGTTTAAGCGACTAATCAAAAAATTCCTTTCTCTTAAACAGGAAATTTTAGAACTCATTTCGCTCTTAGAAAAAGATCCAAAGCAAGGAACTCCAATTATTGAGAATTGTTTTAAAATCTGTTTAGCTGTTTCATCAAAAGGCAATGGTAAATCGGGTGGAGCAAGAATAATTACTCATGTTCATTACGTACGTAATCAGGTGTTTTTACTTTCTATTTACGACAAGTCTGAACTAAGCGATATTGCTGATAAAGAGTTGAAAGAATTAGTCGCTTCGGTTAGCGAATAAAATACTGGAGTAAATGAAAATTAGCCTTGCCCAATTAAATTATCATGTAGGAAATTTTTCTTCCAACACGCAGAAAATAATTGCTGCCATAAAAACTGCCGAAGAACAAAACGCTGACCTGGTTGTGTTCAGCGAGCTTTGCATTAGCGGTTATCCTGCCCGCGATTTTTTAGAGTTTGATGATTTTGTTGCGCAGTGTAATGATGCTTTGAATGAAATTGCAAAACATACTTCGAAGGTGGCAGTGTTAGTTGGTTGTCCCCGTAAAAACCCAACTAAGGAAGGAAAGGATTTGTTCAATTCTGCATTTTTTATTCGTGAAGGCGAAGTGAAGAACATCATCGACAAAACATTGTTGCCTACTTACGATGTGTTTGATGAATACAGATATTTTGAATCCAACAAAAAATTTGAAGTTGTTCATTTCAAAGGCAAAAAATTAGCTATTACTATTTGCGAAGACATCTGGAATTGTGGTGATGAAAATCCTTTGTATCCAACTGCACCGCTCGATGAATTAGCGAAGCAATCGCCTGATATTATCATCAATCTTTCTGCTTCGCCATTCAGTTATGTTCAGCATGAAGAACGATTGAAAGTGATTCGTGCAAATGTAGCACGTTATAAAATTCCATTGGTGTATGTGAACCAGGTTGGCGCACAAACCGAGTTAATTTTTGATGGAGGAAGTATGGTGGTGAACGAGCATGGCGACATCAACAAGCAACTTCCCTTTTTTAGGGAGAGTGTAGATTTCGTGACTATTGAAGATTTAAAATTGAATATTGAAAAAGCAGAATCACAAATCATCTCCCGATTGGAAAGTCGGGATGAAACAAATCATCAATCTTCAATCTTGGATGCTCTCATCCTAGGCATTCGCGACTATTTTTCAAAGCTTGGTTTTAAAAGAGCGATTCTCGGTTTGAGTGGAGGAATTGATTCGGCTCTGGTGTTGTATTTGGCAGTAGAAGCATTAGGGAGAGAAAATGTTTTGTCGCTGTTGCTGCCTTCGGGTTTCTCGAGCGACCACTCGTTAGCCGATGCAAAACAACTTTGTGAAAACCTAGGAACGAAATACGAAACCATTCCTATAGAAAATAATTTTCAGTCGTTCGTTGAAACGCTTGAGCCGCATTTTAAAAACCTTCCTTTCAATGTGGCTGAAGAAAATTTGCAAGCACGTGTGCGCGGAGTTTTGTTAATGGCGTTTAGCAATAAATTCGGTTATATACTTTTGAATACCACCAACAAAAGTGAAGCTGCTGTGGGTTACGGAACTTTATATGGCGATATGTGCGGAGGGCTTTCGGTGCTTGGTGATGTTTACAAAACGCAGGTGTATGAGTTGGCAAACTACATTAATCGCAATAGTGAAATCATTCCGCAAAACATAATTTCAAAACCTCCATCAGCAGAGCTTCGTCCCAATCAAAAGGATTCTGATTCGCTTCCTGAATACGATGTGCTCGACAAAATTCTTTTTCAATACATTGAAAAACGGCAAGGTCCAAAAGAGCTAGTGGCAATGGGATTTGACAAGCCACTCGTTGACCGCATACTAAAAATGGTTAACAGCAGCGAGTGGAAACGCTTTCAGGCACCTCCCATTTTACGTGTTTCTCCTAAAGCATTCGGCATGGGACGAAGAATGAATATTGAAGGGAAATATCTCGGTTAAACAATCGATTCGGCAGAAAGGCACTTTGTCCACAATAATTACATTTGCCGCTCGTTTTAAAGGCCTTAAAAAATTAGCATGAAGAAAATATTGGTTTTGGTTTTAGTGTTTGTTTCTTTTTCTGCTTCTGCTGCTGTACCTGATTCAGTAAACTTGGCAAAGAAGAATGAGCTTTCAATTGAGCAGCAAGTCAAAAAAGTGGAACAGCAAAAGAAAGCAGCAGAGGTGCAGAAGAGGTTCAACAAATTTTCGAAAGACCGTTTTGCCGTTGATTTTATTTTTAGCAATTGGATTTACGATAAAAATGATTCAAGAATTGTTGGAGGCGATTTGAAACCAAAATGGTATTCGCGCGGGGTAAACATTTATTTCTCCTGGGATTTTAGAATTAAAAATTCGCGTTTTAGTTTTGCTCCCGGCATTGGTTATAGTTGCTCTAATATTTATAGCCGCCACGAAATGATCGAAGATTCCTTAGGAATTCATTTTACAGCTTTGGCTAACCCTAATGATTATAAAGTGAATAAAATTACTTTGCAGTATCTAGATATTCCTGTGGAGTTTCGTATTAAAACCAACCCCGACAAATTAGATAACTGCTGGAAATTTGCCATTGGTTTTAAGGCCGGTGTGCGGTTAGACGCCCACACAAAAACAAAAACCAAAATCAATAACGTTACCAAAGTCGATATAGAAAGAAGGTTTCCCGACTTTGCTCAATTTCGTTTTGGGCCAATGATTCGTATTGGCTATTCAAGTTTTAATCTTACCGCTTATTATGGCGTGTTGAATGTTTTCAAAAAAGACCGCGGTCCTAAGGCAAACGAGTTTGCGGTTGGTATTTCGTTCAACGGTTTATAGAAAAAAGCTAGCTTAGTTAGGCTTTGCCAATTGGAAGGCAACCGTTCTATTTTGTTTCTGTAAATTTTCGGGGCAATTTTGATTTACACAACCATTGCGACTATTGTTACTGCCGAAGTAGATTGAATTTATTTTGTCAATGGCTATCCCGTTATCAATTAAGAAACGAAGAACCGCATCTGATCTTTTAAGCGAAACCTGTTTTGCATTGGTTTCATCGGCCGATGCAATTGAATAAATACGAATATTCAAATCTGGTTGTTGTTGCATTTCAAGTACTGCTTTTTTCAACTCCGCTTTCATCTCTGGAGTTAAATCGTAGCTGTTTTTTTCAAAACCAACAGCAGGAAGTTCTGCCGAAATAATATTATCCTTAATTGCTTCTTTAATATTTAAAGAGTTTTCAACCAATGCACTGTTTGTTAACGGCTGATTGGTTGAAGCAATAGGTTCAATCACTTTTTTATCTTCAGTAACGCTTACCTTTTCCTCCTCCGTTTTTTGGTGTGCGGCATTTTCTGCATTTTTTCTGTCAGCTTCTATTTTCGCTTGTTCTGCATCTTTTATTTTTTGGATAACCGCTTCTTCTGCTCTTCGTTTGGCTTCCTCGGCTGCTGCTTTTTGTTTTGCTGCCGCTATTTCTCTTTCTATTTTTTCGCGCTCACCGGCAATTTTAGCTAGTGAATCTTCCATCGATTTTTTTGTGCGTAATCGTTCTTCCTCTTCCAATCTTCGTGTAGCCTCGTTTTCGATTGAAACTCTAAGCATAGCTTCTTCTTTTGCTTTGGCTTCAGTTGCTAGTTTTGCTTCGAGTTGGTTTCTTTCTTTTTCAGCTGTTACACGCGCTATAGAATCTTCGTCAGCTTTCTTTTTTGCAGCAGCTAATTCTTGTGCTCGTTGTTGTAATTGAGCGTTCACACGAGTTATAGAATCTACAAGTGATTTGCGTTCAGCTAACTGTTTTTCTTTTTTAATAGAATCCTCAACCGCTTTGCGTACGGCTTCTTGTTTTAATTTTTCGATTGCAACTTCCTTAGCTTTTTGCACTTGCGCTGCTTTTAAGTTTGCTGCTGCTTCCATCTCCAACTTTTGTTTGGCAAGTGCTTCGGCTTTTGCATGAGCAATTGAATCAGCCGCAATTTGTGCACTGGCAGTCACCACTAATTTGTTCAACGAATCTTCCAGATGTTTTCTTTCTAGAATTTCCTTTGCTGCTTGTGCTTGTGCTGTTTTTACTTGTGTAATGGAATCCTGTATTCGTTTTGCGCTTTCTGCCGATAACCATTTTTTGATTGAATCTTGCTCGTGTTTTTGTATCAAAGCCACTTTTGCTTGTGTAATACTATCCTTAACAAAGAGAGCACGTGCAATTTTTTTAAGTGAATCTTCTGAAGCTTTCTTGGATGCCAACTCTTTCGCTTTTCGCTGTTGGTCTGTTTTTACCTGCATAATAGAATCGGCAAGGTGCTCTGCGCGTATAGCGGCTTGTATTTTTTTCAACGAATCTTCCACTGCTTTTTTTGCAGCTACCTCTTTTGCTATACGTGCTTGTTCTGCTTTTACTTGAATTAAAGAGTCAGCAATATGTTCTGCTCTGACAGCGGCCTCCGCTTTTTTTATAGAATCTTCAAAAAGTTTCCGAAGTGCTGATTCTTTAGCCAGGCGTATTTGTTCAACCTTTGCACGTGCCGTAGAATCTGCTACAAATTTTTTACGCTCTTCAATTTTAGATGCAGAAAGTGTTCCTCCCCAGGCAGCTAATGCAGAATCTAAAAGGTCAATAGAATTTAAGCGGGTTGTTTTTGACTTTGCCAAAGCTATAGAATCATTTCGTGTTTTGATTTTTGCTTCAGCTTGTGATTTTGCGTATGAAATAGAATCGCTTACAAATTTTACTCGTGCAAGTATATTCGCCTTCTTTATCGAATCGTCAAAAGTTTTTTTAGCAGCAAGTTCTTTTGCCTTGCGTTGCTGTTCGGCTTTTACCTGCGTTATTGAATCCTGAATCAACTTCGCTTTTTCAGCTGCTAAAATTTTCTTGATAGAATCCTGCTCGTGTTTTTTTGCAAAAAGTTCTTTTGCTTTTGCAACACTGTCCTGAACAAAAATTGCACGGGCAACTTTCTTGAGCGAATCTTCTGTAGCTTTCTTGGCCGCGAGTTCTTTTGCCTTGCGTTGCTGTTCGGCTTTTACCTGCGTTATTGAATCCTGAGTTAACTTCGCTTTTTGTGCCACAACAACTTTCTTCAACGAATCTTCCACCGCTTTATGCAAAGCAATTTCCTTCGCTGCTTTTTCCTGTTCAGCCTTTGCTTTAAAAACTGAATCCTGAATAGATTTTAAATGCACCGCCAACGCCACTCTTTTCAAGGAGTCTTCTGCTTGTTTTTTCGAGGCCGCTTCTTTGATGGCTAACTCTTTTTCGGCTCTGGTTTTCGCTATTGCCTGTTGCTTCGCTTTTTCAATAGCTACGGAATCATCTTTTAAATTTTGTCTTTGCGCTGCCATTTGCATCAGCCTTACTTCGTTTTCATCCTTTACTCTTAATAACGAGTCTTCATAGGCTAGTTGCTTCATGGCAAATTCTTCAGCAACGCGTTTCAGTTGTTCCTGATCTTTTTGCTTTTTTATTTGTGCTTCAATTTCTAACGATTTTCTTTCCGCTTGCTGTTGTAATTTTTTTATTTCCTCCTCGTTTTCAAAAATGGTATCTATTGCAAGTTTTTTGGTTGGTTCATCTTTTATGACCACCACTTCTAAATTGGGGTCAGTTTTTTCTTTCTTCTTGTTTCCGCCTGTGGCAATCGAAATTCCAGCTCCACCTTTCTTACGGTCTTCTTCTTTTTTCTTCATCTCCTCTAACTGCTTTTTCGTTTCCTCTAATTCGCGTTCAAGTTTTGCAACCGTTTCATCCTTTTCTTTTTTCTGTTTTTCTTCTACAACAAACGGTTGTTTTACTTCCGATGAAGAATTAATTGGAACTACTTTGGTATCATTTGATGCAGTAGTAGTTTGTTTTTGTGCTGCAGGATATTTTTCGTTAAACGAAATAGGGTCAACATATTGCACGGCATCGAGATAAACATCGAGTTTGTAATCGAGCGGCTGATTGAAACCAATGGTAGAGAGATAAAAACTTGTATCCTTAAACTGGTTGTAAATTCCTACTGAACGTTTATCTACATAAACCTTGTAATTGGTTTCGTATTCAAGTTTGAAATTGTAAAGCCCATCAATGCCGGTAATGATACGGTCTTCTTTTTTCGTCATCACATTTTTTAAAACAACCGCAGCTTCTTTAATCGGAAAATTTTCTTCGCGGCTTTTCAGCATACCCATCAAGCGCATGCCATCTTTCTTTAAGCGCACGCTGATGTATTCAGGAAAAAGTTTTCCTGCTTTATCGGTTTTTATGGTAAACGTAGTATCGGTATATCCCGAGTATGAAATTTTTACCCTGTAAGTCTGATTCTTGTTGACGTTAAATTTGTAACCGCCATCGAAATATGTTTTGTAGATACCAAAAGGTTTGTCGCCTTCGATTACCTCAACTTTTGCCTGAAAAATAGGAGAGGAAAGGCTATCGGTTTTTTTTACCACGCCATAAAAACTTTGCGCACTCAATTGAGCGCAAACGAAAACCAAAGCCGATAAGAAAATCAGTTTACCTTTCACTGGTGGTGGTTATGATAACTGGAGGTTAATTGGATTCTCGGTTCAACTTTTCCTTCAGGTAATATGCAGTATACGAAGATTTTTCAGAAAGGATACCTTCAGGTTCACCTTGGTAAACCAAATTACCACCTTCATCACCGCCTTCGGGACCCAAATCTATTAACCAATCGGCACATTTTATTACATCCATGTTGTGCTCAATAACAATTACTGAATGTCCTGCTTCAATCAACTGATTGAAACTTGAAATCAGTTTATTGATGTCGTGAAAATGCAAGCCCGTTGTTGGTTCGTCAAAAATGAACAGGATTGGATTTGGCGCTTCGCCCTTACTTAAAAACGAAGCAAGCTTCACACGCTGTGCTTCGCCTCCGCTTAAAGTTGAACTCGACTGACCGAGTTTTACATAACCCAAACCAACTTTTTGCAAAGGCAGAAGTTTAGTAGTGATGGCTTCATCGCCTGCAAAAAACTCGAGCGATTCATCAACACTCAATTCCAAAACTTCATAAATGTTTTTTCCCTTGAACTGCACTTCCAAAACTTCTTCTTTGAATTTTTTTCCGTTGCAGGATTCACATTTCAAATGCACATCGGCAAGAAACTGCATCTCTACTACTACTTCGCCTTCACCTTTGCAGGTTTCGCATCTGCCTCCTTCTACGTTGAACGAAAAGTCTTTCGGCAGGTAACCACGAATTTTTGACAACTGCATACGCGCATACAATTCACGAATGCCGTCATATGCTTTCACATACGTAACAGGATTTGAACGCGAACTTCTTCCCAATGGATTTTGGTCAATCATTTCTACCGAAGTAATTCTTCGCATATCGCCTTTCATTTCGCGAAATGTTCCGGGTTTTTCTCCCGCGCCATCAAACATGCGCATCATAGCAGGGTAAAGAATTTTCTTTACCAAAGTTGTTTTGCCCGAACCGCTTACACCACTCACCACTGTCAATGCGCCCAATGGAAATTTCACATCCACGTTTTTGAGATTGTGCTGCGATGCTCCAATAATTTCTATCCAGTTCGATGGCTTTCTTCTTTTACGGCTGTAAGGAATTTCCAAAACACCATTCAAATATTTTGCCGTAAGCGTTTTTGATTTCAGCAATTCTTTCGTGCCGCCATTGAACATTACTTCACCTCCAAAAATTCCGGCTTCAGGTCCCATGTCAACAATGTGGTCACTCGCTTTCATAATATCTTCATCGTGCTCAACAATCACCACCGTGTTTCCTAAGTCACGAAGATTTTTCAAAACTTTTATCAATCGTTCTGTATCGCGTTGGTGCAAACCAATACTCGGTTCATCTAAAATATAAAGCGAAGAAGTAAGATTACTTCCTATAGAGCGCGTGAGATTGATGCGCTGAGTTTCGCCACCAGAAAGCGAATTCGATAAGCGATTAAGCGACAAATAACCTAAGCCCACATCCATCATGGTTTGCAAACGCGAATTTACTTCGAGCAAAATCCGCTTGCCAATTTCTGCTTCGCCCTGAGAAAGTTTTATGTTTTTGAAAAACGAATGAAGTTCTTTGATAGGTAGTAACATCAATTCAGCAATATGCTTGTCCTGAATTTTTACATACTGCGAATCCTTTCGAATGCGCGAACCTTTACAATCGGGACAAGTTGTTTTTCCGCGAAAGCGCGAAAGCATTACACGGTATTGAATTTTGTAACTCTGTTCTTCAATGTGTTTGAAAAAATCGTGAAGCCCACGAAAATATTTGTTGCCGTCCCACAGCAATTGCTTGTCCTTTTCATCCAAATCTTTATACGCACGGTGAATCGGAAAATCAAACATCACTCCTTTCTTAATTAACGGTTCCGCCCATTCACTCATTTTCTCTCCTTTCCATGGAGCAACTACTCCTTCATAAACCGAAAGTTCTTTATCAGGAAAAATTAAATCTTCATCCAAACCCATTACCGTTCCAAAACCTTCGCAGGTTTTGCAGGCACCATAAGGATTATTGAAATTGAAGAAATGAGGATTAGGTTCTTCAAAAGAAATTCCATCGGCTTCAAACTTGTTTGAGAAAACAACCTCAGCCCCCTGACCCCCGAAGGGGGAACCGCCACCCAAATCCGTATTTGTATTTTTGTCTTTAAAGCCTCCTTCGGGGGTTTGGGGGCTGTATTGGATAGTGCATTGCCCGTGCCCTTCGCCAAAAGAAGTTTGAACCGAATCTGCTGCGCGAGATTTCAAATCCTCATCGTTGTGTTTCACCACTAATCTGTCTACTAATACTTTGATTGAAGTTTGCTTCTTCTTTAACGCCTCTTTGTTTTCGAGCAGCTCTTCAATCTTCGCTACTTCTTCACCAAATTTTATTCTGGTAAATCCTTTTTGCAAAAGCAATTTCAAATCATCGGCAAAACTCTTCTCCACTTTGCTTTCAAAATAGATGAACACCTTATCGCCTTCATTCAACTTAAAAATAAAATCTACTACATCCATTACTTCGTTCTTAGTAACTAGTTCTCCTGTTTTTGGCGAATAGGTTTTTCCGATTCGTGCGAACAAAAGCCTTAGGTAATCGTATAGTTCTGTAAGCGAGCCAACGGTGGAGCGTGTTGTTCTTGTAGATACTTTCTGTTCTATCGAAATGGCAGGACACAATCCTTTGATATAATCTACATCGGGTTTGTCCATGCGGGTGAGAAACTGACGGGCATAAGAAGAAAGCGATTCAACGTATCTTCTTTGACCTTCGGCAAATAAAGTATCAATGGTGAGCGATGATTTGCCCGAGCCGGAAACACCGGTAATGACAATGAATTTGTTCTTCGGAAGTTCAACATCCACGTTCTTCAAGTTGTGAACGCGGGCGCCTTTGATAAAGATTTTTTTTTCGCTGATTGAAAATTTATTTGGAGATTTCAAGTTGGTAGTTTATATTCGGTTTACAATAATCAAAAAACAAGCTCTATAGCAATCTACTTCTACTTCACTATTTCTAAGATTCGCAAAGGTAATTTTTAGGGCTTTTTATTCAATTAAAATTTAGATATCGATCCTTCCTCTACTCTCGGTTAAAACTGTTTTTGTGTGTTTGGCATAACGCTAAGCACAAACAACCTTATTTATCCGGCTATTGTTTTAATTATTTTTTTGCAACCACGATTTCAGCGTTTCAGATTTCAAAACAGAATTCCAAACCCTTTCTGTCCAAAATCTAAAATCTAAAGTCTTAAATCTAATTCGCCTATCTAACATCTCTACGTTTTTATTCACTCTAAAACGTAACACCATGCGCACTCAAATCATGAGCGATCAGGAACTGGTTGACCAGTACCTTGCAGGCAACGAGCTTGCCCTTGAACGATTAATTATTCGTCACAAGGACAAAAT
>CANJZE010000019.1 GCA_947479455.1 Bacteroidota bacterium
CGTCTCTTCGTCCGTAACTCTCCGTCAATAATTCTATTTTTAGCCCGATGGCATCTTCGGGAAAAATTTATTTCGCTTCTGATCTTCATTTGGGTGTGCCCGATGAAGTATCGAGCAATGCGCGCGAAAAACTTTTTGTGCAGTGGCTTAATGAAATAAAAACTGACGCTAAAGAAATTTTCATCATTGGCGATATGTTCGATTTTTGGCACGAATACAAAACTGTTGTGCCGAAAGGTTTTGTTCGTATACAAGGAAAAATTGCTGAGTTGTGTGATGCAGGAATTCCCATTCACATTTTTACCGGCAATCATGATTTATGGATGTTCGGATATTTTGAAAAAGAATTGGGGGCAAAAGTTTATACGCAACCCATCGAAAGAACATTTGACGGAAAGAAATTTTTCATTGGTCATGGAGATGGTCTCGGACCTGGCGACCACGGATATAAATTCATCAAGAAAGTTTTTTCGAATCCTGTTTGTCAGTTTTTATTTCGGTGGCTTCATCCTGATATTGGTGCACGCATCGCCAATTACTTTTCTTACGAAAGCCGTTTTGGGAATGCGGGACAAAGAAAACCACCGGAAGAATTTCAAAGCGAAGAGCGAGAATGGTTGGTGCAGTTTTCAAACGATGTTTTGAAGAAAGAGCATTTCGATTTTTTTGTTTTTGGTCACCGTCACTTGCCGCTTGATGTGCAACTGAATGAAAAAAGCCGTTACATCAATACCGGAGATTGGCTCGATTATTACAGCTACGCTGTTTTTGACGGAGAAAAAATGGAGTTGAAATATTTTAAACAGACACAAGATTTTAGACAATAGACTTTAGACATGAAATTCAAATTTGTCCATCGCTGTGTTTACGTGTTTATGTGTTTACGTGTTTATGCAAATACAATGAAGATTGCATTTGCTTTGTCTATCGTCTTTGGTCTATGCTCTCTGGTCTCTCCCTTTTCTCTTCTCAATTCCCACGAAACAAAAGCCATCTTTTTAGCAGTGGATAATTTCAGCAGTTTCTATTCTGCTTCTAACAATTCTGTTCTCAAGTTTTCTAATGAAGGAAAATTTTTGTACCGCTACGAAGAATTCAATTACGGCAAAATTGGAATGATAGATGTGAGCAATCCTATGAAGATGCTCGTGTTCTATCCTGATTTTATGACGGTAGTTACGCTCGATAAATTTTTATCACCATTAACTACTTACAATTTTTTTCAGCTGGGTTATCAGAATATTTCTGCTGTGGCCTCTTCTACCGATGGACGAATCTGGTTTTACGACAACACCGATTTTAAATTGAAGAAAATAGATGAAGCAGGAAAAGTGTTTTTAGAAAGCCAGCCATTGAATGTTTTGTTAGAACAAGCACCCAATCCTAATTTTATGCTGGAGCGCGATAGTAAAGTTTATATGAACGACACCGCCATTGGTATTTTGGTCTTTGATATTTTTGGGAGTTATGAGAAGACAATTCCATTGAAAGGGCTAAAGAAATTTCAAATTCTGCAGGACCAGATTGTGTATTTCGACAATCATCAACTCAATTCATACAGCTCGCTTACGCTCGATTTAAAATCGCTTGCTCTGCCCGATAGTAGCGATGTAAGCCTTGCCGTGCTTGAAAAAGAACGGTTAGCAGTTTTGAAAAAAGACAAGATTAATTTTTATAGGTATTGAGCTTACTCCATATACTTCCCTTCCGAAATTTTCTTTTCTATGGAAGGCGATTCTGTACCAAGGTCTTTGGCTTGCTTCCAATATTTAACTGCTTCTTCCTTATTGCCGAGTTCATAAAGAATATCTCCGTAGTGCTCAATGATAGTTCCGCTTTTATCGCCACCTGCTTTCATTGCTTTTTCCTGCCACTCTTTCGCTCCGCTAAAATCATTCAACTGAAAAAGTATCCACGCATACGTATCTAAAAATGAACTGCTATTCGGTTCCAACTTGTTGGAGTAAGCACTCATCTGCTTTGCCTTCTCCAAATTTGTTTTGCGTAAACTGAGGTAATAACTATAGTTATTCAGCACATAAGAATTTTCCGGATCGAGTTTCAAGGAGCGGTCATATGCGCTATCGCTTGCCGCAAATTTGTTCATGCTGTGATAAACATCGCCAAGGTTTGCAAAAAACTGCGCGCGTAGTTTTTCATTATCAGCACTCATTTTTTCTCCCTTCGAAAAACTCTTCACGGCCTTTTCTAATTCTTTATTCTGCTGTTCTGCTGCGCCCTTAAACAAATAAACCATCGCCTGATTAGGAAAAAGCTCCATGGCTTCGGTGCTTGTTTTTTGCAGATTAGTCCAATCGCGTTTTACATTGTAAAGAACCATTACCTGCTGCCAAACCTGAAAAACATCTTTGTTTATGGTGAGCGCTTTCAAATAGGCTTCGAGCGCTTTGTCGTTTTGATTATCGAGATAAAACAAGTCGCCTTTAATTGCATAGCCCTTTGCATCATCAGGATGAACTGTAGTTAAGGTTTCTGCCAGTTCAAATGCATCACCATGTTTGTCTTTTTGTAAATCCCAGTATTGCAAAAACGGAAAAAGAATTTTGATTTTGGTATCTACATCCACTTTCGAATTCTCAAAAATCTTCTTGATGCTTTCTAAACTTTGTTGCTCGTTTCCGCTTTGCATTCCAAAATCGGCAGCAGCCAAAAGTGCATTGGCATTGTCGGGTTCAATGGCAAGAATTTTTTTGTAAACCTCCATCGCTTTTTCTTTCATTCGATTAGCCCGATACATGTCTGACAGCATAAGAAGGTAGTCTATTTCACCCGGATTTGCATCAATCAGTTTCTGCACTTCGTTTACTGCATCGTTGAATTTGTTGAGATGCAGATAAAGATTTTTTTTCTCCATCACTACGTTTTCGTCTATGCCGAAATTCTTTTCGTATTGGTCGTAAGTCTTTATTGCGTTTTCAAATTGACCTGCTTTTGATTGCAGAAACCCCAGGTTGAGAAAGTAGTCGGGATTGTTTGGAAATTTTTCAATCAACGATTTGAATGCATCTGCCGCATCTTTCGTTTTGCCTTCGTTCATGTAAACGTTTGCAAGCATTTCCATAAACCACTTATTATCCGGGTCTAATTTTACGGCTGCGGTTACTTCCTTTTCTGCATCACTCAGATTTCGTTGCGTGTAATAAATCTGCGACAACTGAAAGTGCGCGTTTGAATTACTTGGGTCAAGCAATATGACATCCTGATAATTTTTTATCGCCACCTCATAATCATCTACCACTTTTGCCTTTTCGGCATCGAGTAAAAGGCGTTCTAGTTTTTGCTTCGTGCCTTTATCGAGCAATGAAGTTTGCGTTTTATCCCCGTCTTTTTTCTTCTTCTTTTTTTCCTTATCAAAACCTGCCGCATGGCTAACTAGCACAAAAGAAAAAAATAAGATTATGGTTGAGAAAAATTTCATTTGCTGATTTGAGAAGAGAACAACGGAAATATTATTTCGCTGTTATTCCTTTATTGAATTGTAATCGCCTACGCTTAAGTCTTCCATTCTGCCTTCAAGTTTAACATTATTCCCAATCATTGAATTGGCGATTAACTTATTTTTCAGAAATGTTTTGCTCTGCACAATGCTGTTCTTCACCACCGAATTTTCAATTGTAGTTCCCGCACCAATAGAAACATGCGGTCCAACCACCGAATTTTTAAGCAACACCCCTTCTTCAATATAACAAGGCGCAATAACCAAAGAGTTTTCAATCACCGCCTTTTCGCTCACCAAATTTTCATTCTTAATAAACTCCAACACGCGCGAATTAGTATACACAGTCGCATCTTTGTTTCCGCAGTCGAGCCATTCCTGCACTTCGCCTTTGTAAAACTTCGAGCCCTTCTTCTTCATATTCTCCATAGCATCGGTCAACCAGTATTCCCCTTTTTGCTTGATGTCGTTATCAAGAAGATATTGCATTTCATCGCGCAGATATTTTCCGTCTTTGAAATAATAAATGCCAATGATGGCAAGGTCTGAAACAAAATCTTTCGGCTTTTCTACAAAATCAGTAATCACTCCATCGGCATTCATTTTCACCACTCCAAACGCAGAAGGGTCGTCAACTTTCTGCACCCAGATAATGCCATCTTTTTGTGCATCAATTTTATACTCGGCACGAAACAATGTATCAGCAAAAGCAACAATCACATTGCCTTCCAAAAAATCGCCAGCGCACAAAATTGCATGAGCGGTTCCGAGCGGCTCTGCCTGGTAGCGAATGTGCCCGCGGCTTCCCGCATCCATAGCAATGCTCAAAAGTTTTTCTTCTATCACCCTTCCAAAATCTTCACGAATTACAAACACAACCTCATCTACTTTTTGCTCTGTGCTCTTCATCAAATCGTGAACCAAGCGTTCAACAATCGGCTTGCCTGCAATTGGCAACATTGGTTTTGGTACAGTAAGTGTGTGTGGTCGTAATCGGCTGCCCCATCCAGCCATCGGGATAATTATTCTCATTGTCTTTTATTTTCCTGTTGAACCGAATCCTCCTTCTCCTCTTTTCGTTTCGTTTATTTCTTCTACCTGAATCAATTCTGCTTTCTCATGCTTTGCAATTATCATTTGCGCAATACGTTCACCATTCTTCACAATAAAAACTTCATTACTTAAATTGATGAGCGCAATTTTTATTTCACCGCGGTAATCGCTGTCAATTGTTGCAGGTGTATTAGGCAAACTGATACCGTGCTTAAAGGCCAAACCGCTTCGTGGGCGAAGTTGTGCTTCGTATCCTTCCGGAATTTCTAAAAACAATCCTGTTGGAATCAACTTTCTATCCAACGGTTTCAACTCTACTTCCTCACTCACAAACGCGCGCAAATCCATCCCTGCCGAACCACTTGTTTCGTAAGCGGGCAATGGGTTGTTACTTTTATTGATGATTCTGATTTGCATAAAGGACGCCAAAAATAAAATTTATATGATGGGGCTTGATGAAGAGCCTTTGAAGAGTTTGCGACCATCTTCAAACCAAACCAAGATTAAAAATGTAAGCATGTAAACAGTGCTTAAAACAAATGGCGGAAGTTGTTTTGCGAAAGCCAACCGTTGGTTCACCATGGTAAAAGAGAAATAGAAAAGCAACGCGAGGAAAAAATATTTGATGAAACTTTTCAAATCGTATTCTACCGGATAAAATTTTTGCCCAAGCAAATAAGAAACAATTGCCATGCTCGCGTAACACGCCAACGTTGCCCATGCACTCGCCACATAACCGTAAGCAGGAATAAAAGCAATGTTCAACACAACAGTAAGCAGCGCACCGCCTATTGAAACAAACGAGCCGAGCAAAGTTTTGTCTGAAAGCTTATACCAAATGGAAAGATTGACATACACACCCAAAAACAAATTTGCCAGTAACAAAACAGGAACAATCGAAAGTCCTTCGCGAAAATCTTTACCGATAAAATATTTGAACACATCTATGTAAAGAGTAACAAGCAAAAAGATGGTGACACAAACAATCACGAAATACTTCATCACATCGACATATACTTTTGTTGAATTTTTTTCTTTGGCGTGCGAAAAGAAAAACGGCTCTGCCGCATAGCGAAACGCCTGAATGAAAAGTGTCATTAAAATAGAAAGCTTGTAGCACGCACCATAAATGCCGAGCTGTTCCATATTTGTTTTTGCATCGAAAGGCAAAAGAAATTTTAGGATAGCGCGGTCAAGCATTTCGTTGATGATTCCCGCAAAACCAATAATTACCATCGGCAGCGAATAGCGAATCATTTTCTTTAATAGCGCTGTATCTATTCCACCAAAAATTCCGCGCAGCAATGGCGAAAGCAAAAGCAGTTTGAATGAACTCGCTATCAAATTTGCTATAAAAATATAGCCCACTCCTATTTCAGGATTATACATTTTACCGAAGAGTGAATTTGCATCTGCTTCAAACGCGCGTTTGCAAACCACAAAAAAAAACAGGTTGAGTAAAATGGTCAATCCGATTTCCAAAAACTTGATGCCTGCAAAATGCCATGCTTTGTTTTCAGAGCGTAAGCGTGCAAATGGAATTGTTGCTACTGAATCGAAAACAAGAATCAACGCGAACCAATAAAAGTATTCGTGGTGAGTTGGATAACGAAGCGCTTCCGACACAGGAGAAACAAAAACAGCAATCAATAAAATGAAAACAAGGTTGGCAACTAAAACAAAGTTGAGTGCAGTGGAATAAACCTTCGCTTTGTTTTCTTCATCCTGAGAGAATCGAAAAAATCCGGTTTCGAAACCAAACACTAACAAAGTACCGAGGAATCCCGTATACGCATAGAACTCACTTACCACCCCATATTCCGCTTTTGAAAATGCATAAGTATAAAGCGGCACCATCAAGTAATTAAGAAACCTGCCAACTATGCTGCTAAGTCCATAGATGGCAGTTTGTGATGCGAGTTTTTTGAGCGGATTCATTTGACCTAGCTAAGTTCATCTTTATTCATACAAGATGGAACTTGGTTTTCAATACCACCATACAAGTTGTAACTTTTAGCATACGCATGCGTATATGTTTTTTACAAACGTGTTGGATTATGAAAACGGCTTTTTACATTTTTATTTTCTTCTCCCTTACTACCGGTGTAGCCACCGCGCAAGAAACTATCGCGTTCATAAACGGCAAATATGAAGGCGATATCAAAGAAGGCAAACGTCAAGGTCATGGTCGTGCTGTTTATTTCGATGGCTCGTTGTATGATGGCGTATGGGCAAATGATATGCGCAATGGCGTTGGTCGTGCCATTTTCAAAGATGGCTCTTCTTATTATGGCGATTGGAAAGAAGACAAACGCCAAGGGCGCGGCAACTACGAATTTCCGAATGGCGATAAGTTTATTGGTCAGTTTGCAAATGATGAAATGAGCGGTTACGGAACGTATATGTATGCCAATGGAAACAAGTATATTGGTGACATGGTGAACGGAGTAATTAATGGAAAGGGGGTGTTGCAATATGCCACCGGTGAACGCTACGAAGGTTCATTTATAGATGGACAAAAAGCGGGCAAGGGAAAGTACTATTACAAGAGTGGAAATTTGTATGATGGCTATTATATGGCAGATAAAAAAGAAGGATTCGGTAAAATGGTTTTTGCAAATGGCGATGAATACATGGGGGAGTTTAAAGACAACAACCGAACCGGAAAAGGAATTTTTACATGGGCTAATGGCGACCGATACGAGGGTGATTTTATGAACGGAAGTTTGCATGGCTTTGGAAGTTTTACCTGGAGCGATGGAGAAAAATATACCGGCACCTGGACAAACAATAACCGCGATGGTCAGGGTACATTCGTAACTAAAAGCGGAGAAGAAAAAATGTTGGTGTTTGCCAACGGGCTAAAAAGATAACCCCCACCCCCCCTAAAGGGGGCTTTAATACAAAATACAAAGTCTGCACAAGCAGGCTTTTTTTATTTTGGTATTTCTCAAAGTCCCCTTTAGGGGATTTAGGGGTTGTTTATGCTGCTACCATTCTTTCAAAAAAAATTTATTGAAGCCGGTTGCGATGAGGCCGGCAGAGGTTGTTTGGCTGGTCCTGTTTTTGCGGCTGCCGTTATTCTTCCAAAAAACTTTAAGAACGAAGAACTGAATGATTCCAAAAAACTATCGCGCAAACAGCGCGAAGCACTTCGAATCATCATAGAAAATGAAGCTGTTGATTTTGCGGTGGCAAGTATTGACAATAATAAGATTGACGAAATCAATATTCTCAATGCTTCAATCCTTGCTATGCATGAAGCATTGAAGAAACTGCGCAAACCTTTTCAATTCATTATTGTAGATGGAAACAAATTCAAGCCCTACAAAAAGATTCCACATCAAACCATTGTAAAAGGCGATGGAAAATATTTGAGCATTGCCGCAGCATCTGTGCTGGCAAAAACATATCGCGATGAATGGATGGAACGGGCACACACAAAACATCCGCAATACGATTGGCTCTGCAATAAAGGTTATGGAGTTGAAAAACACCGCAAAGCAATTATTGAATTAGGACACACGCCACTTCATCGAAAAAGTTTTGTGCTGAAAGAAATGCAGATGCAATTGTTCGGGTAGTCCCCCTTTTTCGTATAATTCTTATGTTTGATTTTAAGTATGGCACTCATTCTTCCTGTAAATAATATTCATCCAAAATTTGGCAGCAATAATTTTATTGCAGAAAACGCTACAGTGGTTGGCGATGTAACAACCGGTGACGATTGCAGCATTTGGTTTCAGGCAGTGGTGCGGGGCGATGTGCATTACATACGAATGGGCAACAAAGTGAACGTGCAAGACGGAGCTATTCTTCACTGCACTTACCAAAAAGCGCCTCTCAACATTGGCAACAATGTGAGCATTGGTCACCGCGCCATTGTGCATGGTTGCACCGTGCACGACAATGTGCTCATTGGCATGGGAGCTATTGTAATGGATCATGCGGTTATTGGCGAAAACAGCATTATAGCCGCGGGGGCTATAGTCTTAGAAAATACCATTGTAGAGCCAGGAAGCATTTACGCAGGTGTTCCCGCAAAAAAAGTAAAGGACGTGGACAAAGAAAAATTCAAAGATTTGATTGAGCGCATCAGCAATAATTATGTGATGTATTCTGGGTGGTTTAAGAAATAACTATGGAAGACTTAGATAAAGAAGAACAAGTAGTTTTGGTTGATGAGGATAATAATGTTCTCGGTTACGTAGGCAAGTTAGAGGCGCACACAAAAGCATTGCTTCACCGCGCCATCAGCGTAATTATATTCAATAGCAAAGGCGAACAATTGGTGCAGCAACGTGCGCTGAACAAATATCATTTCGCAGGCATTTGGAGTAATACCTGTTGCAGCCATCCGCGTAAGGATGAAAGTTTTCAGCAGGCGGCTGAGAGAAGATTGTTTGAAGAGCTCGGAATTGAAACTGCGCTGAAAGAAGAATTTCATTTCATCTACAAAGCGCATGACGAAAAAAGCGGCTTGACCGAATGGGAATACGATACTGTTTTCACGGGAGTGTTTGATGATGCATTTGAATTCAACAAAAACGAAGTAGCTAGCGTACGCTGGATGAAAACCGAAGATTTGGAAATAGATATTGCGAAAAACGCTGACCAATATTCATTTTGGTTCAAAGTTATTTTGAAAGAATTAAAAAAGAGAGAAATCATATAACCATGCATTTAGTTTCTAATGAAATTGAAAATTACATAACGCAATTCTCTTCGGCAGAAGACGAAGTGTTGCGTGAACTTTCGCGCGAAACGTATTTAAAAGTTCAGATGCCGCAAATGGTTTCGGGAAATTTACAGGGACAGTTCCTGGAAATGATTTCGCGGTTGCTTCAACCGAAAAGAATTTTAGAGGTAGGAACGTTCACGGGTTACTCTGCTAATTGTTTAGCAAAAGGATTAACCGATGGCGGATTGCTTTATACCGTTGATGTAAACGAAGAGCTACAACCGATGTGCGCCCGATATTTTGAACGTGCGAAACTCTCTTCCAAAATCAAACACCTGATTGGGGATGCACGAAAAATAATTCCTGAACTGAATGAAACTTTTGATTTGGTTTTTATTGATGCCGATAAAACCAATTACTCCAACTACTACGATTTAGTTTTCGATAAAGTGCGGGTTGGTGGTTATATCATTGCCGATAATGTGTTGTGGAGCGGAAAGGTGGTAGAAGAAAAAAAAGATAAAGACACTCTTGCCATTCACCAATACAATGAAAAAATAGCTACTGATACGCGAGTAAAAAATTTCATTCTTCCCTTGCGCGATGGATTGAATATAGCGGTGAAACAGTAACATGAACTTGAAAATTTTTTCGGTGGTGCTGATCAAACTCTTTTCACTTTGCTAAAAAATTTTAACCGCATTGGCTGTGGTTGGTTGTAATAATATATTCGCACTCTCATGAAGAGCTTACATTTATTTCTGTTGTCTGTTGTCTGTTGTCTGTTTTCAAACGCACAGCTAAATCAACTCTCTACAACCCCCGAGAAAAAAGAAACTCGAAACGGCAATAAACAATTCGACAAAGGTATTTACACCGATGCAGAAGCGAGCTACAAAAAAGCGCTCGACAAAAAGAACAACATGCCCGAAGCCACTTTCAATT
Organism: Bacteroidota bacterium; assembly: GCA_947479455.1. GTDB lineage: Bacteria > Bacteroidota > Bacteroidia > Chitinophagales > LD1 > Bog-950. The sequence goes on from CANJZE010000019.1 coordinate 10,137, forward strand.
TGGGTGATGCCGTGTATGAACAAAAGCGTTACGATGAAGCCGCAAAACAATTTCAGCTTTCGGCACAAACCAATACCGATAAAACCATCAAGGCAAAAGCCTATCACAACCTAGGCAATACTTTTTTAGAACAACAGAAATGGGAAGAAGCGACAAAGGCATATAAAGAAGCCTTGAAGAACAATTCAAAAGATGCCGATACGAAATATAATTTAGCTTATGCGAACGCAATGCTGATTCAACAAAGAAATCAAGACAAGCAGAACAAAGACAACAAGGATAAAAAGGACGATAAAAAAGATAAGAAAGAAGACAAGCAGGATAAGAACAAAGACGATAAAAATAAAGATCACAACAAGGATCAGCAATCGAAAAATCAGGATAAAAAAGACCAGCAGCAGAAAGCACAACAACCAAAACTTTCAAAAGAAGAAGCAGAAAAAATGTTACAAGCTTTACAAGGCGAAGAACAAAAGACCAATCAGAAAATGCAGCAGAAACAAATGAAAGTAGTAAACGTGAAGATTGACAAGGATTGGTAAATAGCTCCGTTCAATGTTTTACCCAGTAATAAATTGTCTTCATCCATTCGTTGTTCATGCTAATTAATCCTTCTTCTTCTTTCCACCAATCCAACTCATTAAACCTTGAACTCGGTGCACCCCGTACTATAAGTTCTATACCTGCCGTCAAAAACGCGGAGCGAAGCACACTATTCACTCGATGTGTGTGAAGTTTAGACGAAAGCACAATTATCTTCTTAAAATTGTTTTTATAACAGTAATGCAAAATAATTTGTGCCTCTTCTTTGGTACTGGTTCCGTTTCTAATCAATACTATACACGAATCCGGAATTGAATGTTGTCGAAGATTAGCCGCAGTCATATCGCTTTCCAGTGTATCAATATTCATCACACATAATTCAGTAACTGCATTGCCTCCTGTGCAAATAATTTTATCGGCATATCCAGCATTGAAGATTTTCACCGCTTCATTGCCACGGTCATAACCACCACCCGACAATACAAACATTGCATCAGCTTTCTTCAACGTGTTTTCTTCAATTAAAAACGTAGCGCATGAACGCAAAACAGGCGCGCGAAAAAAATAAATAATCGTGCAGAGAAGTAAAGTTAAAAGTAGTAACAGAAATAATTTGCGCATGTATTTAAAGTCCTCTACTTCGGAGAGTATTTTGTTTCATCCCGCTTGCGGGAAGGAGAGGTTTCCGTTCAGCCAATTGGTAATATATGCCATCACCTCGCTTCTGTCGGGCTCAGGCTCGTTGTGTAATTCGTGGTAAAAACCTTCCCATAATTTTAGTGTTACCAAATTTTTGGGAGCGCTTGCGGCAAACTCTTTTGTGCCTTCAACTGAAGTAAGTTGGTCGGCAGTTCCATGCATCAACAACAAATGAGTTTTCAGTTCACTCGCGTGTTCAACATTCCACTTCCCCGCCTGAAACATTCCCAGAAAAGTTCCAGCAGTAATTTTTCCATGATTATGCGGGTCTTCATTGTATTTGCGAACCTCATTTCTATCGCGCGAAATAGCTTCAGAATTCAATTCGGCTTTTTCAGTAAATGCGGGGTAAATGTTCACCATCATCTTCGCCAAAAAAACTTTGAATGCTGGCGGCTCAAATCCTAGCTTCAACAATGGACCGGTGGCAATAGCTCCAGCGATATTCGGTTGCCGTTTCAGTAAATAATTCAACACAATTCCACCACCCATGCTGTGTCCCCACAAAAATTTCTTCACCCCGGGAAACCGAGTTTCCGCTTCATCTAAAATTATTTTTACTGAATCAAGAAACGCATCATAAGTGGGCGCGTGTCCACGTTTGCCCGAAGTTTTCCCGTGACCAAATTCATCATAAGTTAGCACCGCATAACCCGCGTTGCACAATCGTTCTGCCGCTTCGGCATAGCGAGTTCCGTGCTCGTTAAATCCATGTACTATACAAACAACTCCGTTGGTATGTGGTGGACTCCACCCCTGTGCCGAAATTGTTTCTCCCTCTTGTTGCCATGTCCATTCGAAGTGATTCATACTTTAATTTTTGTGTTGAAATTACAAACGTGATTTTGTTTTTACCAATTCAAATGTAGAAATTATCTTGCGCAGAAATTTAAAAAATGAAGCAGGCATTATTATTCGTTGGCATTCTTTTTATGAGCGCAACTCTTTATGTAGGCGGAATGATTCTGCTTGGCATAATCACCAAATACAAACCAGCACCAATCGAGCTAGTAGCCCCCGAACAACCAAAATCATCTATCAAAAACCCAAAGCAACTTACTGATTCGTGTTTCACATTTTTAATCTGGAATTTGGGTTATGGTGGATTGGGTAAAGAAGTAGATTTTTTTTACGATGGCGGTAAAATGGTTACATCGCCAAAAGAACATGTGCTTAAGAATAACGAAGGCATCAAAAATTTTATTGCCGCAAACAGCAATATTGATTTCATCATGTTGCAAGAAGTGGATAAAAAAAGTAAACGCAGTTGGAAAATTGACCAGGTAGAACAAATTGCTAAAATATTGACTGAGCACAATTCTGCTTTTACCCCAAACTACGATGTAATGTATTTGCCTTTCCCTTTTACAAATCCCATTGGAAAAGTTTTTGGCGGCTTGCAAACCCTTTCAAAATACACTCCGGTTGAATCGAAACGAATTGCGTTGCCGGGCATTACAGATTTTCCACGTAAACTTTTTTACCTCGAGCGCTGCTTAATTATGCAACGTTATACTCTCGCCAACAGTAAAGATTTGATTGTCATCAACACTCATTTTGAAGCATATGATGACGGAAGCGTAAAAAAAGCACAAATGGCTTTGACAAAAAAAATTCTTGAAGAAGAATACTCAAAAGGAAACTATGTTGTTCTTGGTGGCGATTGGAATATTGCCCCACCTTCGTTCAGCGTTCATACTTGGGAAAAGGAACATGAAGACGACCCATTGTACTTAAAAAACAATGACCCTAACTATGTTGCTGGCTGGAACTATAACTACGATTCAACTATTGCTACCAATCGCAAAAACAAATTCACTTTCGATAAAAACAAAACTTTTACTACTGTCATTGATTATTACTTCACTTCGCCAAATATAATGGTGGAACAAGTGAATGGATTCGATTTGGGATTTGATTTTAGCGACCACCAACCTGTTGCTATGAAAATTAAACTTCTCCCCTAGCACTACCTAGAAATAAAATTGCCGCTTAATGCGAGTTAAGCGGCAATCTAAAAATGTGGAAGAATTTATTATTCGCTACGATACAGTTTTTTAGCCCCGTAAACCAAGCCAGCTGACAACAACATAAAAATACCTCCATCAATAGGAACACCTGAACCTGGTGGTGGTGGTGGTGGTGGTGGTGGTGGTGGTCCGCCTTGAGAAAATGCGGCAAAAGCCAATCCCAAAAAAACTGCCGTTAGGGTTATTGATAAGAATTTATTCTTCATATGCAAACTTGATTTTAAACTTGATGTGACTACAAATATAAACCTCCTTTCTAAAAATGCAAGTCCTTGCCTTACATATTTTGGTATGAAAATTAGTTAATCAATCAGATAGCTAGTTCTATAGCCGGATCCCAATAAATTTTGTCGAATTTTTGAACCGTATCTTCGCTCACCTTTATGCCTTCCTTTTCGAGCAATTTTTGCATTAAATCGGGTGGTGCGAAATGATGTTTGCCAGTGAGCATACCATTACGGTTAAGCACCCTATGGGCAGGAATTGGCGGCACTTGTAAATGCGCGGCATTCATGGCATAACCCACCATTCGTGCTGATTTTCCTGAGCCCAAATATTTAGCTATAGCTCCATAGCTGGTTACCCTACCCTTTGGTATCAGTCTCGCCACTTCATAAACGTTTTCGAAAAATGAGTAACTACTTTTCTTTTCAGATAGGTTTGAGCGTGACTGATTGATGTGTTTTTTCTTTGGAGAGGTCTCTCTGATTTTCATAATTGAAATTGTAAGTAGTTAATGGTTCGCCCATTCGCTAAATGCGATTTCTCATAATAGGTTTGAATATTCAACTCTTCGAAGTCGAGAGGAGAGGCGTAAATATTTTCTTTGTAATAGAGCGTTTTTAAACCAAACTCATCAATACTTTCTTTGGTTGAGTGAAAAAGGGGTAAGTCATCGGTTTTAAAATGAACAACCGCTCCTTGCTTGCAAATTTTTTGATACCTATCTAAAAATCCCTTCGCGCTTAATCTTCTTTTTGCATCACCTTTTTTAGGAAATGGATCTGGAAACGTAATCCAAATTTCATCCACTTCTCCTTCCCCAAAAAAATTTAGAATGTTTTCTATACGCATACGTGCAAAAGCAATGTTGGAAAGATTTTTTTCAATGGCCTGTTTTGCTCCGGTAAAAATGCGAGCCCCTTTTGCATCTACTCCAATATAATTTCGGACCGGGTGTTTTTGCGCTAAGGCCAAAGTATAATCGCCTTTTCCACAGGCTAGTTCTACCGTTATTGGATTTGCATTATTAAAAACATTACTCTTCCACTTGTCTTTCATTTCTAACTCTTGTTGTAAATGATTAACCATTTTATGGTTGGTGAAATGTTGGTTCTGAAATACATTGGCGAAGGATCCTATAGCATTTACCTTAAACATTTTTTCCTTACCCATAATAGTTATTGCTTGAATTAAAAGAGGAGCTGGTCCTTGCCTTATTACTCGTAAGTGGCAACAATTTTTTCAATTGTTTGTACGTGTTTCTGCTTTTTGTTTTCGCGATGGCGCTTGCAGAAGGAAGTATAGTAATGGTGGTTCTTCAAAAAATTAAGTTGAATAATATTCCATTGTCGCTCTCCTTCAACCCCAAGGTAAATTTTAATTTCTTCGAAAAGTGTTCTTCCAATTCTCTCAAAATCATCAGTACCCAAATACTCAAGATCTGCATCGGCTATAATAAATTCTAATTTGCTTTTTGGATTTTGTGGAATTTTGGTGGCCATAATCATTCCGCAAATTGCTTCAATTTCTTTCGTGGTAAAGCCAAATTTAGGTAGGTCTTCTTTCGCCATTTCGCAACCTATTTCTTCATGGTTTCTGTAAACTTTAATAAAACCCGCATCGTGGTAAAGGACCGAAACCTTGAGCAGAAGCATTTCGTGGTCGGTAATTTTTTCGTCCTTCCCAATAAGCTCAGCTGACCGAAGTACGTCCATAGTATGGTGTAACCCGTGGTAAAAAAGATTGTTTGGCAAATCGCGTTTAAGAATGCCAATAATATGTTGTTCTACCTCTTTAAAAATTTTCATCGCTGCTTCTATATTATCTGTTCCTAAACCTTATGCGATTGCCTTTGTAACGAAATACATGTCAATTTCTCCTTTGTTCTTGGCTTCAATTTTACCTCGATAAATGCAAACAAACCTATCCTTTACAAGTTCGTAGGTAGCGCCTGACACATTTATTTTTCCTGCTTCGCTGGCTTGCTGCATACGAGCCGCCATGTTTACCGTATCGCCCCATATATCATAGGCAAATTTGCGAATACCAATTACGCCTGCCACCAGTTGCCCTGTATGAATTCCTATTCTGAATTCAAAAGGAATTTTTCCTACCGCTGTGCGTTCTCTACGAAGCTTGTCTATTTCGTAAATAAACTCTATAGCGGCCTGAACAACGATGTGCGGATTGCCTTCGCTTTTTGTAGGCACTCCTCCAGCGCATACATACGCATCGCCAATGGTTTTAATTTTTTCGATGTCGTATTTTTCTATGACTTTGTCGAATCGCTCGAAATAAGCATCCAAGCCTTCGATTAAATCATCGGGCGAAAGCTGCTCGCTGATGGTGGTAAAATCTTTTATGTCGGCAAATAATACGGTGGCCTTAGAATAGTTTCTTGCTGTTGTTTTGCCATGCGCTTTCAATTCGTGCATAATTTCTTCGGGCAAAATATTTAAGAGGAGGTCATCGCTTCTTTTCTTTTCTTCCTGAATCACTTTGTTTTTTTCGGCTAGTTCTTTTAATGCTTTTTGTCTTGTGAACAAGAGGGCAAAAAGCACCACCAATAACGAGAGGGCAAGTGCTGCAGCAATAATATAAAGTTGATTTTTTTGCTTTTGAGCATCCAACTCGGTTTGCTGGCTTTTTAGTTTTAAGTCTTGAAATTCTTGTTCCTGTTTTAGCATAGTTACGCTATCTTCTTGATGCTGTAGCTCTTCTTTAATTCGTTTGTTTACCAATTCTGTTTCGGTGAGTTGATTACGGGTGGATGCAAGTTCTGCCTTTGCTGAATCTATGAGCACTTGAGTATATGTAAGTTCACGCATTTTTGCCTCGAGTGCAAGCTTGGCTCTTAAAACATCTTGCTGCGCCTTTTGTGTTTCCTGTTTGCTAGTTACTATTTCAAAGTTTTTTTGTTGGAGTTCCTGGCTTTGTTTTTTTATTTCTTGCTGGGCATCTTGATTGTGCCACTCATTTTGCATCTTTTGTTCTTCCATTTGTTGCTGCTTCAACAGGCGAAGTTGCTCTAGCTGTTTGGCTTTTGCATCAGATGACGTTTGGGCAAACGAGACAAAAAATGAAAGTTGAATAACAAAAATCGTAAGCAATTTTTTGTTCATGGCAATGAAAGTAAAAAAAGAATTAAATGCTCAAAAGCAATTAGATTAGGATATAGCGCTTTCTACAAAATACATATCAATTTGTCCTTTGTTCTTGGCTTCTATTTTACCACGGTGGGTGCAAATAAATTTGTCTTGAACAAGTTCAAAGGTGGCTCCCGATATATTTATTTTTCCCTCCTCTCCATGTTGCTCCATTCGCGCTGCCACATTTACAGTATCACCCCAAATATCATATGCAAATTTACGCAGCCCTACAATGCCTGCTACTAGTGGGCCGCTATGAATACCCACTCTAATTTCGAAATAGGTTTCGCCTTTTTTGATTCGCTCCTCTTTAACTCGCATTACAAATTCCTGCATTTCTAATCCTGCAGAAACTACATAATTGGCATTGTCTTTATCTGCTATAGGCAAGCCACCTACACATAGATATGCATCGCCTATTGTTTTTATTTTTTCGATTTTATACTTAGAAATTATTTCGTCAAAATTTTTGAAATAAAAATCTAGTTCCGATATCAATTTGTCATGACTCATTTTTTCGGCAGCACCAGTAAAATTTTTAATGTCGGCAAACAATACGGTAGCTCTATCATAATTTTTTGATTTGGAATGGCCCGTTGCTTTCAATTCGTTGGCCACTTCTTCGGGTAGAATATTTAGAAGTAAATCGTCCGATTTTTTCTTTTCTGCTGCTATTAGTCTACTGTCGTTTCGTTTTTGAACAAAAGCAAAAATTGCCAGTGCTGCAATTATGCCTAATAGCCCAAGGCCAATGAATGACGCTTTTTTCATTAGCCTTTGCTTTTCTAATTGTGCATTCATTTCTGCTTTCTCCTTTTCCTGAATGGCGCGTGCTATTTCTCTTTCCTTTTCAAACTTGTCGTGCAGCTCCATCTGAGTAAGTTTTTTGGCTAGCTCTTCATTTTGATTTTTCTGTGCTAATTCATAAAACTGAATGTGGTAATCAAGTGCTTTGCTTTTATCGCCTTTATAGAAATAGCAGTAATACAATACTTCTGTAGCATCTTTTTGCAAAACCAAATCGTTTTTTTGTTTGCCGTCCTCTAAACTTGATTTGGCTAAATCAATAGAAAGGTCGTAGTCCTTATCGCTAAGCAAAATTAAACTCAACAACAGTCGGCTTTGACTAAATGCTGCAATTGCCCCTGTTTGTTGATATAGATCCATAGCCTGCTGAACAAACTTCATTGCTTGTTTCGAGTCATTTTTATCGTAGTAAATTAGTGCGAGTTGATGATAACATCCGGCTTTATTGTTTGTGTTTCCGGCAGCGTCAGACGCTGCTGCGCTCTCAGTAAAGTAAGCTATAGCCTTGTCAATGTGCTTGTGTTTATACTCGAGATTTCCAAGCGAAGAGAGTGCGGAAGGAATCCATTCGGTAAAATTATTTTCGGTGGCAATTTTTAAAGATTCGCGATATAGGCTATCTGCCTTAACGTCTTCGTCAAGCGATTGATAAATTCCTCCTAACCCATCAAGCGAACGGGCAAGATTTTTTTTGTCTTTAATGGCCACAGAAATTGCTCCCGCCTTTTGATATTGTTCAAGGGCTTTAGCAAAGTCGCCCTTATTGATCTCAAGGTTTCCGTTCCAATAATAAGCGTAAGCCAAGGTAACCGAATCCTTTGCGCTATGACTTAGGGAAATTGCTTCGGTAAGAAAAATTTTTGCCTTGTCGTAATTGTCGTGTTTATAGTTGGCTATGCCAATGATGGTTGTAGCAAGTGCCCCGTTTTTTTTATCGCCTTTTTGGTCGGCTTGAGATTTTGCTTCTTCTGCTAGCCGAATGGCTTCGATAGGATTTTGGTTTAATTGTTGTTCGGCCTGTTGATTGAGCATGGTTGACTCAGCACTGGTTTGAGAAAACAATATCGAAACAAAAAAAAGATGAAAAAGAAGACTGGCGGAAAATTTCCTCATCGGCATAAACTTTTTTTGAAAATAGATTTTATCTGCAGAAAAAACAATTGCCTTGCAAAACCAAGGCTACTGTTTTGTAAAATGAAATTCAATTCGTTTATACGCTCCGTTTGTTTTCCCTTCAATGTATGCAATAAGTTTTTTTCTGCCGACTAGTCTATAAACAATTCGCTTCGGGAAATCATGCGCTGGGTTTTCTGCCACAAAAGATTTTGCAGTAACTGAAGTGATTTTAAACTCTACTTCTTTTCCGCTGTTCTGACCACGCACTTGCGGTATGTAAAAACAGTTAGTGCCGCGCACCACCAATCGGATTGATTCATCATAAAAAATATCTGTTTCGTCTTTATCGTGTTCTTCCTGCGCGTAATGGTAACTGATGCCACCCATCATAGTATCGTTTATCGCCTGCCACTTTTCGTACTCCTCTTTGCCATCTTGCTTCCAGTTTCCTTCCAACCACGAAAATTGTTTTACAGAATTTTCTTGAGCATAAGCAATTGAAGTTATTGCTGTAAAAAGCAAGAGCATGTGTCGCATTCTAAATTGGTTTGAATTGTTCAAAACCCTGTTTACACGAAAAGCAAAAACGAATAGCCCTGCAAAGCGTTGAACCAAATGCAGAGCGCAAAGTGGTATCAGTGCTTTGGCAATACGGACAGCGAACATTATTGAGCTGTTCTTCTGTTAACTCTTCGTCATTCAACATAACCGGTGGTGCTAAACCGAATTTTTCCACTTTCACTTTTGCTTCTGGTTTCATTCTGTCACTCGTCCACTTAGTTTCAAAATCAACTTTCACTTCTACCTCATCAAAGCCAAGCTTCAAGACTTCTTCGCGGATATTTTTTTTGATGACATCAATTGCTGGGCAACCAACGAAAGTGGGTGTCATTGTAATAGAACAAGTCCGAAGTCCGAAGTCCGATAACGGAAGTTGAATGCCTGTAATCATTCCCATATCCACTACAGAAATCACAGGAATCTCCGGGTCTTTCACATTTTCGAGTGCAAGCCAAATTTGTTGTTCTGTAATTTCTGTGATTACCATTCTGCTGTTGCTTCATCGCTTCTGACTACTTCACACATTTCATCTAAAAGCGGTTTCAGATATTCTGAATGAAACCCTTTTCTACCTCCGTAAACTATTTTGCTTTCATCAGTTGCGGGAATTTTCAGGCTGGCTGCTTCAATAATTGGAATTATTTTTTGGAGCCACCGTTTTTTCAGTTCCTCTTCTCCTGCAAAAATATTTTCTGAAATCAAATCGTTTTCAAATTCACTTTTTTCAAAAATGCCAAGGGCCAAATGCCAGGCATAATTCAAAGAGGTTTGCAAGCGTGCTTTACTTTCTTCTGTTCCGTTGCCGAGTAGTTTTACAAAAGTGTCAGCATGCATGACGTGGTATTTTATTTCTCCTTTCACCTTCTTCGCTAATTGCGCTAACGGCTGAAAAGAAGATTGTGTAAGCATATCGTACCTAATCAATTCCGCATGGTCGAAAAGAAATTGACGAACAATGCTGAAATCGTATTCGCCAATCGGCTGCTCAACTAACTGACAGCATTTGAAATTTTTTTCTTCGCGTTTAAATGCAAGTGTGTCTGCATCCGCTTCTCCCAAAACATCATTCAAGATTTTGTAGAGTGCTTGTGCATGTCCAATTTTATCTTGCGCCATAGAAGAAAATGCGAGGTCTTCTTCCAACATTGGACCAATACCAGTCCATTCTGAATTGCGGTGGCCAATGATGAGCGCATCATCTGCCATCTTAAAAAGTAAATCTTTAAGTGCGTTGCTCATGTTCAAACTTTATTCTTGTTTTGAAATTTTTCAATTCTATCTCTTACCTTATAATATGCTGGGTCACGAAAAGTTTTTTCGGGAGTGGTTTCAAACATTTCCTCATCTTCTGAACTGAACGTGTAAACATCGCTTGTCTTCACCACCCAAAGGTTGGTAGTCTTTCCTCTTCTGCCAAAAACTTCTTTCGCCATCACTAACGCCATTTCGGGATTTGATGCGTGAACAATGCCGACATGCGTTACATGTTTTCCTCTTTTCTCCTGATGAAAAACTTCGTAGGTAATTAAATGTGAGTTTGTCTTTTCAACTTCCGTTGATGTTTCTAAAGACAAACGTTTTATTCTTGGGTCAAGTGTTTCCATTGTTTTCTGTTTTCAAATTACGCTAAAGGTGCTACATATTTTTCTGTCGGATTCATCAATGCTGCTCGCACCCATCTTCCCGCTTCTTCCGCAAATTTTCTCACAGCAATCCTTTCTGCATTACAAGGACCAGCACCGTTTATTACCCGTTTGAATTCGTTCCAATCGGGATCGCTGAATTCCCAAATGCCATCGTTGTTCTTTTTTAAATTAGGGTCGGGGAAGGTGATATCAAGCTCCCAAATTTTAGGAACGTATTGGTCGAGAAACTGATTTCGCATATCGTCATTACTCGCCAATTTCACTTTCCACTTCATTAATTTTTCGCTGTGAGCGCTCAGTTTATCTGGTGGACCAAAAAAGTGTAACAAGGGAACATACCACCGGTTGATGGCATCCTGCAAAATTGCGCGCTGATGTTTTGTGCCTGTGGCGAGGTAAACCACGTTATCATGGCCTTGCTTTAAATGAAAACTTTCTTCATAACAAATTCTCTCGAGCGCACGACAATAAGGACCATAACTTCCTTTGCTATTAATAACCTGATTTACGATTGCTGCGCCATCCACCAAAAACCCTATCACTGCAATATCGGCCCATGTTTTTGCAGGATAATTAAATACGTTTGAATATTTCGATTTACCGTTCAACAAATCGTTCAGCATTTCTTCGCGTGTTTTGCCAAGCGTTTCGGCTGCTGAATAAAGTAATTGACCGTGACCGATTTCGTCCTGCACTTTTGCAATAAGCGCAAGTTTACGTCTGAAATTGGGTGCACGTGTAATCCACGTTCCCTCAGGCAACGCACCCACAATTTCTGAATGTGCATGCTGCTCAATCATTCGTATCAACTGCTTGCGGTACTCTATAGGCATCCAATCTTGCGGTTCAATTTTTTCGCCCCGTGCAATGCGCGATTCAAATGCTTCCAACTTCTCGGGATCTTCCACCGTGCTGTTCATTCGTTTTGCATCTTCTTCCGATAAGTTTGTGCTTCCGTACATGGTTTATGATTTAAGTCCTTTTAATAATAACTCAGAAATATCCTCTGCAATTTCTTCCTGCGATAATTTTTCGTTTGAATGGTACAATTCGTAAGTAGCGTTTAGTGCAGAAAAAATTGCGAAGGCAATTAATTTCGAATTCATTTTTTTGAAATCTCCTTTCTTTATTCCCTTATCAATAACCTCCCGGAACTTCATTTCGTATTCGAATCGCATTTTTTTGAATTTACTCAAATGAGGTTGCTCTAAAAATACCCATTCGTTGAAGAAGACTTCCGAAGCTTCAAGGTTCATTGCAATTACCTGGATGTGCGCTTTGATAACCGCTTTCATCTTTCGCTGCGATTTCTCTTCTGTAGTTACTGCCTTATCAAACCCAACAAAAAAATGTCCTGCCATGTCGAAACAAATTTCGCGTAGCAAATCATCTTTACTTTTATAGTGGTTATATAAACTTGGCGCCTGTATACCTACTTCTTTGGCCAGCTCGCGCATTCCCACGGCAGCATAACCGCGCTCACGGAAAAGTTTTTGGGCGGTTTGTTTTACCTTTTCTTTGGTTGATTGTTTTGTTGCCATAGGTTAACGATTAACAACAAAAGAAAGAAATTCTTTCGAAACTAACAAGTGTTAGGATTCTAAGGTAGTATCTGTCTGTGTTAAGTAGTCTTGCCAATAGCCGGCTTTGTATGGATAGCGCTCGAGATAAAGTTTTTTCACCTTCTGAAAAAGCAGTTCGCGCAGGTCAGCGGTGTTGCGGTTTTGAATAGCGGAAACAAAAATGCAATTGTCGTGAGTCTTAGCCATCCAGCTTTCTTTTAATTCGGCTAATAAACCATTCCTGATTTCATCGGGCAAGAACTCATCAAACTTCTTGTGCTCATACAAATCCATTTTGTTGAAGATGACGAGAACGGGTTTTATTTCGCACTTCAAATCTTTCAGAATTTCGTTAACCACATTCATTTGGTCTTCGAAAGCGGTGTGAGATATATCCACCACATGCAAAAGAATATCGGCTTCAATAGCTTCATCTAAGGTTGATTTAAAACTCTCTACTAAATGATGGGGAAGTTTACGAATGAACCCAACGGTGTCGCTCAGTAAAAAGGGAACAGTATTAAAAGTAACCTTACGAACTGTGGTGTCAACCGTTGCGAATAATTTATTTTCAGCAAACACCGTTTCCTTTGCGAGCAAATTCATCAAGGTAGATTTGCCTACATTGGTGTAGCCGACCAACGCCACGCGTATCATTTCGCTACGATGTTTTCTGCGCACCATGTTTTGCTTGTCAATCTCCTTCAGCTTGTGCTTGAGTAAAGAGATTTTTTTCTCCGCCATTCGTCTATCGGTTTCAATTTCTTTTTCACCGGCTCCACCACGCGTTCCTGTTCCTCCGCGCTGACGCTCTAAGTGCGTCCACATACCTTTTAGACGAGGCAGCATATATTGCAGCTGAGCTAATTCAACTTGTGTTTTTGCCTGAACAGTTCTTGCACGTTGCGCAAAAATGTCGAGGATTAACATACTTCGGTCAAGCACTCTTTTCTTTACGACCTCTTCAATATTGCGTTGTTGTGAAGGAGATATTTCATCGTCAATCAAAATTAAATCAATGCCTTTATCTTCTACATACGCTCTTATTTCTTCCAGCTTTCCTTTGCCTACATAGGTTTTATTATCGGGATGCGGCAGTTTTTGTGTGAAGCGTTTCATGGTTTTTACACCATCTGTTTCTGCCAAAAATTCGAGTTCGTCCAAATATTCTTTGGTCTGTTCTTCGCTCTGGTTTTGCGAAACTAAAGCAACCAACACAGCGGTCTCTACATGCACAGTCGTATTATCAACTTTAAATTTTGGTTTTTCGCTCATGTTGTTTTGTAAGGCGTGCAAAATAGAAAACGTCCCGCAGTAAATATGCGGGACGTTTCTCTGACGTAATTGATTCAATTAAAACTTTACTGATAGACCAAGCCCGAATTGTTCAAAAATTTGAAGTTTGCTATAACCCTTCACAGTATTTCCGGTTACATCTTTATCGGTAATTCCATCCGGTCCCTTTTTGTTCGTATCGTTGTTGCGTACATCTATAGGCACCTGCGCATTGTATTGATAAACAAACTTACACGAGAGTGTTGCGTTTAGCCACTTGTTTACCTTAAACACAATATCGTTTTCCCATTTCACCACCGGAATGTGTTTAGATGTTAGTCTAACCGTATCGGTGCCAACGGTGTTCAAAGTAGAATTGTATGAGGGCAAATACTGATTGTAACTGTCGTTCAAATATGCTCCGAAAACATTCAAATGCGATTTCCAATTTACGTTCTTAATAATGTCTTTTTGAAAAAGCAAATCCAACTCCCATCCTAATTCACCCATAAAAGCAGAGCCCTTCTTCAAGCCAAATCTGGTTTCGTCTACGTTATTATAATAAGCGTCTGTAAATTTTCCAGTGGGTAATGTGTCCATATTTCTTCCTGGGTTATCTTTTGTCACAAAAGTCATTTTACCTTCTACCGGAGAGAAGAACAAAGTGAAATAATCTTTCGGCTTCCATGTTAAACCAGGACCAATAGTTAACACCGCAGGTGCAGCAAATTTTGAAACGGTATATCTTCTGAAACCACTATCTGTGGTATCGGTTAAGGAGTAATCGTAACTCGGTGTAATTTGTGTTTCGAATCCGAGTCGGGCAGAAACATAAAGTGATTTCGACACAGCATAACCCAAAGAAGTTTTAATGCCAAACACATCTATGTTCTTTTGTAAATTGCTTTTTGCTAATGATTTGTTGCGAATCAATCCATTAGCTACCATTCCCCATTTCGCATCTAAACTGTTGTCCCAAATCAATTTGTCTTTTTTGTAATTTGCATACAAACTTGCCCCTAACAAAAACGCAAAGTTGTTATTACCACCAGGTCCCCATTGGTAAAGTGCCGTTTGGCTGACCATAACACCTATGTAACCTCCAATTTTCCAGGTAGAATCACTCACATATATACCCTCTCCCCCCAATATAAATTTTGGTCTTTTTTTTACGTGCGTAGAATCTTGTGCCATTGTTGCACATACAATCATTAGTAGTGCAGAAAGTAGAATTGTTTTCTTCATAAGAACATGTTTTGGTTTGGTTTCAAAAATGCTGCGCTTATTCAAAATATCATGCCACGTTTTACACAAAAGAGAGGTTCTTTCATCTTTTTTATAAGACAAGTGAAAATTTTTTCTCCCTTAAAACCAACGGGTTAGACACGGTTCTAGTAAAAACACAGTAGTGTGTGTTGCATAATACCATTTAATAAACGTATCATTGCATCGTCAAGTAGTTGATTAAACAAACCAAAAAACAACAATCATGAAAAAGAAAATGTCAACAGCGCTATTTATTACCACCTACTTTTTGTTGATGAGCACCATCGGAATAATTGCTGCCGTTCCGGGCAATGTAGAAAAGACAGCGAAAGAAAATGTGCGCAGAGAAATTATGCGCAACATCACTTGCCCTGAATATGTAACTGAAAATACCGAAGCTAACGATGTGAAAGCTATCGTATCGGTAGATGAAAAAGGAAAGGTGAGTTTATATGAAATTAATTCGGCTAACCCTGAATTGAAAAATTATGTGGAGCAATCGTTGAAAGAAATGAATTTGAAAACAGCAGTGCCTACAGAAAAATTTGTACTCGTGGTGAAGTTTCGTGTGGCGTAAATCAAAAGCAGGCGGAACCGGCATGAACCGGCACCGCAATTTTTATTGAGGAGGCTTCGCAATGATTTCATAGATAAATTTAAAAGCAGTAGAAGAAAATTTCAAGTAAAAACTAAAATCAAAACAGTATGAACATAGAAAACACAAAAGCGCAAATGCGTAAAGGAGTGCTTGAGTTCTGCATTCTTTCAATTATGTCGGATGGAGAACATTATCCTACAGAATTGATTGAACGCATGAAGAAAGCCGAACTATTGGTGGTGGAAGGAACCTTGTATCCTCTACTCACCCGTTTGAAAAATGACGGATTGCTTTCGTACCGTTGGGAAGAATCTACTTCGGGGCCTCCAAGAAAATATTTTACGCTAACCAAAGACGGAAAAAAATTTTTGAAAGAGCTGATAGAAACCTGGACAGAACTCACCAATTCGGTAAACGACATTATTAAACAAACCAACAAAAATTTATAAGCCATGCGAAAAACATTAAACATAAACTTAGGCGGCATTGCATTTATTATTGATGAAAATGCCTTCGAACTACTTCATAATTATTTAGAAACGTTGAAAGCAAAATTCAAAAGCGAAACCGAGCGCGATGAAATCATTAATGATATTGAAGCACGAATTGCCGAAATGCTGAGCCAGAAATTAGGCGACCGTAAAGAGGTAGTGAGCATTGACGATGTGCAATACGTAACCGGCATAATGGGCAAGCCTGAAGATATTGCAGGTGAAGAGTCAGTACCAGATTCTGCAGCAGTAGGCAGTGGCAGTCAACAATCAAATACAAATGCAAGTAATGCAAGTACTGTAAAAAGAAGATTATTCCGCGATCCTGACGATGCCAAAGTGGGCGGAGTGATTTCAGGCTTGTGCCACTACTTTGGTATTAACGACCCTGTTTGGGTTCGCTTGGCTGTAGTAATACTTTGCTTCGTAAGTTTTGGAACAATGATTCTGATTTATTTTCTGTTGCTTATTGTAATTCCTAAGGCATATACATCGGCCGAGAAATTGCAAATGAAAGGTGAGCCTGTGAATATTTCTACCATTGAAAAAGAAATTAAAGACGCAGCCCATCGTACGGGTGAATCGCTGAACAATCTGAGAAATGATGATGGCATACTTTCTAAAATCGGGCACATCATCGTTACCATTTTCACATTCTTCGCAAAACTAGTAGCTGGGTTTATCATCTTTATTGGGCTTGTAGTTTTGTTTGCGCTCATAGCCGGAATGTTGGGTGTTACCATTGCAGGCAACGCTTTATTTACCGAAGCACCACGCCTCTTAGTTGACAATCCGTTTACGATTACACTCTTCAACCTTGGGGTGGTTCTGTTTATTGCGGCTCCGGTTATTGGAATAATTTACGCAGCCCTTCGTGCAATTCTCGGAACACAAAAACGTGCACCGTGGTTGAAATGGACTTTGCTTACTGCTTGGTGGATTGGCGTTTTCCTAATAGGATATGCCGTAATTGAAAACATCGGCAACTTTAATTCATCGGGAACAAAACATGAGCAGGTGGCTTTGATGCAACCCGCCAACGGAAATGTTTTTGTGCAGTTGACAGATTCTGTCGGAAATAAATTTTCGAAAGACGATGAAGATAACAACGAGGATTTTCACATTGGCTTTGGCGGGGTTTTTATTGATGGTGAAGATTTAAGAGATGCTTCGAGCATCCATATAGGAAAACCAAATTTGCAATTATTGCCATCTACAAACGATTCCTTTTATGTGGAAAAAATTGTTTCCTCGAAAGGAAAATCGAAAAACGATGCTTTAAAAAATACCGAGTATGTGATTTATAGTTTCAGTCAGAAAGACACGGTGCTGAATTTACCGGCAACCACACTACTTGAGAAAAACGGGAAGTATCGCGCGCAGAATATTCGTATTCGAATTTCAATTCCCGAAGGCAAGCGAATAAGTTTTGCCGATAATATTGACTTCTGGGCTGCCACCGTAAAAGGCGACAACAATTTTGACGATACTTATTTTGCAAACACTACCTGGACTACCGAAGGCGGAAAAGTAAAGTGTGTGAAAGGCGAGAATCATTTTAACGCAAACGAGGAAGAAATAATAACCGAAGAGTTAGAAAATGATGCTAAGCAGTTAGAACAGGAAGGCGATAAGTTGCAGGACGAGGCTGACAAGCATTTGAAAAAAGCGGAAAAGAAAATTATTAAAATTGAAAAGCATATGGGAGACAAGGACGAAAAGGACAAGTCGAAAGAAGATTATTAAAACACAATAAGTCGCAAAAGGCTCTCGAATTTTCGGGAGCCTTTTTGCGTACCATTAGTTACGCTTTCTTCTGTTTTAAATTTTTCTTACCGCGATTTTTACCTTTGAGGAAATTTAGAAAACATGGATTCGCGCAGACAATTGAAAGTAGGTTCAGAAATTCAAAAAGCTTTTTCCGAAATACTAACCCGTGACGGCAAAGCTATTTACGGTAAGGCTTTTGTTACACTGACCAAAGTGCGGGTAACTTCCGATTTAGGTTTGGCGCGTTTTTACCTCAGCGTTTTCAATACCGAAAATCCAGATGAGGTAGTTGAAAAATTCAACGAGCGCAAGTTTGAGTTGAAAAGAAAGCTGGTTGAAAAACTTCGTCATCAATTGCGCGTTACCCCCGAAATAGAATTTTTCAGAGACGAAACACTTGATTATGCGTTTCACATGGATGAAGTTTTTAAGAAAGTGCATGAAGACGATGAGCGAATAAAGTCAGAAGCGAGAAGTTTGAAGACAGAAGAAAAACCAAAGACAAAAAAGGTTGCTGCAAAAACAAAAGCACCGGTTAAGCGTGCAAAGAAGTAACCAACTGTAAAACAGCACATGCTTGCATTCAGAATAGCATTACGCTACATCTTCTCGAAAAAATCTACCAATGCCATCAATGTAATTTCGCGTGTTAGCATGTTGGGTATGGGTGTAGGTGCGTTTGCGTTGATTGTTGTGCTCTCGGTGTTCAACGGCTTTGAAGGATTAGTGCTTTCGCTCTACAATTCCTTTTATCCTGATTTGGAAATTCGTGCTGTGCAGGGAAAAACATTTGAAGATGATTCGCTCTTCCGTTCTAAAATTTTACAGCTCAACGGCATTGCATCGTTATCGCAAACGCTCGAAGAAAACGCGTATCTCGAATACGGAGAAGAAGCGCAGCTCGCCACCATAAAAGGCGTAGATGAAAATTACAATTCGGTTACCACCGTAAAAAATTATGTGCGCGATGGGAAATTTTTACTGCGCGACACTTCGATGAATTACGCAGTGATAGGCGCTAACATCAGCTATCCGATGAATATAGATGTGAAACGCGGAGCCGAGCCGCTGCGCATTACTGTGCCACGCAAGGGAGTGAAAACCTCCTTCGCGCCAGAAGATGCATTCAATACCATGTCGGTTATTCCTTCGGGAGTTTTTTCTATTCAGCAGGAGTTTGATTCCAAATATGTTTTTGTAAATCTGAATTTTGCGCGCGAATTGCTTGGTGAAGAGAACCGCGTTTCGGCCTATGAAATAAAACTGAAACACGATGCCGATATAGAAGCCACAAAAAAACTACTTGCACAATTAGCCGGAAAAGATTTTGCAGTGCGAACGCGTTACGAGCAAAAAGCAGAAACCTATCAAGTGATGTTGATTGAGCGGTGGGTGACCACCGCTATTCTCGGTTTTATCATTCTGATTATTTCGTTCAACATTATTGGTTCGCTTTCTATGCTTGTTCTCGAAAAATCGAAAGACATTTCCATTTTAAAAGCAATGGGCAGCAATGCGCAGCAGGTAAAAAAGATTTATCTGCTCAATGGCATGTTGTCTTCGCTCATTGGTGCATTAACGGGTTTGGTGCTCGGTTACGCTGTAGTGTTGCTTCAAATGAAATTTCATTTTTTGAAATTAGGCGGAGCCGATTCGAGTTTTGTAATCAATTACTATCCTGTAAAATTAAAATGGCTCGACCCTATTGTTACTATGCTGATTATCGTTTCAGTGAGTTTACTGGCAGCATATTTTCCCGCGAAGAGAGCGAGCGAAGGAGAGATGAGTTTTAAGTAAACCCCTAAATCCCCTTCCCGAAAAATCGGGATGAAACAAAAGGGAACTTGAACAGCCAACACAAAATTCTATCCTAAATACACCGCCCCACCACAAGTATCTTTTCTCGCACCGGTTACACTCTTCAACACATTTACTTCGTTGCGTTTTCGTAACACACCCATAAATGCAATTACAAGAGCTTCTTTAAACTTCACTAACTCTTCATCCGGAATTTCAATGAAGAGTTTGGTTTGTGCTTTTATTCTTTCGATTAAGAATATATTGAATGCTCCACCACCCGTTACCAATATTTTGTCTTCGGATGACAAATTGATTTTTTCCTTTTTGACAATGCGCTGAATATGATTTGCAATTTGAACGGCAATGTGTTCTACATACGTTCGCATTTTATCTTCTACAGAAATTTCAAACTCCTCTAACAGCGGCAAAATTGTTTCGCGCGAAAAACTATTGTCTAAAGATTTTGGAAATGGCAACGAACAAAATTTTACTTCGTTCAGCCTTGCTAATAATTCCGCGTTCAATTCTCCGCTGGCCGCAATTTCTCCGGCTGCATCGTATTCTTTGTCAAAAGTATTTGCGAGAAAATTCAAAACCTGATTCGCGGCACAAATATCAAAAGCAACAATTCCTGTTTCTGTTTTGCAACTGATATTTGCAATGCCACCTATGTTCAAACAAAATTTAAAGTCGGCAAAAAGAAACTTGTCGCCAATAGGAACAATAGGTGTTCCCTGTCCGCCATTTGCCATATCAGCCGAACGAAAATCACAAACCACAGGAAGATTTGTTTGTGCGGCTATTGCCGCACCATTTCCTATTTGCGTGGTAAATCCTTTTTCGGGAAAATGAAAAATGGTATGCCCATGTGAAGCAATGAAGTCAACTTTATTTTGCAACGAATTTTTCTGAATGAATTCTTGCACGCATTTGCCAAAATAATTTCCGAGCGAAGTATGCGCTTGTGCAATTTCTTTTGCCGATGCAGTTGGCAGTGATTTAATTCTCAGAATGCCTTCGGCAGAAAACTCCACCACTTCGGTTTGCAGAATTTTAAAATTCCACGTTTCGTTTTCATAGGTGAATTCGCAATAGGCAATATCAAGCCCGTCAAGAGAACTTCCCGACATGAGTCCGATTATTCGGTAGTGATTCATTGAGAGAAAGATTTGTTTTTCATTTGGTCAATTGGAATAATGGATAGGTGGAATGTTGGATTAAATACCAAAGGATGTTTTGTATTTCATTTATCCATTATTTCACTATTCCATTTTGGAACGAAGAGAAGTGTTTTGTGCGAGTATGAAAGATGTGTAACCCGTCCCTACTTATTATGCCAGCCTACAATCAAATCGGCTACAGCAGAAATTTCTGCGGTGCTCAATTTATCTTGAAACGCAGGCATGTGACCTTTGCCGTGTGTGATGCTATTTACTAATCCTGCTTTATCTAAAGCAATGGTATGAAGGTTAGGTGTGCGGCTGTCTTTAATTCCATCGGCACCGTGGCAACCTTTGCAATTACTTGCGAATATGAGAGCGCCATCTACAGCTGTTTCTTTTGCAGCAGTAGGAGCAGATTTTTTTGAGCACGATGCAATTGAAATCATTAGAACAACAAAGGCGAACATAATTTTCTTCATGTGTAATTATTTTTATGTGGCTAAGAAAAGGAATTTTTGAGAAGCTGTTGAAGTTAGCTGAACAAAAAACGGTATGTCATGCTGAGCTTGTCGAAGCACTTTCCTCTTTAAAACCCTTCGACAGGCTCAGGGTGACATTTTGTTTTAGCGCACCAACGTTACGTTTCCTGTGCGTGTGATTTCTTCGGGGTCTTTTGTTTCGGCAATTACTTGCCAAACATAAACACCCATTTCTTGTTCCATGTTTCTGAACTTACCGTTCCAGCCTTCTTCAATATCATTTGTAGAAAAAACTTTTTCTCCCCAACGATTCCACACCGAAAACTCTTTGATTTTGCCGATGTTGAGGTAACGAAGAATTCTGAAAACATCATTCACGCCATCGCCATTTGGTGAGAAAGCCGTAGGCACTAAAAGCAGATTGTTGGTTTCAACAGTAATAATTATTGAATCGCTATTCACGCAACCAAAACTGTTTTCTACGTACAAAACATAGGCCTGTGTTTTTGTAATGTCGGCAGAAGTTTGTAATGATTGATAGCTATGCAGAAAAGTTTTTGGCGACCAAAAATATTTCGAAGCATCGGTAGAGCCATCGAGAAATGCTTTGGTATCTTTCCAAATCAAGGTGTCGTTTCCAGCATTTACAATTGGCAACTGAACAACATTGATGAATGTAGAATCGTAATTCGTGCATCCGTTAATATCGGTTCCGCTTACATAATAAAACTGCGAACTATCGGGCCATGCAAAAGGATTTGAAATGTTGAGTGCGCTCAACGTGTTATCAAAATTCCATAGGTAGTTTTGCGCACCCGTTGCAAAAAGTTGCAGAGTGTCGCGCACACATACAGAGTCCTTTTGCGTAAAAGACAAAGTTGGTAATGGAAGAACCACAATCAAAATATCATCGCTTTTTGAATAACAGTAATTAGAAACCGTGAGTGTGTAAGTTGTGTTTATTGTAGGATAAAATCCCGGGCTGTAAGAATTCGGATTCACTAAAAACAGATTTGGAGTCCATACATAATTCGAAGCGCCTTGACTTGTAATATTCGCGTAAACAGTATCGCCAATACAAACATTTTTTGTGGCGTCAATAATCACATTGATACTCGGGTCGAGTACATAAACTGTGACCGAATCAAAAGCGAAACAACCGTTTGCATCAGTTCCCATTACTAAAAACGTTGTGTTAGACAAAGGTCGCGCAACGGGGTTTTGAATGAAAGCAGAATTAAGCGAGAACGCAGGCATCCATTGATAACTAACCGCACCACTCGCATTCAGTTGCACACTGTCTTTAAAATTCGCACCACTTAAACAAACCGAAGTATCAAGTCCCGCAAAAATAGTTGGTGGTGGTAAAAATGAAATGGTAATTACATCGCTTGCGCTGCATTGAAAGGCATTAATAGCAGTTATGTTGTAAGTAATTGAAGTTGGCGGTACCGGAGTAGAAATCGGATTTGCCAATGTTGAATCATTCAAATAAAGTGCAGGGCTCCATGTGTAAACAGAACCACCACTTGCATTCAACTGCACCGATTGTCCTGGACAAATAGCAGTATCGTTATTCGCCACTACAGGAACAGGATTTACCGTTATTGATTTTGTTATCGTATCGCTGCAACCTGCCGAAGCCACAATCAAATCAACATTGAAATTTCCAACGGTGTTGTAAGTAGTTGTTGGGTTTGCTTGCGTATCACTCGCTCCATTTCCAAATTGCCATGCGTAAGATGTAATTGTTCCCGTGCTGTTATCGATAAAATTCACTGGTGAATTCACACAAGTTTGCCCGAAATTAAAATCGGCAATTGGTGTAGAGTAAATCGTAATTGGTTTCACCATGGTATCTCTACAACCCAAATCATTTCCGCCAACGAGTGTTACGTTGTATGTGCCGGGTGTGGTAAACAAATGCGTTGGATTGCTTTGGCTCGATGTGTTTCCATCGCCAAAATTCCAGTTCCATTGATTTACATTTCCTACTGTAGAAATACTTTGGTCAGTAAAGTTTGCAAGTACTCCGTGACAAACATTTGCTGTAGTAAAATCTGAATAATGTGTTGGATAAATGTAGACGAAAGCATAAGTGGTGTCAATGCACGCTTGCAATCCGGTGCCCTTAGTTGCAATGAGTGTTACAAAATAAGTTCCGGTATCGGGGTAATCATAAAACGGAACGGGTTGATTCGAAACATCAGTAGTAATTCCAGGTACTCCAAAATCCCAATCGTAAGTAATGGCCACGCCAACCGGTGGCGGATTGTACGAAGTGTTTTGAAACACTACATGCAAATTACTGCAATTGATAATGTACGTTCCTACTCCTGTACCCGGATTAATATTCGTACTCGGAATATCTGCTACCGGAATATTGCACGGTGTTACGTTGAATTGAAAATCGCGCAGGTACGTTGAAATCAAAACTCCTCCGCGGTATTCGCTTACACAAATGCCCACTACAAATTGCCCTTGCATGTTTGGTGTGCCGGTAAGAAAACCGCTGTTGGGATCAATTTGTAAAGAATTGTTTCCTAATGGATTTGACGCGCTAAATCCCCCTGCCCAATACACATCATCAAACGGTGGACCCGGAGGATTAAGTGGCGAAGGATCGACTGTATCGCCACCTAATTTTGGTGGACAAAGAGAATACACCAACACATCGCCATCAATATCTGTTGCAGAATGGTCAAATCTTAATGGCGCGTTTAAGCAAATAAATGTTGGCGGAAACTGATTAAAATCCGGACTGCTGTTATGAAATGTATTGGTAGGTGGAATGTATGCAGAGTATGTTCCGCCTTGTGAACCGGGCGTTAAAATATTATCAATAGAACCATTGCGGCAACAACGCACATACGCTAATGTATATCCCTGCGCATCGCTTGGCAGAGTATAAGTGGTGGTATAAACTCCTTCTTCAACACAAACGCCACTGGTATTTGTAAGACATGGGTTGTCAATTGGAGGATCAATATTGGTTACAATGGGGGCATCTAAATCAATCGTTGCTATCATTGATCCGAAATTGTCATACAAAAAAAGGTGTCCGGTTCTTACCGTGCCATTGATGTCAGGAAGGCCGTCAAATGGAGTTTGCGAATTACAATCGCGATAAACACTGAGCTTAATGTTGTAAGTAGAAGTAGAACCAACCACATAGGTGTATGAAATAAATCCGCCAACAATGTGCGTTGCTTTTACTACAAAAACATGGGCGGCAAAAAGCGAGAATAAAATTATTTTTTTCATGGTCAGGCGAAAAGGAGGACGAAGATAATTTTTAATTGATTTCTCTATGTAAAACGCTTTCTCTCTTCGTTTCGTTGTATGCGGCCAAAAAGAAAGTGGTTTTTATTTAAAAGAAAGTGCATCAGCCTGCAGCATCATTTGTTGCCGCGCGTTGTTAGATAAATACCAACCCAATGGAAAAATTTTGTTTTCGCCTACGTTTAATTCCACGCGCTCGTAACTTATTTCACCGGTTAGTTCTCCTATGCGCGCAGCCATGTTTTCATTAGATATAGCTCTTCGCAACCACGAATTATAAAAGCCAACAACAGGAGCCGCCTCGTAATTAAAACCAAGTGCGGGTGCGGTGTCGGGTTTTGCGCAATTGATAATGCCTATAATTTTTATGTGAATAGGAATTCCTTTGTTGCGTGCTGTGCTCACCATCATTTGCGAAAGTTGCAAACAAGTTTCAATTCCCGTGTTATCAAAATAGCCGCCATCCACCAAATGCCCGAAAGGTTTTCCATCGGTGTCCATCATTAACGCTGGCGGTGTAACCATAGGAAACCGCGAAGCGCAAGAAACTGCCGTCTTCAACAAAACAGATTTTTGAATTCTGGTTTCTACATCCAGCACATCTTTAAAATACTTTGGGCTCAATTGTAAATTGCTGATGATAGACTTGCGGCCGGTTTCAACGTGTGTGCAATTAAAAAACAGCGATGGAATTTTGTTTGGTGCGCTATACAAACTATCCACGCCTTCGTTCAGTAAGGAGCTTTGAGTCACCTCTTCAAAACTTTTTGCGAAACCATCTTCTAAGTATCTGCCGCGATCAAACTTCCCAATCACAAAAGGTAGAAACTTTTGCAAGGCATCGGGCAATACCATACCCGTGGTAAGTGGCGAAAGAAAATCGGCTCCGCAAATAGTATCTAACTGCATTTTCATTTTCCTGAAATCATCGGCATTCAATGCCTTCCCGGTTTTATGCTCTAGGGTGTGACACGCGAGTGCGTTAAAAAACATAATGCCTACCGCACCGCCCGATGCACCGCTAAGCGCAAACGTGTGTTGAAAGCTTCCAGGATTTTTTTCGTAGTACTTACACAAAACCACTGCCGCCCAATAAGCGGCTCTGCTGCCGCCACCTTCAGCTGCTACTAAAATTATTTTTACCGGTTCTTGTTTTTGAGTTGAATCTTTAAGTGTGATTGGCTTCAAATTCTCTAGCCATTTTCCAAAGTAAACCACATCGGTATTTTGTGTAGAAGAAACGCGTTTTACATTTTCTACTGCCCGCAATTCGTGATTGTTGTTAGTGAAAGAAAAAATAACGGGCACTAAAAGTATCAATGGCAAAACCGGAAAACCAAGTTTGTTGCTGATAAGATTTATAGCCATTCCCCAGAACGTAACGAAGAATAACGAGCAAAGAATAACGGCCGCGGGGCCAAACGCAACAGAAATATTGATGAGTGTTTTTGGTGAAACAATGGAAAGCACAACACCAACAAGAAACGCGAGCAGAATAACAATCAATTCAACGCGCAACCATTTATCAAATGAAAAATACGTGCTCATTTCAACAGCAGACACACCAAACAAACCTTCTTGCTTTTTTTCGAGCCGCTGAATTTTTTTGTGCTGATAAAAAGCCAGCGCAAACCCAACAACAAATGCAAGAACAAAATATCTTATGAGCACAACTGTAGCGTTCGGAAAATTACACAGGTGATAAACATACCAGTGATTGAAACCAAAAAGCAAAATAGATAACGTGGCGAGGCCTACAGGAAGCAAAACATAGTGTTTGCGCACATTGTCTTTGTTGCATCCGCCTATTTCTGAAAAAATTAAAACAAGTGTGGTGGTTTGCCACAACAACAAACTCCAAAGCAAAAGGAAAACAAAATACATAGCTGCATTTTGATTAAAACTATCGCCTTTAAAGCTGACATAAAAATCTTGCGATTGATCGGGCAGTAAAAACGAAAGCCATCCACAACAGATTATTAGTAATGCTACACGAATAGATTGCACGACTGTCCATATTTCGCGCATTGTTTTTAAGATAGGTGAGTTCATGTTTTGTTTATTTGAATTCGTTCTATGTCCAACTATTGTTTTTAAAAACGTGCGAAGCAACTTCTTCAAATTGCAAAGCCGTTTTGTGAGGAACCAAATCGGAAACTGTTTTATCTGCACTTGTTTTATCGCGCCAGCTCTTGGCTACTTTTTTTATGCGCACCACATAAACGGTCAATTCATCTTTCGTAATTTTTACGCGCAGCAGGTTCTTATAGTCCTGCACGCGCAACGAACTGAATGCTTCGTTATCATGAACTTTAAACCCAAGATTAGCAATGATGAAATAAACACCCATTACAAAACTGCTTACCAAAAAACCAACAGCAAAAATTACCGCGAAAGCGCTAATACGAAAACTTGGAGCAAGCATTTTATTTGTGTCATCAGAAAAAAAACAATGTGCAATGCAGTGGATAGATAGCCCAATCAATGTGCACATAAGAATAAATTGAACAAGCAAATGAGTTACACCTAAACCTATCATCAGGTTCGGTCGTTTTTTATCGAGTGTGGCAACCACAAAAAATATGGTTACAAAAAACAGCGAAAAAACTAAAGCCACCGGATTTGCAAGCACCTCCTTTGCTACTTCCCACGTTACACCAGCGAGTGGCATTTTCGCAAGATGCGATGAAAATGAAACGATTGGATTGTACGCGACATCATTGACAATGCTATAGTTTTCTACACTCAAAAAAACGGCTGCATACAAAAAGCCAAACAAAGCAGAGAGCGATAACGATTGAAATCCGAACAACAAGTTTTTCCAGGTCATTTGCTTCGATTTTTCTTTTGCCGGGTAACATTCCAGGAAAGTAAAATCCCATTTTATCTTACTCTTAAAACTTCTGCCCTCATCCTTTATCTTTTCCGGAAACTCATATTGCAAAGCATTTCCGCTAGAAGAGGTTTTGTCATGCAAATTATGTGTAGGATGCAAGAACGCTCCGCCTCCTCCTGCCGTTACAAAAAGTGTTTCCCATTCTTTTTGCGTTTCCGGCTTATCAATGTTAGCCGTGTAACTAGCATTCGCTTTATAGGCAGCATAATGGTGGCTATCCCCGGTAAGCACCAAAATCAACTTCGCGTTTTTTTGTTCTTCCTCTTTCGTAACGCCTTCTTGATAAATTATTCTGCGAATAAAATAATCGAGCGTTCTAAACTGAGTTGCCTTTGCGTTTTCGGTGCATTGATACCAGGTAGGTTCTGCCGTACACAAAACAATTTTTGAATCGGGTGCCATTTTTTTCATCACCCCCTCAAAGTACTGCAATTGCAAATCATCAATAGCCCCTTCTAATTAAATGTCAATTCCGAAAATCCAGATATTGTGGGGCAGGGTAACCGCAAAATAACTTCGTTCCTGTGCTGTTTGCCAGCCTCCAATTTTTCTACGCTGGCAAAATATTTTTAAAAATTTATTCAAGCCATCATACCAATCGTGGTTGCCCGGAATTGCAAACAGTTTTGGTGCATCGGCTTGAGCGTTTCTTGGAAACGCGGCTTCAAAAACATTTTTAAACCTACGGTCATATTCATCTACACCGGGTGTTGGATACACCTGGTCACCACCTAAAATCAACGCATCGGCTACTTTCCAATTGTTATGCGCGGTAGAAATTATTTCGGGATTGGCTAAGCAATACGCTACTGAATATGTAGCATCAAAACCATCACCGCTATCGGCTGCATAATCAACCCATACTTCTTCCTTGGCTTCACCCACCGGTGTAGGTTCCGGAATTGCGGTGTGCGAATAGGTTTCTCTTTTATCAGAGTAGGTGGCAAAAATTTCGGAGAGTGTGGAGCGCAAAGTGGTATCGGCTAATTGTGTGGGGTCGTACCAATTTACAGGTGCCGCTCTTTCTATTTTTTTCATTTTTTAGTTGGTTCTGGTTCAAAAAAATTCTTCATACATGCGTGAAAAGTAAAATTCTATTTTCACTCGCTCAAAAAAATTTCACATGCGCAAATTCCTATCCAGCATTTATCTGTTGTCTATTGTTTATTGTCTCTCGTCTCAAGAAACAACTTTCAAAACCAACGGACCCGATGATTATCGCGAAGGTAAACATGCGTTTACTAACGCAACCATCTATATTTCGTACAATCAAAAAATAGATAGTGCAACACTTTACATTGAAAATGGAAAGGTGTTGGCTGTTACTCCCTCCCCTTCGGGGAGGGCTGGGGAGGGGCTGGGGGCTGGTTTTATCGTTCATGAAATGCAAGGCAAATTCATCTACCCAAGTTTCATTGATATTTTTTCTGATTACGGAATGCCAGATGTTCCTAAACCAAAAAATTCTGAAGACCCTCAATTAGAATCAAACATCAAAGGCGCTTATGGATGGAATCAAGCCATTCACACCGATTTTCATGCCGATAGAAACTTTACAGTGAATGATGGCAAGGCAGATGAATTGCGCAAAATTGGTTTCGGTGCCGTTCTTACTAACAAGAAAGACGGCATCGCACGCGGCACAGGTGCGGTGGTAACACTTAATAACGACAAAGAAAATTTTGTACTAGTGAAGCCTGATGCTTCTGCAAATTATTCTTTCAATAAAGGAAGTTCAACGCAAGATTATCCAAGTTCGTTGATGGGAAGTATCGCGCTCATTCGTCAAACGTATTACGATGCACAGTGGTATAAGACTTCTATTGATAAAAAAGAGTTCAACATTAATTTGCAAGAGTGGAATTTGGAACAAACTATTCCACAAATTTTTGATGCCGGTGGCGATTGGCAAAAAGTTTTGCGTGCCGATAAAGTAGGCGATGAGTTTTCGGTTCAATACATCATTAAAGCAAAGGGTGATGAATACAAGCGCGTTGATGAAATAAAAAAGAGCAATGCAAAAATTATCACGTCATTAAATTTTCCGAAAGCATTTGATGTTGAAGACCCTTATAAGGCTAACTGGGTTTCGCTGGAGGATATGAAGCATTGGGAATTGGCACCAACGAATTGCGCAGCATTGGCAAAAGCCGCGATTGATTTTTCGATCACTACTTCTGATTTAGAAAAGAAAGATGACTTCCTTGGTAACCTTCGCAAAGCGGTGAAATATGGTTTGGATTCTTCCCTCGCGTTGAAGGCGCTCACTTACAATCCTGCATCGTTTATAAATGTGTACGACAAAGTTGGTTCGCTTGAAGCAGGAAAGCTGGCGAACTTTTTTATTACATCGAAACCATTGTTTGATGAAAAATGCGATCTGAACGAAAACTGGATTCAGGGAACGCGCTATGAGATAAAAGCATTTGACCAGAAAGATATTCGTGGAGAATATGCTTTAACGGTTGGCAACAACAAATACAAACTAAAATTAAACGGAGAGGCGTCCTCGTCTAAAGCACAGATTATTTTAAGCGACACAAATAAATTAGACGCGAAGCTTTCTTACAAAAGCAACGATATCTCTCTTTCTTTTTCTGCTGATAAAAAAGCAGAACAAAGCAAAATTCGTTTAACCGGAACGATTGACTACAACACAAAATCGTGGAGCGGTAATGGTCAGCTTGCTAATGGCGATTGGATAACATGGAGTGCCACACAAACCAAAGGACCGGAGGCAGATACCACAAAACCTAAAAAAGATTCAGTTGATGTAACGAAGAATTTGGGCAAAGTAATTTTCCCTTTCCTGGCTTACGGCAATGAGCAAATTCCAACACAAGAAAACTTCTTGATCAAAAACGGAACCGTTTGGACCAACGAGACAGAACATGTTTTGGCAAACACAGATGTAATCATTCGTGCAGGTAAAACTTCTTCTATTGGAAAAAATTTAGCCTGTGCCGATTGCAAAACAATTGACGCCACCAATAAATTTGTTACCGCTGGAATTATTGATGAGCACAATCACATCGCCATTCAAGAAGGTGTGAACGAAGGTACCGAAGCGAGCAGCGCAGAGGTTCGCATTAGCGATGTGGTGAGTTGCGATGACATTAATATTTACAGGCAGCTTGCCGGTGGAGTTATTGGCGCGCAGTTGTTGCACGGTTCTGCAAATCCTATTGGCGGACAAAGTGCGTTGGTGAAATTTCGTTGGGGATATACACCGGAGAAAATGAAAATTGAGGGAGCCGATGGCTTCATCAAGTTTGCTCTTGGTGAAAATGTAAAGCAATCTAATTGGGGCGACCACAATCGTATTCGTTATCCGCAAACGCGCATGGGTGTTGAGCAGACTTATTATAATTATTTTACCAAAGCAAAAGAATATCAGAAACAGTGGGGTACTTACAACGCAGCAAAAGTCAAAGGTGTTTCACCGCGAAAAGATATTGAGCTGGATGCGATCTCTGAAATTCTGAACAAGAAAAGATTTATCACTTGTCACAGTTATGTGCAGAGTGAAATAAATATGCTGATGCACGTGGCTGATTCATTCAACTTTAAAGTGAACACGTTCACGCATATTTTGGAAGGTTATAAAGTAGCGGATAAAATGAAGGCGCACGGAGTGAACGCCTCAACCTTTGCTGACTGGTGGGCTTACAAGTATGAAGTGATTGATGCTATTCCGTACAACGCGGCAATTCTTACAAAAGTTGGAATCAACACCGCTGTAAATTCTGACGATGCAGAAATGGCGCGCAGATTAAATCAGGAAGCAGCGAAGTCAATTAAGTATGGCGGACTTACCGAAGAACAAGCATGGAAAATGGTTACACTTAATCCTGCCAAGATGCTTCACCTCGATAAACAAACCGGTTCAATAAAAGTTGGAAAAGATGCAGACGTTGTAATATGGAGCGCGAACCCGCTTTCTGTTTATGCTAAAGCAGAAAAAACTTTTGTAGATGGAATTTTATTCTTCGACATTGGACGTGATGCACAGAAACGCGATGAAATCCGCAAAGAACGCGCACGTTTAATTCAGAAAATGCTCGATGATAAAAAAGGCGGAGGCGGCACACAAGAGCCTTCACCTAAAGGCAACAAAGAATATTCGTGTGGTGACTTTGAAGAACACAATCATTAAAAATTTAAAAACTCTTTTATGAATTTAAGAACAGCATTAATCATAATCATAAGCGTTATCTGCGTTCCATTTGCTTTTTCTCAAAGCGATGTCCCCGCACCGGCACCCAAACAATCGCAAAGCATTTACTTAACCCACGCCACTATTCACACCGGCACCGGTAAGGTTTTACAAAATGCTACCATCGGTTTCGAGAACGGCAAAATTATTTTGCTCGAAGAAAATCCTGTTTTCAAAACCGATGAAACCATGGGCAAAGTAATTGACTGCACCGGCAAACAAATTTACCCAGGCATTATTGCACCAAACACAAAAGTTGGTTTAGATGAAATTGAAGCCGTACGCGCCACAAACGATTATGCCGAAGTTGGAAATTACAATCCCGATGCGCGCGCCATTATTGCTTACAACACCGACTCGCGTGTAACTCCAACAGTACGCAGCAACGGTGTTTTGTATGCACAAAGCACTCCGCTTTACGGAGTTATCTCCGGTACTTCAGCAGTGGTGCAATTAGATGCCTGGAACTGGGAAGATGCTCTCATAAAAGAAGACGGAGTTTGGATGAATTGGCCAAATATGCAAAGCCGCGGTGGCTGGTGGGCCGAGCCTTCGGCACCAACGACTAATAAGGATTACGATAAACAGGTAAACTCTATTAGAGATTATTTCAGTGATGCAAAAAGTTATACCGATGCCAATGAGCACAACAAAACAAATCTTCGTTTCGAAGCCATGCGCGATTTATTTTCAAAAACTAAAACACTTTACATCAATGTTGATCGCGTAAAAGAAATTCAAAACGCCATTGCTTTTGCCGAAGAATTTAATTTGCATTTAGTGATTAGCGGTGGTGAAGAAAGTTGGATGATTGCTGATGAACTCGCGAAAAAAAATATCGCTGTAATTCTTGGCAAAACACACGAACTGCCTGCCAGTGATGATGCGGATATTGACCAGGAATTTAAAGCACCCACGTTGCTGAAAAAGGCAGGTGTGCTTTTTTGTTTGAGCATACCCGGTGGCTTTTGGCAAGAAAGAAATTTGGCGTTCAACGCAGGGAGTGCAGCTGCTTACGGTTTGAGTAAAGAAGAAGCATTGTCTGCAATTACTTCAAACACGGCAAAAATTCTCGGGGTTGATGCGCTAATTGGTTCTCTTGAAAAAGGAAAAGAAGCGTCTCTGATTGTTTCCTCTGGTGATGTGCTGGACATGAAGACATCGAACATTGAATATGCTTTCATCAGCGGAAGATTGATTGACCTGAACAATAAGCAGAAAGAACTCAACGCAAAGTTCAACAAGAAATACGGTGTGAATTAAAACTTCACTTCTGCGTCTAAATCCCAGCCGCCTTTGAGTTGGTAGCTTTCTTTGTAAGTGAATATTTTTTCGGGTTGCTTTTTATTTTTTAAATTTCCCGTATCCCACACTCCGTTTTTATTGGTGTCTTCAATCACAAGAAATTTATAGCTGCCCGCTAAAATATTTTCTGCACTAACTTTTCTTTCTCCGTTACCGGTTAAGAAAAATTCCTGTACGGTATTGTTGCTCGCATCAAGCAGCTTTATCACATAATAATTTTCGGGGTGTTGTGTCTTGAGTGTAATGCGCAAATTGCCGTAACTGTTTTTTGCATTTGTAATAAATTTGTAAACTAGTTTGCTATTCCACTTTCCGAAAATATCCTGCAATGTTGAATCCGGAATTTCTAAACGATATTTTGTATTTTCCTTTTTCTCAAAATCGACAGCAATGCTCTGTTTTGTTTTTTCTTCCAACACAAATTTCAGTTCCGAATAATTTGTGCTTGAATCTTCGAATAAATGAAGTTGTTTTGTTTCGTTTATACCGATGCACGGTCGGGTCAAATTTATTTTAATCGCTTTATTAAACTCCTGAAAAGTAAAATCAACCCGTTTAGCAGTGTCTTCTTTGCTTCTATTTGGTTGATTTGCAACACCTGACAAAATATTATTCCGCGTGAAGAGAGAATCTTTCTTCACAAATTTCAGTTCCAACCTCGCGGTATCAAGAATGGTATCGTTTGCACTGAGAAAGAAGCTGTCTTTTTGAATATAATATTTTGAATACCAGTATATTATGGTATCATTGGTGGGGTAAATATACGCAAAGTCTTCCTTCGACAATCCTTTCCAGTCCAGTTTAAAATTTGATATAGGTCTATTATAACTAATTTTTAGTTGACCCGGACTTAAAGACTTAACCATATCTAATTGCGCCTTCCTTTTATTTTCATCAAACAAAAAAAGCTTGACTTCATCGTTTACCGAATCGGTCAAGTCAAGAATCGAATCTGAAAAGGCGATTAGCTCGTTTGGCTGGTCGTAGATGTAATTATAGTTCTGGTCTTTGAGCGCATAAACCAAATATTTGCCCGATTTGATATTTTCAATTTTAAACTGCCCCGATTTATCTGTCTTGGCAAAGTAAAATGGTTTTGATTTCAGAATTCCATTTACTGAATCCTGCGGATAAAGAGATACCACGATACCTTCTTGGTTTGTATTGTCCTTCGCCAGCACCACTGAGCCAGATACTTTCTGCGAATCTATGAAATCACCAGTAGAAAAGACATAGGTCAAGTTACTAGCCGTGTTTCCTTCGTTTAAATCCTTTACATCATCAGCAAAGTTGATGGTGTAAGTGGTGCTGTCGCGCAGCGGGCTCTTTAATTTTATGGTAAGCGTTCGGCCTTCGACATGAAATTCGGGTTTTTTGTCTTGTGGAGGAGAGATAAGCGTTTGTGTAAATCCTCCATCCTTTAAAAATTCGTTGAAGGTTATTTTTACTTGCGTGCTGGTGAAACGAAGCGATTTATTGGGAGGTGAAATCTTTTTTGCTTCAGGTGGTTTTTCATCTTTCTTTCCTCCGGTAGGAACACTTTCGTTAGCGCAGCCGAATTGTATAAGGGCAACAACGACCATTATAACTATCGAGATTGCTCTTCTGAGGTTGAATTGATAATTGATAGTTGATAATTGATAACTCATATTTATCTTCCCATGTGCACCAACAAAACTGAAACATCAGCAGGGGAAACTCCGCTGATTCGGCTTGCCTGACCTAGGGAAATGGGTTTAATTTTAGCTAATTTTTGTCGCGCTTCAATACTCAATGATTTCAGTTTGCTGTAATCGTAATCTGCCTGCAGTTTAATGTGTTCGAGCTTGCCCATCTTTTGCACCAGGTCCATCTCCTTTTCAATATAGGCATCGTATTTCATTACTATTTCGGCAGACTCTATAAAGTCTTTACCGTATTTGTAAAGGAATTCATCAAGTGCCTTAACACCCTTGCGAAGGATTTCCATATTCACCTGGGGACGCATAAGTACCTTGTCGAGCTTTACCTTTTGGTTTAACTCTGCGGTCCCTGCTTCGGTGAGGATGGGGTTTATTTCTGTCGGCTCTACTCCGTATTGTGTAAAGAACTCGCGTATTTCTTTCAGGGCTTCCTTCTTCTGCTTCACCCGCTCGTATCGCTCATTATCTGCCAATCCGATGTTGTAACCGAGTTCGGTAAGGCGAAGGTCGGCATTGTCCTGACGAAGGAGAATACGATACTCTGCACGGCTCGTAAACATACGGTAGGGCTCTTCTGTTCCCTTGTTAATGAGGTCATCTATCAATACTCCGATATAGGCATCTGAACGCTTGAGAACAACAGCCTCTTCTTCTTTAGCTGAACGATGCGCATTGATACCAGCCATTAAACCCTGGCAGGCAGCTTCTTCATAACCGGTAGTGCCATTAATTTGCCCTGCAAAAAACAATCCCTTAATCAACTTTGTTTCGAGAGAGTGGGTCAACTGCGTAGGCGGAAAGTAATCATACTCTATGGCATAGCCTGGGCGAAACATCTTTACATTTTTCAAGCCCGGAACCTGCTGCAATGCTTTGAACTGAACATCCTCGGGAAGTGATGTAGAAAACCCGTTGAGGTAAATTTCCACCGTATTCCATCCTTCGGGCTCTACGAATAGTTGATGTCTTTCTTTGTCGGCAAATCGGTCAATCTTATCTTCCACTGAGGGACAATAACGGGGACCGAGTCCTTTTATTCTTCCTGAAAACATTGGGCTTTTGTCGAAGCCTGTGCGCAGGATGTCGTGGACTTTTTGGTCGGTGTAAGTGATGTGGCAGCTCAACTGTTTTAGCTTTGGTCTACCGTCTTCCGCCTTATGGCTTTCAAAAGGATTCATTCCCTTCTTGAAAGAAAAACCTGTTACCTCTTCATCACCGAATTGTTCTTCCATCTTAGAGTAGTCGAGGCTTCTTCCATCTAATCGCGGGGGTGTTCCTGTCTTCATTCTTCCCGCTTCAAAGCCGAGTTCTACCAATTGCTCGGTAATGCCATGTGCGGCCTTTTCCCCTGCTCTTCCTCCACCAAAGTTCTTTTCTCCGATATGAATAAGTCCGTTAAGGAAGGTTCCGTTGGTTAAAACCACCGATTTGGATGAAATCTCTATCCCCATTGAAGTGCGGATTCCGCACACGTTTCCGTCCCTTATCAACAGCCCGCCAACCATATCTTGCCAGAAATCCACATTTTTAGTATCTTCCAACATAGTTCTCCACACGGTTGCAAACATCATTCTGTCGTTCTGAGTGCGTGGACTCCACATAGCCGGGCCCTTACTTCGGTTCAGCATACGAAACTGCACCATGCTTTTATCGCTTACAATTCCCGAGTAACCACCGAGGGCATCAATTTCACGAACTATTTGTCCTTTGGCTATTCCACCCATTGCTGGGTTGCAACTCATTTGAGCAATGGTTTGCATGTTCATAGTAACGAGCAACACACTGCTGCCCATATTGGCAGCTGCTGCTGCGGCCTCGCAACCAGCGTGACCGGCACCCACCACTATAACATCATACTCTTTGAACATGGCGCGAATTTAATGCGGATTGCGGATTATAAAATAAGTTGTGCCACGTGGCACAGGGATAGTTTAAAATTCAGGGTTTAGGGTTTAATGCAATTGTTGGATTGTGCCACGTGGAACGAAAAGGGCTTAAATTTATCCACCTCAGTCTCGCACAAAGCCGCGAGACACCTCCGCCCTACGGCTGCTTGCGAAGGACAAATACACACTTTGCTTCCTTTGCTTTTTCTCTTTTACTGCTATAGATCGAAAACTGATTTATCCATTTATCTTCCATTTTACTCATTATCAATTTATTAGCCTTTGTTTTGTCTTTATAACCCAATAGATGCAGCACTCCGTGGAAGATAACTCTTGTTAGCTCAACTTCGAAAGGGCGAGTGGCTGGTGGCCAAGGGTTGGACTTGCCTTTGCTTCGGAACTCTGACCTCGCACTTGATACTTTGTATTTCTCTGCATTCTCCTTCACTCTATCTACGCTTATATAAATCTCAGCTTCTAGCTCTTCTTTTGTTTGAACCATGGGAAAGGTGATGATATCGGTATAGTAGTCGTGGTTTAGAAATTGTTTGTTGATGGCCAAGAGAAATTCATCGGAGCAGAAAATAAAAGACAGGGTGACGAGGTGGCGGGGTGACGATGTAGCGATTTGTTGTGCAATAAACTTCTTCAGCGCAGTTTGATTGCGCAGAGAGAATTTAATGTCAGCTATGTGGAAGGTGATGGGCAAAGGAAAGATGAATGCTTAGTTGTGAGTAGTAAATAATAAATGCCAAATACAAAAAATAACGCGCGGCAAATTTGAGAAAATATTTGTTCTTCTGATTTTTTGCTTTGTACGGGCGTTTTTAAACGTGCCGTTATTGATTTCGGTTCTTACTTTCGTTAGGATATTTTTTCTGAAACTAAAACCTTGACCATGAAAAAAGTTTTCTCTTCTACTCTTCTGCTGTGTGTGCTTTTTACAACCACCACACTTACTGCTCAACAAAATTATCATCGCTGTTCTACTGCAGAACATTTGCAGGAACAATTACTTGCTGACCCAAGTCTTGCCGACAGAATGCAGGATATAGAAAGACAAACCGAAACATTTATTCAGGATGGTGGTAATGGTGGCTCACGCGCTCTGGTAACTATTCCGGTGGTGGTGCACGTAGTTTATAATACTGCCGCACAAAATATTTCTGATGCATTAATTCTTGCTCAGATTAATCAATTGAATTTGGATTATGCAAAATTAAACAGCGATGCTTCGAGTGTGCCTTCGGCATTTGCAGCGGTGGCGGCTAACACAAACGTGCAGTTTTGTTTGGCGCAGCGCGACCCAAGCGGAAATGCTACTACGGGTATTGTTCGCAAGTCTACAACGGTTACTTCTTTTTCAACTAACGATGCTGTAAAGAAAAATGCAAACGGTGGTGATGCTGCCTGGGACGCAACCAAATACTTAAACCTTTGGGTTTGTAACTTGGGTGGGGGATTACTTGGCTATGCTCAATTTCCGGGAGGAAGTACTACTACTGATGGTGTTGTGGTATTGTATTCTTCGGTAGGAAGTATGACTACACCCGGCACTGCTGCTCCTTATAATTTTGGAAGAACAGCAACGCATGAAGTTGGGCACTGGTTAAATCTCTATCACATTTGGGGAGATGACGGCACTGCATGCACAGGTTCGGATAATGTTGGCGACACACCCAACCAAGCAGGAGAGAATTATGGTTGTCCTGCGTTTCCAACAACAGATGGCTGCTCTGCTTCTTCGCCAGGTGTAATGTTTATGAATTATATGGACTATACCGATGACGGTTGTATGAACATGTTTACCGCAGGTCAATCAACACGCATGAACGCTTTGTTTGCTACGGGTGGTGCACGTGTTGGGTTGCTTACTTCGCTCGGTTGTCAAGTGCCAGTGGCGGGTGCATGCAATGTGGCTGCAGGATTAAATGCTACTTCGATTACTACTACTACGGCTACACTTAACTGGTCGGCTGTGTCAGGTGCGGCAAGTTATAATGTGCAATACCGCGCGGTGGGTGCTGCCACGTGGAACAGCGCAAACACTACTTCGGTTTCGCGTGCGATTAGCGGATTGACACAAGGAACCAACTATGAGTTTCAGGTGCAAACGGTTTGCGCTTCGGCTACGGCAGCATTTAGTGCTTCGGCTTTGTTTACTACTTCGGTTCCTTCTACCTGCACCGATATTTATGAATCAAACAATAGTTCTTCTGCGGCTAAAACACCTACGCTTAATGCGAACCTCACGGGCCTTATTACACCGAGCACTGATGTGGACTGGTTCAAATTTACTACTACCACAAGCGGAGGAATTAAAATAAAAGTAGACCTTACTAATTTGCCTGCTGACTATGATGTAGTGCTTTACAAATCGAACGCTTCTACCAAATTGGCTACTGGTGCTAACAGTGGCACTACGAGTGAGAGCATTAAATACAATGCTAGTTCTACTGGAACCTATTATGTGAAAGTATATGGTTACAACGGTGCTACAAGTGCCACATCTTGTTACACGCTTAAAATTTCTACTTCTTCTACTTCATTTAGAACGGGCGATAATACAGATGGTGATATGATTGCCGAAGCCATTGCAGAGCCGGTGTTGAAATTATTTCCGAACCCGGCAAGTGATAAGCTGAATGTAGAATACCTGAGTGCCACAGCCGGTGCAGCTAAGCTAAGCGTTTATAATTTGAGCGGACAGCGTATTTTGTTTACTGAAGGCGAAGCTGCTGAAGGATTGAACACGCAAAGCATGAACACAAACACACTGAGCAATGGTGTTTATGTTTTTGAAGTGAATACCAATGGCGAAACACAACGCATGAAGTTTACGATTGCGAAATAGTTTTACCAAAAGGACACGAAGAACACGAAGGTGTAATAGAAAAGCCGCTCTCTTTACAGGAGCGGCTTTTTTGTTTGTGTTCCGTGTTAGCAAAGCAAGAAATAACGGTATACGAAATTTAGCCTAGCCGTTTTCTAATTTCATCGGGACTCATTTTTTTCATTGCTTCAAATGCATCAAAAATAGGTTTTGGCTTAAGTGCGTTTAGTGGTTGAGTTTCATCCGGCACCCTTTTATCATCGGGGGTATACTCAAACAAGTCGTTTGGTTCACACCTTAGCAAAAGACACAAAATCTCAATGTCTTTAAACAGAATCCAAATTTTTTTGTGTGTTAAGTATTTCTGGGCAACTCCTTGACTTATTCCAGCCTTTGTAAGTGCGCTTAGTGGACTCTTAACGCCTTTTTCTTTCATGAGTTGCTTTAACCTAAGTTGTATCATTGTTTTTGTTTTTCTGAAGTTAATTGTTTTTTAGATTCATGACTACATAAAAACATTTCTTTGTAATGTTTTATATTGAAACCATAACATTAATAAACTACAAGTTAAGTTTATATAAAATCTATGTTACCTCCAACAAATGCGGCATTACCTCCATCATAATCTATATAACATGTTCTTAATGCCCCATTAAAAATACCATTGCCTATATTACATGAAACAAATGAAGTGTGACAAAATGGAAAGATTACTTGTTTCCTTCTGGTTTCCTAAAGTTTACAGCCCGTAGAATTGGAGTTGATGGTGTTCAGGTCTTTGTTTTTATCCGCCACGTTTACCTGATTAAAACTTTCGCTTTTGCCCCAGCCGAAAACTTTTTCGAAGAAGAACATGAGGCGGCTGTCTTTTATCAGCGAGAGAAAATAATCTTCGTGCTCTCGCTCTTTAATTCCCATTTCGTAGAGAATTTTATCGTGCTTGGTAATGCCCGCTTTGTTGAAGTAATCTTTCATGCGGATGTATTCGCACACGTTGCCGCTTTCTAAACGCCCCGCAAAATAAATGGGCATAAACCAGCCGATGACATAACAACTTGCACCAATGGTTCTGCCGATAACATGAAAGCGCAACTCATACCATTTCGACACCGGAACGTTGTATTCGTTCATTATCGCCAGCACTTCGCGCCTGTGGTTCCATTCGTCTGTCTCAATCTGGTTTACGGCTTTTTTTACTTCCTCGTTTTTAAGCGAACCGGCATGACCGATGTAAGCAAAGGCCGCGGCTTTCTCGGCAGAATAAGCCATTTGTAAAAGGTCGGTAAGTTCGGGTTGAGGTTGCATGGTTGAAACCAAGTGCGAATGTATACACGCAAGAGCAAGAATGAAAAAAATGGAGAACGTTGTATAATAAAATACCTCGTGCTTATTGTAGTCTCTTTTTTATTTCTTCCGGATTTCTTCGCTCATGCAACACCGCTGCAATTACAATTTTCTTTTGCGATTCGTTTTTTCGGTAGTAAATAAGATATGGAAAGCGGGCGACAAAAATTTTGTGTATGTCGTCAAAGTAAATCTGATAGCTAACCCGGTCGTCTGTTATCTTTTCAAGGCAAAGTGCTATTTCATTTCGAAACTCCCACCCCAAGCCGTGGCTTTCTTTTTCATACCATTCAAAGGCAAGGTGTAAATCGGTTTCGGCAGTTAGCGAGAAAATAATTTCATAAATCATTCTTCCATTTCTTTTTGAGATCTTCCCAGCTAATTACGTTTTGCGGATTGCGCTCGTAATCGGTAAATCGCTCTTCAACCATTTGCCGATGCCACTCTGGTGATTCACTTTGATTGAGATTCAAAATGCGTGCAATAGCCCAAAGTGTTTTTTCATCATGCACCTTGTCTAATTCGTTTTTTATTTCTCTTATAGTTAGCTGTAAGTCCATACTTATTTGTTTTGGTTTTCTAAAGTAAGCGATTTCCGACAAGTACACAAACCGTTTCCTTAACACGTTTATGTGTTTACGCTTTTACTCAACTCACTCAACTTTTCATCGCCTTCTTTCATTGTCCTCACTTTTTCAAACGTAAGCACTAAAAACTTTTCTGTTTCGCGGAGGTAGATGCCGGTGCGGTGCTGCTGCACGTATTCCATTATTTTGCTGAACACGGTGCTCTTGTAAAAACTCGATTCCTGATTGGCTACAAAGTAACATCGCATGGTTCTTCCCTTTAAAATGATTTGCTCCATACCCAGTTTGGTTGCCATCCATTTCAGGCGCATGGCTTCAAACAATTCATACACCGGTTCCGGCACCGGTCCAAAGCGGTCGTGCAGCTGGTCTTCAAATTTCTTTAAGCCCGGTTCATCTTTAATATCGTTCAGTTCGCGGTACAGCAACATACGCTCGGTGGTGTTGGAAACGTATTCGTTGGGTATGAGCATTTCTAAATCGGTTTCGATAGCGCAGTCGCGCACGTAATCGTTGGTGCGCTCAAACTCATCTTTGTAAAGTTCTTTAAAGTCGGTTTGCTTGAGCTCGCGCACGGCTTCGTCCAGAATTTTCTGATACACATCCAAACCAATCTCGGCAATAAAACCGCTTTGCTCTGCGCCCAGCATATTACCGGCACCGCGTATATCCATATCGCGCATGGCAATGTTGAAGCCGCTTCCCAAATCAGAAAACTCCTCAATGGTTTTGAGCCGCTGCTTGCTTTCGTTGCTGAGCGTGCTGAGCGGTGGCGCGAGCAGATAACAGAACGCGTGCTTGTTGCTGCGCCCCACGCGTCCGCGCAACTGGTGCGTATCGCTCAAACCAAACTGATGCGCGTTGTTGATGATGATGGTGTTGGCGTTCGCAATATCAATTCCGCTTTCAATAATGTTGGTGCAAAGCAGCACATCGTATTCGCGGTTGATGAACTTGAGCAGTACCTCTTCCAGATGGTCGCCTTCCATTTGTCCGTGCGCCACGCCCACATCAATGTTCGGCACAATCTTCATCAGCATTTCTTTCACTTCGCCAATATCGCGCACACGGTTGTGCACGAAGAAGACCTGACCTCCCCGATAAATTTCATACTCAATAGCTTCCTTAATTAAATCGGGGTCCATTGGATGCACACTCGTAGTTATTGGCTGACGATTGGGTGGCGGAGTGTTGATGATACTCAAATCGCGCGCGCCCATCAGTGAAAAGGAAAGAGTTCGCGGAATAGGCGTAGCGGTAAGCGTAAGCGTATCTACGTTTGCTTTGATTGTTTTCAAAGTTTCTTTTGTGCCCACTCCGAATTTTTGTTCTTCATCAATAATCATTAAGCCCAAATCCTGAAACTTGACGCTCTTACCTACTAAGCCATGTGTGCCTATGATGATGTTGATTTTTCCTTCTGCTAAACGTTGCAGCGTGTCTTTCTTTTCTTTTGCTGTTTTAAAACGATTGAGATAATCTATCTCTACCGGAAAATCTGCGAGCCGCTCTTTAAAAACTTTGTGGTGTTGCATGGCAAGAATTGTGGTAGGCACTAACACGGCAACCTGCTTACCATCGGTGGCGGCTTTGAATGCCGCGCGGATAGCAATTTCTGTTTTACCAAAACCCACATCGCCACACACCAACCGGTCCATTGGTGATACCGCTTCCATATCGCGCTTTACATCTTCGGTAGCCTTTGCCTGGTCCGGTGTGTCTTCATACATGAAAGAAGCTTCGAGTTCGGTTTGCAAATAACTATCCGGTGCAAACTGAAAACCCTTCGATGCTTTGCGCTTGGCGTAGAGCTGAATTAAATCGAAGGCGAGTTCTTTAATCCGCTTCTTCGTTTTCTTTTTCAGATTACTCCATGTATCAGTACCAAGTTTATTTACTCGCGGTGCATCGCCATCTTTACCTACATACTTCGAAATTTTATGCAACGATTGAATGCCCACATACAACAAATCGTTACCTGAATAAATCAAACGCACAGACTCTTGCATCTGTCCGCCCACTTCAATTTTTTCGAGACCGCTGAACACACCCACACCGTGGTCAATGTGCGTGACATAATCACCGGGCTTTAACTCGCGGAGGGTTTTCATCATCAGCGCCTTGTCGCGGCTGAAGCCCTGACGCAAATTGTATTTGTGGTACCGGTTAAATATCTGATGGTCGGTATAGCAGCTGAGTTGTAAATCTTCGTCTACAAAGCCCTGATGCAAGCCGATGTGTACCGGTGTAAAATTTACATCGGCTTTCAGGTCCGTGAAGATGGCGTAGAAGCGTTCCACCTGTTTAGGATTTTCTGCGAAGATGAGATTGGTGTATCCAGCTTCACTATTTTGATTAAGATTAGAAATCAATAAATCAAAATTCTTGTTGAACGAAGGCTGAGGGCGACACTTGAAAGAAATTTTTTGTTCTGGTTTGAAGAATGAATTTTTCCCGAATTCAATTACACGAAACTTTGAAAGATGATTTTGAAATTCTACAAAGTTGGTAAATACTTCCTCCGGTTCGCCTTCCAGCAACGGATGATGCGGATGCTCTATCCGGTGCTTCTTAATATCCGGTTGAATTTTTTTCGCTTTCTCGATGCTCGATGCAAAAACATCCATCAGCATCTGCACATCTTTAAACCAGATGACGGTGTTGGGCGGAAACACTTCGAGCACCGAAGTTTTTTGCACGTTGGTAAAGTGCGATTGAATATTCGGCACAATGGTAACGCTGGCAATTTTCTTCTGGCTCAACTGCGTAAGCGGGTCAAAGGTGCGGATGCTTTCAATTTCTTTCCCGAACAATTCTACGCGGTAAGGAAACTCGTTGCCGAATGAAAACACATCCACAATATCTCCCCGGATACTGAACTGCCCCGGCTCGTACACAAAATCAACACGCTCAAATTCAAAACCTACGAGCAGGTCAATCATAAAATCGGTATCGAGCTTTTCGTTTATGCGCATGCGCAGCGTTTGCTCGTTCAGCACATCCTGCCGCACTACTTTCTCGAATAGCGCCTCGGGGTAAGTAACGGCTAACTCCGCTTTGCTGTTCGAATTACTTAACCGGTTAACGGTTTCGGTGCGCAGCAGAATATTGTTGTTGTTTACCTCGCTAAACTCCT
This sequence comes from Bacteroidota bacterium, assembly GCA_947479455.1. Lineage (GTDB taxonomy): Bacteria > Bacteroidota > Bacteroidia > Chitinophagales > LD1 > Bog-950. The sequence goes on from CANJZE010000019.1 coordinate 54,481, forward strand.
GCGGACGCTTAAATGAATCAGGAAAGAAAAAAACATCTTTATTGCCGAGCAGGTTCTTGAGGTTGTTTTGAAAATAAGCGGCTTCTTCTTTATCGCTCATTACAAACAGATGATTAAAATCGGTCTGCTTAAAAATGGCGGCCGCTACAAAAGCATCCTGCGAGCCGATGAGGCCGTGCAGAAAAAAATCGTTGCGGTCGTCACCGGTGTTCAGTTGCTCAATCAGTTGCTTTACCTGTGCGGAGCCGGTGTAGGCTTTTAGTATTTCTTCTATGTTCATAAAAGGAGATTGCCCCGATCCCGCAATAAATTGCGGGACGGGGTTGAATTTTGTGGGGCGAATATAGACAGACCGATTAGCTTTGGAAGCGTAAAGCACAAGCAACCTAACAGGTATAATTTTTTGTTTTAGATTTGAAACAAAGTACCTGTTATGAAAACACAGCTAACAATTTTTGCTCTGCTTTTACAATTGCATTCTTTTTCGCAGGTTAGTTATACCCGTTATTTAAATCACTCTGTAAAATGGACGCGAACATTCAGCGCGCCCTACCATTTCGAAACTCACAACTACTACATCTATGGCGATACTATGCTTGCTTCCAAGTGGTATTACAAGGTGCGCGATAATTATCATGTATCAGATAGTTACAGTGGCACTCTTCAGGATTTTTGGGGAAATGTCTACAGCATGGCGTTAAGGGAAGATTCACTCAAGTGCTTTTGGGTGCGGTACGTAAACGACACTGCAGAGCATCTGCGTTATAATTTCAATCGTCCGCCTAACGATAGTCTTTTGGGTTCGGCAATTATAAGCATAGACACTATTTACTTTGATGGAGAGCCGCGCCAATGTTTTCACAACGAAACATACAACGTGTTGATTGAGGGTATAGGTATTCCCGATACCAGAACATACTTTACCTCTCTGGCAGATATCATGCATTGTTTTTTTAAAGATACGGCTATGTACAGTTATGACGGAAACTGTTATCTCCTTTCTTCGGTTGATGAAGCAGAAAAAATTGATTTTACAATTTATCCTAATCCTGCTTCGGGTTTAGTAAATGTAGAAGCGGAAGAAAACATTTCAGCCTTTACGCTTTCCGATTTAACGGGCAGAGCGGTAATAACAAAAACACACAACGAGAAGAAGTTTCCATTAGATGTTTCGGCATTGCCGCGCGGTGTTTATTTTCTTTCTGTAAAGAGCGGCATAAAACAAGGAGTAAAAAAATTTGTGTTGCAGTAGGAGCGGAAAATTAATTTCTGCCGTTGCTACTTTTACCTGTAAAACAAACATTACCGTAATCCATCAGTTCAATGTTTGAATTTCGACAAACGTATTTTGGGCTCTAACTAGAAACGTCTCCCTTTAAACAGCTAAAAAATAAGATTCAGAATATCGCCTTGCCTATTGCTCGTTTCAAAACTTTTATATCTTCGGCATTCAGAAAAACAAAAGTGTAATGAAAAAGATTTACGCATTGCTATTGATTCTTTTTGTTGTGGCTGGTTGCAACAAGGAAAAAATATATAAAGACAACCTTAATGGCCTTTGGGAAGTATACAAATACATTCTCAACAACACCGATAAAACTACACAATTTAAATCTACCCACCCAAACTATACCATTGCATTTACCAGCGATGGAAAATTTACAGAAACCCAGTCGTTTGTTGATACCACAATTGTAAACGGCACCTATTCATTTGAAGATAACGATGAAAAAATTGTTTTACAAAACGAATATTACACGTACAACATAGTCACCCTTTACGATACTGCAATGATTCCTTACTTCGATACTGTTGAACAGCTACATACCCTTATTCGCAAATACACTATTTTCAATCTTACAAAGGATCATGTTCAATTGCGCAATGATACTTCGCAACTTTATATGGATAAACCACAAACCCCTTAATATTTCAACCAATAACTTATCATGACAAACAAATCGAAAACAGTAATTCTTTTTGCCATTGGTTTTTTGATTTTGCTCTCTGCCTGCGATAGAAAAGCTTTCGTTAAGAAAATTGTGGGAACCTGGAGCGTTAGCAAATATCTTTTCAGCGGTCAAGATAAAACGTTGATGTATGATACTACGCTGCGCGATTGGAAGTTGACAATTGGCGAAGATTTGGTTTACACCAAAACATGGAAAGACTACTACTTTGCTGCCGACTCTATCATTATTTCCGATACGCTCGGTTACGATTCTGTAACTGCCATCTATACAATTTCGATGGATACCTTGCGTTTTATGGACACAACTATTGTTCCACGCATGAGAATTGGAAAATGGGATTTAATAAATAGCGAAGAAGATTTACAGTTACGCGATGACTCTGACAACACCACCGAAATCTATCGCATACTCGAACTCACTAAAAATAATTTGAATCTTAGAAAAGGAAATGAAGAGTTTTATCTCGGAAAATGAGATTAGACAATAGCTACCCAACAAAAAGCAATACGAAAAAATCGTGTTGCTTTTTTTATTTGAGAATTTTTAAATCATCCTAAACATAGAACGTGCGTGATTGTAATTGACGACAAAACCATCAGCGATGATGTAGTAGAAGAACAATTTGTTTGCGACCTTACTGCATGCAAAGGAGCATGCTGCACTGCCGGAGATTTTGGCGCGCCACTCGACAAAAGCGAATTGCAAATTCTTGATGATATCTATGATAAAGTAAAGCCATACTTAACCGCTGAGGGAATTGCCACAATTGAAAAAGAGGGCAAGTATGTTTATGTAAAAGAAAATAAAGAGTGGTGTACCACACTCATGAACAAAACCGAAGGTTGTGCTTGGCTAGTTCGTGACAAGCACGGAGTTGTGGGTTGCGGAATTGAAAAAGCATATAACGACAAAGTGATTGATTGGAAAAAACCTATTAGTTGTCACCTCTATCCTATTCGAATTACCAAATATAAAAACTACGATGCCGTGAACTACGAGCGGTGGCACGTTTGTAAAGCCGCCTGTAAGAATGGCAAAGCACTGAAAGTTCCCGTTTACAAATTTTTGAAAGATGCATTGATTAGAAAATACGGTGCCGACTTTTATGAAGCGTTGGAGTTAACGGTGCAGCACACGGAGAAATAATTTCTTTGCTAAACTTTATTTTACACTTTTGGCAAGTAATATTTACGCCATGTCAAAACGATTCTTTTGCCTAATTCTCTGTTTCTGTTTGTTCACAGGGTGTAAGTACTCTCAGGTCGTTTACACTGTACCCAAATCACCGGATGTCCATGCAGATGGCTCTTATTACAAGTTTGAAAACGACACCCTCCTTGTGACATATTCCTTTTGGGGACCGAATGGCGTTATGTCTTTTATGGTGTATAACAAGCTTTCGATTCCCATTTATATTGACTGGAAAAAGTCTTCTTACATTGATAAAAGTAAAAAGCTTAACTACTACATAGAGAAGGAAACAAAAGAGTGGAAAAGTGTTTCTGCCAACTATATCAACAAGTACCCGATAAATTCACTTACTGTTTTTGGACCAACCATAATCACCGAGTCCTCTGGTTCGGGAACTTCTGTGAAAGAAGAGAGAGTAACATTTATCCCGCCTCAATCATATATCTACAGAGACTTCTACATAATTTTTCCAAACCAACATTTTATTTGTAAAAAAGAATCTGAAGTACAATTGCCGATTTCGGAAGGCGCTTCAAAAACTTTTCCTGCATTCGTCTCCATTGCAGAGAAAACAAACTCCGCTCTGTTTTTTAGAAACTTTTTAACCTATTCAACTACTGAAAGTTTTGAAAAAGAAAATTATGTCAACAACGAATTTTTTGTGAACAAGGTTATTACAATGAAGCAAAAATATTTCGACAATGGAACCAATAGCTCCACAGACCCTCGTGGCATCGGGTCGAATTTTGAAGACCATAAAGGTTTCTACATTCCTGATTTGGGTTCGGTAGACATTTTTCCCGAACAGAAATAGTTGTCCTCTCCTCTATTCAAAAAAATCTTTTCCTGTTATAATGATTTTGTGCGCTTTGCGTTATGTAATCTGCAAGCGCATAAATTTGTTTTGTGGCAAAATCGAAATCAGCAATAGGTCGTTTCTTGAAATTCAATCCGAATAATTTTTGGGAAGTTTTTTTTCGCGTTCAACTAATTATTTGGTCGTTTTTTGTTTTAGTAGCTCTGTTTTTTATTGGTGTTAACTACGGCATACTTGGTAAAATGCCCGACCTTGATGCTATTCAAAATCCGAATAGCGCTGTAAGCACCAGCATTTATTCTGCCGATTATGAAGTGCTGGGTTCTTACTACAACGAGAACCGAATAGAAATTTCTTACGATGAACTTTCTCCTTATTTGGTTAATGCATTGGTGGCAACCGAAGACAAACGTTTCTATGAGCACAGCGGCATTGATTTAAAAAGTCTGTTCCGCGCTATCACGTTGGCTTTTGTTCCGGGGCAAGATGGCGGTGGTGGCTCAACGCTTACCCAGCAATTAGCAAAAAATCTTTTCCATGCAGATTTTGAAAGAGCCGGTGCGTTTACACGGCTTTCGCAAAAATTAAAAGAATGGGTTCTCGCTGCAAAGATAGAACGCACGTTTACGAAGGAAGAAATCATCAACCTTTACCTCAACACAATTGGCTTTCATTACAACTCGTACGGAATCAAAACTGCCTCATTCACTTATTTCTATAAAACACCTAAAGAACTAAAGCCCGAAGAGGCCGCTATGCTTATTGGTATGTTGAATGCGCCTGCGCGTTTCAATCCGCGTATACATGAAGGGCGCGCTACTGAAAGACGAAACTTAGTGTTACGCAGAATGGCAGAAGCAAATGCAATTACACACCGTCAATGCGATTCACTTTCGAAATTGAAAATCAAATTAAACTTTCATAATCCCGATTATCGCGAAGGTGTGGGCACTTACATTCGCGAATACATTCGTCAGGAATTAAAAAACTGGTGCGATAAAAATCTCAAACCCGATGGCAGCAAGTGGGATGTATATGAAGACGGACTCAAAGTTTTTACCACGATTGATTCTCGTATGCAAAAATATGCCGAGAGTGCAGTAGCAGAACATCTCACCAATTTGCAGGATGCGTATTTTAAAGAATGGCACGGGCGCGACCCATGGAAAATTGGTTCGAGAGCCAAACCCGATTTGCTCGACAAGATGATGAAGCAAAGCGACCGTTATCAGGATTTGAACGCACAGGGAAAAAGCAATGCTGAAATCAAAAAGATTTTCGAAACAAAAATTAGGATGGAGGTTTTTTCCTGGCATGGGGATAAAACCCAAAGCGTAGACACCGTGATGAGTCCGCTGGATTCACTTCGCTATTATCTGCAAATAATTCAGGTTGGGTTTTTAGCCGTGGACGCAAAAACAGGTGAAGTGAAAGCATGGATTGGCGGCCCGAACATTCGTTACTTTCAATTAGACCACGTAAAGAAAAGCACTAAGCGACAAGTGGGCTCAACCATGAAACCATTTTTGTATGCACTTGCACTTGAAAGAAATTATGAGCCGTGCTCACTCATTCCGTACCTGGCCCCCGAATGCCCCGGCATTGATGCGAGTTGGAATCCTGATGGAACTGATAAGTGGAGTGAGGGCGAATTGGTTCCTATGAAAGATGGGTTGGCTGCTTCTGACAATCGCATTACTGCTCGCATCATGTGCGACATTGGCGACCCAAATCAATTAGTTGATTTCGCTCGACATTGTCAAATTGAAAGTAATCTCGATGCGGTGCCTTCATTGTGCCTTGGCACTTGCGATATTTCGCTTTACGAAATGGTAGGCGCTTATACTTGCTTCGCCAACCTTGGCACTTACAGCAAACCATACTTCATTAAACGTATTGAAGACAAAGATGGAAACGTGTTGGCGCAATTCGGCACTACACAAAAAGAAGCCATACCCGAAAAAACCGCTTACACACTCACCGAAATGCTGAAGGGTGTAATCAATAAAGGAACAGCTGCATCGCTTCGGCCACACTATGGTTTGCAAATGCCGCTTGCGGGAAAAACCGGAACCACACAAAGCAATGCCGATGCCTGGTTCATGTGCTACAATCCCGATATAGTTGTTGGTGCCTGGGTAGGCTTCGAGCAACCGAGTGTTCACTTTGCATCGAATCATTCTGGTGCGGGTGCTACTGCAGCAATGCCGATTGTTGGCGCATTTTTGCGCAAGAGTTTCAACGACCGCACGGTGCAATTAAAGCACGATGAGTTTTCGTTACCGAGCGATTCTTCTGCGCTGTTTAGTTTTAATTGCAGTGCAATAGACACTAGCAAGAAAGAAGAAACACCATCTTCACCATAAATTGTTATTCACTATCTTTGAAAAAATTTTACCATGAGCTACCTTGTATTAAAACCGAAGTCGAAAAAAGAAGAAACCTTTTTGAAACAATTGGCAGATATGCTGAACGTAGAATATCAAAAAATATCTTTAGAAGATTACATGAAAGATATTTCTGAAAGCAGAAAACAATTCAAGCAAGGAAAAAAGGTTTCACTGGCATCGCTGGCAAATGGCATTTGAAATAAATTTTTCTGAACGAGCAGCTAAAGAATTTAAGAAGCTCGATAAGCAAGTTCAAAAACGAATTATTGATAAACTCACCGAATATGCCGAAGCGGAAAATTTAAGCGAGGCAAAAAAACTCGTCAATTCCGATTTGGGTCAATGGCGTTATCGCGTTGGCGACTACAGAATAATTTTTGATTTAGCAGAAAAAGAAATTCGGATTTTAAAAGTTGCGCATCGTAGTGAGGTGTATGAATAAAAAACTATGAGCGGAAAATTATTTCTCATTCCTTCTTTTCTTGGCGAAGACAATCCATCAATCATAACTGACCAAATAAAAAATTGCGTTCAGGACTTGAATGAATTTATTGTGGAAGATGCGCGCACCGCCCGTAGATATTTGCGCGCCATTGGTTTCAAAAAGAATTTTGATACCGAAGTTACCATGCACGAATTAGACAAACACACGAAGCAGCAGAACTGTCAATTGCTTTTGCAAAATGTAATGCAGGGAAAAAACGCGGGTATAATTTCTGAAGCTGGAAATCCTTGCATTGCCGATCCCGGAAGTGAAGTGGTGGCGTTTGCACACGTCTACGATATTGAAATTGTTCCGCTGGTTGGTCCTTCTTCTATTTTGCTTGCACTAATTGCTTCGGGTTTCAACGGACAGCAATTTTGTTTTAATGGTTACCTGCCAATTGACAGCGCACAACGCACCGGGAAATTAAAGAAGCTAGAATCTGCTTCAAAAAATACCACGCAACTTTTTATGGAAACTCCTTTCCGCAATCAAAAATTATTTGATGAAGTTTTAAGAAGCTGCAATCCCGATACGAATCTTTGCATTGCCTGCGACCTTACTTTGCCCACTCAGTTTATCCGCACAAAAAAAATTGCGGCATGGAAGAATGATAAGATAGATATTAATAAGCGGTATTGTATTTTTCTTTTCGGTGTGTGAATTTGTAATTTCAACAAATGAAACAATCCTTCTTTAACGCGCAACAGATGCCGCTCATCATCGAGCCTAACGGCACTGGAAATTCTAAACAAGAATTATTACAATGGATGCGTGCGAACCAAGAAGATTTAGAGAAAAAATTTTTTAAACACGGTGCTATCCTTTTCCGCGGTTTCGAAATTGATACACCAAAAGCTTTTGAAGATGTTGCGCTTCAAGTTGATGGTCGCTTGAAGAACGATTACTACGGTACATCGCCAAGAAATATTGTGAAGGACACCACTTACGTTTATACCGCGAGCGAGCTGCCGGGTTATTATCCTATTCCGCAACATTGCGAAATGACCTATGTGAAACATCCGCCCATCAGCATATTTTTTTATTGCCACGTGGAACCTTCCTATGGTGGCGAATCGCCTCTGTGCAATTTTAGAAAAGTGTATGCTGATATAAATCCAAAAATTCGTGAGGAGTTCGACACGAAAGGAATTATTACCGTGCGCAATTATTCTAACCCGAAAAAGAATAATCCGTTCAATTTATTTCAGCTGAAGAAGTGGAACGAAATTTTTCATACCAGCGATAAAGCCGAAGTAGAAAAACAATGTCGCGAACAGGAAATAGAATTTGAATGGTTGAAGGACGATAACCTTCGATTACTACATCGCACACCAGCAACTATAACACACCCCATTACCGGAGAAAAAGTTTGGTTTAATCATGCACAAGTTTTTCATCCGGCAAGCGCACCGGTAGAATATAAATTCATTCATGCGCATCAACAGCGCGCAAAAACGTTTTTCTGGAAAACATTTATTGCAGCTATGGTGAAAATAAAATCGCTACACACCAAACCAATTGAGCAAAGCATGAATGTGCTCTTTGGTGATGGCACAGCTGTGCCCGATAGTTATATGCAGCACATTGAAGAGGTCATCTGGAAAAACTTAGTCATTATTCCCTGGAAACAAAACGATGTGATAGCTTTAGATAATTTCAGCACCTCACATGGTCGTTTACCATTTGAAGGCAAGCGGCAAATATTGGTTTGTTGGAGCGCATAACAACACATGAACGAACTCGATACCATAAAAATTTCTTTCAGTGAACACGGCTTAATGGTGCTCAACATCATTCTAGGTTTTATTCTGTTTGGCATAGCTCTCGAACTCAAGAAAGAAGATTTCATCAACCTGATTAAAAACAAGAAGACAACCTTTGTCGGTCTCTCGGCACATTTCATTCTATTACCTCTACTCACTTTCGCCCTCGTAAAACTTTTACATCCACCACCATCTGTTGCCCTCGGAATGATTTTAGTTGGAGCATGCCCCGGTGGAAACATGAGTAATATGTTCACTCACCTTGCTAAAGGAAATACCGCGCTTGCTGTTGGTTTAACTTCTGTATCGCACATGCTCGCCATCATTATGACTCCTTTCAATTTTTCTTTCTATGGAGGATTAGATACCGAAACCGCTGCACTACTCAAAACAATTCACCTCGATGTGTTCGATGTGTTTCAAACTATTGTTTTTGTTATCGGTATTCCGCTCGTGGTTGGTATTTTTCTGAATTACAAAAAACCTGTTTTCGCAGAAAAACTGAAGAAGATTATGAAACCGTTTTCGTTGATTGCCTTTGCTGCTTTTTTGATTGCAGCATTTGCGGGCAATGCAAAAGTCTTCACCGCTAACTTCACTACCATTATGCCGCTGGTGGTCATTCACAACGCTGTTGCATTGAGTGGTGGTTTTCTTTTCGCCAAACTATTGCGCTTAGAATTTCGTGATGTAAAAACCATCACCTTCGAAACCGGAGTGCAGAATGCAGGGCTCGGACTCATTCTCATTTTTACTTTTTTCAATGGGCTGGGTGGTATGGCAATAGTTGCCGCAAGCTGGGGAGTTTGGCATTTGGTAAGCGGAGGTGCACTGGCTTTTTACTGGGGCAGAAAAACTACTGCGTAGCAATCACCGTTTCTCCATCAATGGTTACATCGCCCTTCTTCGCCAACACATTTACATCGTGCGGCAATAAAATAGTAACCTGACTTCCAAGCTTTATTAAACCAATTACCTCTCCTTGTTTCACTTCCTGATTTGGATGCGTGTAGTCCACAATTCTTCTGGCTAAAAAACCCGCAATCTGAATCACCTTATATTTTTTTCCCGTGGTGGTCCCCATTAAAAATTCATTGTGCTCATTTTCAAAACGAATGCCAAAGCGGTTACTCATCACCACCGCATTATTAAAACTGCCTTTTGTATATTTTTCGCTGATTACTTTTCCGGCAATGGGAGCTCGTTGAAAATGCACGTTGGTTGGATCCATTTGAATAGAAACAATAGTACCTGCGGTATCCACATCCTTTGTCCACACGTTGATAATGCCAAACTCCTTCTTAAGAATGGTAAGATTTTCCTTATTCCATTTATTGACCGACACAACTACACCATTTGCCGGAGACACAAACACCGATTCGTTATTGGGAATATTTCTTGGCGGTTGTCGCAAAAACCAAAACTGGTAATAAGCAAACATAAAAATAGATATTCCTAAAATGGCAAACAGAATTCGCTTCACAATTTTCATTATGCTAAACTAAACGAAGCCATTTGATAATAGGAAATTATTTTGTAGAAGCAGAAGCAGAAGCAGCATCTATAAATTGATAATAACCGTTTGCGCTTACATAAACATCAGGAAGACTTTTTGTTTTTTCAAATAACTGATAGCCGTACTGAAGATTTTTCCAAAGCTTTGTGTTACTATTAAATTCTCTAAAACGAGAATAGTATTCCATGTTAATGACCGTAGGTTTGAAAGGAAAAATTTGAACCGGAATTTTTTGCTGTCCATTTGTTTTTGCCTTAACAGCACAAATGTAAATATCCTCTATGTAATAGTTACTCATAGCCATACAACCGGCACTTGCTTTTCCTCCATGAATATAAATATCACCCCCTTTGCGTGGTGCATTGCTCAAACGCATATCCGATTCGTTAGGATAACTAACACCTAATGATAAATGATAATTGCTTTGTGGATTAAAATCATTGATGTAATAAAATCCTTCCGGCACCTGACAATCGCCCTGTTGCCGTTTTGGCCCTAACGTTCCACTCATTGAATAAATTCCAAACTGATTAAACAACACATATTTACCGTCTGGTTTCTGTACCCAAACCTCCATAATTGCCTCTTGTTTAAAAACCCTCAAAAACATATTGCCAAATGTTTCCTCAGGAATTTCCTTTGAACGGCATTTCATTTTAAAATATTCTTCCTTTCGCGAATAAGCATCGCTTACTCGTTCAAAGTTTTTCTGTGTGTCCTCAAACGAAAAAGAACTCGGCATAAAAGCCGAGGTAATAAAAAAAACAAGTAAGATAAAAATGACCTTCATTACTTTCATAAAAAAAACGCTCCCTTTAATTTCCTCTTTGACTTATAAAACTTCAATTTATATACGACAATAGCAAAAAATGGTTTTCGGGAAAGATTTGTTTTTTACACCATCCACATCCTGTATTAATTATAAAAGGTTAAATAAAATTTATAGCCCTTATTATTAGGGCTGTTAATTGTTAGATAAACTTTATGGTTTAAAATTTTGATTGCCCGTTTTTAAAAGAATATAAACACCAATTCACATACACTGTTACTTGCTGAAGCGCGTAAATCCTCAAAAGCGTAGGTTTATTCACAAGCTGTGGATAGCGATGTTGACATCAAAAACTGCATAAGTTTCTTCTAACATCGTGTGGATTGCTGTGTGGATTACCACAAACTTTTACAAGAAAAAAAGAACGAGGAGACGCACGTTTTTAAAATCAACTAAACCAAAAATAGTTGCGCGCTACTTACCCACAGTTTTCATCCTTAATTCACATGGTGTGTGTGGAAAGGGTTTTTACTTACTGTAGAGTTTCATTTCGTCAATGTATTTCCAAACGGGCTCAGGAAGAAAATACTGCATTGAGACTCCTTTTTTTAGATTCTCCCGAATGAATGTGGCAGATATATCAAGGAAAGGAAACTCCAGAAAATGAATCTGCTTGTTTTTGGGAAAAGGATTTGTGTCGGCATTTCTTCTGCTATAAACGTAAACAGGATAGTTCTGCAAAATTAAGTCGTAGTTCTTCCATTTATGAAGAGTCTCCAAATTATCGCTGCCCATAATTAAAGAGAACTCGTGTTGAGGATATTTTTCCTGGAGATAAGTAAGTGTATCAATAGTATAGCTCGGCTTCGGCAATTTGAATTCTATATTTGACGCCTTCAGGTTTTTGTTGTCTTCAATGGCAAGGTTGATTAAATGCAATCGATCGTATTCGCGTAGCAAAGTTTCTTTTTGCTTTAAAGGATTTTGCGGACTCACCACCAACCAAACTTTTTCAAGCTCGGTTGTTTCACAAACATAGTTGGCAATAATCAAGTGACCATTGTGAACCGGATTAAACGAGCCAAAGAAGAGACCAATTTTCATTAGCTGTCTTTATCAAAATCTTTTATGGAAAGCCAGTTGCGCTTGAAGGCGAAATAGGTAAGTATTACGGCAATAAACGCCATTGCTGTCACCAACTCCCAAAAGCCGTACAAATCATCGGTGTGTGGTATATGAGTAAAGTTCATTCCATATATGCTGGCAATAAAATTCAATGGCAACAACACAAACGAAACACCGGTAAGTGTTTTCATTACGTTGTTCATTTTGTGATTTTGTAGCGAGTAATACAAATCCATCAAGCCGCTTAATTGGTCGCGCAGGAAGTCGAGCTCTTCCACATTGCGGGTCATGTGGTCTTGTAAATCGCGCAAATAATATTTGTTGTCGGCTTCGAAATATTCAATTTCATTACGAATTAAATTTGTAATCAAGTCGCGCACGGGAATAATGTGTTTGCGCATAGAAAGCACCTCGCCCTTTAATTGTTGCAACGTAAGTAATTGCGAATCGTTTGAATTAGAAAAAATTTCCTGCTCTAGTTTTTCTACACGCATCTCTACATCCTCTATCACCAAAAAATATTGGTCAATAATAGTGTCGAGCAATGTATAAAGTAAATGGTCTTCACCCTTCTTTCGAATGTTGCCGGTGTTATTTGTCAGTTTGTCGCCAACTAGTTTTTTAAAAACACCAAACTCCCTTTCGCGAAAACTAAGCAACACATTATCGCGTAGCACAAAACTCACTTGCTGGTCTTGCACTTCTCCATTAACCAAAGCAACCATGCGCAACACCACATACAAGGAATCGTTATAGTCCTCAATTTTTGCGCGCTGATTCGGGTTTTGAATATCCTCGACTACCAAGGGGTGCAGATTGTAAAGTTCTGCCGCCTGCCGCAACATTTCTTTGTCTTCTATGCCTAAAATATTGACCCAGTTTACATGAGCACTTTTATCCTTTAAGGCACAGGCTTGCAGCGTTGTGTTTTCTTCGAATACGAATTCATTTTCGTTGTAGTGGTAAAAAGAAATTTTCGATTTTGAATCGGTAACCATTGCGCTGCGCAAAATAATAATAACTGATAGATTCGTGCGCGATGGAAAGAATAACCAGTCCACAAAATCCTAAAATTAAAAACCTGAAGAGGCTCGAAAAAGCAAGCGAGCGCAGAGAACAAAATTTGATTTTGATTGAAGGCTTGCGCGAGATAGTTTTGGCACATCGCGCGGGTTATGAAATAGAATCGCTTTTTGTTTGCGAAGAAATTTTCAGCGATTCGAAAGAATATCCATTCAAAGAATTGAAGGGAACTAATCAACAATTTTCTATTTCAAAAATAGGTTATGATTCACTCGCTTACCGCGAAACAACAGAAGGAATTATTGCAACTGCAAAACCGAAAAACCATTTACTCGGAAATCTTCTCCTCAAAAATAACGCACTCATACTTGTAATTGAAGCAGTAGAAAAGCCGGGAAACCTGGGAGCCATGTTGCGCACTTGCGATGCAGCCGGAGCAGATGCCGTAATTATTTGCGATGCAAAAACGGATGTGTACAATCCAAATGTAATCAGGTCAAGTATAGGAACTGTGTTCACTAATCAAATTGCAGTGTGCGAAACAAAAGAGGCAATTGAATATTTAAAGAAGAACAACATCATTAGTTATGCGGCAGAATTGAGCGCAACGAAATTTCACTACGAACAAAACTTTAAAAAGGCAACAGCAATTGTAGTAGGAACGGAAGCGACCGGATTAAGTTGTGAATGGTTGAATGCTGCTGACGAGAAAATAAAAATACCGATGCTCGGAGAAATTGATTCACTTAATGTGAGCGTAAGTGCGGGAATACTTTTATTCGAAGCGCGAAGGCAAACCCCTAAATCCCCTAAAGGGGACTTTAATACCAATACAAGGAATGAGTAGTGAAAAAGAAAAAGACAAATCAAAGTCCCCTTTAGGGGATTTAGGGGTGGACCCTTACGCGGCATTGAAAATTGCTGCGTTCAGAAACTTTCAGCTATCGCGATTCATGCTCACGTTTGCTGTACAAATGGCGGAGACAATTATTGCGTGGAAAATTTACGAACTCACGCATGATAAACTCGCTCTTGGTTTATTAGGATTAAGTGAAGCGCTTCCATTTATTGTTACTTCATTTTATGGAGGACACGCGGCTGATTTATTCAATCGTTATAAAATTGCACGAAGAACAATACTGGGTATAGCACTTTGTTTTGCAGTGATTGGAATTATTTTGAGTGGTGATGCAACACTCTTTAAACTTTATGGGGCGCTTCCTATTTATTTAATCATAGGTATAAGTGGAATTATCCGCGGGTTTATGGCGCCCGCCTATCAAAGTATTTTCCCCCAACTTATTCCTCGTGAACTTTATCCGAATGCAGCCACCTGGGGAAGCAACACTTGGCAAACAGCCGCAGTTTTTGGACCAGCACTCGGAGGAATTATTTATGGCTATTCGAGCGTTGAATTTTCATTTGCGTTTGCGGTTATAATCATGGTTCTTTCATTTTTTGTTTTTCTGCGTGTGCCCGTAAAAGAAACACCGCCTAAAGAAAAAACAGAAACACTTTATCAGTCGCTTACTGCGGGCTTGCGGTTTGTTTTCAATAAACAGGAAATGCTCTCAGCAATTTCACTCGATTTGTTTGCTGTGTTATTCGGAGGTGCAGTGGCACTACTTCCTGTTTTTGCCAGCGATATTTTACATGTGGGTCCCGAAGGTTTGGGGATATTGCGCGCGTCTCCGTTTTTCGGAAGTGTGGTAATGGGATTGTTTCTTGCTTACTATCCACCAACAATAAACGCAGGAAGAAATTTGTTGGTGGCAGTAACGGGCTTTGGATTAGCAACCATTGCATTTGCGTTCTCTGAAAACTTTCTGTTGTCATTCTGTATGCTCTTTCTCACAGGGGCGTTCGACAACGTGAGCGTTGTTATTCGTCAAACTATTTTACAAACCATGACACCCGATAATATGCGCGGAAGAGTAAGTGCAGTGAATCAGATTTTTATTGCATCATCTAATGAAATAGGGGCTTTTGAAAGCGGGCTTGCCGCAAAATTATTTGGCACTATTCCTTCTGTAATTTTTGGCGGATGTATGACACTAGTTGTGGTCACCGCTACATTTTTATTTGCTCCAAAGATGAGAAAGTTGAAAATGTAAAAAGCCCCGTGCGCACTAACACACAGGGCTTGAGGGCAACAAAAAAGAAATTTGGTTCTCGCAGATTTTGCCAAAGGCATAAACAATTAATGTGTTTTTACCAGTGACTTCTGCGAGAGTATTTTAAAACAACATTGGCTGCGCTTTCATCTTGCGTTTCTGTAACTCGCCCTGCATTTTTTTAACCAAGTCGGGCATTTTTAAATCGTAGAAAAAAGAGGAACTGTACATGGTTTGCAAGTCATCGTTGTTAAGCGTTTGCAAATAATCGTTCACCGTTTTTTTCGGTCCGTTGATGAGGTTGTATTTGAAGTTGTTCATGTGCTTTGTTTTTTAAAATGTTTAGAAAGAATTTTTGCGTGCAGAAGGAAACGGAATTACTTCTTCTATGAAAAATAGTTTGTTGTCTTCGCGCGGATGCAGTTCGCCATTTTCATCTTCGTAATAGGAGTGCTCTAATTCAATACTGCCAGCTTCGAACACTTGAGTCATTCCAAAAAGGTCGAGCAGGTTGATGATAGCGGGCACTTCATGCGGTAGCACAAAAAGATTTTCAATGTGCCACAGAATTTCTATTCCTGTTTTGTTTTGGCTTAACAGCGTTTGTAAATCCTCGCGGGTAATCACATATTCTGTTGGAAGAAAAGCAGCGTCATGATGCAGAAAGCCGAAGAGTGAAACGCTTTTCTTAGAGTAAAAAACAATTTCGTTCACGAAAATTTCGTGTTTGGCAAAGCCGTTTGTTGGTTGATTGTTCATAGCATTTAAGTTTTAATGATGAGGCAAACATGCCTGCGCAGAACGCAACCTATTTGCGTGCACGAAAAAAAAATTCAACTTGCGACAAAACCAATTTTACTATGGCGCTGAACAAAGATGCATACTCCCGATACCGACTGATTGATGCGCGGTTGCGCAAAAAACCGTATCCGCATTTGGAAGAATTAATTTGGTATTTGAGCGAGAAACTGGATAAACGAATTGCGAAACGAACTGTACAATTGGATTTGCAGGAGATGCGCTATAACACCGCGCTCGGCTTTAACGCGCCAATCGTTTACAACAAGAGCGACAAGAGTTATCACTACAGCGATAAAAATTTTTCAATCAGCACCTTGCCGGTGTCGGCCGATGAATTGCATGGGCTGGATTTTGCTATTAGCATACTCGACCAGTTCAAACATTTGCCCGCCATAAAAGAATTTGAAGACGCGATAAAAAAAATTGCTTCAACCGTAAAAATGAATAAAGATGCGCGAGGAGAAAGCGATCACATTCAACTCGACACCCCGTTTATTATAAAGGGAATTGAATTTGTAGAGCCGATACTCAAAGCAATTTCAGAGAGAAGAGTTTTGAAATTCACTTATCAAAAACATGGAAGCGAAGAGATTTCACAAAATGTTTTGGAGCCATATTTGATTCGCGAGGCGAAAAACTTTTGGTATGTGGTAGGAAAGCGCATCAACAAAAAGGAACAAAAAATTCTCACGTTTGCGCTTGACCGCATTCACGATATGCAATTGACCGAAGAAACATTTAGCGAAACAAAACTTGATAAGAAAAATTTTTTTAAAAATGTGGTGGGCGTAACATTAGGCGAAGGCAAACCAGAGAAAGTAGTTTTGTCTTTTTCTCCATTACAAGGAAAATACATTAAGACCATTCCAATTCACCACTCGCAGAAAATTTTAAAGGAGACAAAAACGGAACTTAAAATTTCCTTAGACCTGGTGATCAATCACGAATTGAAAATGCAATTACTCAGCTATGGTGAAAATGTAAAAGTGCTTCAGCCGAAAAAATTAGTTGAGGAAATGAAAGCGCAAGCAAAAAAAATGCTAAAGCAGTATTCGTAAAATCAGAGAGCAGATTTTACAGCAATACCAACTTGGCTGAGCGCACCCCCATCGAACCAGCAGGAGAGAATGTAGTTTTGAAATTCGTATTCGCAATAACCCGAGTTGTAACTCACCACAGGTTTGCCCAATAGTCTTTTCACATCGCCCGACACCATTCCGAATTTTAATTTATTAGGAAGCACACCCAAAAATTTTCCATACACGGCACTACCACCATACAAATGAATTTCGTTAAGCGAATTGTTTTTTAAAATTAACTCAATGCCACCACGCGAAAGATAATGCAGCTCATTTGCCATTTCGCATTTGTAGTTAGCTTTTAAATCTTTCAAATCCGCACTTCCAGAATTTTTGCCAAGAAAAGTAACAAGCGCGTTGCCTTCGAAGGTGTTGCCTTGCGCATAAGAATTTTGCAGAGCAAAAAGGACGATAGCAAAGTGTATTGTGAAGCGATAAAATGTTTTCATACAGGTGCGTTTATGGAATAAAGATAAAACTGTTGTCGTGAAAAAAACGAAATTGTGTTTCGGAAAAAATTCTACATTTATTAAAATGAAAAATTGCAGCGCATGAAAAAAAATAAACCAATAGCAGGCTACCATCTCTTGATGATACTTTCGGCAGTAGACGGAAAATTTAATTTTAAAGAAGACTTAATTATTGAGCAGTGGCTAGAGCAGGAATTTCCGCTGCGCGTAAATTTAGATAAGGAAGCCGATGAACTTAGCAAGCTGAAAGAAGATGACTACATGATACACTTTCAAAAGTGCATGGCCGATTTTTATGAAGACAGCACCGAAGAAGAAAGATTGGAGTTGATTGAATACGCCATCAAACTTGCTAAAGCAGATAGAACGATTACGGAGGAAGAAAATATTTTCATCAATGAATTGTTCAATGAATGGACAGAAACTTCGATTGAATAATTTCTGCCGTTAAACCTTTTCTGTTATAGCATATCCTACTGAAATATTTTCACTAAAATATTTCTATGAAAAAATTACTACACGCCCTAGTTGTTTCTCTACTGATAAGTATTTCCCACTTTATTTCCGCGCAAGGAAAAACTTTCATTTATCTCAACAGCCATAACGAAGACAACATTGGCTATCTGAATGGTATAGGCGGTTACAATATTTACACGCAAAGCCGGGCTGCTTTGGTGCAATATGCAACGCTTACAAAAGCAAAAGGCGCCAAACAAAATTGGGGCAGCGATCACATTGCCTTGCGCGCAATTGCGAAATATGATACGGGAACAACTATCGCAAATACAAACGCAAAAAATCTGTGCCGATGGATGAGTGAAGATATGGGAGTGGAGTGTGACCCGCATAGTCATGAAACAACTTACGGCTATGGCGATGTGGCTTATTTTATGAACCAATTAGGTGTTACTCCAAGTGGAAACATCAGTGGCTTTCTTTTCGGGCAATTACAAAACGGAAATAACTGGGAAGATTACGAAGACGGAATTCAGGGCGATTCATTTCCGGCTTATACTTGGCGTCCGAATGTTTTGTGGGGTGGTGGCTCGCCTAATCACGTAGACGATTTGAATTATTACGGCTGCTACAAACCAAAATCAATGGCGGAAGTAAATGTGCACGATGCCACAAAACAGCTAACGCTTGTTGGCACAGGATGCACCATAAAGATGGATGATACTTCTACCATAGCTTACAATATGAATGTAATTCACCGGTTGATTGATGCAGTAGATAACGGCACGCTGCCCGCAAACGGAATTTACACGCAGGAGATAATGTGCAACGAAGGCAAAATGCGTCAGCCGTATTTTATTCCGTTGGTTACTGAAATGATTGATTCGGTAAACGTGTTGGTGGCTGATGGAAAATTAGAATGGGCGCATCTTTCCGAAATTTTTTCTTACTGGAAAACAACTTATGACAGTGTGCCGTTTGTTGTTGACTGCGATTATAATACGGTGATTGGTTTGCCAACAGGAATACAGGAGTTTACTGTTGACGGCTTACAGTTTACGGTTTACCCGAATCCAACTTCTGGTGATTTAAATATTTCTGTTTCGAAAAAGTTTATTGGCGAAGAAATTTTTGTATTCGATTTAGCAGGCAGAAAAATTTTAAGCTTGGCTGTTTCAACTACCAACTTTAAACTGGAAACTTCAAACCTGGTTAATGGAATTTATTTTCTGAAAACACATAGCTCAACCCACCGCTTCATTAAGTTTTGATTTTAGCCACTGATTGTATTTCAAAACTTCTGCCTCATCAGAATAGTTTTTAGAAACATTTTTGATGAAAGATGAAATTTGTTTTTGCAATTTTTCATTTTCTCTCAAGGACTTTTTACCAGCCATTTGTTTGATGATGGGAAGCATTTCGCGCTCGCGTTTTTGATTTTCCTGTTTCAGAATTTCTAAAAAATCTTTTTCGATTTGGCGGATGCGTTGTTTTACCACATCACTTTCTTTCAGTTCGGTTCGTATTATGAGTTCTGCAATTGCCACTTTCAATTTGAAAGTATCATCGGCTTTTTCGAATGAATCGAACAAGTATGCCTTCAACACATGGCGAATAGATTTTTCAAATTGCGCTGTATCGAAATACAAAACGGCCAGATTGAGATAAACATAAAATTCGTAGTAGCCGAGTTTTGTTTTGGTTGCTTTCAATTCTTCTAACAGGGCAATTGCTTTTGGTTTATCGAAAGCAGAGTAGTTAATCACCTTGGTGTTGTAGTAGAAAACCAAATACCGGTCGTAAAGAATTTTGTCGTGCTCCAACATGGCAGCATGAAGTAGTTCGGCATACTTCAAGGATTGCTCGTGTTTGCCAATGAAATAAAGTGAATTGATAAGGTAAGTGAGCAGCGTAAGTTTCGTGTTATGATTTTGCTTAGTGAAAACCTTTTTCGTTTCAAATTTTCGCAACGATGAAATGAGATAGTCTGCCAGCGCTTTGTAATCGTGTTTCTGCAAAAGCGTTTTGCTAACGGCTTCTGCCAAACGCAATTGGAGGGAAGTGCTCATCACCATTTTTTTATCGCGCGAAAAATCGCGCACTGTTTTTTCCAGCAGTTGAATTAGCGATTTGTCGTTACCCGAAAAGTTTTGCGAGATGCGAAGCCGGTAAGTGATGTTGGCGAGTATATGGTCAATTTCGCGCAGCTTATTTAGTTGCTCTGAGTTTTGTAATTGTTTCTTTACATACACCTCTGGATTGATGTCCGCCATCTCGTTACTCAACTTTATAAACTCGGTGTAAATCATATCGAGCCAATCGAATTTTTCTAACTCAATTGATTTGCGTTCTGCTTTTGCGAGGTAGAACTTTGCCACCTTCAACTTTCCTTTTTTAAAAAACAAGCGATACAGGCTCAAATTAAAAAGCACGGAAAGTTCTTCGTCATTTTCGAAATGATGGAGCAGCAAAGTTTTGTTGAGATGCGTGTGCAAGCGATTACGCAATTGGTAGTAGGTGTTCTTTTTTACCTGTTTGTAAATGCGCTGAATAATTTGCTCTTCCTGTTTCTTCGAATAATCTTTACGCAGAATATTGAAGAGCTGAATATCTTTTCTGTCGAAACCATATTCAATACGGCTGGCGAGAAGTTTGAAGTTGCGCACCTCGTCTTTATCCATGCCTTCTACTATTTCTTCGAGTATATCCATACTATAATTGCTATTGCAGGCGTAAGATTTTTGTGAATCTAATATAGACAATTGAAACAACAACACTACTTTCGGTGTATGAAAACAAAAATCATACTCATGAAAAAATTTCTGTTTGCAATTTTAATGGTCAATGCTTGTATGTATTGCCAGGCGCAAAAGAAAATTGGCGTTGGTGGAAATGGGGTGCAAGTATCTGCCAATCCGGTATGCTATGGCGATTCGCTTACGTATTCCTTATGGATAAAAAATAAAGGCAACCAACCAATTGTTGCAGATACTTTTTTTCTGCGCGGCATATTCGTTACTGCGGGTCAGGGACCCAAAGCTATTGAAATGAAAGCGGTGCCACAGTTCACCTTGAATGTGGGCGATAGTGTTTTTCTAACTTTTTCCGATTCGGTAACGAACCCCGATTATTTAGCAAGCAGCAACAACATCATTGTTATATGGCCCGCCATGATAGGTGCACAAACTGTTGATTCGAATACAATTCAGCTACAGGTTAATAGTTGCGTACCGAATGGAATTGAACGGAGGGAAGAAAACGAACCGCGTCTTTACTTCGACAATTCCAGCGCGCAACTTTTCTTCTTCACCGAAATAGAAATTTCTTCTGCCGAAGTTTATGATGTGGAAGGAAGATTGGTGCATCGTTGTGCACTACCAACTACAGGCGAACAAATCTCAAAACTTACTACAGGAATTTATTTCGTGCAAACACAATTCATTAATGGAAGGCGAAGTGTTTTCCGTTTTGTGAAACGCGAATAACATTTCGCACAGAGAAAACACAGAGAAGAAAAACGCTCTTACACCACTTCGTTCAAAAGCAGCAAATCGATTTCATCAAAAAAATTTCGCGCAAGCGAACCGGGATTCTCATTTCAAAAAAACAAAAACAATAGTTATGAATACGCAAAAAATTATTTCGCTTCTAACGGCAATTATTTTTCAAATCAATTTACACGCGCAATCGTGGGCGGCATTCGGCAACACAAATACCACTGCCGATTTGAAAGCCATTCAAATGTTGAACACAAACTTGGGTTACGCGTGTGGTGGAAACGGGGTCATTATTAAAACAACCGATGGTGGTGCCAACTGGACTCCGCAAACAACCAATGTGAGCATTACTTTGCGCGACATTTTTTTCTTCGACCAAAATAATGGCTGGGCAATTGGCGAAAGCGGAACCATTCTGCACACTGTTGATGGAGGCGCCAATTGGAATGCACAAATCAGCGGAGTGCCCGTTGCATTGTATGCCGTCAAATTTTATTCGCTTACAAATGGTTATGCCGTTGGCGCATCGGGCAAGGTGCTGAAAACAATTGATGGTGGCGCGAACTGGACTAACCCGCAATCTTTCAATCCAAGTATTTGGGGCTTAAGTATTGTGAACCCAACTACTGCATGGGCTACGGGGCAAATGGTCAGTGGAGTTGGTCCGCTGGTAATTAAAACAACTAATGCGGGAACAAATTGGGCGGCACAACCCAACCCGAATGTGACAGGATTCAACAATCTGAACGATGTGTATTTTACCGATATTGCCAATGGATATTTGTGTGGCATGGCGGGCATTATTCGCAAAACAACTGATAGCGGCTCCACCTGGACTATTGTAAATTCAGGAACAAGTTTCGAATTACTCGGGCTCGATTTTCTGGATACGCAACGCGGTTGGGCGGTGGGCCGGCAGAACGTGATTTTGCACACCGCAGATGGAAATAATTGGAGCGCGCAGTTTTCGGGTTTGAGCGGTGCGCATAGTTTATGGGATGTTGATTTTGTAAATGATACCACCGGATTTATTGTTACCGATACCGGAGTTGTGATGAAATATATTCCTCCGGTTGTTGGAAATCCGATTCAGATTTTTCAACCGAATGGTGCCGAAGTTTGGCAGGCGGGAAATACTTACAATATTATTTGGGGCGCAAATGGTGTGAGCAATGTGAAGATTGAATACTCGCTGAACAACGGAAATAATTGGACCGTGATTGCTGCAAATGTTTCGGCTGCGCTGGGAAGTTACGCATGGACAGTTCCACAGAATGCGCTTTCGCAACAGGCATTGGTGCGCATAAGTGATGTGGCGAATGCAAACACAAACGATGTGAGCAATACCAATTTTATTCTCATCAACATTGCAGTGGGCAAAGATTATTCGGTGCTACTTTCTGCGGTGGCAAATAATAATCCTGCTTCTATTCAAGTGAATTGGGCGAACGATGCCAACGCTACGCAGTATGTAATTGACAGAAAGCTGAAGCCCGATACTTCCTGGAATTATTTGGGCACGGTGAGTGGTTCAATAAATACATACACCGACAACACAACACAAATTGGAACTGGTTACGAATATCGCGTTACCAAAACCACTCCGCTTGTTACAGGTTACGGCTATATCTATTCTGCTATTGAATTACCCGCAGTGGATGCGCGTGGAAATATTTTGTTGTTGGTGGATAGTTCGTTTGCTGTGTATTTGCAAAATGAAATTGCGCGAATAGAAACTGATTTAATTGGCGATGGATGGAAAGTGCAAACGCAAATTGTTTCTCCGAATCAAAATGCAGCGCAAGTAAAATCGCTCATCACCAATCTTTACAACGGCACAGCGGGAAACATTCAGAGCCTTTTCCTCATTGGCAATGTGAAGGTTCCTTACTCGGGAAATTATGCGCCCGATGGCCACACCGAGCGCGTGGGCGCGCAACCTGCCGATTGTTTTTATGGTGATATAGATGGTGTGTGGACAGATGTAATTACGGTAGTAAACAGCGGAATTATTTACAACACGAATGTTCCAGGTGATGGACGATGGGACCAATCGCAACTTCCTTCAACTACAGAAATTGAAGTAGGCAGAATTGACATGCACAACATGGGTGGGTTCGGAATGAGCGAACAGGATTTGCTTAAACAATACTTAGACCGCAATCATAACTACCGCAAGAAAAATTTTACCACCAATGGAAATGCACTGCTCAATACATCTATGGACAATTCTTTTCCAAATGTTTCTGCCGGTGCGTGGCGCAGTTTCAGCCCCATGTTGGGCGCTGCCAATTTGCAAAACATGAACACCTGCTACGGTGGTGTGGGCTGCATAGCGTTTATCGATTCGTTGAGCAGCAACAATTATTCGTGGGCTTACATGGGCGGTGGCGGCAGCGATACGAGCATGGGCACCGATGTGTTCACGAGTTCGCAGTGCATTCAAAATTCTATCAACACAGTTTTTATGCAGATGTATGGCAGCTACTTTGTAGAATGGAATAATGGTGGGCTGCACTTGCCAAATAATTTATTGCGCGCACCACTTGCTTCGAATGGAACAACACTCGCCACCATGTGGACAGGGCGTGTGCCGTTTTGGTATTTCCACCACATGGGTTTGGGGGAAACTATTGGCTACGGAACTATGGTTTCGCAAAATAATTTGAGCACTTACGATTTGGGCTCTGTGCCAACTGCCCGCGCCATTCATATTGCATTGATGGGTGACCCTTCACTTAGGCAACACATTGTAGAGCCGGTTACCAATGTTTCCGCGGTGCAAAATATAACTGCTGCAGATATTACCTGGTCGGCTTCGAGTGAAGCGAATAGCGGCTACCATATTTATCGGGCAAATACAATCAATGGAAATTTTGTGCGCATCAATTCATCACCGGTTTTGCAAACAAATTTTACCGATGCCAATCCCATTTCCGGCAACAATGTTTACATGGTGCGTGCATTAAAATTAGAAACAGTTCCATCGGGAACTTACTACAACATGAGCGAAGGAATTTTCGATTCGGTGGCGGTGATTATTACGTCCACCAAAAAAATAATTGCCGATGCCGATGTGCAATTACTTCCATCGCCCGCCAATAATTTTATAAATGTAACAGCCGGCAATTTTGTGATAGATGTAGTAACGGTGCTGGATGTAAACGGAAATGTAGTGTTGCAAAATTTTTCGCACAGCAAACAAATGACTATACATATAAGTGAACTTTCATCGGCACTTTATGTGGCGAAAATATTTTCGGGCAATCAAATTTTTTATCGAAAAATTTTAGTGGCGCATTGATTCTACTACGGGAATTGATTTCAATTCCTAAAACAATTGCGGGGTAAATAATCCGCAGCAAATTTTTTAAAAAACTGTTTGGCAAAAAAATTTCCACAAAAAGCGGAACAGGGATTCTCATTTCTAAAAACTAAAAATTCAAACAAAATGAAACCAATAAAATTTTTAATCGCGCTCTTTATTTGGCATTTCAATCTGCAATCTGCAACCGGTCAACCCGTAACGCCAACCACTTGGAATAGCCGCGGAGTAGGTGGTGGTGGTTCGGTGCATGACGTTGCTATAAACCCAAACGACAGCAACGATATGTTTATGGTGTGCGACATGAGCGATTTGTTTCGCACCAAAGATTTTGGAAAGCACTGGACAACACAACCGTTTCAAAAAATCACGGTGACCAATAATTCTTCAGTGCATTTCACCAACTCACCGGCTATGATTTATGCTTTGCGCAGCAACAAAAATTCGCTTTTGTTTCCGGTGCTTAGCAAAGATTCGGGCACTACTTGGAATACACTTGCGCTCAACCCTTGCACCAGCGGTGCGTTTCGCATGTCGGTAAGTCCCGATTCGGCAGGCATGTTTGTGATTGCCGATAAAAACAAACTTTTTTTCTCGCGCGATACTGGTGCTACTTACAAAGGAGGCAGCAGCGTTAACCAACCTTTTTATAGCGTGGCGGCAAACACAAAGGGGCTAATGCTTGCCGGTGTGTTTTGGGATTATCCGAAAATATATGTGTGCACCAATAAGGGTTTGCTGATTTCTACCAATGGCGGAAGCAATTTTAATTTGTTGAGCGATACTGCCGGAATTAATTTTGCAACAGAAGAAATAATAAATTTTAGCGGAGCGAAGCGCGGTAACACCACCAGATTTTTTGTGTAACCCTTTCGCCAAATACGGTGAAACCCGGTTCGCGCGGACCGGACCAGGGGCAGTTTAAAAATTTATATCGCAAAAATGTTGGCGATGTATCCTGGACAAATATCAAGAACAATTTATCGAACCCGGCTGCCAACAAAATTTATTTTGTAGCAATGGTGCGCAACAATATTGATACGCTTTATCTTGCCGGCTGCGACACTATGTATTACAACGGCACACATGCCGTGCATACTGTTTTTAAAACTACCGATGGCGGAAATACATGGGCAAATGTTTTTCTGAACAACTACACCTTCAATCAAAATAAAAACGTTTACACCGGTTGGCAAGGCGGAACCAACGACCCTACGTTTAACCACAATTGGTATGGCACTGCTTTTTGTGGCGGGCTTGCCGTGGACCCAAACAACATTAACCGGTTGGCGGTTACCAACTCTTACGATATTCATGTGAGCACCAACGGAGGAAAAATTTGGAAACAAGCCTACACTGATGAAACCTACCAACACGATACCGCGGTGTTTGTAAACGCCACTTCAACTTGTAAAACTACCGGCTTTGAACCCACTGTAGCTTACTGGCTTACCTGGTCCGATTCGCTTAATCTGATTGCGGGCTTGGCAGATTTAATAGCTGCAAGAAGTGCCGATGGGGGAAACATTTGGAACATGAATAGAAATAATTTGATGGAGCCAAAAATCAATGACATCAGTATTATGCTGAAACATCCGAACGGAAAAATTTATGCGGCTTGTGGCGATGTGCCCGGTTCAAACGGTGACTTTACCGATACGCGATTGGCGCAACTGAAAGGCAAAATTGCCTTTACTGCCGACCATGGATTGAACTGGGATACCATTGGTAAATTTAAACAGACTGTTACCGGAATTGCCATTGACCCGAACCATCCAGATACTATGTATGCTGCCATACAAGATACTGCTCGCGGTGCCGGTGGAATATATGTTTGCTACCACATTAATTCGCCATCGCCACACACTTGGGTGAAATTAAATTCGCCTGCGCGCACACAAGGCAGAGCAAGCACAATTAAAGTTTTGAAAGACGGAACCTTGCTGTGCACGTATGCCGCGCGCGATACCGGAAAAATAGCGCAGTCCTATTATTACCCCGATAGCTCCGGTGTTTTTTACAGCGATAACGCAGGCACTACGTGGAAAGAAAATAATCCGGTGGGCTTAAAATATAACGTAACCGATGTAGTGGTTGACCCGAACGACCCCAGCGATAGCACTTGGTTTGCGGCTTCAGCGGCAGGGGGCACAACACAGTTCGGGCTTTACCGCACAACCAATCGCGGAGGTTCTTGGACAAAAGTTTTTGGCACCGGTGTTATCAGTTGCACCTTTCACCCGGACACGGTAAATCACAAACACGAAATGTATTTGTGCACCGAATTTGATGGCTTGTATTACGTTACCAATACCCATTCATCGTTCGATACGTTGGCATTAGCTGCGTATCCTTTTCGCAGACCACAGCGCGTTTTTTTTAATCCATATAAGGTCAGCGAAGTTTGGGTAGCAGGTTTTGGAAATGGATACCGCATAGGCAATGTGCCAATGGTAATTGACACTACGATTACTTCTATCGAAAACGCTTTGCCCGTTGAGTTGATTTCATTTGATGTTTACGCCATTGAAAACTCTGCGCTGCTGCAATGGGAAACGGCCATTGAAATCAACAACGAAAAATTTGAAGTAGAACGAAGTGCCGATGCCATTTCGTTTCAAAAAATTGGTACAGTGCTTGGCAATGGAAACTCCACTTCGCTTCAGCAATATGCTTTTACTGATGAGGGCGCGAATGATTTTGCTTCGCAGAAAAATCAAACAGTGGTTTATTACCGACTGAAACAAATTGATTACGATGGTGCGTTTGAATACACCGAAATTAACGCTGCTAATTTTAGTGGAAGTAATTTTCTGGCTTCGCTGTTCTTTCCAAATCCTGCGCAGAGCAACACGCGAATTGAATACGAATTGAGTGATGCCAGCGATGTGGAGATTTCAATTTACGATTTGAACGGAAGAAAAATTGTTTCACTTTCCAATGAACATCAAACGGCTGGAAAACATTTTCTCGATTTGAATACCGATATGCTTACAGCTGGAATTTATTTTGTGCGAATGAATGCGGGCGAAATTATTTGCAAGAAGTTGGTGAAGCAGTAAACCCGGTTCTGTATCGAAGGTCAGACCATTACTGCGCAACATTTGTATGTTCCCCTTTACTAAAATGGAAACCATAAATTTGTTTGTATGAAAAGCAAACCTCTTCACACAAGCATGCGCATGGCAATTGCGCTGGGAATATTTTTGCCTTTGGCAGAAACCGTTCGAAGAATACATGAAGTTCTTGCTTTTGAAAATTTCTTTCGCTGGTTCGATGACTACACTCTAGGTGCTGTGCTTTTGTGCTCGGCATTTTTAGTTTGGAAACAAAAACAAAACGCCACCCTATATTTAATTGCCGCATGGGGTACCGCGGCAGGTGGTTTAACGTTGAGTTTGTATGGACAATTCGATGGTTATTTCAAAAACAATCCCGATGCAGGAATTTTTTCTTCGGGCTTTGTACTCATTGCAAAAGCGCTTATTTTATTTTACATCCTTATCGCATTACAACAAAGTATTAAATCAACCAACCATCAAGCATAATGAAAAATTTTCTGCGCGTATTTGTGTTATCTATTGTCTATTGTCTAACAACTAATATCTGCTCCGCGCAATTCACGCTCACCGTTACCAATGGTTACGGAAGCGGAACATACAACGCAGGCGATACTATAAATATTTGGAGCAGAGAATTTCCGTTGACCGATGTTTTTGACAAGTGGACAGGCGATGTGCAGGTTTTGGAATATGCCGATGAGTGGCACACTGCAGTAATTATGCCTGCGCAAAATGTTTCGGTAACCGGCCATACTCGCACCATCGGTTCGTTTACTATTAACCACGAAAGCATTCGCGGGCGCGATACGTTGAAAGAAGTTTACTCGTACTTTCCACCAAACTTTAAAGGAGTAATTTTTTGTTTTCACGGCACCGGAGGTCAAGCTTCTAACTGGACAACACTGTTCGACTATGTGCAATTTCTGCACGATGCCGTAGCCGATACGTTTGCTTTTATAATTACCGAATCGGAAGAAACCACTAAGCATACTGATTTGAATGGTAACGGAAAAACCAACCAATGGAACTATACACCTTATGATGCTACCAATGTTGATTTTGCCAACCTTCAGGCTTTAATAGATACGTTTAAACAACGCGGCATCACCAATGCTTCTACAAATTATTTTTCGGTGGGCATGAGTAACGGTGGTGCGTTTTCGGCTACTGCGGCTACTTATTTTAATTGGACGGCAGCGGTTTCGTATTGTGCGCAGGCGGGCAATTTGCTGGCAAGTATTACTACCGTACCTATACAATGGTGCATGGCTAAGTACGATAATCATCCCAACGTAGGTGCAGCAGGAAATGCAGAAGCCCTGGCTAATCACAATACGCTGGTAAGCCGTGGTATTTGTTCGCGTTATTTTTTGTTCGACCACTCGCCTGTGTACCCACAACGATTTATGCGCAGTGCTACGGTTACGCAAACAAAATCGAACAATCTTTATCTTGAATTGCAAAACAACAACCTGTTGAGTGCCGATAAGTATTTGCTGTATGCTACTGATACTATTGGTGCACGCATTCTTGCTTCGCCCGCTTCATACCCGCAGTATCTTACACTGGCGGCTACCGATAAACTCTTTATGGCTACGCAGGTAGATGTGATGTATTCTGCCCATCAGTTTTTTTGCGATTATGATAAACGCACGCTGGAGTTTTTTAATTATCAGTGTAGTGTGCCTACGGTAATACAAGACATTAGACATGCGATGTTAGACATTAGACTGAACCCAAACCCAACCTCCGACAATCTGAATGTTTCTGTTCCTGAAAATTTTATTGGAGAAGAAATTTCGGTGTTTGATTTAAGTGGCAGAAAAATTTTGAGTTCGGTTGTTACCACCTTGAACGTTGAACTGCAAACCGTCAACCTGGCTTCGGGTATTTACTTTGTAAAAATTGGAAACAACGCGAAGAAATTTGTGAAACAATAAATCGCATTTATGAAATGTAGATACTGGCTTGCCTTGTTTCTGTTTTTTGCGGTGGAGTCTGTTTCGGCTCAGGCACTCAATGCTTTTTTGCTGCAATGGCGGGCAGTAAGTTGTAATAATGATGGCGGCAAAGTGTCGGTGCAGGCATACGGAGGCGGTGGCGGCTATACTTATTTGTGGAGCACAGGTGCAGTTGCCGATACGGTTTACAATTTATCTGCCGGAGAAGTTTCCGTAACCATTTACAGCGGTGTTGATTCGATGGTGCGCAGTATTACATTAGCTCCTTTCGGGCCTGATACGGTAGTATTTCGCCCTGCCTGCTACGGTATAAATGACGGCTCCATATTCATAGATAATTTTTCAGGACAATATCCTTTGCAGTATGTGTGGTATAAAAACGATACGCTACTGGCTGCCACTACTTCATACATCGATAGTTTAACGCCTGCCACTTATCGGTACTACGTAACCGATGGAGGCGGCTGTGTGGATTCGGGCACGTTAGAAATAAAAACTTCTTCGCCTGTAATACAGGCCTATCTTTCTGATTCATCGCTTTGTTATCAGCAGCAGGCGCTGGTTTGGTTTACTCCCGGTTTTACTATGCCCGATGGAGGCGGCAACTTTTACAATTCTACCACCGATACATTTTTTTATAACAACATTCAGGGCAACCTGAATCAGATTCCCACCGGTGGTTACGATAGTATTGGCTGCTGGGCAGAAACCACTTTGCCTATGGTATATACACAAGGGCATCCTTACCCCGACCCGCTTTATCTAAGGCATGATACTGTGATGGTTTACTGGGGCAATCCTTCGCTGAGTTATCCCGGCTATCGTTACAGATGGAGCAGCGGAGGTGTTACGGTTTTAGATTCTACGCTGTCGTATTTAATTGTTGATACAGCAGGGCAGTATAGCTGCACCGTTTACAATGAGTATGACTGTCCGTACACCAGTTTCATTTGGGTAACCACGGTGGGGTTTCAAGAGTTTGAAGTTTTTGGTTTACAGTTTACAGTTTACCCGAATCCTGCCAGCGGTAACTTGAATATTTCTGTTCCCGAAAATTTAATTGGCGAAGAAATTTCTGTGTTTGATTTAAGTGGAAGAAAAATTTTGAGTGAGAAGGCTGTTCAATCTAATGTCTATTGTCTAACATCTAAAATCTCCTCCGGTATTTACTTTGTGAAGATTGGAAACCTTGCGAAGAAATTTGTAAAGCAGTAATCTATGAACACACCAGCTAACGAAATTATCTCCACGCGAATTATTAATGCATCGCGCGAAAAAGTTTATCGCGCATTTGTAAACCCACAACATTTGAAAAACTGGTGGGGACCAAAAGGGTTTACCAATACGTTTTATGAGTTTGATTTACGCGCAGGCGGCAAATGGAAATTTACCATGCATGGACCCGATGGCGCCAACTACGAAAACGAAAGTGAGTTTGTAGAAATTGCAGAGAACGAGAAGATTCTTTTCAATCATATCGTTAATCCTTTGTTTCAAATGATAATAAGCTTTGAAGAAGCAGAAGGGAAAACAAAATTTGGATTCAGAATGATTTTTGCAAGCGAAGAACTATGCAATCAGCTCAAGCCAATTTGCATACCAAGCAATGAAGAAAATTTTGATAGGCTGGAAGCAGAGTTGCAAAAAATGGTTGATTGAATTTATGCTACTGCCACTTCGAGATTGCTTTCAGCTTCTGCAAATTTCTTTTCGGTAACAGAGTGAACCGAAATCATTGATTTCTTTCCAACCATAATTTCTACCAGTTTTTTCATGCGCGCAAAAACACTTTCCTGCAAGTATGGCACACCATATTTTTCGCACAGTTGTTTTATGCGTGGTTGATACTGCTGGTATTTCAGCAATGGCAAATCGGGAAACAGATGATGTTCAATTTGATAGTTCAGCCAGCCGTGCATGAAATCTATTCGATCGTTTCCACAAGGATAATTTACCGAGCCTACCACCTGCCGAATGTAAAACTCATTGATGTCGCGCGTTCTGCTTTCGTAGCGGAACACATCATCGCCCGCATGATTGGGTGCAATGATGATGAAGGTGTGAATGTTTGTAATCAACTCGGCTAAAAGCGAATTGAGCAAAACATAAAAGCAAGCCGTTGTGCCAAACGGCAAAAACAAAAGCGGAATAAACACAAAACGAATTCCGATATAAGGCAACATACACTGCACCCAAAATTCAAGCGAGCGTTTACTAAATGGCAACAACAATTCAGAGCCCGGAAAATTTCCATTCTCTTTAATATCGTCTTTCACTCCTGCCTTTTTATTTCTGTTTTTCTGAAAAATCCAAAACGTGTTGGGCGCGTAGTAAGTGAATTTCCAGGTGCACATAAAAAACGCAACCGCGATATATTTGAAGAAAGCAGGAACTTTTGACTGACGAATCAATTCAATATTGCGCTCTACTAAATCAGGGTCGGTAATTTCACCGGTATGATAATGATGCAAAACATTGTGTTCGTGTTTCCATGCATCGGGGTGCATCCAATCGAGCCAATCAATAAATCTTCTTTTGCCGCTGGCAAAACCAGCACTTTGATAACGCGGAGGGCAAGGCACTTTATCATAACCCTTATGCCCTACATGGTGCATCATAATCGTCCAGCGCGTTGCATTGCCCTGACTAATTAGAAAAGCAGAAATAGGATTTGGAAAAAGCGGAGCAGTTGCGTAACCAATGATGGAACAGATTCTTCCCCACCATTCAATTTTTTTCAAGTGACGAAAATCTTCTTCGCCAATATTGGAATCAATTTCTGCGCGAAGCAATTTCAATTCGCGCGCAAAACCTGCAGCATCAATTTGAGCAAGAGAATTATTCATGTGCGCAAAATATTTATCAAGGAGAATACAACTTGCTTTTTATTTCCACATCCGTGAAATGGAATAATGGAATGGTGGAATGATGGAGGTGTTTCATTCCGTGGTTCTTTGCGGGAAAGAGAGGTTTTAATTTTCCAATTTTCCATCATTCCATTATTCCAAAAACCCTATTGGCAGAAACATTGTAGTAATAAACCGACTCTCAAATAAGAAACACGCCATTCTCATAAATCTTCACACCATCTGCAATTATCTGTCCACCGTTTTTCATATCGGTAATCATATCCCAATGCACGGTTGATTCATTCTTGCCGCCACACTGATGATAACTTTGCCCAACTGCCATGTGAATACTGCCGCCAATTTTTTCATCGAACAAAATATTTCTTGAGGTGCGTTGAATATTATAGTTAGTTCCTACAGCTACTTCACCAAATCTGCGCGCGCCTTCAATCGAAAAAACTTTGTCCAACACTTCGTTTCCTATTTCTGCATTCCACGAAATAATTTCTCCATCTTTTACTTCGAGCGTAACACCGCCTACATCTTTACCCATGTAAATAGTGGGGTAGTTGAAATAAATTTTTCCGTTCACGCTGTCTTCAATGGGCGCAGAAAAAACTTCACCGCTTGGCATGTTCGCGCGACCATCGCTGTTAATCCAAGTTCTGCCTTTCACTGAAAAGGAAATATCAATGTTGTTGCCGAGGTATTGAACTTTGTCGGCTTTGTTCAAATAGTCCACATATACCTGTTGTGTTTTGCGAACCTCCAGCCATTTATCAACCGGATTTTCTTCGAACAGATTACAACTTTGATAAACGAAGTGTTCGTATTCTTCCATCGTCATGCGCGCATCATCGGCACCTGCTTGTGTGGGATACTGACACAAACATCTGCGCATACTTCCGTTGCCGGTTCGCTCGAAATAAATTTTGTTGATTTCCTGTTGTGCTTTTTGATGGAGCTTAAACTTGGTTACATCAGCGGCTTCTTTTTCATCATCGCCTTTTTCAAACGGTGCGCGAATATTTAAGTAGCAATCAAAATTCTCCATGATGTATTTACGCATCGGGTTCACCCACGAGAGTTGATGCGCTTCACCAAATTGCAAAACCAAATCGTTCACGCCTTGCAACTCAATATTAAAAACAGGAATGCCACCGGCTATGTAAATTTCTTTCGCTACTTCACGTAGCAATGGCTCGGCTAAGTAAGAGGAGTTGATGTACACTTTATCATCCTTCTTTACAGCCAAACAATAGTTGACTAAGAGCTTCGCATATTTTTCCCGAATCAAGTTCGACATAAATAAATTTTAGCCCCCACCCCCCGAAGGGGGCTTTAGGGAAATTCTTAAATATTTTATTTGTGCAAATAAAGAAAACTCTTTAGTCCACCATTCATCAAAACAGAATCCTGAAATGAAACAATATGAAACTTTGAAACAAGAATCACGCAAATCGAAATACATGCGCATGGCATTTAATTTCTGGCCATGCATTTGGTGCACGGGAGGAAAAGTAGAATTCATAGCCGGTGATTTTAAAGAACTGCATGTAAGTTTGAAGTTGAACATCCGCACACGCAATCGCGTGGGCACAGTTTACGGAGGAAGTATTTATTCTTCTATTGACCCGTATTTTATGTTGCTGTTTATGGAAGTGCTAGGTAAAAATTATGTGGTGTGGGACAAAGGTGCGAGCATGAAATTCATTCGTCCGATTCTGAATAAAGTGAAATGTCAATTCTTAATTACCGATGAATTGGTTGAAACAGTAAAACAAAAAGTGGTTGAACAAGGCGAATACATTTTTGAATTGC
Organism: Bacteroidota bacterium; assembly: GCA_947479455.1. Lineage (GTDB taxonomy): Bacteria > Bacteroidota > Bacteroidia > Chitinophagales > LD1 > Bog-950. The sequence goes on from CANJZE010000019.1 coordinate 88,970, forward strand.
CTTTGAAGTATGAGGACGAAGAAGGAAAAGTGTACGCTACGTTTACCAAAACAGTTTATGTGGCGAGTAAGGAATTTTATAAGAAGAAGTTGGAGGCCAGGAAATAGTTTTACGCAAATTATTCAACAACAATTTTTAAATTCGAATAATGGAAACACTCACCTTTACCTCACGCTCTAAACACAAAATGAATTTGCTGGCACAGTTGGCAAAAGAAATGGGGGTTACCACTAGCAGAGAACCAGAATTGACCGATGAAGACATGGCGTTGCCACGCGCCAAACCCACACAAAAACAAATTGACCAATGGTTAGCTAAGGGCGATGGTGATGAAGAATATACCAGTCAGGAAGTTTTAGCTATTGTGAAAAGGAACTTAGCGAGAGCAAAAAAGTAAGCAATGAAACTTGTTTATAGAAAAGGAGCGCTAAAAGCCATTGATAAAGTTGCCGCATTTGTAGAGAGCAAAAATACCGTGGGAAGTGGAAGTCGTTGGGCGGAGAAAATTGTTATGAAAATAGAATCGCTTGCTTCATCAAAAGCAAAGTTTGCGGTTTGTAAACACGCGTCACTTGCCAAATATCAATATCGTTGTTACGCCTATAATGATTGGGTAATTGCATTTTTAATTGCCGATAAAAAGTTTGAGGTGTGTAGAATAGTTTGGGGTGCATTGTTGCATTAATTTCTATTCTATCTACGCAAACGTATTTTAGCTACCCATGAAAAACCGCCTTCTCCAACTTTTAAATATTCGAACTGATGAAGCGTGGTTGGTCACGAATCTTTTTTGGCTACAGTTTTTTCAGGGAGTAGGAGTTGCCATTTTTAATACCGTTGCGTTCGCGCTTTTTCTCGAAAAGTTTGATGTGCTTGAACTGCCGAAGGTTTATTTGTTTGCCGCACTTTTACTTTGGGTGGCGGGCTTTGTTTACAGTAAAGTAGAGCATGCGCTTTCTATAAAACATTTAGTGCCGCTCATTATTTCATTTGTAGCGGGAAGCATATTTCTGTTTCGTTTTCAGTATTCGCCAAACAACAGTCCATGGTTTTTGTTTCTAATGTTTAGCTGGTACTATGTTATTTACCTGTTGAGCAATCTCGAATTTTGGGGACTTGCCGCTTTGCAATTTGATATTCGTCAAAGCAAAAGACTGTTCGGTATGATTGGCGCGGGGGATATTCCAGCCAAGCTGATTGGTTACTCAGCCGTGCCGGTGCTCATTAAATTTTTCAACAACGAAAACATGTTGGTGTTTTCGGGTGTGTCAATTTTGTGTTCGCTCATTTTTTATTTCCGGTTAAAAGCAGCGGGCAAAATGGATGTGCAAGTAGCGCACGAACATACACACACGCATACGCATGAACACGCCACGGTAAACATTCGCGACATTGTAAAAAGTTTTTTTGGAAACAGAATGATTGCCTTCGTTGCACTGCTTTCTTTCATTGTGGTGGTCTGTGTTACCATTATTAGCTTCTCGTTCTATTCTGAAATAAAACACGAGATGCACAGCGATGAACAACTCGCCAGTTTCATTGCCATGTTTTATGCAGGCGGAAGAATCTTTGCCATATTCATTCGCTTGATTCTTACCGGCCGGTTGACAAATATTCTCGGCACCAAAGGGTCATTGCTTATCAGTCCGATTATTTTATTTCTGTTTCTTATCAGCATTATGGCGCTGCCATTTTTTACACACAACCACCATGTGGTGCTTTATTTTTTCGGTTTAATGGCCATCATTACCGAAGTTTTAAAAACGAGTTTGCAGGACCCCGTTTTTCTTTCGCTCATGCAACCGCTCTCTTCTAATTTGCGATTGAAAGGACACACGATTGTAAAAGGAGTAATGGACCCCTTCGCACTTGCGTTCAGCGGCTTCATGCTTTTCTCCTTGCTAAAACTTTCGGGCAAAGTTGATTTGTTTTTGCTCAGCTATTTGCTTTTCACACTCATCATTGTTTGGGTCGTTATGATTTTTGTGGTCGATAGAGAATACATACGTACGTTAGTTACCGCACTCGATAAACGCTATTCGGTAGGGAATGAAATTGATTTAAGCGATGACAAAACAAAAGGTGTTTTACTCGAAAAAATTTCGAATGGCGAAAGAGGCGAAGCCATTTACATTCTGAATTTGATTGAAAAAAAATATAGCGAGGAGCAACAAGAGTTGGTGCTCAAAGCCATTCAGCACCCTGCCAAAGAAGTAAGTATGGAAGCCATTCGGTTGGCGGAACGCAAAAAAATTCTTGCGGCACTTCCGCAAATTGAAGCACTGATTGAAGCACGAACCGACACCGAACTTTTGCCCGAAGCGGTGAAAGCTAAATGTATGTTAGAGGCAGATGAACTGGAAAACCTCGATGTGTTTGTGGAAGATAAAGACCACCGCTTAATGAAAGCGGCCATTACCGGTTTAATGACGAGCGGTGGAATTAGTGCAGTGGTTACAGCGGGGCAACGACTGCTTCAGCTCATTGCTTCGCCTGTTGCGGCCGAACGGAAAATGGCGGCAGAAATTATTGGTGAACTGGGCGTGCAATCTTTTTATAAACCACTACTCGAATTATTGAAAGACGAAAATCAAGAGGTCGCAGCAGTCGCTATTGTTGCTTCGGGCAAGGTGAAAAACGAACGATTGATGCATCCGCTAATGCAAATGTTTTTGAGGCACAAAAATCAAAAGCTGATTGTAGATGCGTTTTACGAAGCAGGGGATATGTGTTTGAAAGAAATCAAACACGCGTTAACTCACGAAACACTTACGCGCCAACAACAATCAAAATTTATTTTGCTGTGCGGGCGCATTGGTTCAGAGCAGGCCACAAAAATTTTAGATGAGTTGGTTTGGAAAACACCCGCACTACGCAGCGATATTTTTCACGCACTTCACCTTTGCGAATTCAAATTGCATTTGCACAATCGCGCACAGCATGTTGACCTCATGAATCATTACATACACGCTGCCACACGCATTATTTTTATGGTAAAGGAAATGGAGAATAAAAAAACAACAAAAGTTTTAGCCGATGCACTTTTACTGGAGCTAAATGAAATTCGCGATTCGTTGCTCCTGCTTTTTTCGTTTGTCTACGACCGCGAAAAAATGATAAAAGCAAAAAGCGCATTCAATATGAAGAAGAAAGAAAGCATTGCCAACGCGCTTGAGGTAATTGAAATTGAAGTGCCCAAAGAAATTTCACTCAAGTTCAATAAACTTTTTGAACCGGGTTCTGTAGTCGAAAAATGTAACCACTTGCAGTTGGACTTTAAAGAACAGTTGACTTACGAAAAAGTTATTGACGATATTTTGAACAATCATCATCACCATTTTCACCGCTGGACAAAAGCCGCGGCTTTGCACTCAGTTATTTTTTATAAAGGAACAGAGAAAAGAAAATGGTTAGAGAAAGCGAAAAATGAAAATGATATATTGCTTACAGAAACGGCAGAGAAAGTGCTGTTTGAAATGAAATAAGAATGTCCACGAACAACACCGAACAACGCCTCTTGCTTATCGAAAAAGTTCTTCTCCTCAAATCGCTTTCGATTTTTGAAGAAACGCCCGAAACTGTTTTGGCTGAGCTTGCCGAAATTTTAGAAGAAGAAGAGTTTGAAAAAGGGCAGAACATTTTTGAAGCTGGCGAAGAAGCGCATTGCATGTATATTATTTTTAAGGGCGAGGTGCGCATTCACAAAGGCGACCACACCTTTGCCATATTAAAGGAAAGCGATTTTTTTGGTGAGCTTTCTATGCTCGATACCGAAACCCGTTCGGCAAGTGCAACTACAACCACCGAAGCATTTCTTTTAAAAATAGATCAGGAACCTTTCTATGAACTAATGGAAAGCCGCATTGAAGTGGCTAAGGGAATTATTAAAACCCTTTGCAAACGTCTCAAAGCCATGAATGAAAAATCGGTGAAACACGCGGAGAAGTAGTACCCACCCCTTGTCCACCTGCGGTGGACGTTCCCCTCCCTACTCTGTAGAGAGGGCGCTTCGCGCAGCGAAGTGGGGTGGGTAGAACCAAATTGTTTCAAATTCACCCCGCTTCCCCACAAAACCCGCATTGTTTCTCACCTAATAAGGGTCTTGGCTATTGACTATCCTTCATGCTTCGAGTATTTTACTACCAAAGCACTCTGAATGAAAAAATTACTTCACCTGACCATCGCGCTGATTCCTGCCATCAGCTTCGCACAAAATGAGTTTAATAACCGGGGCGACCTCTATTTACAACAAGGTGCATTGCTTCATGTACAAGGCGCTTTTGTAAACGATGGCGGTACCGTAAAAAATGACGGCATCATTGAAGTAGATGGCGATTTTGAAAACAAAGCAGGTTCCGTTTTTGGAACGCATACCGATATAACTTCGCAAGAACGTGCCGTTAAATTTACCGGCAGCGGAACCCAGACTATTAAAGGCGACCTCACCAACTCGCCATTCTATAACCTTATTATTGATAAAGCTTCGCCTACTTCAGAAGTAGAAATGCAAACCGCGGTAAACGTTAGAGGCTCCTTGATTTTCGGAACAAATACCGTTGCCGCTACTTATGCCAGCACCACGCCCCAAACCAACCATAACAATAAGGGCATGCTTAAAACGTACAGCGGAAGTGCTGAATACTTGCTTACCATTATAAATAGTAGGCTCGATGCTATTGCCGGTTATGCGCCTATGGTCATTAACGGCAACCCAACTACTGCTTATATTCTTACCAAAGGCACACGCGGAAACAGCGAAGGAGGACTGGCGCGTTTAATTGGAAAAACTACTGGTTACGACTATCCTATTGGTACCGTGGAGAATGGATTTAACGGAGTTCGAATCAATTTCAAAACCCTTCCGGCCGGAGGTGGCTTTGTGCGCGGAAAATTTAATGATGGAACGGATGATGCAAACGGTTTTGCCGGAGTAATTGCGCCACAGTGCAGCGGATGCAGTGCCACCAATCCTACACCTAACGATAGAGGCTACAGCAATTATTTTTCTGCCGGTCCATGTAACGGTGCGCCCCAATGGTTTACCGCCTCTAATAGCATTACCAACCATGGCTACTGGAGTTTTGCAGCCGATACTAACGACAAAAGCTATTCGTATGTTGTAGAAACTTTCCCCAACTCTTTTTCGAATGCCAATGAAAACGTGGATATGATGAGAACCATTAAATATGATGCAGCTTACGGCTATAACCCTTCGGCTGAAGTATGGAACGGTTTTATGGATAGTGTTTCTGCATCAACAGATTTGTTACAGTATTCTCGCAACAGCGGAACTTGTTATGCAGGTGATGGAGTTGCGGGAGGAAAGTACATAGGTATGAACACTCATTTTTCTATGAGCAGTGGTATAGCTTCTAATGGTAATGTGTTGTCGGCTGGTGTGGTTAATGATGGCGGATCTGTGTTCACTATCAGCGAACCTATGCCTAATCCTGCCGTAAATAGTAGCAAATTGGTTATTACTACTTCTGTTTCTCGTGCCGTTACCGTTAAGCTGGTAGATATGATTGGCCGCGAGATTTCTTCGTCTTCTTATGCTTTAGTTTCCGGAGCCAATACAATTGACTTCAACCTTTCTTTGTTGGCAAACGGAACCTACAATACTGTAGTGGTAGCCGATGCTCAAATTTTTTCTAAAAAATTATTTGTGTCTAATAACTAATCCTGTTTTCTTTTGTTTTAAAGGGGGCTTGTAGCCCTCTTTTTTTATGCCTGTTTCTTAAGTATACGAAGGGGTTTCATTTTTGTTACAAGGTTTCAAAACTTTTCTCAAAATATTTTCGATCTCTATTTTCAGCCCGTTGTTCGTTATCTTTTTAGAAGTTGCGTTCATGGTTTAGTATACGGCAATGAGCTGCTGATTGTTGCAGTTTTTCATAGAGGAATTAAATAAGTTGTGAGATGAAAAACCGCTATGCAGCTTTTTTAAGAGAAGTTTTTTTCGCTTTGAGCAAACCCGTTTTCTCCGATAGTTTTTGCAGCTGTTTGAACTTGCGCTCGGACAGTAACACACTATCTGCCTCCACCTTTTCTATCTGCTTGTCAGATATGTTTATGTTGCTAAGATGGTCTTGTTTTTTATTTTTTATTTTCATGGTAAAGACGTTTAAGTTTTCCCTTGGTCTGCCATACATTAAAAGGTCTAATCTTTCCCTTTCTTAAAACGAAGATAACGGAAATAATTCGCTTGTGGTTCGATTCGCCCACACAAATAAATCGCAACTCTTCGGTTATTTCATCCGCATAAGTTTCCAAAATAATTCTATTCGGGTCGGCAAACACAGCAATTACTTCCGAAAGATTTGTTTTTCTCTTTTCACAAGCAAGATTCAACTTTTCAATGTTGCCGGCATCAAAAAGAAACGTATTGGTGCTCATAGTTTAAATATAAAAAAGAGAAGAAAAATTTTTTAACGAAGCCCTCTTCAAATCCCCGCACTTATTCCCACTTCCTCATCAGCTAAAATTAATCGCCTTCTGCATTCATCTTATCTTTATTCGTGCCGCATGAAAATCAGCAGCATTGCTTTTATGTTTCTAAGCGTTTCGGATTTTGCGCAAACCAAGAGTCTGTTCAACAAACTGTGTCAAAAATTAAATTTGATACAGCATGGAAGAAAAAAACAAAGAAGGATTCGACTTCAAGAAGTTTGAATCAGATGCCATTGAATAATTACGTTCAGGCAAAAAGTTAGAGGGTAAAGACGGCATTCTTGCCCCTTTAATTAAGCAACTTGTAGAAGCCAGTTTAAACGGAGAGATGAACGCTCATCTCTCGGAAGCTAAGCGTGTAAACAGGCGCAATGGCAAAGCCGGCAA
>CANJZE010000020.1 GCA_947479455.1 Bacteroidota bacterium
ACAATCAACGGAAACGTAATCAACGAAGGTGATTCGTGCAGATGATGCTTCTGCTCTTCCGTTCCGCGGAACTCACCTGTGAAAGTGAGAAACACCAAACGGAACATATAGAATGCCGTAAGGAACGAAGCGAACGAAGCAACCGCCCATAACACTTTGTTGTGTTCGTATGCAGCAGCAAGAATTTCATCTTTAGAAAAGAACCCTGCGAACGGAAATATTCCTGAGATAGCAAGTGATGAAAGAAGGAAAGTGATAAACGTAATCGGCATCCATTTTCTTAAGCCGCCCATTTTGCGAATGTCCTGCTCGCCATGTAACGCGTGAATAACCGAACCGCTGCCGAGGAACAAACATGCTTTAAAGAAAGCGTGTGTAACCACATGAAACACGCCCGATGTAAACGCACCAATACCAAGCGCCATAAACATTAAACCTAATTGCGACACTGTTGAATAAGCCAACACCTTCTTAATGTCGTTTTGGAACACACCGATAGTTGCCGCAAACAAAGCCGTTGCTGCGCCAATCACTGCAATCAACTGCATAGTCTCAGGAGCAAGAACATAAAGGAAGTTTGCACGTGCAATCATATAGATACCCGCTGTAACCATCGTTGCCGCGTGAATAAGCGCACTCACAGGAGTAGGGCCCGCCATGGCATCGGGCAGCCAGGTATAAAGCGGAAGCTGCGCACTCTTTCCCATAGCTCCTACAAAAAGCAACAAGGTGATAGCCACAATAGTGGCATGCGAAACCTGAATAGTTCCAAGTGCCGTTTGAATAGTGCCGAAGTGAAGCGAATGGAAATTATACAAGAGTAAAAACATGCCGATGAGGAAACCCAAATCGCCAATGCGGTTCATCACAAAAGCTTTCTTAGCAGCATTGTTGTAATCCTGATTTTTGAACCAGAAACCAATCAACAGATAAGAACAAAGACCAACTCCTTCCCAACCGATAAACGTAACAAGGAAATTATTTCCAAGCACGAGCAGCAACATAAAGAAGATAAACAGGTTGAGGTAGGAAAAGAAGGTGTGAAACTTTTCATCATCGTGCATATAGCCCATGCTGTAAACATGAATCAGAAAACCAACGCCCGTAATCACCATCAGCCACATTACCGAAAGCTGGTCGAGCAGTAAACCAAAAGTTATTTTGAAATCACCGAAGGCAATCCAGTCGTAAACATCAACATCAATTTTCTGCTGAGTGCCGTTTAAAAATCCGAGGAAGAAAACAGAAGACAGAACAAACGAAACGAAAATAGTTCCCGAGCCGATGATACCGGAAACAGTTTTTGGTAGTTTTTTACCAATGAAAGCATTGATAAGAAACCCGAGAAAAGGCAAAAGAATAATGATTAAAAGATAATTCATAGCAGCCCCCAAACCCCCGAAGGGGGCTTAGGAAAGTTTTATGTTTTTAAGAGTTCACTTATAATTTATGTCGCCTTTAAAGCCTCCCCTTCTGTTTCATCCCGAATTATTCGGGAGGGGAGGTTTGGTGGGGCTTAATGTTTCAAATTTTTCAATTCATCAATATCTACCGAATGCACGTTTCTGAAAATGGTAACAAGAATGGATAAGCCCACCGCTACTTCAGCGGCAGCTACTGCCATAACAAAAAACACAAACACTTGTCCGCTTGCATCGTTATGATAAGTGGAGAACGCAACGAGCAATAAGTTCACCGAGTTCAACATCAACTCCACACTCATAAAAATGATAATGGCATTTCTGCGAAACAAAACACCAAGCACACCAATGCAAAACAACACTGTGCTGATGAAGATGTAATACTGTATTGGAACAACACTAAACATACGCAGCCCTCCTAAATCCTCCCGAAGGGAGGACTTTAATACAAACTACAAGTGAAAAAATATTCGTTATCATTTCGTTCTAAATTATGGCAACCCTAAAAGCCCCCTTTGGGGGTTTGGGGGCTGATTTCTTTTTTGGTTAACAACACCGCTCCTATCATGGCACTTAAAAACAAGACCGATGAAAACTCAAACGGGAACAGATATTCATCTAACAATACCTTTCCGAGATTCTTTATAGTGCCTATAGACAAATCCTGATTAACGGGAGCCGGAAGCGCATCTGCTTTTTTCAAAACGGCTACTAATACAAGCAACAATAAACCGGCAGCAATCACTGCACCTATTTTAGCTAAGGCAGGTTTGTGCTGTTCAGTTTCATCATTCAGGTTCATTAACATAAGTGTTGAAAGAAAGAGCACCATGATAGCGCCCGCATAAACAATAATGTGAACCACTGCAAGAAATTCTGCATTGAGCAAAAGGTAGTGACCGGCAATAGCAAAGAAACAACCGATGAGATAAATAACGGAGTGAACAGGGTTCTTGGACAACACTGTCATCAACCCGCAGAAAACGGCAATAAAAGAAAGAAAGAGAAATGCGTAGAGCGTCACTATTATTTATTGTTCGTTTTTCATAACCAATTTCTCCTTGCCGTAAATAAATCCTTCGCGCTGATAGTCGGCAGGCGGCATATCCTGCGTTAAGAAAATAGCTTCCTTCGGACAGGCTTCTTCACATAAGCCACAGAAAATACAACGCAGCATATTTATCTCGTAAGTAGAAGCATACTTTTCCTCGCGATACAAATTTTCTTCTCCTTTTTTTCTTTCGCCCGAAGTCATGGTGATAGCTTCAGCAGGACAACTCAAGGCACACAAACCGCAAGCCGTGCAACGCTCGGCTCCGTTTTCATCGCGCATTAATATATGACGACCGCGATACACCGGACTGAACTCGCGCTTTACTTCGGGATATTGAATCGTAACTTTTGGTTTAAAGAAATGGCGAAGCGTAATTCCCATTCCTTTGGCTATGGCAGGCAAATACAACTTCTCCATAAAAGTCATATCCTTATTCGATACGTCTTTCTTTCTTCCGGAGAGTGATATGGATTTAAATTCTGTAGTCATTTTAAAGCGGTGCAAAAATATTTTTATGCACCAATTAGTTTAGTGAACAATTCATTCAATTTTCAACATCATTTTCCGGTGAGCAAAATCACCGCGCCTGTAACCACAATATTTGCAATAGAAAGCGGAATCAAAACCTTCCAACCCAAATTCATCAACTGGTCGTAACGAAATCTAGGTACTGTCCAGCGCACCCACATATAAAAGAAGATACCGAACAAGGTTTTTGCAAACATCACTCCTACTCCTAACAGTGTAGCTACATTGCCACCAATGTGACCTGACGCCCAATCCATTCCCGGATAATTAAAGCCGCCAAAAAAAATGATAGCAATCAATGCCGATGAAATAAACATGTTGATGTATTCGGCAAAAAGATAGAAGCCGAGTTTCATAGATGAATACTCGGTGTGATAACCGCCTACTAATTCGCTTTCGCACTCCGGCAAATCAAATGGAGTTCTGTTGGTTTCTGCGAATGCGCAAATCAGGAAAACCATAAATGCAATCGGCTGTTTGAAAACATTCCAACTGAACCAAGGAATGCTTCCGCTCCAATCAATAAAACCGTGTTGCTGCTGAACAATACTTCTTAAACTCAATGTGCCTGTCAACATCAGCACTGCAATAATCGAAAGACCCATTGCCACTTCGTAAGAAATCATTTGCGATGAAGCGCGCACTGCACCTAATAAAGAAAACTTATTGTTCGAAGCCCAACCGCCTAACATAATTCCGTAAACACCAATACTCACCACACCAAACACAAACAACACCGCCACATTTATATCAGCGGCTTGCAACACAATGCTTCTTCCAAATAAATTCAGGGTATCGCCCCACGGAATTACCGAACTGGTAACAAGCGCAGTGGTCATAAAAAGGAAAGGCCCGAAAATGAAAAGGAACTTATTAGGAGTATCGGGAATGAAATCTTCTTTGGTAAACATCTTCACGCCATCGGCAAGCGGCTGAAGAATACCACCAGGTCCAGCGCGGTTAGGTCCTAATCTATCCTGAAAGTAAGAAGCAAAAATTCTTTCGCCAAAGGTTGAGTACAGTGCTATAAGCATCGTTATACCAAACACTACAAGTATTATCGCTGCTTTTTCTATGAAGAGAGCTATGTCCATTTCTGAATTTAAAATTTGCTTTTGCTTGGGTCTTGTCGTTGGTCAAATAAATCGGCAATCTCTATACGCTTTCCGCTTATCCTGTAAAAAATGGCGTTGTACTTACCTACCAATAATCTTCTTACCCCTTTTTCCTTTGCCGACATCATTCCAATTTCCGGTTGTTCTATAAGTCTTTCAATTTTCGCTTCCACTTCGTCAAGGAAATTATTGGCAACTTTCTGTGAAAAATTTTCAGCAATATATTCTCTGGTTGCAATCAACTTCTCCTTAAACTGTTCTGAATAAATTATTTCGTAGCTCATTTCTTTCGAAGCGTTGCAAACGTTTTTTTTATTTCAGCATGCGTAACAGTTTTTCCTTCATCTATTTGCTTCAATCCTTTTTTAATGCTGCGTTTTTGAGTAGGCGTTAATTCATCCCACCAATCCTCTTTCTCCGCCTTCAATTCTTTTTCAATTTTCTTAAGCACAGAAACACTTTTTGATTCATCCACTAAAGAATGAATGGTGCTTTTTAACTCCGCTACTTTTGACGATTCCTTAAACATAAACTCAAATTTAAACTCAAAAATTTATTTCCCATCACTCAACACCTGCTCCTTCGTATTCGTCCCATTCATACTAATCTTCTTCCGGTCTTCCACTCTTCCTGTGAGCAAACGAACATCACCGTCTATTTCAACACGCGAAGTGTTCTTCATGTATTTGCCCTGATTGATAACACTCCATCCTTCCATCTTGCGCGGTCCTTCGATGGTCCAGTCGTTCATGCTCTTCTTTTCGAAGCGACATTCATTGCAAATAAATTCGGGCTTGCCGTTAGCATCGCTTTCCACTTCGTGGTAAACATCTTTGCGCGCGGTTACGCGGTAAATTTCGTTGCCGAAAGACCACACCGTTGTTTTGCCGCAACAGGTTTTGCAGTCGCGGTGCGCATCAAAAGGTTTTAAAAACCATACGCGGCTTTTAAATCGGAAAGTCTTATCGGTAAGCGCACCTACAGGGCAAACATCAATCATGTTGCCGCTCATTTCATTGTCAACTGCGTTCTGAATGTAAGTCGAAATTTCGGCTGCATCACCGCGGTTCATAATACCGTGAACACGCTTAGGAGTAAGCTGGTCAGCCACATAAGTGCAGCGATAGCAAAGAATACAACGCGTCATGTGCAGTTGAATCTTATCGCCTATATCTATTTTATCGAACGTTCTGCGCTCCTCTTTATAGCGTGTGCCTTCCACACCATAATTGTAACCGAGGTTTTGCAAATCGCATTCACCCGCCTGGTCGCATATAGGGCAGTCGAGCGGATGGTTCATCAGCAAAAACTCCACCACGCCCTTGCGCATATCCTGCACCTTCGGGCTCGTCATATTCTTCACCTCCATGCCATCCATAATGGGGGTGCAGCAACTTGCCTGCAACTTGGGCATAGGGTTAGGGTTGGCATCGCTGCCTTTCGAAATTTCTACCAGACACACGCGGCACTTGCCTCCGCTGCCCTGCAGTTTGCTGTAATAGCACATGGCAGGCGGCACCAAATCGCCACCTATTTTGCGCGCGGCATTCAGTATGGTGGTTCCCGGTTCTACTTCAACGGTTACTCCGTCAATGGTTACTTTAGGCATTCAGCAGTGAATAGTAATTGGTGAATTGTAAATTGTTTCATGCCGCTGTTTGGAGCGGTAAACGAGCGCGAATGTAATTTCACCCGCTAATTATTCAAAAGAATCTTTCAACAAGAGAAAAAAATGTGGTGGCCTAATCTAGTGGTGCGGAACCAGCAAGAGATGATACTAATTATGTCCTGCAATTTTCATACGAATACGAAAGCCAGATTCAGGGCCGGTTTGCCAATCGGTAGTTACGCGTGTTTTTTCAAGATGTTCCCATTCCTGATAAATCATGCCGGTGTGCAAAGCATAAACTTCTTTGCGAAGTATTTTTTCTAAAAGATTTGAATCGTTTATTTCAGAAACAACGAGTGTGCTATCGAAACTGAAATTACCGTAAGCACGAGGATAGTTTACCTCGGTGTATTTGTAATCCCAGTTTTGAAAGAGTTGATAAGGAGTGGTGGTAGGAAGATAGGCGTTGCCGTTCCATGATTTGCCGTATTGAGGAGGAAATACAAGTTTCACGAATTTGAGATCGAGTTCTGTTTTTTCAAAAGCAGTAGGCGTTCGTTTCACTAGCCATCTGCGGTCAAATGACCAGGCCGAATTACTATCGGCTCTGCGATATACATCAAGTTGATAACAAAGTTGATTGAGGTTATCGTAGGTAGTGTCGCCAATTTCTTCTTTGAGTTGATAATGTACTGTATCGCGCGTGTAAACAGGATTGGCGTAGCGGTAAGTAATAGAATCTACATCGTAAATTACATAATGGCCTGAATCAATCGGAGCATATTCTGCTAGGTAGTCAATAGTGTAGTTGTCTTTTTTGTCTTTGCAACTTGAGAGAAAAAGGCAGTAGACAATAGGCAACAGGCAATAGGTTAAAACCCTAGCCAATATTTCGTTTTCCGTTTTTCGTATTTCGTTTTTCATCGAATGTCGAAATTAGAAAAGATTATTCCTCCTCCAATCATGTCGTTGCCTTCGTAAAAAACTGCGCTTTGCCCTGGAGCAATAGCCGAAACTTTCGTAGCGAACTCTACTTTGATACGACTGTCTATTTGCGAAATGATGCTTTGTTCTCCATCGTGTTTATACCGCACTTTCGTAATGGCTTTCATTGGTTCTTGTATGGTTTCATACTTCTGCAAATTTAATTTGCCCACCCACATTCCGTTGCGGTTCAATTCTTCTTCCTCGCCAAGTGTTACCGTGTTGGTATCAGGATTTATTTCGATTACATATTTCGGTTTGCCGAAAGCCACACCCAACTTACGCTGACCAATAGTATAAAACGGATAGCCTTTGTGTTTGCCGATTACTTTCCCTTCGGTATCTACAAAATTGCCTCCTTCTACTTTTTTTTCTAATTCAGGAATTCTGCGTTTAAGAAAACCTCGATAATCATTATCGGGCACAAAACATATTTCGTAGCTCTCACTCTTATTAGCTAATTCAACATAACCCATGTCGCGCGCCATTTGTTTGATAGCCGGCTTATGAAATTTACCTACCGGGAAAACAGTGCGGTTTAGGCAGCGTTGACTAACGCCCCACAGTACATAGCTTTGGTCTTTATTGTTATCCAACCCTTTTGAAATTATGTTGCGACTGTTCTCTTTTCGCAATTGTGCGTAGTGACCGGTGGCAATAAATTCGCAGTCCATCATATCGGCACGCTTTAAAAGGGCTTCCCATTTTATATGTGTGTTGCAAAGCACGCAAGGATTTGGTGTGCGACCGGCCATGTATTCATCTACAAAATTATTGATTACAAAATCACCAAACTCTTCGCGTATGTCAATAATGAAATGACTAAAACCCAAATCAACCGCTACCTGGCGTGCATCGTTAATGGAATCGAGCGAACAACAACCGGTTTCCTTTTTTGAACCACCACTGGTAGCATAGTCCCATGTTTTCATTGTAATGCCCACCACTTCGTATCCTTGTTCGTGTAACATAACGGCACTTACCGTGGAATCAATTCCACCGCTCATAGCCACTAATATTTTTCCTTTTTTGCTCATGATTCCTTCCTACTTTATTTTAAGCTGGGCGAAGATAATTAAGGTGAGCGGATTGTATTCGGGTAATCGAAAATTGCATGTTAGCTAGAGCAAGTAATTACATAAATCTTTTATTGCTGTCAATTATACCCTTGGCAATGTGAGCAAACATCTTTTTTGCGGTAGTAGGTTTATCAATCACACTCACCAGGTTTTCTAATTCTTGAAGACTCAATACATTTTTAACGTCAGCCATGGTATTGAAACACCATTTCTGAAAGGCTAAGTTCCAACCGGTGAAAGATCTGTTTTGGATTTCGCCTTGAGTAATCAAACTAACATGGGTGTGTCGTTTATCTTTTTTTATTCTTTCGAATAGGAATAGCACTACTTGTTTATCGCCTTCCAGTATTTGTAAAAATTCCTGATTGTGAAAAAGCAAACAACCGGTAATGTTGTTTTCACCGTTAAATTTTTGAGCTACTTCAAGTATGTCTTCAAAATCTTTATCATTTATTTCGGCAATTGCCATGCTGTGATAAATTAGTTCGAAGAGGTTTTCGGATTTTTATAAAGGCATGTGGTTATTTAAGATTAAGCTGCAAAGAAACGATTGTATGGTTAGCCACTCAATTTTTTGAATCCAAATTTGATTTGCCCATAAAGATGTTGAGTGAGTAGCGTAAGAAAAGCAAATTTCATCTAACTTTTCATAACACTGAAATGGAAACACAATCCCCACCTTGTAATTCTTCCTCCATAAGTTACAACACTAAAACTCCTTTCAGCGTAAGCATTTTATTATGCGGAAGTTTTTCGAAAGTATTTCAAATTACATTTCAGATACTGGTATTAGCGCGGTATCAACGGCTCGTGAAAAGAATGATGTGCGCTTACTTAACCGTGCGTGGTTTATCTTGTTATGTATTCAAACTGCCTGTTTGGTTTCGCATTTGGCAAATGGACTTATGACCACTGCCTGCTTAACCTGTGTTTTTATTACAGGTCTTTTTTTTGTAAGAATAATGTTGCGCTTAGGAAAAATAAACGGAGCAAAAATTGTGGCTATTGCAGTTATTAATTGGAATACATTGATGATGGCTATTTTTATGGGAGCCCAAACACACGTTATTGATTTTCTACTGCTCACCTCTTTAATGCCCTTATATTTTTTCGAGATTAAGAGTCGCAAATATATTTTCAGCGGAATTGCTGTGAGCTTAATTCCGTATGCCTTGTTTCATGCGTTTGCAAACTCTTTGTCTGTTTACGCTTTACCGCTCGATCAACAAATTGAAGTTTACAAAACAACACCGGTAGTTATGTTTTTCAGTTTATCGGGCTTGTTGTTTCTTATTTATCATAAGAATACGGCCTATGAAACCGATGCTACCGAAAAGGAGAAACAATTACTGGAACAAAAGAAGTTATATGAGCGAATACTCGAACAAATTCCTATTGACATTGTAACCTTCGACAAAGACTTGCGCTATTCTTACATCAATAGCACAGCCGTACGCGATGCAGAACTTCGTAAGTGGTTGATTGGAAAAACAAACAAAGAATATGCGACAGCTTTGGGTTTAGCGATGAGTAAAGCAGAAGAGAGAGATAAGCTTTTATTAAAAGCATTGCAACGCGAAAGGCCGGTTAAAGCAGAAGAAACGGTAATTGACAAGGTGGGACAAATAAGACATGCTGTGAAAGGAGCTTCTCCAGTATTCAATGAAAATAAAGATGAGCTTTTGTGTTTGGTAGGTTACTCTTTAGACATTACGGCAATCAAGGAAGCAGAGTCTAAACTGAAAAATTATTCGCGCGAGTTAGAAAAGAAGAACGATGCTTTACGCCATTTTGTTCATGCTACTTCGCACGATTTGAAAACTCCTTTGCGAAACATTGCTTCGTTTCTTCAATTGATTGAACGTAGAAACCTGGAAACCCTTGACGAGAATTCGAAATCGATGATGGGTTACACCATTAAAGCGGTGCGCCATTTGAATCGTTTGATTCACGATATTTATCAATACTCCATTGCAGATGACGAAACCCAGGATGTGTTTATTACCGACTTCAATCAGTTGTTAACGCAAGTAACCAAACAAATGAGCATTACACTTGCCGATAAGAACGTGAATATTGAAACCGCGCAATTACCCATGCTGGAAGTAGCACCCGAACACATGGCTTTGGTGTTTCGAAATTTAATTGGCAATGCCATTAAGTATAATACTTCAATGCGACCGCAAATAAAAATCAATTACGAAATCACCCAGACCGAATACATTTTCAGTTTTGCTGATAATGGTATTGGCATAGATGAACAATACCGCGAACAGATTTTTGTGATGTTCCAGCGACTGCATAACCTGGAAGAATACGATGGTACGGGTATGGGGTTGGCAATTTGCAGCCGAATCATAGGCAATTACGGTGGTAGAATTTGGGTGGAAAGCGAAAAAGGAGTGGGTTCTACATTCTATTTTAGCTTAGAAAAAAATATCGTGGAACCCGAAGTTTTAATTCAAAAGCATCTTCCTTTCTATAGCGAAATGGCACAGGCGAGTTAGAAAAAAAAAGGACGAGGAGACGAAACTACCTTATGACTGATTACTATTCTTTCACTACCCTCTTGTAAGTATTGTATTCTTTAGCAATAGAGGCATCTTTTACAATCATAGCTTACAAGCAGTTGCTCCCATTGTTTAGCAACAGAATTTTGAAAGCTACTTCCTACCATCTTGACGGTAACAGCGTAAACGCCCTGTGAGTAATTCTATATTTAGAACTCAGAGTACAACATTTAAGGAGCATACATCACATCCCCACCACACAATCATCCTGCTCTACCATTACACCTTCGCTCAAATAAACTTTCGAAATAATTCCCGCAGCGGGTGCGGTAATTGTTGATTCCATTTTCATCGCTTCTATTACAAACAGCGGTTGATTTTTAGAAACCTTATCGCCTTCTTTCACTAGCACGCTCACGAGTTTGCCTTGCAGTGGTGCGCCAATTTCCTTTTCAGTTTTGGCTTTGTAGTGTTCAACTTTTGTAACCTTAATTGTTCTGTCGCGAATTTGAACACTGCGCGTTTGCCCGTTAATTTTAAAGAACACATCGCGCATGCCGTCCTCGTTCGGTTCGCTCATATACATAAAGCGCACGAGCAAACTTTTGCCGGGCTCAATCGTAATCAGAATTTCCTCGTTCGGTTTCATCGGGTAATAAAACGATGGCGTGGGCAGAAACGAAACATCACCAAAATGTTTTTGGAAAGCATAGTATTCGTCAAACACTTTCGGATACATTTTGTGTGAGAGGAAATCTTCCATCGTCAACTGCTCATCATATTTATTTCTGAATGCCGAAAGCTCGCGGTCGAAATCGGTAGCGCCCAAATGCGCATTCGGCTTATCGGTATAAGGCAATTCACCTTTCAGAATTATTTTTTGCAGTTGCTTTGGAAATCCCTCATGCGGCTGACCTAAATCGCCCCGAAACAATTGTTTTACCGAATCGGGAAACGAAAGCGTATCGCCTTTCGCCAGCACATCTTCCTTTGTCAAATTATTTGAAGTCATGAACAGCGCCATATCGCCAACTACTTTTGATGATGGCGTAACCTTCACCACATCGCCAAACATTTCGTTCACTACTTCATAGTTATGCTTAATGGTTTCGAACTTATCTTCGAGACCAAGGGAGCGCGCCTGCGGCAAAAGATTCGAATACTGTCCACCGGGAATTTCATGTTCATACACTTCAGCTGTTCCTGCTTTTAATTCGCTTTCAAACGGATAGTAATACTCGCGCACCACTTCAAAATAATTGGAGTAAGCATTCAACGATTTCAGGTTCACTGGATTCTCTCTTTCATGCCCCTTCATCATCGCCACAATTGAATTGAAGTTCGGTTGAGAAGTGAGTCCGCTCATACTCGCCAACGCCACATCAATCACATCCACACCCGCTTCAATCGCTTTGAGATAAGTGGCTGCTTGTAACGATGAAGTATCGTGCGTGTGCAGATGAATAGGAATAGAAATGTTTTTCTTCAACTCGCCAATCAATTTTTGTGCGGCATAAGGCTTGAGCAAACCAGCCATATCTTTTATACAAAGAATATGCGCGCCTTCGCCTTCAAGTTGTTTCGCTAACTCCAAATAATATTTCAAGTTGAACTTCTGCCGCTCGGGATTCATGATATCACCGGTGTAGCAAATACATGCTTCGGCAATTGAGTTGGTCTTTTCGCGCACGGTCTTGATGCTCATCTTCATTCCGTCCAACCAATTCAGCGAATCGAAAATGCGGAAGATGTCAATGCCGTTCTCAGCACTCTTCTCAATAAACTTCGCAACAAGGTTATCGGGATATGCTGCATAACCCACCGCATTACTTCCTCGAAAAAGCATTTGCAATAAAATATTCGGCACAGCCTTGCGCAGCAAACGCAGACGCTCCCAAGGGTCTTCGTGCAGAAAGCGCATGCACACATCAAAGGTTGCACCGCCCCACACTTCCATCGAAAACACTTCAGGATGATTCTTC
This sequence comes from Bacteroidota bacterium, assembly GCA_947479455.1. Classification (GTDB taxonomy): domain Bacteria; phylum Bacteroidota; class Bacteroidia; order Chitinophagales; family LD1; genus Bog-950. The sequence goes on from CANJZE010000020.1 coordinate 12,283, forward strand.
GCAAAACCATCAGCTACCGCCAGCATATCAATATTGCGCAAGCGAGTAGCAAACAAACTTTGATGCGCATCGCGAAAGGTTGTATCGGTGTAGTGAATGCGTTTGTCGGAAGAAAGTTGTTGGATGAATTTTTCTCTTCCTAATTCAGTTAATAAGTCTTTGCTTCCTTTTGGATATTGAGTATTGAGTATTGAGTATTGAGAGGAAACAGCGGGAACAACCGGAGTGCGAAATGTTTTTTCAGCATCAAACGCTTTAATGTCGGGATGTCCGTTCACTTTCAACTCTGCCAAGTAACGAACCATCTTCGTTCCTCTGTCTTTATCATATCCCCATTTAGGAATTAAGAGTTGAGGATTCTGCGGAATAAAACCAACAGTAGCTTTACCGGTTTGAAATTCTTCATTGCTCATCACGTTCACGAGAAACGGAATATTGGTTTTCACTCCGCGTATACGAAACTCCTGCAACACTCTTTCCATTCGCTTCGTTGCACCTTTCAGTGTTCTGCTCCAGGCAGAAACTTTCACTAGCATAGAATCAAAAAACGGAGAAATTTTTACCCCTGAATACGAACTACCTTCATCTAAACGAATACCGAAACCTCCCGCATTACGATACGCAACGATGGTTCCGAAATCAGGTTTGAAATCATTCTCGGGGTCTTCGGTTGTAATGCGGCATTGAATAGCGAAGCCATTGCATTGCACATCTGCCTGTGAACGCAAAAATATTTGCGCATGTGTAAGTGGGCAACCCGATGCAATCAAAATTTGTGAGCGCACAATATCAATACCCGTAATCTCCTCAGTAATCGTATGCTCTACCTGTATGCGCGGATTTACTTCAATGAAATAAATGTTCTCCTCTGCATCTACCAAAAACTCAACCGTTCCTGCATTGTTGTATTGAACATGCTTGGCTAATCGCAAAGCATAATCAAAAAGTTTTTCACGCGTTTCCTGTTTCAAAATACTGGGAGCTACTTCAATTACTTTCTGAAACCTGCGTTGTACCGAACAATCTCTTTCATACAGGTGAACGATATTGCCTTCGTTATCGCCAAGCAACTGCACTTCAATATGCTTCGGGCTGTCAATGTATTTTTCGATGAATACGGTATCATCACCAAAGGCCTTCTTCGCTTCGCTTTTTGCATCGGTAAATGCCTTGCTCATTTCCTCTTCGCTTTTCACCACACGCATTCCTCTTCCACCACCACCGGCACTTGCTTTCAACATTACAGGGAAACCAATACGCGCACCTTCGCTCATTGCATCGCTCAACTTCTCTAACTTTATAAGGCTGTCTGGAATCAAAGGCACACCACATTCTCTCGCCACCACTTTTGAAGCAACCTTGTCGCCAAGTCCTTCCATTACATCTGGTCGTGGACCAACAAAAGTTATTCCTTCTTCTGCACAGCGTTTTGCGAGTTGCACATTCTCTGAAAGAAAACCATAACCGGGATGAACAGCATCAGCACCGTTTGTTTTTGCTACACGAATTATTTCTTCAATATCTAAATATGGTTTCAGCGGCTCGCTGTTTACACCTATCTGATAACTCTCATCCGCTTTGTAGCGGTGTAAGGAATAACGGTCTTCATAAGTATAAACCGCAATGGTGGAAATCTTTAGTTCAGAAGCCGCACGTAAAATGCGAATAGCAATTTCACCACGATTGGCTACAAGTAGTTTGTTGAATTTCTTTAGAGGCATACCAGAAAATTAGAATGACAGAATACGAATTTCGAAGTAAGAATAACAAAAGAAGAATTCAATTCGAAAACCTTTACTACCCTTTCGTTTCCTAATTTGAAAAATTGCGGCAGAGTAATTTTTAAATACTTTGCGGCACAAAATCGTTGAACGCAAATGGAAAAAGTTTTAGGTTTCATTACACCCTTGATCATTTATCTCTTTATTTTCATTTTGAATTTGGTTTTGCCCGGTAGATGGGTAATTGGCTACGCAACAAAAACTGATTCTACCGAAAAATTAAAATACCGTCTCAATGGTTTGTTGGTATTGTTTACAGTTGTTGCCGTATGGATTTTTTTATGCTACAACGGTTTGTTAGCGTGGGATTGGTTATACCAAATCAGGTGGTTTGGTTTAGCAGGCGCCATCACCTTCGGACTTATTTTTTCATTAGCCATTGTGCTGCCTTATGCTGCAGTGAAGAATTCATTCTTTGCCGATTTCTATTTAGGCAGATTAGAAAACCCGCAACTTTGGGGAGGAAGAATTGATGCAAAAATGTGGCTGTATTTAATTGGGGCAGTATTGCTTCAACTAAACATTCTAAGTTTTGCCGCACATCATTATCTGTTGTATGGAGCACAGTCATCAACAGGAATTTTTCTCTCCACTGCTTTGCTCACCTTTTTCCTGATTGATTATCTAACTTTTGAAGAAGTGCATTTATACACCTACGATTTATTTGCTGAACGTGTAGGTTTTAAATTAGGGTGGGGTTGCATTGCTTTCTATCCTTATTTCTATTCCATTCAATTATGGTCAACCGTTGATTTGCCAAATACAAACACGCCAATATTTCTATTGGTGATTTATGCCTCGATATTTTTTTTCGGTTGGAGTTTATCGCGCGGAGCAAATCTTCAGAAATACTTTTTCAAAAAAGATTCTTCAAAAGTATTTCTCGGAATAAAGCCTGAATCAATTACCGATGGCAAAAGAATTTTATTGGTCAATGGTTTTTGGGGATTAAGCCGACATATCAATTACCTAGGAGAAATTCTTATGGCAACAGGAATTATTTTGAGTATTGGTCAGCCGATGATGATTGCCCCTTGGCTTTATCCAATTTATTATGTGGTGCTTCTTTTCCCTCGACAAATAGATGATGATAAACGATGCGCGCAAAAATACGGAGTGCTTTGGCAAGAGTATTTGAAAAGAGTTCCTTACAAAATTATTCCGTTCGTGTACTAGTCGCTCTGTCATGTTGAGCGAAGGCTCTGCGTAGCGAAACATCTTGTATTAAATCTCTTTCGAAAAATACAAGTTCCTTCATTTCGCAAAACCTACATTCAGGATGATAGTCGGTTTTGCCTTTTAAAGGCGATACATCTTCTTCGTAGTATCTCCCATAATATTAATTGCCATTTTGCGCGGCAATAATTTTTGCATAATGAAGCTGGCAATTTTATTTCCTGTGCCGGTAACAAACGAAGGTTGTTTACCGAGCTTCTCAAAACATTCTTTCACTACTTCCTCGGGCGTTTGAACTCTTGGAGCAAAAAAATCTGCCTTCTCTGGTTTTGTGTTTATGAAGTTGGGTGTAGAAGTAGCCCCCGCACAACAGGCAATCACATCCACACCTCTGTCTTTCCATTCATACCAAAGACTTTCGCCCAGCACACGATTAAATGCTTTGGTAGCCGCGTAAGCGGCCAAAAAACCACTACCTTGAAAACCGGCTAATGATGCCATCAATATTATTGCTCCTTTTTTTTTCGCAAGCATTGGGTCCGCAAAAACTTGCATCAGGTTCATAGGTGTAATCATATTTGCATACGCAATTTGATTATGATTTTCAATTGTATTTTTTTCAAAAGCACCGATGTAAGAAAGGGCAGCATTGTAAACGAACAAGTTTATTTCCTTTCCTTGCAATGCATCGCGTAGTTGTTGCGCTGCATTAACATCAGCTAAGTCGCAGGAAATGCATTCCACTTCTACTTTATATTTTTCGAGCAGTTCATGTGCCAATATTTTCAAAGGCTCTTTGCGTCTGGCCACTAAAATTAGATTGATTCCAGCAGCAGCTAAATAAGAGGCAAAAGCAGCACCTATTCCCTCTGAGGCACCAGCAACTAAAGCTAATGAACCATATTTTTGTTTTAAATAGTCACACATCACTCAGCGGTCACCATCAGGAAAGTAACTTCTTCCTTTCCCTCCATTACTGTAAAGTGAAAAGTTTTCTCGGTCAGTTCTTCGATGGTAAAGTCTTTCACTTCACCTTGCGAAGAAGTAGTTTCAATTTTTGTGCTGTTCCAGTTCAGTTTCCACTTGCCTTGCAAATTTTGATTGTTGAGCGTAGTAGTGTAAGTGCCATCGGCATTATAAGTGAGCAAAAAGTTTTTGCGCATTTCATTTATCTGTCTTTCTATAGAAGGTTTTAAATCTTCGGGAACTTCCTTCGTATATTTCAAATTTTCCACCTTCCACGACTTGAGCAACATCTGCGATTTGTTTTTACAAGAAGAAACAGAGAATAACACGAAAAACACAAAAGGGAGAATTCTTATAGCAGAAATGTTTTGTTTCATTGGTTAAAATTGTTGCGTGAAAATAGAAGTAAAAGCGAAACCGCGGATTTTCCTTGCACAGCTATTTGATTACGAAAAATGCTACTAAGAAAAATATTTTCTATGTTCAATTTTTCAAATGAATACACGCATAGTTTCTCTCATTTTGTTTTTGCTACTTGCGGCAAATGCCTTTTGTCAAATCCCCACCACCGGACTTTTGGGCCATTACTCCTTCAACAAAACAACTGACGATAAAAGTATTTTCCAGAACAACGGACAAGCAAAAGGTGGAGTAACTTTTGTTGAAGACCGCTTTGGCAATAAAGATGCTGCACTTCACTTCAACGGTACAGATGGATATGTTTCAGTTGCAAATTCAGCTGAGCTGCGCGCTGTAAAAAATTCGTTTACTATTTGTGCATGGGTAAAATTGGAAAAAGGAAATGCTGCTACTAACGACCTTAATCTTCCCTTGCTTTGCAAACAGGGACAGTATCGTTTTTTTCTCAAAAGAACCTTCGGAGACTTACAAAGTACTATCTTTTTGAGCAACGAAATTTCTTCACAGGATAACAATTACACCAATCACCCAATCGAATTCGAGCAGTGGTATTTTATCGCGCTGGTACTTGATGACAATTTTATTCAGCTCTATCAAAATGGCAAATTGGTTTCGGTAGGCATTTGCAGTAAAATGTTTGTGCCGAACGATTCCCCTCTAGAAATTGGTCGCGATAACAGCATCGGAACAAAATTTCTCAGTGGCTGTTTAGATGACCTTCGTATTTATAGACAAGGATTAAGTGCATCAGAAATTTCCGCTTTATATAATGACAGCACCACTAAACGCCCTCCGGTAGAAATAAAATTTTCAGGTGCAAAAAACATAGAGAAGAATACCGATGAAGGAAATTGTTTTGCAAAAGTAGTTTACACCGAACCTACTGCAACAACTGTTGATGGAAGTAAAGTTGAAGTGAAATTAGCAGATGGATTTATGAGCGGTGCCGCTTTCGGAGTGGGTAAATCAACGGTAACTTATGCAACAACACCGAGTTCCGGAACTAAACAAAATACTACGTTCACTGTTTCTGTAATTGATAACGAGCCACCAAAATTAGTTTGCCCTACCGATATTACTGCCGAAGTTGATGGTGGTATAGATAGAGCAAAGGTTACTTATCCTGCTCTAACAGTTTCAGATAATTGCCCGAATGTGAAAAACGAATTGATAAGTGGTTTCAGGAACGGCTATTTGTTTCCGAAAGGTGTTACACAAATGAAATATCGCGCTACTGATGCTTCGGGAAATATAAAAGAATGTGATTTTAAAATAACCGTAGCTGACAAAAAGAAAATTGAAAAAGCAATTGCACCAAAGCCATCTCCTGTTGCAGAAAAGCCAATTGCAAAACTTGAAGAAAAAAAAGTTGAAAGACCTGTAGAATCGAAACCTGTTTTAGCAGAAGAAAAAACTCCGGTAAAAACAAAAGAGAAAATGCCGGAAATAAAAAAAGAAGAACCTGCTCCACCTGTTTTGACTGTCGTAGAAAAAAAGAAAGTTGGAAATCTTGCAGAGCTAAAACCAGTTGAGGCAGAAGTGAAAGCTCCTGTAAAAGCAGAAGAACCTAAGTCTGTTGTATCGGAGGTAAAAACTCTTGTATCAACAGAAGAGAAAAAACCGGAAATAAAAAAAGAAGAGCCGGTTCCTCCTGTTAAACCGATTACAGAAAAAAAGAAAGTTGAAAAACTAACAGAGTCAAAACCTGTTTTAGTAGAAGAAAAAACAGTTCCAAAAACAGAACCCAAGATAGCCCAAGCAGAAAAAGAACAACCCGTTCCAAAGTTGGCTGTAATACCCGAGAAGAACAAAATTGAAAAAACACCGGCACCCAAAACAGCAGAGAAGATTCTCGAAATGGTAGAAAGGAAAAATGAAACCAAAAAAGAAACAACTCCTGCCCGGCTGACGATTGTTCCTGAAATGAAGGATGAGTCTGTACCTGTGCGCATTGCTGTAAGAGCAGTTCAACAGAAACCAACTACCTCCGCCAAAGATTGGCGTTTCAATTGCCCCAGCGATACCATCATTCACTTACCTGCCAACAGAAAAGGTGTAATCTATCACCACTCCCCTCCTTCGGTTACAAATTCAACACTTATTGAATCCATTCAACAAACGGTGGGTACACATGACGCTTGTTTTCTTCCTATAGGTGTGCATCCGTTTACGTTTGTGGCCACTGATAATTTAGGTAAAATACAAACTTGCACATACAGCGTAATCGTAAAAGATGATTTGGCTCCACAAATTACGGTGGTACCTAAAAAGTTAGAAACACAACTTGGCTTAGAAGGCGATAGCATTCACTACGAATACAAAGCTGACGTGAAAGATTGTTTCCTCACAATTTTTATTTACGATGATGGAGAAGAAGACAATGACACTGTTTCTATTGTGTTTAACGGACAGGTTATTGTGAATCGCGAAATGATTCGAGTTAAGGAACATGGACCAATTATTCGCAAACTAGTTCTGCTACACAACAACGAAAATTATTTTATAGCCAAAGCATGGAACACCGGACGCTACGGATTAAACACCCTAAAAATAGATGTGTATGAAGGCGATGTGGAAGTAGACAAAAAATTTAAAAAACCGGTGCTTACAAAAGTGCTTCACTCAAAACCGGGAAATGCGGGAGGTATGATTTTGAAATGTGGTGATTAAGAATTCTTTCGCTTCTCGTGCATTTGCTGTTTACGCTTAGTGAGCTTATACGCTTACTCGGTAAATTTGCAAGTCGAATTTAAGCAGCTTTTAAAATCGGGATCATACGGGTAACCACACCGGTCATTCGTTTTTCAACCTTTTGCTCTGTTGCTTTACTAAAGGTAAAATAGAAAGTAGTGCCATGACCAGGAGTACTTTCCAGCCAAATATTACCGTTGTAGAAATTGATAATTTTTTTGCAAACGGCTAAGCCAATTCCGCTTCCCTCATATTGCTCAGTTGAATGCAACCGCTTAAACATCTGAAAAATTTTCTCGCTGAATTTAACATCCAGGCCAATTCCATTATCACTAACTGAATAGACAATTTCATTGTCTTTTTGGCAACAAGCAATCTTAACTTCAGGTCTTTCTGCCGTATTAAACTTCAAAGCGTTGGAAATCATGTTTTGAAAAACATGATAAACTAACGAAGCATGCACATTTTTCATTGGAGGCAACTCTCCTTCAATCATTATCGCTGCATTTCGTTCGGCAATTTTTGTATTTAGCTCAGCCTTTATAGTGGTAATCAAGTTAACCAAGTCGACATTACTAGTTGGTGGCAAATTTCTATCTACTTTGCAATACGAAAGCATGTCATCAATTTGTCGGGCCAATCTATCAGCACTTTCTTTCGAATGCTGCATAAATACTTTAGCATCGTCACTTACATTTGCTGTTCGTGTTAATAACAAATTCATAAAGCTACTGATGTTACGAACAGGCGCTTTAAGGTCGTGCGAAATTACATAAGCAAACTGTTCTAAGTCTTCATTCGATCGTTTTAACTCCACTGCTTGCTCCTTTAGTTTTTCGTTTAAGTCTTCTAGTTCCGTCTCTGTGTAAAAATTATAATAAGCCAAAATGTATATAGCCATTCCAAAGAGCACAAACTTCATCCACATGTTCAAATTGAAAATGGTATGCTGCGTTATTGCATCCAAATTATACTGAACAAAAAATGGATAAATGTGCAGATAGATATTGAACGATACGATGGCTAACAAAACTCCTGCAATAATATTTTTATAGTCGCGCACGCTAAAGAGCAAAAATGGCACTACATAGCTGATATAAAAAAATTCGTGCACACCGCTTGCGTGTCCTATAAAACACGAATTGATAAGCACAAACGCATTGATTACAAACAAATAAGTGTGGCGGGCAAATTTGTGAAAATGCTTATGGTTAAGCCACAGCACTCCTAGTACGCAGCAAGCATCCAAAAACTGTAAAACACTTAGCAGGTAATATCCCTGAAAAACGGAATAAGGAATATAAAGCAATATGGCTATAACCGTAAGCAGTGTAATTACGTTTGTAAAACGCACATACTTATTTTCTTTTTTATGGGTATCTGCACTAACGCCTATGGCTATTAGGCTATTCCAATGGGAAAGGATTTTATTCATGGTAGTTACAAGTTCTCGTTCGTATACGTCAACTATTCAACTGTGGTTCAGTTTGTAGTATAATTTGTAAAAGTTATTCCTTGTGCAGGTTCAATTCTAAAAATTCTTCACGCTTTAATTTCCCACTGTAAAAACTAAACGCTCGCTTATTTTTCTTTTTCTCTCAGATAATTATTTTTGCGCCCTCAAATGGTGGCTGTAGCTCAGTTGGTTAGAGTAGCGGTTTGTGGTACCGCTGGTCGTGGGTTCGAGCCCCATCAGCCACCCATAAGTAAAAGAGGATGCAGCGAAAGCGACATCCTCTTTTTTATTGTTAGCAATAGCAGAAACAATAAACCCGCTTTTCAGCGGGCTTATTTTTTTTCGGAAAGTAAATTTTAGCTGTTAGCATAAACAGCTACAGCAACAGTGTGTAACCAACCATAAACATCTTCTGCCTTACCCGATTTAATAGAAGTTAATCTGTGCTTCAATTTTTTTGAAATTTCACGAAGTTCTACCGGAGGCAGTTCATAGTTCTCCCCTTTATAATGAAACTCACCAATGTGGGAAAGCACAGCAGCGGTTCCTGTTCCAAACATATCCTGTAGCTTCCCTTCGTGGTAAGCATTGATAACTTCTTCAATTGAAATATCACGTTCTTGTAAGACGTAACCTTCACTTTCTGCCAAACGAACTATACTATCGCGGGTTACACCGTCTAAAATAGTACCTTGGTCAAGTGCAGGAGTAATAATAACGCCATCAATAATTACGAAAATATTCATCGTTCCAATTTCCTGGAGATAACGATGATGAATGCCATCAAGCCATAAAATTTGGTCATAACCCATCTTTTGAACTTCACGTGTGGGCATCATTACTGCACCATAGTTGCCGGCACATTTTGCATACCCCACTCCACCAGGGAACGCGCGAACATATTTATCGTGAATAAAAACTTTCACCGGTTTGCTGTAGTAAGCGCCCACCGGACAAGTAAAAATCACAAAACGAAAATGCTCTGCCGGTTTTATTCCCACAAATCCTTCAGTAGCAAACATAAAAGGGCGGATATAAAGAGACGAATGAGGGGCATCCGGAATCCAGTTTTTATCTATAGAAACCAGTTTATCAATGGCACTCATAAATAAGTCCTCCGGTATTTCGGGCATTGCCATTCTATCGGTAGAAATATTTAAGCGATTTAAATTTTTGAGCGGACGAAAGATAATCGGGTTTCCTTCGGGGTCCTTCTCTGCCTTCATACCTTCGAAAATTGATTGACCATAATGCAAAGCAGAAAGAGCAGGGTGAATACTAAATTCTCCAAAAGGAACGATGCGGCAATCCTTCCATTCTCCATCACTATAATCAGCAATAAACATGTGATCAGAAAAATGCTTACCAAAAGGAAGGTCATTAAAATCAATCTCTCCAAGTCGCGACAACTTGGTCTTTTCAACTGCTATTTTGTATCCCATAGTTTTACATTTAGTGTGAATCCGTTGCGAACAAAAATAGAATAACTTTCTACATACACTTTGAACCTCAATCCTATTTTTGAACATTTAATTAGCTATTCAAGATGTTACAAATTCAGCAGACCGCTTCTTTATTCAGCGGGCAAAAGGTTTTCCGCATTCTAAAGAATGTGGAAAACAAAAATCAGGAGGCCATTAGGGCAGTTGTGGTTTACGAAAATAATGCAGATACTTTATCTCCAAGCTTGCAAGAGATGCTCGATAACTTAATGAAAGCCTGCAAATTCAACGTAAGTGAATTGCTGTTCTTGAGCAACAAAGAGAATGAAGTTTCAATTGGTCAAATACAAAGTAGTTTCAATCCTCAAATTCTATTGCTTTTTGGCGAAATAGCCGGAAGTAAAAACATGATTAAACTTCAAAAAAATGTTTCATACGAAATGAACGGAATGAAAATACTACGAACCGAATCATTAGAAAATCTTGAAAAGATAAAAGGTGAAAAAGGAAAACTTTGGGAAGTTTTAAAGCAAACCTTGAACATAGCATCATGAAGATAATTTTTGCCACGTCCAACCAGCACAAACTTAAAGAGGTAAAATCTGCGGCTCCTGAAGGTTTCGAAATAATCAGTTTAAAGGAAATCGGGTTTGAAGGTGAACTACCAGAAACGCACGAAACAATTGAAGAAAATTCTCTGGAAAAAGCTGAATACCTTTCCAATAAATTCAATACAGCTTGCTTTGCAGAAGACACCGGACTGATCATTGATGCCATCAATGGTGAACCAGGAGTTTACTCTGCCAGATATGCGGGAGAGTATGCAAGTTTCCATGATAACGTGAATAAGGTTCTTGCAAAAATGAAAGTTATGGAAACCAGAACGGCAAGATTTAAAACTGTTATCACATACTATTCTCAAGGCTCTTTCGTTCAATTTGAAGGTGTAACGGAAGGCATAATCCCGCTTGTGCAGATTGGCGACAACGGTTTTGGCTACGACCCCATCTTTATTCCTGATGGCTCAACCAAAACATACGCGCAAATGACAATGGATGAAAAAAACCTTTTTAGCCACCGTAAAAAAAGTTTCGACTTGTTTGCCAACCATTTGAAACTAATTACCGTCTGATACATATAGGTTGGCGTAAAAAACTTATTTTAGATTAACCCTAAAGCCAAACCAATGGGAGCAATTATTTTTCAAGGACACAACGAAACTGAAATTATTCAGGGTTGCATGAAAGGCGAACGCAAGTTTCAGCAAATGCTGTACAATTCGCTTTCATCAAAGATGTTTTCGGTTTGCCTCCGTTACGCAAATGAATACAACTCTGCACAAGATTTATTGCAGGAGGGTTTTGTGAAAGTATTTCGCAACATCGATAAGTTCAGAGGCGAAGGCTCGTTTGAGGGTTGGGTGCGCAGAATTTTTGTAAATACTGCTATTGAACATTATCGTAAACAAGTAAATCTTTACGCACTGCACGATACCGGACAAAATGCGTATGAAGATTATCACGACAATGCACTTGAAACATTAAAATATGAGGACATCCTGAAAATGATACAGAAGTTAAGTCACGGGTACAGAACTGTTTTTAACTTGTATGTAATTGAAGGATATTCGCATAAGGAAATTGGAGAGTTGATGGGCATATCGGAAGGAACTTCAAAATCGCAATTGGCAAGAGCGAGATATTTACTGCAAAAAATGATTACCGATACTGCGGAAATTGGGATGCAAACTCAAAACGCTTAAGAAGAAAAAAACGTGCTCTATTATAGAAACAAATTGACAAAAAATGGAAAAGGAAATTAAAGATTTTGATCGCAGGATAGAACAGTTAATGAACGAGAATTCGATAACACCACCATTTGGTATGTGGAACAGAATTTCATCGGAGTTAGAATCAGAAGCACTGCCAATTGCAGTTGCTGCGCCTTTAGCACTTATACCTAAACGCGCTATGTTTGGTTTTATTGCGGGTGTTGCGGTAATTGGTCTTTCGTTGGTTACTGCATATTTTGTAAGTAACAACTCTACTAAACAAATTGAAATATCTAAACCGGTTACTTCCATCAATGAAATCACTCCGACTGTTATGAGAGTGGTTCCTTTAACAACTACAGATGTTGTACTTGAAAAAGCAAATCATATTCAAGTTGCCAAAATTAAAACGATTGCTTACAAAATGACCTCGCAAGAAGCTCGCGCAACTGATGAAACTTTAAACAATACTAGTTTCGGTAACAATATGGATGTACCAGTTCCTAATCAGGCAGTTGCTTCTAATCTAACAACAGGAAACTACTACTTCCCTCCGGTTGACATTGTAAATACTCCGGTAGCAGAGACCAACGGAGAGATTGCGGTAGTAACTGCCAATCAGTTAGCAAAACAAGAAGAGAAATTAGGTGATAAGAAGGGTAAAATTTCTGCTACCTCAGCAAATGAAAAACGCATTAAGCTGAAGAAACATAGAAGGAGCGGATTTACCTACGGCTCACTGAACCGATTGAACAAGCACAGAACGAACTAAAATTCTACATTACAAAAACCCGCTTATTAAGCGGGTTTTTTGTTTCCTAAAAGTGAAGGTAATTTTCATCTTCGCTAAAAATTATTTCAGATGACTTACCACGAAGCGAAAACATTTGCCGATACTTTTCAACGAACACGCGACCTTACTAAATGGTACTTGAGTTTATTGAAATCAGTAGATACTGAAAAAGAAATACAGGTTGGAGACAAAAAACTAAACAGTATTTACTGGATTGGCGCGCATTTGGTTTGGGCAGAAAACTTTCTGGTGGTTACCGCTACAGGTGGCAAAGGAGTAGATATTCCCTGGTTGGAACACTATAAGTTAGGCAGTGATGGAACTTTGCACGAAGGACGCGGAGATTTTAAATCGGTGCTTGACAGTTTAAAAATAGTACATGAGAATGCCATGAAGCATTTACTTACACTTGATGATGAAACGTTGCAAAACCCAAATCCAATTGGCTTTGGGTTTGGAGGTGACAACAGTAATCGCATGATGATTATGCACGCCATTAGACATGAAGGAACGCATGTTGGACACCTTGGATGGATTTGTAAACTCCATGGTATTGATACCGTATAGGGAAGTTTCAGTTTAAAGCAGAAAGCAAATTTTATTGACCCATTTTAAATTCTCATCATGAAAAAAGTATTTGCTCTTGTTTTGGTTGTAATAATGGCTTCTTGCAAAAGCAAAGTGCAACACAAAGTTTATACAAAAGAAGAAACAGTTGCTGAATCGAAGAAAGTGAACGACTATCTTGATTTGAAATTTGATGAAGCAGTTGCACGCAATCCTGAAACAGCTTCTTCAATGGGATTGAAAACAGGTTACGATAGCTGGAGCGATAGAAGTGATGAAAACAGTGACAAGGAATTCGCTATCCAAAAATCAATTGTGGATTCGCTTATCAGCAAATTCAATTTAGATGCGCTCGACAATCAAACCAAACTCAGTTTTAGAATGTTGCATGAAGATATTAAGCGCGGTGAAGAAGGAAGACAGTGGCGACACTACGGCTATGAGATTACACAAATGGGGGGCGTGCATAATGATTTGCCCGCTTTCCTTATCAACATTCATCGCATTGATTCTTTAAGTGATGCGCAGGCATATTTAAGTCGTTTGAAAAAGATAGATAAGGTGTTTGAGCAAACGCTCGATAACTTAAAAAAGAGTGAAGCGAAAGGAGTTATTCCACCATACTTTACGTTTCATTATGTGACCGATGATTTGAAAAATTTCATTGGCACACTAGATAAGAAAGATGCTACGAATGTTTTGTTGGCTGATTTTTCTTCGAAAGTAAATGCACTAAAAATTGAAAAAGAAGAAAAGACAAAACTGATAGCCGAAGCCAACGAGGTTTTAAAAACCACCGTAAAATTTTCTTACCAAAAACTACTCGATTACTGGACAATCCTTGAACCTAAAGCAAAAGAGAAAGGTAGTAACGGTGTTTGGAATTTGCCCGATGGCGAAAAGTTTTATGCCAGTCAATTGCATTTTCATACGACTACCGATATGACACCCGAAGAAGTTTATCAAACGGGATTAAAGGAAGTAGCGCGCATACAAGATGAAATGCGTGTGATTATGAAACAGGTGAAATTCAATAGCGATTCGCTTCAGGAGTTTTTTGATTTTGTAAGAACCGATGCGCAATTCAAATATTCAAATGATGCAAAGGGCAAAGAGCTATTACTTGCCGATGCCAATCAATACATTGACAGTATGCGTTTGAAGTTGCCTGAGTTGTTTGCCACACTCCCTAAAGCATCGTTGGTGGTAAAAAAGGTGGAAGAGTTTAGAGAGAAAAGTGCGGGCGGTGCTTTTTATGAAGACCCTGCAGAAGACGGTTCGCGTCCCGGAAGATATTACGTGAACACTTACAACATGGCTGATGAACCGAAGTATCAAATGGAAGCATTGACTTATCATGAAGCAATTCCAGGGCATCATATGCAAATTGCCATTGCGCAGGAATTGACGGAAGTTCCGAAATTCAGAAGGCATGAATTTTTCACTTCGTATGTAGAAGGCTGGGCACTGTATGCCGAGCAGTTGGGTAAAGACGTTGGCGAATATCAAAACCCGTATTCTGATTTCGGAAGATTGAGTATGGAAATTTTCAGAGCAGCACGTTTAGTGGTTGATGCAGGAATTCACACGAAGCATTGGACACGCGAACAAGCGATTGATTACTTTTTGAAAAATACTGCGAACGCAAAAGGAGATATTGAACACGAAATTGAACGTTACTTTTTATGGCCCGGTCAGGCAACAGGTTACAAAATCGGTATGCTGAAAATTCTTTCGCTGCGCGAACACGCTAAAAAAGAATTGAGCGCGAAGTTCGACATTCGTCAGTTTCATGATGTGGTGTTGAAGAATGGTGCTGTTTCGCTTTCTACTCTTGAAGAGTTAGTGAATGAGTGGATTGAGAGAGTAAAGAAAAGCTAGGAGACCGAAGTCGGAAGACAAGAAACCAACACTACGCTTTCACTAATTGTTTTACTTTTAGTTTATGAAGAAGATTTTCCTCTTCGCATTTTATTTCTGTTGTTTTCATTTTGCACAAGCGCAGCAATGCAATTCATTGCGCTATCAGGATACCATCTTCCATAGCGTGACAGAAACTGACGGAATTTATTTTGGCACGGCAACTCCTTTTGGTGCTTTGGCTTTACCGCAAGATTTGCTGCTCGATTTTTACGAACCTGCTAACGATACCCTAACTCATCGCCCGTTGATTGTGTTTCAGTTTGGTGGCGGTTTTACGATTGGTTGGCGCAGCCAGCCCGCTATACCTGCCTTCTGCAATTACTTTGCTAAATGCGGTTATGCTGTGGCAAGTATTGATTATCGTATTGGTTTAAATCCGTTAGATACTGCTAGCACGGTGCGCGCTTATTACCGCGGTGTGCAGGATGAACGCGCTGCCATTCGTTATTTGAGCGCGCATGCGCAGCAATACAAATTCGATACTTCGCTCATTATTCTCACTGGAACTAGTGCGGGATGCTTTTGCGCCTTTGCCAATGCGTTTACCACCGATGCCGACCGTCCGCTTGCGAGTTTCGGAAGTTTTCTTGAACCAAATGACTTAGGTTGTTTAGACTGCTCGGGCAATACCGATTTAGGTTTTCATATTCCGCATATAAAAGCCATTGTGAATCAATGGGGGGCTATTATGGATACTTCTTTTATTGAAGCGGCTGAAAACACTCCTGTAATTTCTTTTCATGGCGACCAGGATAATGCGGTGCCTTATGTTTACGGTTATCCGTTTCAGTTGCCCGTGTTTCCGCAGGTGTATGGAAGTGTTCCAATTCACGAGCGCTTAACTAATTTAGGAATTACCAACGTGCTGCATCCGTTGGTTGGCTTTGGTCACGAACCCGAATTGCTGAACCCGCAACTAAACGATACTGTTTACAATTACACGCGTCCGTTTCTTTATGAATTGCTGAAACCGCACACGAGTGAAATTACGGGTGACTCCATGGTGTGTCAGCATAGCACAGCGCATTATTCGGTTGTATATTCAGCAGGAAGTAAATATTGCTGGAACATAAATGGCAACGGAACGCTGATTTCAAACAACGGAAATTCTATTACCGTGCAATGGAACGATACAGGTTTTGTTTCGGTTACGGTGAAAGAACTGAATCAGATTATGGCAGAAGGCGAAGTGAAAAGTTTTCAAACTTATGTTGCACCTAAACCACATGCAGGTTTTGGATACAATGCCAATGAACTGCAAGTGGCATTCTTAAACATGAGCGGCAATGCTGTAAACTACTTGTGGAACTTTGGTGATGGAAATACTTCCACTACCTTAAACACAACCAACGATTACACCAGCGGGGGAACTTACACCATCAGTTTAATTGCCTACAATAACTTTTGTACCGATACTGCTTTCAATACCATAACGATTGACTCGTGCCCTGTGGCAGACATTACTTTTCAGTTGACGAACCACAACGCGTTCTTCTACTCTCCTGCTACCAACACCACTTCTTATTTCTGGAACTTTGGTGATGGTGACAGTGCATCGGTGGCTTCGCCAAATGTGTTTCACCAATACGCACAAAATGGAACTTATAGTATTGTGTTGCGTGTAGAAAATCAATTGGGTTGCGTATTCGTTGATACGCTTACTTTAAATGTAGGCATTACAGGAATTAATGATTTAGAAAATGAAATCATAGTTACACAAAGCGGAAATACTTTATTCATCAACTCCGGAAATTCACAACCACTCAAAGCCGAACTGTTTGATATAACCGGAAGATTGATTGAACATGCTGAATGCAACAGTCCTTGTGAAATACCAATCCATAATTTTTCCGCAGGAATTTATTTGCTGAAAGTAAGCAGCGGGAACAAACAATTTATTAGTAAAATCGGTGTGTCAGGTTAATCTTTATCTCCTTCTCCCTCCCAATCCTAACACCCCAACAAGCCACGCGTTACTTCGCGTATAAGGCACGAGAGTTCCGGTCGAATTGAATGGCTACTAGTAATCAATTCACTTGTTGAAGACTCTCAATGAAAAATGGGGATTAACACCCATTGCTTAAAATTTTGAAAGGAAATCAATTTATGTCCGTTCAATTCATGCGCATCATTATTTTCGCACCGCTTAAAAAATAAAATCCATGTCGAACATTGTCGAAAGAATTCACTGCTTAATTATTGGGTCGGGTCCTGCAGGTTATACTGCAGCTATTTATGCGGCACGTGCCGGCTTAAAGCCCATTATGTATACCGGCTTGTTACAAGGCGGACAATTAGTAAACACAACAGACGTAGAAAATTATCCCGGTTATCCGAAGGGAATCCTTGGACCTGAGATGATGGAAGATTTCAAAAACCAAGCGGAGCGTTTCGGTACAGATATTCGTTTTGGCATGGCAACTAAAGTTGATTTTTCTACCTCACCAAAAAAAGTTTGGATTGATGAGGAGAAATTAGTAGAAGCCGATGCAGTTATTCTTGCCACCGGTGCCGAGGCAAAATGGTTAGGCATACCGAGTGAAAAAAGATTGAACGGTTCAGGCGTGAGTGCCTGCGCAGTGTGCGATGGTTTCTTTTACAAAGGAACCGAAGTAGCAATCGTTGGTGCAGGAGATACCGCTTGCGAAGAGGCAATTTATCTTTCCAAACTTTGCACCAAAGTACACATGATTGTTCGAAGAGATGAGATGCGCGCTTCGAAGATTATGCAAGAGCGTGTGTTGAATACAAAGAACATTCAAGTGTATTGGAACAGCGAAACAGATGAAGTGCTCGGAGAGAATGTAGTGGAAGGCGTTCGCATTTTCAATAATAAAACAAAAGAGAAAATTGATGTTCCAGTTACAGGTTTTTTTGTGGCTATTGGTCATCAACCAAATTCAGTTGTGTTCAAAGATTTTATTACAACCGATAATGAAGGTTACGTAGTTACACAAGCCGATTCAACCAAAACAAACATTGATGGTGTATTTGCCTGTGGCGATTTGCAGGATAAAACTTTTCGCCAGGCAGTAACCGCAGCGGGCACGGGTTGTATGGCTGCGCTTGAAACGGAACGTTGGTTGAGCGAGAAAGGAATTCATTAGAATTAAATCTTTACTCGGTTGATTCGTTTGCTCTTAAACCTTGAAGTAAAATTTATGTCCGTAGGAGCACAACAAAATTGAAGTTTGGGAGTTTATGTGTATAAATTTGCGGGTGTGAAACAAAAAAACGTAGCCTTTCTCTTCTTGTTTTTTCTTTTCTTTTCATCGTTCAGGCAAATGCAGAATATGGATGAATGGGTGTATGAAAGGGAGAAAAAAGGAATAAAAGTTTTTACCAAGAAAAGTAAATGGGGGCACTTGCGCGATTCAAAAGCAACCATGCAGGTTTCTGCAACACCCGAAGAAGTTGTAAAATACCTTTCTGATTTTGATAATTATCCCAATTGGTTTCCGCGTTGCAAAAAAGCGCAGGTGGTTGCCAAACTAAACGACAATGAGTTTATCGCCTACCTCGTATTCAACGCACCTTGGCCTGTTGCTGACCGCGATTGTGTATTACGAGTAAAGACGGAAAGAGATAAACAAACAGGCATCATCACTATTACCCAAACATCGGAGCCGAAATGTGTGGCGCGTAAGGAAGGTTGTTTTCGTATCGATCAAATTATTTCAACCTGGAAGATGGTTCCTAAAAATGGTGGTACTGAAATTACGAATGAATACGCATCAAACCCAGGTGGCAATATTCCTGATTGGTTGATTAATACGCAAAGTGTAGATAATCCAATGGTGACGTTTGAGAATTTGCAGGGGAAAGTAGTTACGAAGAAATGATTATGTCACGCTGAGCTTGTCGAATCGTCATTTGAACGAATCCTACGACAAGTTCAGGATAACAATTCTCTGAACAAACTATTTCGCTGCACTCGCAGTTGATGCGCGAAGTTCTTTTACAATTTTCATATCCTCTTCGTATCGAGCGGGGTCACCGTTATCAAGATATAAACGTGCACGCTCTTCGTAGTATTCGGGTTTCTTCTCTCCTATTTCTATCACCATCGAAATGGCGTAAGTAGCGTTGGCTTTATCATTCATGGCTAAATAAATCTCATACATTTTGTAAAACAACTTCCAGTCGTTGTTCTTATACATCATCGCAAATTTGAAACTGGCAATTGATTCAGCATATTTTCCTGCTTTCGCTTCAGCTAAGCCACGATAGTAGTAAGCATCGGCATTAGTCTTTACATGCGCTGTATAATCGTAAAAACATTTGGCCGCATCATCATAGCGATTATTGCGGAAATAAATTAAGCCTAAATAGAAGTTCATGTTCTCCAAATCTTCACGAATATTCTTTGCATTTTCAAAATCAGTTTTAGCACCATCCAAATCTCCTTTTACGTACTTGATCAAACCAATTTGATAAAATGCTTCTGCCGTTGGTTTCAAATCATTCGACAGGGCAAAATCTTTACTCGCACTCTCCGTATTTCCCATCACCTTATAAGTTAAACCGCGGTTGTAGTAGAAATAATTACGGGCCGGGTCAATGGTTATAGCCAAATTGTAATTTTTAATTGCCAGTTCATAGTTACCCATTTGTTGAGCCGAGAAAGCAATTTTGAAAACTTCATTGGGCGAAGGATTTGCTGTTTGTGCGAACGTAAAACTTACTGAAAGCATCAGTAAGCAACTAGACAAAAGGGTTTTCAGGGAGTAAATGTGTTTCACACTTGTATTTACGATACAAGTTTTGATTTGTTACAGGCAGAGTGTGGCTTGTTTAAATCTCTAGCTGTATTGTGGCACCTGCAACTCCCTCACTAAACGGTCGTATTCTGCCTGGCGACTTTCTTCTTCCTTCATTTTCTTTAAAGCAAAAGGGGTTTCGTAATTCAACTCGCCATTCGTTTTTAACTTACTGAATTTAAGGGCGGGGTCATTCAAGAAATTGATTTTCTTTTTCATCGCATCAGTGAGCACAAAACCAATGGTAACCGAGTTAGCATTATTGTTCAACTCAGGCATTGGACGAAGAATAGAGATAGTGAGATAATCTTCTTTATCCGCATTCTGACTGATAACTGCATCAGCAAATGTTTTCTTCGAATCAGCATCGTTGCGTTTATCATCTAAATATTTAACCGTGGTTTTAGTAATCCATCTGCGGTAGTTCTGTTCATTGATAATGTATTCCAAGTCCACCTGATTGCGACTCAAGTGCAATTCTTTCGAAATTTCTTTCAAATGTTTTGCAGGTTCTTTGCTTGAGTAGCGAATGAAGTAAAGCTCGTTGAATCCGAAATACTTCGGCAACAAATTGGCAATGCGCTGAAACAACATTTCGGGCGATGTGTTGTACTTGGTCAGCAGTTTAACTAAGAAATCTGGATTCCATTTTGGTTGCGCGAAGAATGCTTCGAGGTCTGCAATCAGCATTTCTTTGTTCACGTGAAGCGCCTGTGCAAAATAAGAGCCCTTGAAGTTGTTCATTACATGGTCAAACGATTCTACCTTTAACCAGGAAGTGGTATTAGGTCGCTTTTCAATCTTCATGACCGCAAAGCCAAGTTCCTTTCCGAACAAAAATATTTTCTGCTGCTCGGTCAACTTAGTATTGTAAAGCAAAGTAGGTTGTTCGCCTTTTACAAACACTGAGCGGAAGTGACGAAGCTTCGGATACTCAACAAAATCAGTTTCCTCCAAATGATAACCGAATTCCTTCTTCATTAAATCGGCATATTGTTTCGAAGTTAGCGATTCAGGATGTTCAATTCCCATTTCACTTCTGAACTTTTCCACTGCTGCTTCAATATCTTCAAAGTAGTTGTCGTTCATTTCTTGATACGAGCGCAAACAAGAAAAATAGAAATGCTCTTCCTGCAAATTGTAATTGCGGGCAATTTCAAACACCGAGTTAATTAAAGCCGAAAGCGAAGTAGGCGCATTTGCCATCATGCTCATTAAAAGTCCTTTGTCAACACCAAAGGTTTCGAACAAAAAATCGTTGATGATACGAAGGTTCAATACCTGTACCACCGGAGTAAGGTTCTTATTTATTTTAAGCGAAACCAAACTGTCGTAAGTGGTTTCAAGAGCTCTTGCCAGTTCATTAATTTTATCAGGCTTCGGATACTTTTTGCCATTTTCAATTTCATTCATGTAAGAAACCGAAACACCGCTCATGTCGCTCAGTTGTTGAAGCGAAAGTTTTTTGTCGGTTCTGAGTTTCTTAAGCTTCAATCCGAAAATAATTCGGATGTTTTCTTCGGTTGTGGTTTCCATGTAGAGGGGTTGACGGTTAACGGTTCGCAGTTCACGGAAATACAGAACTGCATTACTGCGAACTGTGAACTGGGAACTGGGAACTACTTGTGCAAATAAAGCGAAAATTTTGAACGAGCGAAATTTCGCTATTTCCGTTTTCTTTCGATATTTGCGCGCGAAAAATTCGAAGATGGCTACCACAAACATTCAGGGATTAGAAATAAACGCAACAGTAACCGAGCAATTTGCTGAAATACTTACCCCCGAAGCTTTGGCTTTTGTGGTTAAAATGCAGCGCACTTTCAACAAGAGAAGACTCGAACTGCTTGCCGCACGCGTTGAAAGACAAAAGGCGATAGATGGCGGAAAGACTCCTGACTTTCTCCCCGAAACAAAAGCCATTCGCGAGGGCGACTGGGTAGCTGCTCCAATTCCTGCCGACCTTCAAGATAGAAGAGTAGAGATTACAGGACCTGTTGACCGCAAGATGATAATCAACGCACTTAATAGCGGAGCAAAGGTTTTTATGGCAGACTTTGAAGATTCGAACTCTCCGTTTTGGGCTAATAATATTGATGGTCAAATAAACCTTCGTGATGCTATTCGCAAAACAATTTCCTTTAAAAACGAAGCCGGAAAAGAATATAAGTTGAATGAAAAGACTGCCGTTTTAATGGTTCGTCCTCGCGGCTGGCACTTGACCGAAAAGCATGTAAAAGTAGACGGAGAAGTCATGAGCGGTTCTATTTTCGACTTCGGTTTGTTCTTCTTTCATAACATCAAACAACTTATTGCAAACGGTTCATCTTCATACTTCTACTTACCTAAGATGGAAAGCCACCTTGAAGCCCGTTTGTGGAACGATGTGTTTGTTTTGGCACAAAATGAATTGGGTATTCCGCAAGGCACAATCAAGGCAACGGTGCTTATTGAAACCATTACTGCCACCTTTGAACTCAACGAAATTATTTATGAGTTGAAGGAACACATGGCGGGGTTGAACTGCGGACGTTGGGACTATATCTTCTCTTACATTAAGAAGCTTCGCAACCTTAATGGCTATGTTCTTCCAGACCGCGGACAGGTGACTATGGCGGTTCCTTTTATGGCCTCTTACAGCAAACTGGTTATTCAAACCTGTCACAAAAGACGGGTTCACGCTATGGGTGGAATGAGTGCTTTTATTCCTATTAAAAATGATGAAGCGGCTAATACCACTGTGCTGGAGAAAATCAAACAGGACAAAATTCGTGAAGTAACGAACGGGCACGATGGCACTTGGGTGGCACATCCCGGTTTGGTGAGTGTGGCTATGGATATTTTCAACGAGCACATGAAAACGCCAAACAACTATGCTATTTCCCGCGAGGGCGAAGTTTATACGGCTGCTGATTTTCTAACTCCGCCTGCGGGAACTATTACCGAGGCAGGTCTTCGCATGAACATAAACGTTGGCGTTCTGTATATCGAAAGTTGGTTGCGTGGGGTTGGTGCTGCGGCTATTCATAACCTAATGGAAGATGCAGCTACGGCTGAAATTTCGAGAACGCAGATTTGGCAGTGGATAAAGAACGGTTCGAAACTGGAAGACGGCAGAACCGTTACTTACGAACTGTTCAAAGAGATTTTGCCTTCGGAGTTAGAAGCAGTACAAGCATATGTGGGTGAAGCGGCTTATAATACTTCGACCATGAAACGCGCAATTGAAATATTTGACGAGTTGGTTCAGCAGGGGGACTATAAAGAGTTCCTGACCTTGCCGGCTTATGAGGAGATAGATTAAATAACCCCCTAAATCTCTCTTTAGGGACTTTGAAATGAGGAAATACTTTATTCACTATTAAATATTCAATCTTAAACATTAAATCAAACAATGGCAACAAAACAAGAAAGAGCAGATGCACTAAAAAAGGAATGGGCAACCAATCCGCGTTGGAAAGGCGTTAATCGTCCTTACTCGGCAGAAGAAGTAATCAATATTGCAGGTTCAGTGCCTATTGAATACACCCTGGCAAAGAACGGAGCGGAAAAACTTTGGAATCGCTTGCAATCCGATAAATGGGTGGCGGGCCTTGGTGCGCTTACTGGCAACCAGGCTGTACAGGAAGTTACTGCTGGCATGAAGGCAATCTATCTTTCGGGTTGGCAAGTAGCTGGCGATGCAAATCTTTCGAGCGAAATGTATCCTGACCAAAGTTTGTATCCTTCTAACTCGGTTCCTTCTGTG
The DNA here is from genome assembly GCA_947479455.1 of Bacteroidota bacterium. Lineage (GTDB taxonomy): Bacteria > Bacteroidota > Bacteroidia > Chitinophagales > LD1 > Bog-950. Next base: position 35,774 of record CANJZE010000020.1, read on the forward strand.
GTTAAAAGAATCAACAACGCTTTGCTTCGCAGAGACCAGATTGAATATTTGGAAGGCGAACCACAACGTGACTGGATGGTGCCAATTGTTGCCGATGCAGAAGCAGGTTTTGGTGGAAACTTAAACGCTTTTGAATTAATGAAGCAAATGATTGAAGCCGGTGCAGCAGGGGTGCATTGGGAAGACCAATTGAGCTCAGCTAAAAAGTGTGGTCACTTAGGAGGAAAAGTTTTGGTACCTACTCAGGAAGGAATCAACAAATTAGTTGCTGCTCGTTTAGCGGCTGATGTTTGCGGTGTTTCTACTTTGGTAATTGCAAGAACCGATGCTGAATCGGCAAACCTCATTACTTCTGACATTGACCCGCGCGATCATAAATTTATTACCGGTAAAAGAACTTCGGAAGGTTTCTATACGGTAAAATGCGGCATTGAACAAGGTATCGATCGCGGTTTGGCTTATGCTGAATATGCCGATTTGATTTGGATGGAAACAGGAAATCCCGATTTAGGAATGGCGCGCGAATTTGCACAAGGCATTCATGCAAAATACCCGGGCAAAATGTTGGCATACAATTGCTCACCTTCATTCAACTGGGCAAAGTATATGGATGAAAAGCAAATGCTCACTTACCGCGAAGACATTGCGGCAATGGGTTACAAATTCCAATTCATCACCCTCGCAGGTTTCCACGCATTGAACACCGCTATGTTCGAATTGAGCAAAGCGTATGTTGAGCGCGGAATGGCAGGCTTCAGCGAATTGCAACAACGCGAATTTGCTTTGGAGAAAGACGGCTTCAAAGCCATCAAGCACCAATCGTTTGTAGGCACCGGATATTTCGATGCCGTGCAGAACGTGGTTCAGCAGGGAGCATCTTCTACTACTGCGTTGGCGGGTTCAACGGAGACTGAGCAGTTTCACTGAAATTGATAATTGATAAATGATGATTGATAATTAAATACAGAGCCGCTTCGAATTTTCGTAAGCGGCTTTTTTAAATTCGCTTTCAACAATCAATAACAAGTAATAAATCAAAAGTCGGCTGTTCTCCCGATTAAAAAGACGGGATAAGAAAAATTATCAATCATCAATTATCAATCCATGAGTTACATTCTCACCATAGACCTCGGCACCAGTGGACCCAAAGTGGCGCTGTTTGATACAGCCGTAAAATGTATGGGCTACGAATTTGAAGAAGTGCCATTATACCTTTATGATAATGGCGGAGCCGAACAAAAACCTGCCGACTGGACAAACGCTATTGTAAATTGTTACAAGCGATTAATTGCCGCCACACAAATTGACACCAAAAAAATTATTGCCATCAACTGCACTGCGCAGTGGAGCGGAACGGTTTGCGTTGACAAAGAAGGTAAGCCGCTTATGGATTCAGTGATTTGGATGGATACACGCGGAGCTGAGTTTGTAAAAAAACTGACACATGGACCTATTCGTGTAGATGGTTATGGTGTAGGCAAAATTTTGAAATGGATAAATCTTACAGGCGGTGGGCCAACGAAGAGTGGTAAAGATTCAATCGCGCACATTCTCTACATCAAAAACAAACTGCCGAAGATTTATAACGACACTTATAAATTCCTCGAGCCAAAAGATTATTTGAATTTATGGCTCACCGGAAAGTTTGCCGCTTCGTTCGATTCTATTACTGTGCATTGGATTACCGATAACCGCGACATCAACAATGTAGTTTATAGTGATAGCTTGATTCAACTCTGCGGATTGGACAAAGCAAAACTTCCGGATTTAGTGAAGACAAATTCAGTGCTTGGAAATGTTTCAAAACATATTGCTGAAGAATTTGGATTGAACAGTGATGTAAAAATTATTTCCGGAACACCCGATGTGTACAGCGCAGCCGTTGGTTCAGGAGCTGTGAATGATTTTGAAGGGCACCTTTATTTCGGTACATCTGCATGGTTAGTTAGTCACGTTCCGTTTAAGAAGACCGATATTTTTCACAACATGGGAACGCTTCCTTCTGCCTTGCCGGGCCGATATGTAATAGTAAACGAACAGGAAAGTGCAGGCGCTTGTTTGAACTTCATCAAAAATAATTTGTTGTATCACGATGATGAACTCAACACGGGTCCCGCACCAAAAAACTTTTACCAACTGATGGATAAAATTGCAGGTAAAGTTCCTGCCGGCAGCGAAGGACTTTATTTTCTGCCTTGGCTTTATGGTGAGCGAAGTCCTGTTGATGACCATAGCGCACGTGGTGGTTTCTACAATTTATCGCTCAACCACAACCGCACACACATGATGCGCTCGGTGATGGAAGGAGTTGGATTAAACGCGCGTTGGTTATTGATGTATGTAGAAAAAATGATGGGAAAGAATTTTGAAGCGGTGAACTTTATTGGTGGTGGAGCCAACAGTGATGTGTGGAGCCAGATGATGGCAGATATTTTTTATCGCCCGATAAAACAAATGAATGAACCGCTGATGAGTAACTCGCGCGGCACTGCTATTCTTGCTTTGCTCGCTTTGAACAAAATGAGCATGGAAGATGTTTCGAAAGTGGTAGAGCCCAAAAAGATTTTCGAACCCAACAAAAACAACCGTTCACTTTACGATGAAATGTTCGGTCGCTTTGTAGAAATTTATACGAAGAACAAACCGATATACGCGAAGCTAAATCATTGAATTGATGACGATTGACTATTGACCATCTCAAAACAAAACACCCTATGAACATCGAAGAAATCTCCGCCAAACTTTCCTGGCTGCCACCATCGGTTAGTCGCTTTATAGAAAAGAGAATGAAGAAAATTCCTTCGGTAAAAAAAATGATTGATGCTGAAAACGAAAAGACCATGCAGGTGCTCGAGCATTCAAGCAAACCTTATGCAAATAAGTTTGAGAAACATTATGCGCTTCCGTCATCGGGCATTAGCCGCGATAGAATTTTGGATGAAATTAAAACCATGCACGATTTAGAAAGCGGAAGATGGAAAGATGGCTATGTAAGCGGTGGAATTTATCATGGCGATAGTGAGCACATTGAATTTTTGAATAAAGTTTACGCGCTTCAATCACAAAGCAATCCGCTGCACAGTGATTTATTTCCATCTGCCTCTAAATTCGAAGCCGAAGTAATTTCCATGGTTGCCAACATGCACGGCAAAGGAACTTTCGACCACAACAAAAATGTTTGCGGTGCAATCACTAGCGGAGGAACCGAGAGTATTCTCTGCGCCATGAAAAGCTACCGCGACCGCGCACGCGAAGAGCACGGCATCACCGAACCGGAAATGATTATGCCGTTGACAGCACATGCTGCATTCGATAAAGCCGCTCAGTATTTCGGAATCAAACAAGTCAAAATTCCTTTCTCTGCCGATTATACGGTGGATGTAAAAGCAGTAAAACGCGCAATTAACAACAATACAATTGTGATTGTTGGGAGCGCGCCATCTTTCCCCCACGGAACCTTCGATGATATAAAAGCATTGAGTGATTTGGCATTGAAAAACAAAATTGGTTTCCATACCGATTGCTGCCTCGGTGGTTTTGTAGTTCCGTTTGCAGAAAAACTTGGATACAATGTTCCTGTAGTTGATTTTCGTTTACCCGGTGTAACCAGTATGAGTGTAGACACACACAAGTATGGTTACGCTGCTAAAGGAACTTCGGTAGTTTTATATCGCGATGAAGAATTGCGCTCACATCAGTTCTTCACCAGTACCGATTGGCCCGGTGGTTTATACTTCTCTCCCACTTTGGCGGGTTCGCGTCCCGGTGCGTTGAGTGCATCTTGTTGGGCCGCTTTACTCTCTATGGGCGAAGAAGGTTATTTGCGCGCTACTAAATCTATTCTTGAAACTGCTGACAAAATAAAAGCAGGCATGAAAGATATTCCTGAAGTAAAAATCTTAGGCAACCCGGTTTGGATTCTTGCCTTCGCCAGTGAAACTGTAAACATTTACGAAGTGCTCGACCAAATGGGAAAAAGAAATTGGAACCTCAACGGCTTACACAAACCTGCTTGCTTTCATATTGCGCTTACATTGCGTCATACACAACCCGGTGTAGCAGAAAGATTTTTGAAAGATTTAAAAGAAAGTGTAGCGCATGTAAAAGCAAATCCGGGAAGTAAAGAAGGTCTTGCACCAGTTTATGGTTTGGCTTCTTCCCTTCCATTCCGTGGAATCATTAGTGATATACTGAAGAAGTATTTGGATGTGATTTATAAAGTGTAGTCGTTGGTTACTTCACCTCCTGCACTCTATTCACAAAGTAATCGGTTTCACCTTGCCATGGCAAATGCTTTATCTTTTGCTGATAAAACAGAATTACTTTTTTGCCTTCGTAGAAATGAAGTGTATCGGCAAAGCCTTCTTCTTTAACCGAAAAGTTCCAAACTTGATTGACCTGTGCAGTGTTGGCAATGTTTCCAACGCCACCCGTGTTCAGTTCTCCTTCATACGTTTTAAAAACATAACCGCGTTTACTGAACTTCATCAACACACCCGCGCGTGATCCTTCGCTATATTTAAAATTAAAAACCAAAAAAGTAATAACCAGCGCAAGCACCAGAAGAAAAACTATTCCTACTAAGATTTTTTTAAGCATGCCCGATGCGCCTGATGATTTAGTTTCTGCCATACGTTTTTTGTTTGAGCCAAACCTACATTTTAATTTGAAAGAAAGGTACGTCTGTGCATTCGATTGAAATTACACCAAACTTTCGCGTGTGTACTCTACTACCATCAAAAGTTTAAGTGCAAACCATGGGTTTTGTTGTTCAATTTCTTGCGTAGCAAGCAAATGCATTTCTTTTTCAAACAACTCAAAATCGTGACCGTAGTTATCTAAAATGTAGATGACTTCGGGCACCGGACGCATTTGAAACAATTCCTTCTCCTCAGGAATTCGCTCGCAGCTAGCTACTTGAACTAAATCATTTGCACTTAAATATTTCGATTGCCGAATTCCTTCGGGCAGTTCAGCTACATCCATTTTAGGTTTTGGAATTAGGCGTTATTAAACTTTACACCGGTGTAATTTTGCGGAGTGATTTGACGCAATTCCTTTTTTATTTCTTCACTCACTTCAAGGGTAGAAATAAAATTTTGGATGCTTTCTTTATTGATGCCATTGGCACCGCGCGTTAATTCTTTCAGTTTTTCATAAGGCTTTGGATAACCTTCTCTGCGCAAAATAGTTTGAATGGCTTCTGCCACTACCGCCCAGTTTTTTTCCAAATCGTTCTTGAGCGCTTCTTCATTCAACAATAACTTTGACAATCCTTTTTCAATAGATGAAAGCGAAATTAAGGTATGCGCCACAGGCACGCCAATGTTTCGCAACACCGTAGAATCAGTTAAATCTCTTTGCAAACGAGAGATGGGAAGTTTAGCCGAAAGATGTTCGAAGAGTGCATTGGCAATTCCCAAATTACCTTCGGCATTTTCAAAATCAATAGGATTTACTTTATGCGGCATGGCCGAAGAGCCTACTTCATCTTTATTTACGCGTTGCTTAAAATACTCCATCGAAATATAAGTCCAAACATCGCGACACAAATCAATTAAGATGGTGTTGATGCGTTTCATAGCATCAAAGTGAGCCGCTAAATTATCGTAGTGTTCAATTTGCGTGGTGTAGTACGAACGCTCAAGTTCCAAACGTTTATGCAAAAACATTTCGGCAAACTCAATCCAATTAATTTTCGGATAGGCTACCTGATGCGCATTGAAATTTCCGGTGGCTCCACCAAACTTTGCACTGTAAGCTACATTTTCAAAATGCCATAACTGCTTATCTATTCGCTCAACAAAAACCATCAACTCTTTTCCAAGTATAGTGGGAGAAGCAGGTTGACCATGTGTATGCGCCAGCATAGGAATGTCTTTCCATTGCAAAGCCAATGAATGCAATTGTTCTTTCACTCGTTTTATGGCAGGTAAGTAAACATGGTTGTTCGCTTCTTTAAACGAAAGGGGAATAGCTGTGTTATTAATATCTTGGGAAGTCAACCCGAAATGAATAAACTCTTTCCATTTTTCTAAACCAAGTGCATCAAATTTTTCTTTCAGAAAATATTCTACTGCTTTCACATCATGATTCGTTATCTTCTCGGTGTCTTTTATTTTTTGAGCGTCTGCTTCCGTAAAGTTTTGTGTAATGTTTCTGAGTGCCGAATATTTTGCGGCAGAAAAATCAGCTAACTGAGGCAATGGAATTTCGCAAAGCGCAACAAAGTATTCTACTTCTACGTGTACGCGATATTTGATTAAACCATATTCAGAAAAGTAAGGTGCAAGTTCTTCAGTTTTGTTTCGGTAGCGACCATCTATAGGGGAGATAGCGGTGAGTTGGTTTAGTGACATGGGGCAAAGATAAAATAAGAACGGTTGTCAGTTTACGTGAATCAAAACTTCTTTTGTAGAAGTATGGCTATCGTGGTCAATTACTTTAACGGTCAACTTATAAACAGCCGAGTCAATAGCGATCCAAGCATAGTCGAAAGAAAAAGTTTTACCACCATGCACATAAGGATTATCTGATGCCACTGTAGAATCGGTAGTGTTATTCTTTATGGTTAAATAAAATTCATGCAAGTCTACATTATCGCTTACGGTACCTTTAATTTGAACAGTGTCACCGGTATTGATAGTGGTTGTATCGGTAGGATTAGTAATGGTGATGATGGGTTCATCGGGTCCGGTTTTTTTAGTGCAAGAAAAAACAAGGCAGGTGAAAATGGAAACAAGTAAAAAGGAAAGGAAAAGGTTTTTCATAAACAACAAAGGTGTAGTATTCAATTGCAGGCAAGCAAAGCTAAATTTTATGGCAAAAGCAGCGCGGATATTTTAGTGCTTTCCATCAGCCCATAAAAAATTATTCTCTTTTTGCGGGGTGCAAAACAGATGAAACGGAAAACATTAATTCTACACTTACGCATTCAATCAAAGCTATAAGTCGTGTTCAGCAAAAACATTTAAGTTGCTTTGGAAAACTTCCTAAGAACCGAACGGTTTTTTCTGTCATGCCGTGAGGAATGAAAAATACGTCATCTATCGTTGAGGAATCTTGATACCCTCTTTAAGTTTGCACCTGCCGGCTTGACTGTAATCTGTACATAGTTGGTTTTATTCATTTACATAGGACTCAATCAATCCCTTCCATATTAAATAGCCCTTACCCAACAGGTGAAGTTTGTCATTCGTGTATATAGGATTTAAAAAACCTTCGTTATTTAGGAAGCCCGGATACAAATCAATGTAGGTAATCTTCATTTCGATGCAAAGCTTCTTAATTTCATTATTCAGCGGAACAATTTTTTTGTTGCTGTGTCCAAAAATCACATCTTTTCCTACGGGGAGAATAGATTGCACATAAATTTTGGTTGCAGGCGATTGTGCTTTTACCGTTTCTAAAATGGCTCTGTAATTTTGAAGGATATCTGCTTGCGCAACACCCTTGGCAATATCATTGGTACCAATACAGATAAAAAGTTTGGAAGGCTGATGCCGAATAATTTCATCCAATCTTTTGAGAACTCCTTCGCTTATATCTCCGCCTATACCTCTGTTTAGAATGTGTTTTTCGGGAAACATTTCACTCCAGTTACCGCCCTCGGTAATGCTATTGCCCAAGAAGACAATGGCACCCGTTGAAACGGGGGATGCACGAAACATACTTAGCTTCTGTTCATGGCGCACTTGAATAACATATTTGAAAAAAAAATTGCTGAGTATGCCTTTTCCGTTCATGGCAAGGTATATCAAGCCGACTATGCACAGCAAATTAAAACCTAGAGATATTTTGTAAAGCAGTTTCATATGAATTCGAATTTATTGATTTCCTGATTTGCTTATTTGTCTTGTTTGAAGCCCATCTAAAGACTAATTTGGAGGACGGAAAGTTTGTTTAAATGCTTCACCAAGCGATTTTGATTGAACCACATCTTTAAACCAAGCTTGCCATTCGTGAAACACAATTTTGATGGGGTTGTAAGTATTTATGTTTGTGGTGATACCGTAAACTACAGGTTTTACCTCGGGTTCGAAAGTGCCAAACAGAATGTCCCAGAATATAAAAATACCTCCGTAGTTTTTATCAATATACTCGGGGTTTGATCCGTGGTGCACCCGATGCCCTGAGGGTGTAACAATGATGTATTCTAAAAAACCGAGTTTGCCGATGTGCTTAGTATGCGACAACACCCCCCAAACTAAACTTACAGAACCCATAATTACTAATAACTGAGGGTCAAAGCCCAGCCAAGGAATATAGAAGTAAAAAAGAGGTCGTAAAATTGGTGAGAAAATCGGCTGTCGGAGAGCAGTGGAAAAATTATACTCTTTGCTTGAATGATGGTTAACATGATTAGCCCAAAAAAAACGCATACGGTGCGATGCCCGATGCCACCAGTAAAATGAAAAATCCATAAGTAAAAAGAGTAAGACTAATTCATACCATGTGTTGCCAAACTCAAAAAATCGGTGTTTGTAGAGTAGATTATCAAATGCCAATAAAGTTGAAGCGAGAATAACTGTTACAATAACCTGTGTTACACCTAAACTAAGACTTGCAACAGTATCTTTTAAATCGTGATAAGTATTTCGCTTCTTGAAATAACCGTATAGGAATTCAATAAGCAGTAGCAGTCCGAAAATAGGTAAGGCGTAAATCATTTCCATATTTGAATAATGTTATTGCTTTGCTAAACTCAATTCAGTTTTATAAAACCAACCTGCTGTAAAAGCTACTGCCGTAAAATACGTTACTACTAAAACAGAACCGAACGGAAGAAAAGTATTCAAACCAAACCAATCGCCTTTTACTAAACCAAAAATGGCAATACCTATAGAAACAAATAACATGCTGATAAAGCCATATTGTTTTTTATCGAGCAGTGAGGTGAATCCGAAAATGGCAAGCAGCAGAAAAATGCCATTGACGAGTGCCTCTAGTTTTGATATTTCTCCAAAACGGAAAAACAAAAAACACACTAACAGAAAAAGTATGTGAATGTGTATGAAACTAAAGCCGGTGAACCATTTACTATAGCCCGGATTATACTTTTTTAAGTCGTTCATTTTTTGAATGGTAACCAGCGGATGTTTTTCTGCAACATCGGCAGGTCGCCAACCGGTAGGCATAAACCACAACTTGAATTTATCGCTCCTTTTTTTTGTATGATATGCATCTACAGCCAAAGTATACCAGTGTTTGTAGTTGATGATGTATGGGTTCCATGATTGAGCGGGTCTGCGCATGCCATACACACAAGGCTCTGTGGCCAGTTCCTCTTGATAGGTGCCAAAAACTCGGTCCCAAACAATAAAAATGGCGCTGTAGTTTTTATCCATGTAAATATCGTTCATAGCATGGTGCACACGGTGAGCCGAAGGAGTAACAAGAATATATTCCAGCACTCCCATATTGCCGATGTAACGTGTGTGATACCAAAACTGACTGAATATGTGAACAGGCACTACTACACCCAACACCCCAACAGGAACCCCCAATAGCGCAATTGGCAAACCAGCTACCGAGGTTAAGTTAGTAATCATGGTAATTCCCTGACGAAGTGCGCAGGGCAGATTAAATTCCTCGCTGCTATGATGCACCACATGATGACCCCAGAAAAAATTAACGCGGTGGCTCAACCGGTGAGTCCAGTAACTCGTAAAATCTAAGACAACAAACACGATGACGTATGTCCACGCACTGCTCGCACTTAATTTCATTAACTGCATATGAGGACTCACCCAACGAAACGAAACAATAACGATAGTAAGACCAAGCGTTGCCTTTAAAATATTGGTAAAACCGGAGGCTATGCTTGCAATAGAGTCTATGAGCGGTTGCTGTTCATTATGTTTCCATCTACCCCAAAACATTTCGAGCATAATAAGCACAAAGAAACCGGGCATGGCAATCAATAAAGCATTTCCGAATTGGTTCATAAAAAATATTTAACAACTACTTCCACGTTTTAATTTGATTTTTAGTTAGCACAAGACTAAACAGACACATGACAACCGACATTAACAAAAGATAATTACTGCTTTTTGGTGGTAATTCTTTTTCGAATGCGACTTAGTGAAACGGGAGTAATGCCGAGCACATTGGCTATATACTTATTAGGAACACGGTTAAGCAGTTCGGGATGTTCTTTTACAAATTTCAGATAGCGCTGTTCGGGGCTGAGCAGTATAAAATCATCAACCACTGCTAGTGCTTGAACTAAACTACTGTTCGTAAAAAACCGGAGACCTGCTTCCCACTTTGCATTGCCGTGAACAATTTGTCGCATGGTTTTTACTTCCATCACTATAAGCTCAGTAGGTTCCAGCGCTTGAAGATTAAAACGTGATGGTTCGTTTAGCAGGTCAATTTCGTAACAAGACATTGCCTGATTTTCATACCGAAGACGGTTGGTTATTTCTTCGCCTTTCTCATTTACAAAGTAAGAACGGATGAGCCCTTCCTTTACAAAATAGATATTGCTTTTGCGCGAGCCCTGCTCTAAAAAAACTTCGCCCGCTTTTAGCTTTAAAACTCTTGTGTGTTGCAAAAATTCAAACACATCTTCAGAACTCAATTCCTGAAAAAACGGAAATACATGCTTTAGTTTTTCGAAATCAATCATGCTTCTGAATTGAGATTGAAGGTATTGAAAATTTTGAATCTCAAGTTTAGGTTATGTCTATCATTTCAAAAACATCAACACTCCATTATTCCTTTTTCCTTTGAAACATAAAGTTTGCTGAAAAAGCAAACGGAGGTAGGTTTAATGCTCTATCTTTCGCTTACCAACACTCTGTTAGTCTTTAATTAGTTCTTTGATTTGTTCTTTAAGTGAATAGGAATAAATTTGCTAAACCCTTCAAAACATGGCAAAGTATATTTTCGTAACAGGCGGTGTTACTTCCTCGCTGGGGAAGGGCATATTTGCCGCTTCACTGGCCAAACTTCTTCAAGCACGAGGCTACCGAGTAACCATCCAAAAGTTTGACCCCTACATCAACGTTGACCCGGGTACGCTTAATCCGTATGAACATGGCGAATGTTATGTAACCGAAGATGGTGCGGAGACCGATTTGGATTTGGGGCACTATGAACGATTCCTCAACATTCCTACTTCGCAAGCAAACAATGTAACTACTGGCAGAGTTTACCAAACTGTTATTACCAAAGAAAGAGAAGGAGCGTATCTTGGAAAAACGGTTCAGGTAATTCCACACATTACCGATGAAATTAAACGCAGAATGCTTTTGTTGGGGCAAACCGGAGAGTTTGATATTGTGATTACAGAAATTGGAGGAACAGTAGGTGACATTGAAGCCTTGCCCTACATTGAAACACTTCGTCAAATTAGGTGGGAGTTAGAAGAACACGATACACTCGTTTGTCATCTAACGCTCATCCCTTATTTAAAAAGTGCTAAAGAATTAAAAACAAAACCTACACAACACAGCGTTAAAGAATTGCAGACCATTGGTGTTCGTCCCGATATTTTGGTTTGTAGAACCGAAATGGAGATTACCGATGAGATGCGCAAAAAACTCGCGTTGTTTTGTAATGTAGAACGCGATTGTGTGATCCAGGCATTAGATGTCAATTCTATTTATGCCGTGCCGATCGAAATGCAAAAGGAGAAAGCCGACCTCACCGTATTGCGTAAACTCCAGCTAAGCGCAGAAAAACCAATTGACTTAACCAAATGGAACGAATTTCTTGAAAAAGTTCGTAATCCCAAAGGCGAAGTGCGAATTGGCTTAATAGGAAAATATATTGAGTTGCAGGACGCCTATAAATCTATCCATGAATCATTTATACATGGTGGTGCTGCTAACAATGTAAAAGTCATAGTAGAAAGTGTACATTCCGAACATTTAGATGAATCGAATGTGCACGAAGCATTAAGACATTTAGATGGTTTACTTGTCGCCCCGGGTTTTGGTAACCGCGGTATTGAAGGAAAAATTGTGGCCATAAAATATGCCCGCGAAAACAAGATTCCGTTCTTCGGTATTTGTTTAGGAATGCAATGTGCGGTTATTGAATTTGCACGCAATGTTTTAGGAATGAAAGGAGCGCACAGTACTGAAATGAATCCTAATACACCGCATCCGGTTATAGACATGATGGAGGCACAAAAGAAAATTAAAAACAAAGGTGGCACCATGCGATTAGGTGCCTACCGTTGCGATTTAAAAGCCGATACCCTTGCCTTGCGTTTATATGGCAGCGAACATATAAGTGAACGACATAGGCATCGATTTGAATTCAACAATACTTATCTCGAGCAGTTTGAAAATGCAGGCATGTTAGCCTCGGGTAAAAATCCTGATAATGGATTGGTGGAAGTAGTGGAAATTCCAGGTAATCCTTTTTTTATTGGAGTGCAATACCATCCCGAGTTAAAATCAACGGTTGATAATCCTCACCCCTTATTTGTAGGTTTAGTAAAGGCGGCTATGGAGTTTAAGGCAGCATTGAAAACTACCACAGTAAAAGAAACCGTAAACGCATAATTACACTTACAAATGCAGAAGCATTTCTTGCTTAACCCTTTCTTTAAGCATAGGTAAATCATCAAAACTCAAGTGAGTTGTTTCTATTGGTTTGCTCCAAAATACTTTTACCTCACCGGGAAAAAGCTGAAAACCATTTGGGTTGTTCAACGTTTTGTTACCAACAAGAGTAACCGCTACTAATGGTTTTTTTGCCAGCACGGCTACTCTAAACGCACCATCTTTAAACTCCTTTAGTTTTTCTGCAGTACGGTTGCGGGTACCCTCTGCGTAAATAAGCAAGCTCATGTTGCGGTTGAGTTCTTCAATCATGTACTGCACCGATTTTTCTCTACTCTCTTTACTACTTCTATCTACCATAATTGCCAGTTGACGAGTCATGTAACCGAAGAAAGGAATCTTGTTGATTTCGCTTTTAGCCAAAAATTTATACGGCAGCTTTGAAGCAGATGCCGCTGTAAGAATATCGAGCTGCGAAGTGTGGTTGGCTACAAAAACATAGGCCTGATTGGTTACTATATTTTCGAGACCAAAAACTTTTATTCGAACACCACACATGAACAAAACAAAAGGAGCCCCTTTTGAAAACAAAAACCAAATCCACCAACGCGCTGCTTTTCTTTTAAACAACGGTAAAGTGATAGCTACGAAAGGTGTGCAAACGATCATCATGAGCAAGAACCACCAAGCGCCCCAGGCTAGCCAAAATGCACCGAAAATGGATCTTGCTGTTTTCATTCCAGCTCTCTTAAATAAAGTTGAATAGCGTTCTCTAGACCAACATACAAACAATCACGCACCAACGCATGACCTATAGAAACTTCAAGAAGTTCAGGAATATTTTGTTTGAAGTATTTTAAGTTATCGAGATTCAAATCATGACCGGCATTTATACCTAAGTTTATTTCATTGCAAAATTTTGCTGCTTCTGCAAAATCTTTAATCGCATTCTTTTTATCTGCTAAAAAACGTTCGGCATAAGGTCCGGTGTAGAATTCAATTCTATCGGCTCCTGATTTTTTTGCCCCTTCAAGCATTTCATGAATAGGATCTATAAAAAGCGAAACACGAATTTTGTTTGAGTGCAACTCCGCTATCACCTCCTGTAAAAAACTTTGGTGCTTTATCGTATCCCAGCCATGGTCAGAAGTCAATTGGTCTGGTGCATCAGGAACTAAAGTGCATTGCAAGGGTTTTACTTCGTTCACCATTTTCAAAAAATCGGGCGAGGGATAACCTTCAATATTAAACTCAGTAGTAACAACTTCTTTTAGTGCATACACATCTTTGCGCGTAATGTGTCGTTCATCTTGCCTTGGATGAACTGTAATGCCTTGTGCACCGCAGCGCTCACAGTCTTGAGCAAACTGAACTACATTAGGAATATTGGCTCCGCGCGAATTGCGCAGCAATGCAATTTTATTGATATTGACAGATAAGCGGGTCATGGTTCAAGTTTACATCATGCAATTGAAAGAATAAAATGTAGAGACAAAAAGTTTCGAACAACCTGTAAGTGAGCTCATAAAAAAAGTGTTGCAGCAAAACTGCAACACTTTTATGTCAATCAATTTTCTACTTTGAATTATGTGGAATGACTGCCTACATTCTGCATTAGTGTTTAACGAAGCCTAAAGTTAATTTTCAAAATCCTTACTTATACTCTAAATATTTATCGTTCACCGATTCCATTTTAAGCGAAAACAAATCCTTGATATAATTTTGGTAAACTTTCCAAGGGTGCTTAGAACCTTGCTTGGGTAAACTATCAAAGGCGCGTAACACATAACCCGCATCAAAATCAAGTAAAGGTTCCGATTTAAAAACACTGCTATCGAAACGTGGCGTGCAAACACTATATTTTTTTGCTTCCATAAAGTTGAGCACCTTGGTTACAAACTGACAATTCAAATCGCATTTCAAAGTCCATGATGCGTTAGTATACCCAACTGTGATGGCAAAATTCGGAACATCGCTAAACATTACTCCTCTGTAACAATGCATGCTTCCACTATTGGCCAATTCACCATTGATGTGCATGGTCATTCCACCTAGTAATTGCACCTTCAGTCCGGTAGCGGTAACAATTAAGTCTGCTTCTAATTCTTTGCCGGAGGTAAGTAAAATTCCTTTAGTAGTAAACCGCTCAATGGTATCGGTAACCACTTCTACTTTTCCAGTTTTTATAGAATGGAATAAATCAGCATCTGGCACTATACACACTCGTTGATCCCATGGTTTATACTTTGGGTCAAAGTGTTTCATATCGAATGTTTCACCTAATTCTTTTTTAATACCTTTCTGAATAAATTTCCTCACTCCTTCCGGCCATTTTCTAGACGCGTTGTAAAAACCAATAGCAAACAAAATATTCTTCCAACGCGCTAAATGGTAAGCCATTTTAGAAGGCAAAACCTTTCGAAAAAAATTAGCTATAACATCCTTACTGGGCAAACTCACCACATAGGAAGGTGAGCGTTGAAGCATAATGACCTTCTCTGCCTTTTTTGCCATCTCCGGCACTAGGGTAATTGCGGTGGCACCACTTCCTATAATCACCACTTTCTTGTTGGCATAATCAATATTCGAATCCCATTTTTGCGGATGGATAATAGTTCCTTTAAACAAATCGCAGCCGGCAAACTCAGGAGTGTATCCTTTATCGTAATCGTAATAACCGCTGCACATAAACAAAAATTTACAACGTAATTGCGACTTCGGCACTTCAGCGTTAGCAGCAATTTGAATCGTCCAAAGTTTATCTGCATCGCTCCACGATGCATCAATAACTTTATGATTGAACAAGATTTTTTTATCGATACCGAATTTTGTTGCAGTGTCTTTGATGTATTGGAGAATGGCAGGTCCATCGGCAATAGCTTTAGGATTTTCCCAGGGGCTAAAAGGGAAACCAAGCGTGTACATATCCGAATCGGAACGAATACCAGGGTACTTAAACAAATCCCAAGTTCCGCCAATGGCTGAACGAGCTTCTAACACAGCAAAACTTTTATGGGGGCAGGCTGTTTGTAAATGGTAAGCTGCGCCAATGCCCGATAAGCCTGCTCCCACAACAAGCACATCGTAAAGAGTTGTTGCGTCATTTGAATTTTTCATGTGATATTTTTATGTATTGAAATGATACAGCGAAGCAAGAATTTTTTCCCGTCAAATGAAATTATAGGATCTTCGTTTCAGTGAAAAGTAAGAAAAAAGAACCCTTGGTTTTTATTCGCAACTAGTTACTCGATAAACTTTGGTTCACATGAAACAACTTAGACAGTTTCTCAAACAATCCTAACGCCATGGTAAACAAAAAAGAATTATCACCAAAACAAAACGAAGAGTTACTCAGCACGTTAAAAGTTCGTTTTAAAAAAAACACAAAAAGGCATCAACGTATTTCATGGATTAAAGTGGAAGAAAAATTAGAAAGAGATACCGCTAAACTTTGGTCACTACACCAAATGGAAATTACCGGTGGCGAACCCGATGTAATAGGATACAATAAAAAAACTAACGAATATATTTTCTGCGATTGTTCAACTGAAAGTCCCGCAGGTCGCAGAAGTATTTGTTATGATAGAGAAGCATTGGAGTTAAGAAAAGAGCATAAACCAAAAAACAACGCCATTGACATGGCTGCTGAAATGGGGATCGAACTTTTAACTGAAAATGAATACCGCGAATTGCAAACGTTGGGAAACTTTGATACCAAAACCTCGAGCTGGATTAAAACACCTTCAAAGATTAGAAAACTGGGCGGGGCTATTTTTTCTGATTATCGCTATGGCACTATCTTCGTGTATCACAACAGTGCTGAATCGTATTACGCTGTTAGAGGGTTCCGCGGTTTGCTGAAAGTATAACCTAAATTCGACAAAATTTATGGCTAAAAACAGGATTATTCCGATAAAATTTTTCACGTAAACCTTTGAGAAAAAAACTTGATAACGTTTTGTGTGTACTTAAGCACCTTTTTGTTTGTTTACGCAGGCAAGCTTGGTTATTAGTTCCATAATTGGAAACAAAAAAGTGCCGCCCCATTACAGAGCGACACTATCAAACTGCAACAACCCACTTATTGCAGCCGATTTTTTTAGGATGATTTAAATGCGATAGGGTGATATTGCTTTTTGTGCTGACCTAGAAATATACGCGCATAAATGCGCAGTACAGCTATTTCTATAAACAGAAAACTCAAAGTCGTTAAAACAATCAGAACAATTTCGTGCTTATGTATATGGCTGAATAGTAAATCGATTCCAATAAAAGTTGGCGTAAATGGCAAGCCTACTAATCCTAAACCAGCTATGAGAAATACAAACCCCAGAATAGGTTGGTCATAGTTGTAACCGTGGAACTGATTCAACTGAATGTTTCCATCAACAGATTTTATTCTTTTTAAACAGACGTAACCTACTATAGCAGATACAAGCGAACCACTTAAATACATAAGTATGTGAGTGTGTTCAAAATTTTCGTTTAGCAAGGCAATGGAAAGCGCAATAAATAACTGGCTTGATACTACCTCAATCCAAGCTCTCAAAGCATCTCCTCTTTCTGCAAATGTTTTTAAAATAAGTACGAAAGCAATGAAAGAAAATAGTAAGGGCAGCAAATCAAAAATAGCTGTAGGAATAATCTGTTGAAAAAAATAAGCGTAAAGTCCTGCAACGAAAATTACAGCCAACAGAACGCTTGCTAATTTTGCAGAAAGAAAGTTGAATCTGGTTCCAAACCATTTGAATGGTTTCCATAACAATTGATGAAGAAGAAAATCAAGATTCCATTCTTTGATGGAGAGAATATAAATGGAGTTTTTAAAAGAGCTTTGGCTAGTAAACGAACTCGGTTTAAAATTGAAAAACATATCGTGCACCAAATAACTAAGTACCGAAGGAGAAACCAGCAACTGATAAGTGCGCAGGAAAGCATTACCTGCAAAATGGATCAAGGCAAGTGTGTGAAAGCCCAGCGCAACTTCAATAAACATCAAACCGATTTGTGCAGCAGATGAATAAGCTATCTGTGTTTTCACCGTTGACTGAACACGACCAATCAGCGTTGCGATTACGCTTGTAGAAAGTCCTATAACAATTATCAGTACCTGCACAGGCACAATGGTTTCCCAGTAAGGATAAGTGCGCAACAACAAAAACAGACCAAGGTGAACAGATAGCGAACCATAGAAAATTGCACTCGAAGTCGTAGGTCCTTCCATTGCTCTTGGCAACCAAGAAGAGAAAGGAAGTTGAGCCGATTTAGCCGCTGCTCCAATTACAATCATAAGCGATACAAAAACTGCAAACCAATAATGATGCTGTAAATGTTCTGCCATTAAAACTGCATCGTTCAATTTTTGAAAAGTAATGTTCTCATGCCACAAGTGGTGGCTCATCCACATGGCGAGTATGAGACAAATGTCGCCTAACCGGTAAATGGAAATTACTTTGAGCGCATTCTTTACCGGTAAATATCTGTCGCGATAAAATGCAATAAGTAGAAAAGAAGTAAGCCCCACAATTTCCCAACCCACAAAAAAGGTTTCAAAATTTCCGGAGAAGATTACAATGTTATAACCGGTGAAGAAAAAAAGTAAAGTGCTAAAGAAACGTTTAAAGCCGGCTTCGCGGTGCATGTAAAAACGACTGAACACCGAAACCATTAAAGCAATTACCGAACCAACAAGACTATAAACAGCAGTAATTTTATCGAAATAAAAATTAATGAAAATTTCGATGTCGTCAGTTTGAAATAGTGTTAGATGTTTCACATTCAACACAGGAAAATGGTTGAATGCCCAGTAAGCAACAAAGGCGAGCAAACCCACCAAGTGAATACTTATAATAGAAAGCACCGCGAACGAAACAGATTTCTCCTTTTTTCGCGGCAATAGTAGTGTGACAAAAAATCCTACAAATGGTACAAGAATAAATAGTTGAAGTAAGTGCTCCATGTGGGTGTTTAATTAAGTAAGTAAACAGGTAAATTTTCCTGTGTGGCATCTACAATTTC
Source organism: Bacteroidota bacterium (assembly GCA_947479455.1). GTDB lineage: Bacteria > Bacteroidota > Bacteroidia > Chitinophagales > LD1 > Bog-950. Next base: position 54,313 of record CANJZE010000020.1, read on the forward strand.
GTTTGTCTCCATTTCTTTTGCCTCCTCTACAAACTGTTCGAAATTCTCGATTGAATTCATGGGCTGCAGTAAAGGATCGTACTTAGTGAATGCACCATTTTTAAAATAATAGTAGTTACCATCTTCAGGACTAAGCGCAACCAAATGCACCCATTCATTAATATACCATTCATAAACTTCGGGCGCACTCTGAATGGCCTTTAAAACAATTTCCGGAAGATGCTCCACAATAATTAAGAGACGAACCGGGTCATGTACTTCAATCATTTGTACTGGTAAACCGGGACGTAAATCACCGTCAGCACTATTGGCTACACCGATTAAACCCATCACATTATGTGGCAGTTTTGTTCCTGCACCTAATTTGTAATTATCTACACGTGAGAAATAATATTCCAAATTGATTCCACCACACACTAAACCAATCGGGCGCATTACACCGGTCAGAATTTTTCCATCCGGGTCGTTCTTATAGTTGTAGGAATTCATAAACGCACGTCTATCCAAAAATAAACCCTTAGTTATTTCACGGCTGCCAATTATGCAAAGCGTATTCGTTCCGTGACCAAGCTCGGGACGGGGTTCAAACATAGAGACAGAGCGTTGAAGAATGGACGCTCTTGCACCGGTCAAACTTTGCTTTGAGTTGATAGAAGCAAACCTTCTTGTTCTTTCTTTTGCGTTCGCATATAGTGCAGCTTCAAATGCAAGTTTATTTTTTGTGTGCTGTAAAATATGTTTTTGAGTAAGAGAATCTTCGTCATAGAAACCAATCTGGTCGCTAGCGGTGTCGTGCATACTTCCAACAAATTTCGTTTCATCCGGAATTAAAATTCCTCGCTCACGTAAAAGTTCACGCACTTTTGTATGGTTTGCCATAAAAGCAAACACGCGGGCGTTTACAGACCCCGGCTTACCGCTGCAAGCACCGCAATCGTGTGCGCTGTGGTGTGGGTTGTTGGCGCTACTGCTGCCATGTGCAATGGCATAAATTATAGGAGCAAAATTGCTTACCAAACCAATGCTTCGCAATAGTGATTCAACTCGCGTTGCCATTTCTTCAATCGTAAAACCAATTTGCAAATCGTTTTCGCGATCTTCTAAACCTTTATTTTCGATGGTGAGCTGCGAATGCGTGTGCATGTGTGCAAAGGCATTCGAAATAGCCGGACTCATTTTAGGGCGAAACAAATTCAGAAACAACTGTGCTCCTGCTACAAAACCCAAAAAAATAGAAGCAAAAAATCCGGGTAAAAGTGTTTGGGCTTTTTTAGTGTAAAGCAATTCGTGTTCGCGTTTTTCATTCGAACCAAATTCTTTAATCAAGTATTTTGGTGTAACAGGTGCAGGGCAAAGTTTATCATAGAAATTCGCGTTCTCTGCCTTAAAGAAAAACTCCACACTAAAGAAACCGGGTGTACCTAATGTCTCACAATTCTTATCGGCAGTTTCAATATGCCTGCGAAGTGAACATTCACGTTCGTCAATACAAAAAATAGCTTGAAAGTTTCTTTGTGAAGAAATTGACCTCGTTCTGTTTTTATTCAAACTGATTCCGGTCAACACTTCGTCATAATAACTCCACTCAAACGTTTCCTGCCAAAGTTGAATGACTTCCTGCAACTCTGATGATGAAACATCAGCAAACAAGTTCACCGGTTCTTTGTTCATTTTGTTTGTGAGCGGCTCCCATTTTTCACCTAAGTGAAAATCGAGTGCATCAATTTCAAACAACAGCTCAACTACAATTAAATCATGAAGCGAAATATCTCTTCGATCGAGCAAAGTGTTTGGCATGGCTTCAATGGATGCTGCCATACCTGACCAACCCTGGTGGCTGAATTGCTGATCGAAAAGATATTGTTCGAAGTATTCAGATTTGCCCACTACCATTTTCAGCAAATCAGTTAAACTGCACTTGCCGTTGAGCAAAAATTGTTTTGCTCTATTGGTTTTAAAAAAACTGACATAACTGTTTTTCTCTAACTCCTGAAGTGCACCTAAGAAACTTTTATTCTTTACAGGAAAATTCCAAAGCGCAACGCCCTGATCTAAATAGCTACAGAGAATTCTGAAAAGAAGCGGATGCACCGAATTGTCTAAATCAATTTTGTATTGATATTTCCATTCAGCTCTCAGCAAACCAAGTCGTGAATTATTGATGACATCATACTCCTTTGTCAGCAATTTCACTTTCCAAGCTTCTGCCTCCGCACCTTTCCTATCGTTCAAAATTCTATCGAAAACATCCTTTTTTACTCTTCCGATTTTATACAGCTCTCTGAATTCGGTCAATTGTAAGTGAACCTGATAACCGAAAATTTTACCTGCTTTAAAAATAGCATCGTAAAATTTCATTTGCTGAAAAGCGTGCAAAGTATTGTGATGTATAAAATCCTTAATCGGTGTTTGCGATGGCAGATAATGTTTCAACTCATGCAATACGTGCTCTTCATTAAAAGCAGTATGCGCATGACTATGCTTCGCTGCGCTTTTCATAGTCCTTTCAATAGTTTCTGTACCGGCCATTCGTTCTATGTTTTGTATTTAGTAACTCATCTGTGCTCTTACATCAACTTTGTTGCAAATCATACTGTCTTCATAAAATTCAACTAAGCCGGTATCCAGATTATGTTTGGCACCTATAATGGATATTTCGCCACTTTCAATCATTTGCTCCAAAATATAACTGCGGTCAACTATTGTTTTTACAGATCTTCTTACGTTTAGATTGGCAACATTTTCAACAAATTCCGGATTCCTAGAATTTCTCTCACCTGATTCATCAGTTTTTGTTTCCAGATAAACAGCCGGTTGAATTTTAGAGAGAAGTTCAGTTAGATTTCCCATCTCTACATGGTCGCAAGCGCCTTTTATTGCACCGCATTTGGAATGACCAAGCACCACTATCAATTTTGAACCGGCCACTTTACAAGCAAATTCAATACTTCCAATGATATCGGTGTTTACAATATTTCCGGCAATACGTATGGAGAAAATATCGCCCAAGCCCTGATCGAAAATCAACTCGGCAGATGTTCGGCTATCAATGCAACTAAGCACTACAGCAAAAGGCCATTGACCATCGCGCGTTTCGTTCACTTGTTGAAGCAAATTTCTGTTCGTTTTTAAATTACTGACAAACCGTAGATTGCCTTCTTTCAAAACTTGTAAAGCCTTTTCAGGTGTCATGGAAGATTGTGTTTCGGAGGTATGTGTTTTCATATTTTGGTTGTTTATCATTTTTTAGTTTGAAGTAACGTGTTTTGAATTTTCAATTTCGTAACCATCCTTAAATCCTGTAAGGGTTACTTGAATGTTTTTGTCTTTAGAACCTATTTTTAAAAAATCTTGAATCAGTTGAATCACATCATGGTCTATATACACACTGTCAGCCGCGTTGATGATAACTTTACTGTTTTCCGGCAAGTGCATGAGCGTTTGTTTAATAGCTGCTTTGTTCAAAAATGAAACTTCCTGTGCCAACTCAATGTGAACGGTTTCACCTTCATGGTGTTTTTCTTTCTTGAAGAAGTAAGCCACTTTCATGTTGGCTTTTAAAATGTAAAACACACTTACCATCAAGCCTACCCCAACACCTTTTAGCAAGTCAGTAAACACCACAGCCACTACTGTTGCAATAAATGGCACAAATTGATACTTGCCATGTTGCCACATGTGTTTGAACACTGTAGGGCTGGCTAATTTGTAACCAATTAAAATGAGAATTGCAGCTAAACATGCTAATGGAATTTTATTGAGTATGACCGGAATAGCAAGTACTGCTATTAATAGAAAAACACCATGTGCCACTGCCGAAATTTTTGTTTTCCCCCCCGAATTTATGTTAGCAGAGGTACGCACAATAACCGAGGTCATTGGTATGCCTCCAATTAAACCACTCAGCATATTTCCAACGCCCTGTGCTTTTAATTCAGTATTGGTATTTGTAAATCTTTTGAGCGTGTCCATTTTGTCTGCGGCTTCTATACACAGCAGGGTTTCAATACTAGCTACTGCGGCTATGGTAACACCGGTTATCCAAACATTTACGTTCGTAATTTTTGAAAAATCGGGAAGGGAGAACTGGCCAAAAAAATCGTTAAATGAAGCTGGTACAGGTAACCTAACCAAATGTTCTTGACCAATTACGAGATTAGACCCGGTGGCTTTGAATACTTCATTTATAACTACACCGGCAATAACAGCTACCAAGGCACCTGGAACAGTCTTTATATTTTTAAGTGCCTTAACATTGTTCCAAGCAATTAAAATACTCATAGAAATGAGCGTGATGATAATAGCGCCCAAGTGGGAATAATTAACGGCATCTATTACTGCAGAGAAAGTATTATGACCTGTTGCTTTTTCAATAAAAAAGAAATCGCCTTCGTTATCTACATCGTATCCAATTGCATGGGGCAGCTGTTTCATTATGATGATTACACCAATAGCAGTTAGCATTCCTTCAATTACGTTTGACGGAAGATAGTTAGAGATAGTACCAGCTTTGGCAAAGCCTAAAAGGATTTGTATAGCCCCGGCAATAACCACTGCCAACAAAAATGTTTCATAAGAACCCAAACCGATAATAGCTGCTAATACAATCGCAGTAAGCCCCGCTGCCGGACCGGTAACACTCAACTGAGAATGGCTTAACAACCCTACCACAATGCCACCAATTACTCCAGATATAATACCGGCAAACAATGGTGCTCCGCTGGCTAACGCAATTCCAAGACAAAGTGGTAAGGCCACTAAAAAGACTACAAGTCCCGAAAGTATGTCTGTCTTAAAGTATTGAGAGTATAACTTCATGATAAAATGAATTTGTTGATGGATGAATTAAACGACAGGTAAAAAACAATTGGTACGATTAATATTTTTGGAACTAGTAACGATTTGGCTGTTGTAAATTACATCACAGAACAAATGTCGATTAAGCCAAAAAATAAAAGGTACGAGTAAGGGCGATTAAGCCTTAAAATCGGGAGGAGGAGTAGGTAGTTCTATAATGAACTGGTGATTAACTCTGTTTTTAGAATCAGAGAAATAGATATGTTTTTCAGTAAAAGAAATAAAGGCAAATGCAGTAGAAATTTTTGTGCGAAGATCTTTTGTAGAATCCACATCCTCTTTGCATTCTTTTTCTTTTTTGGTTTCTTCTTCATTCATAGCCAGCATGCATACAAAGGCCGTATTATCTTTTGAAAAAGCTGACACCAATTGTGTAACACCGGTGCAGTGCAGCAAAATGACGAGCGAAAGAAAAAATTTAAACAGTTTCGTTATCATAACAATAGTGCAAACATAATTTAAAACACATATCGCAATCAAAAGTTGGTATAAAAAAATGTTAATCAAAAATTTTATAGTGATTTCCTCACTTAAAATATTTTTATAAATCAATGATCATGATAAAATGAATCAACTTCTCTCCCATTGATTACAAAAAAAAACTCCCGCGCATTTCGGCTAGGGAGTTAATTCCGTTGTGGGAGTTTGAATAGTTTATTTGTTCACCACCATTCTCACCACTTTATTTTCGGTAGAAGTTTTTACCGTAACAAAATAAATTCCGTCAGCGTACTCAGCAGTGTTTAATGCTATTGAATTTTTGCCTGAAGTAAGTTCATTGTTATACATACTCACTGTTCTGCCTGTTATATCAGTTAACTGGATATTTACTTCTGATGAATTGTTTGCTGTGATTTGCAAAGTAGCAAATCCATTATTCGGATTAGGGAATAATTGAACGCTGTTAATGTTGCTTACTTCGTTAATTCCAGTGCCTAGAACTGTCGATGTTTGTGTTTTAACGCATCCTCTTGAGCTGGTAACGGTAACGGTGTAAGTTCCCGCAGTAGTTGCAGTAGTAGCTGCGCTTGTTCCTCCATCTGACCATGCATAGGTTGCTCCCGGAACGTTATCGGCTGTGAGGGTTAAAGCAGGTAATGAACCGCTCTGTGTAATGTTTAACGTGAAGCCGTAGTTGATTGGACCGGCTGTGTAGTCTTCGTTGTTAGGAGTAAACTCTGTCCAACATGTAGCCCAATTATCGGCACCAAATGCTCCACGGTAAGTTGTGTTTTCGAAGCTGCTTAATTTTGCATTCGAAAAACTTCCACCGCTTAAAGCCGGTGAGCCTGATTGAGGAGTAAAGTTGAATTGGTCGGGATTGCCGTAAGGGTAAGCTAAGTTTACCTGGTCGTTTGCATTGCCTGCGTAAACCGTATTTGAAGTAAGCACGTTGTTTAAATAAGCAGTATCAAAAGCGCTTTCGCCATACGCTTCTACACAACCTGCAATAATGTTATTCTTAAATTCGAGCGTGTCGTTAGTAGCTTTTAATTGTGTTGAAGCACTTTCAATACGCAATCCTCTTTTGTAACCAATAAAAACTGAATTGAAAATATTCAAACCGGTGTTTCTTCTTAAGCGTGCACACCAACCGTATTTTACATCAATGGCAGAAGCGGTAGTAGCTGCCGGTCCTACTACAGTTATGTTAGAGAACACACCTTTTGTATAAGGAAACTGATAAGTGCCTGTGCCGTTGTTATCAGATTCAAAGGCGTTTGAGATATCGCCCTGGTCAGCAATAGTGTCAATGCGCACAATTAAACCGTGTTGCACATTTCCTGAAAAACCAAAGTCGGTATCAAAATCATCATCGCGGCTACCGTAAGAAATAAGGTGATTGGCATTGACAGTTCCGCCAAACCATTCATAACCGTCATCCTGACCATAACTAACCATTACATGGTCAATTTTAGTTCTGTTGCCTACACCACCAAGAGTTAAACTGTTTAGCTCGGAATTAGAACCGCAAACATAGCCTGCATATTCAATACGCACGTAGCTAATAACGCCTGAACTGTCATCGGCCACGCTTCCACCATAATCATAATCAGTTGTAGCTCCACACTCTAAGCGACCTTGAATAGAGTTGCCGTTTCCGTCAACAATATTAGTGGGTGCCTGTCCGCAAAGTGCAAGGCCTGCCCAGTCGGCTCTTCTACGAGAACCCGCAGCCTGATTTGAAGTAAATACAATAGGTTGTTCGGGTGTACCTTGTGCAATTAGTTTGCCTCCTATAGCCACTACTAAACGACTAAGGGTGGCTTTATCGCCACGAATAATAGTGCCCGGCTCAATAGTTAATGTTACTCCACTCTTAACAATAATATCAGTGTAAAGAATGTAGTTGTTGGTGTTTACCCAAGTGGTGTTTGTAGTAATATCAGTTGTTACCGAAATGTTTGATGCGAATGTGTTTACCGAGATAAACAGTATTGCGAATGCAATGAGTTTTTGTAGAAATTTTTTGTTCATGTGTTTTGTATTTTGTGTGGTGCAAATGAGCAGCAGGCAAGTAAATATTATGTTGCTTCAGTATTAAATAATTGTGTTCAATTGCATTTAACAATTGATTAGTTCAATTTATTTATACAACCGGAAAAGCCATACGAAAAACTATGTTGGCTTCACCGCTACGAGAATTATCATTTAAAAATTAAACGAAACCTGAATTGAATACGTGCGGTAATTTCTTTGGCTGAGCACAATGACATCTTTGTCTTTGTTGTATTCGCGGTGTTTGCTTATTACATCGTTTTGGTAGAAAATAGTTTTAGCCGCAATTAAATCGCTTACGGTAAAGCGTACCATACCTCTGTCTTTCAAAAATTTCTGGCTTACCTGAAAATCTAAAAGCGGTCTATAGTTTTCATACCATGCGGCATTGCCTACCTCACCGCTGGCATACATGCGCTGACCTACCTGATTATAAAGCAAGGTAACACCAGTTCCAATTTTAGGATGTAGATAGCTTAACCCTAAGTTTACTATGTAAGGGCTTTGCCCCTGCATAGGACGCACCTGCTCATCGCTGGTGCTGTTTTTTACATTGCGCAAATCAACACGGCTGTAGACATAAGCCATATTTGCAGTAAAAACCAAATCTTCCAGTTTCTTCGAAATAAAACCAAAGTTCTTTCGCAGTTCCAGCTCCGCTCCTATTAGGTAAGCTGTTTTGGCATTGCTGAAAATAAAGGTTTGCTGGCTTCCCGTAGAAAGCGAAGTCATTTCAATAGTGTTGGTAAAATTTTTATAAAACACTGTAGCGTTTATGCTTTGCCCCTTACCCAAAAAATATTCGTAACGCAAATCGGCATTGTGAATAAAAGTTTGAAGCAGGTTCGGATTACCTAACAGGTTTACATCGCGCAGAAAGTCAAAATAAGAGAAGTTAGATGTTTCGCGAAACTCGGGGCGGCTCATGCTCTGACTGTAAGAAGCGCGAATGTTCATGTGCTCATTTAGCTTGAAAATTAGATTGACACTAGGCAGCAAAGGGAAAGACGATTTCACCTTGCCGGGTATGCCCGATTCGTAATACGAGCCGCTGAAGTAAGAACGGTTGTAAGTAGTATCCACTACTTTTGTTTTAATGATGGGCGGCTCTGGGTCCATAGGAATTACATCAATATCAATAGCTGTAGGCGTGGTTAAACTTTGTTTGAACGATTCGAAACGGAAACCCCATACTGCTTTAAAATGTTCGCCAACATTATTGTCGAACATTACATAAGCCGCGTGAGTTGTGGATTGTGCATCATACTTATCTGATGGAAAAGCAAAGGGGTTCATGGTTAATTTATTGCTGTCGTAATTAGCCGTGTTAATGATGTGGTCTACGTTTATATCATACACCATTGAATCGCCCCACGAATTCAAATCAATGAAGAAGTTTCGCGCTTCAAAACTGCGTTTGCGCTGTTGAAACAAATAACCAACACTAACCGTTTGCTTGTTCCCAAGAATTTTAAACGGAACCGCTAAATCTGTTCCTGCGTTATAAACGCGCTCTGTTAGGTTGCTATAGAAAAGAGCGCTTTGTTTAGGGTCGCTGCCGCCATAAGAAAACTGGTAAACAAAAGGGTCGGTGCTTTGATTAGGACCAAAGGGCACCGAAGAATTGTAAGGCCGCTCATGCGAGTAGCGCGTGGTTTTGGGTTGAGCGCGGTCAACCATCACCATGCCTCCATTCCATTTCCAGCGAATTTCATTGGCACCAAAAACATGCTCCCCACTCAGGTTCGTTGAAAAAACTTTAGCACTCGTAAACTCTAAACTCGTGCGGTTTTGTTCGGTAGCGTTGCCATAACTCACTCCGTTTCGTTCCACAATTGCTTTGTCTGAATTATTCGTAAAAATATTCTTCCACGAAATTTTATGGTTGTTCTTAATGACCACACTTAAGTTGCCGAGCAAAGCTGCTGATACGGTGTTGTTGTATCGCTTATCGTTATAGTCATTCTCTAAATCATTTTGGGCTCCTTCATACTTAGTTCGTGTTCCTTCGGTATAGCGAAGATTGTTGGCGTAAGTAAGTGCAAACACTCCACCAACCTGAATATCTTTTTTGCGCACAGCAAAACCTCCGCTCAATTGTAAACTCTGCCCGGGGTAAGCCATTTTCTTTTCCTTGGTTTTCCAGCTGGTGTTATTTAGTTGCTTTCCCAACGTGTGCAACGAATCATTGTTGCCGGTAATTTTTAAATCGTTCATAGCCACAATACCCGGGTAATCTTTCGGCAGCGGGCGAACGCTGTTATCGAAGCCCAGAAAATCTGTCTTGCTACCTTCATTGGTTTTATATGGCTTAAAGGTACTTCCTTCATTAAAGTTTATGCCGTAAGAAATATTGAAGAAACTTTTCTCGGGAATATCGCGTGTGTTCAATTGAATTAAACCGCCTGCCCATTCGCTCGGCAAATTCGGCTGACCGGTTTTCATGATAATGATGTTATCTAGAATGTTCGATGGAAACACATCAAAGGCAAATGCTTTTCTATCGGGCTCGGTGCTAGGTAAAACACTGTTGTTGAGCATTGCCATATTGTACCTATCTGCCAAACCGCGAATGATGGCAAACTTGCCATCCTGGATAGTAGCACCGCTTACTCTGCGAATTACTTCGCTCGAAGTTTTATCGGGAGAGCGTTTCATTTCTTCACTCGAAATTCCGCTTTGAATCACCGTGCTGTTTTTCTGCATCATTACAATAGCACTTTCATTATCGCGGTTGGTAACCGTGGCGGTAACTACCGCTTCATTCAAAATAGTAGCATTACTGGTGAGCGTAAGGTTAACGTTGGTTACGTTGTTGGCGGTTACCTCTACCTCTGTTTCTTTTTCGAGATAGCCGATATAACGCACCTTCACTTTGTGTTTGCCTGCGGGAACTTTTGAAACAGTAAAGTTGCCATCTAAATCGGCAGCAGCCGCAAGGTTGGTATTATCATCAATTACCACGGTAGAACCCATGAGTGTTTCACCGGTTTTTACATCTACTATTTTACCCGACACCACTCCGGTTTGCGCAAAACCGAAATGGGAAATGAAAAACAAACAGGTAATAAGCGTAAGAATTTTGCGGGTCATAGTGATTGTATTTGCAGGCGCGAACGTATATCCAATACACTAAGGCATTGTTTCACCAATGTTATGGTTGTGTTAAGCAGCGTGATTCACTACTGTTTATGCACATTTGGCGGTGTGCATTTCTTAACATTTAATTGATAATGGGAACAGGGCGGTTATTCCACATCATTCATCAACTCATTGATACTTGCCTTTGTCTTTTTTGCGAGGTAAAGCATTTCGGTAGCAATTTGCTGATTCAACCCGTGATAGGTTTCTTTTTCCTTAGAGGTGTTTTCAGCTTGAGTAGGGCTTTGGAAAGGCAGATTAATATGCCCTTTGCCAGCTGCAATAGTTGATTGCTCATTGGCATCAAAGCAAATATTAACCAGCACACCCTTGGCGGTATCAATGGTGCCTACTTTGTTTTTAGACGAAAGCATATTGAGGGGATATTCCTTACTTATGGAAATAATATACCCGCCTGGTTCTACGTTTCTTTGATAAGTGCAAAAAAAGCCCGCTTCGGTAAGCACTTCAGCTACGCCCGGGTAAACATCGGTAATGGTATCGCCAATAGAGAAAGCATACTTGCCGAGTATGCTGTAATAGTAGAATGCTGTTTGTGCCCACACCTGCAACATGAGTGTTCTGCGGCTATTGGTTTTACAGGTAAACACCACATACTTCTTTCTAGCCAGTTGGTTTGCCATTTCATCGAGCACTACTTTCCTTTCTTTCGAAATGTTTTTAAACTCTTTAATACTGGTTTTACAAAACTTATCCAGTTCTGAGTTAAAGCGGTTTTCCTGTGCCTGTGTAAACTGAAAAGCAGTAAACAGTAGCACGAGCAGGAAGAAGTTTTTTTTGTTGTTTGATTTCATGCGGTGAAATTTATAATGCAAAGTAAGAAAGTTTCTTCTTGTTGCTTACGCTGAATAAACAATAGCGATGGCTGACTTATTTCTTTTTGGCAACCGTTTTCTTTTTGGCAGCAGCAGGTTTAACCTCTTTGTGTTCGGCTGTATGTTTATCAAATGCTATTTGCCAAAAGTGATTTAAATCATTTGCCTTTTGCAATTGTGCCGAGTATTCGACTGTGCCACGGTTTTTTTTCTTAAGCCCTTTGAGCAGTTTAAGAATTGCTTTTGAAAACTGTTTTACTTCTTTAAGCGAATCGGTTGCCTGTTTTTTTGTTTTTTGTTTAGCCATTTGGGTTGGTTTTGCAGTGCCAATTTTAGAAATAAATAGGTTTGGGCAGTAGTGGTTTTGCCGAGTTCATGTTTTGATAATATTACAATATGGTTATGAACTAAAAACAGTAAAGCCGTGAAAACTAAGCGGCTTTACTTCTCCTGCCTTCAACCGGAGCATGAAGAATGGCATTAATGATGTTTGGCAAATCATCATCAAATTTTATTTGTACGGCTTGCTCATGTTCTAACCAAAACTTTACTTCATCTTCTTTTAAGTGGTCCGAAGTTCTAACCCCCATTGCTGCCAATTCTTTGGCATTACTTATTTGTTCGCTTTGCTTTTTTATAGGAATTACAAACAGTTTTTTGCCGAGGTACAGTGCTTCGCTTACGGTTTGAAAACCGGCAGCGGTTATTACACCGTTGCAATTAGAGATATCCTGCACAAATTTTTCGTTGTTCAACGGCTTGATGATGCAGTTGTTGATTCTTCGCTCAGCTATCGCAGTTTTGGAATAGATAATGAATTGGTTGGCGGTAAAAGATTTTGAATGAAAGAAATGCAGCAATTCTTCATCGCTAAAGGAATTGAGATACACTAGAGTGAAGTTCTTGCTTCCCGGAATTGCATTTCTTATTTCGGAACGAATGACGGGGTAGTAAATGAAATCATCAAACTTTTGAAAGTGCATTCCTATTTTGTTTTTAGTGGGACACATTACAGTAGCAAAAAATTTTGTGGTACGGTTGCCTTTTACTCTGCGCAGTTTTTTTGAAGTAACTGAATACATATTTCCGATGCCCACCGATTTTACACCTGCAATTTTTGCTCCCCATAAACTAATAGGCTCAAAGTCGGAAATAATCAAATCATATTCTTTGAAGGGAACTTTCCATAAACCAACAGCCAGTGAAAGAAAATTTGCTTTGCCTATTGATTTAAGTACAGAAATTTTCCCCTTTTGTCCATAGTAAAAACTTAAGCCCTTGTACTCATAGTTTACTTCGAAGGGCAAACTCATTTGTGCTTTGCCTCCGCTAATGAGCACATCGAGTTGTGTAACTTCAGGGTGTTGTTTGAGTAGTTTGTAAATTTCGGTAGAGCGGCTGATATGCCCATTACCTGTTGCCTGAATTCCGAATAGAATTTTCATGCTTGTTGTTTTAGAATAAACGAAATGTGGAGAGATGTTATTTCGCGAAGCGAGACTAGTTGAGTTGAAGAGGCGGCTGAGGAATTTCTTCCGTAGAAAAATGAAGGTGAAGCGTATGTTGATTTTTGTTTCAGGCAGTCAGTTTCTCTTTAACTAATGGTGCTTTAACTATTGCTCCGCGGTGTTTGTCAAAAGCGTCCTGCATGGCAATAATGTCGGGAGACAGTTGCCGCACAATGGTTTCCTCATCGGTAACAGATTCAAATTTCAGGTCTTTAAAGTAAACCAGTTTCCATTCCTTGGTATATTCTAACGAAGTAAGATTTTCAATCCAATCACCCGAGTTAAGATAAGTAACCGAACCGTTTACGCTCATATACTTCTTCATCACCGGTTCGTGAATGTGCCCGCAGATAACATGGGAGTAGTCATTTTGAATTGCAATTTCAGCAGCGGTTTGCTCGAAACTATTGATGTGTTTAACCGCTGCCTTTACACTGTCCTTTACTTTTTTGGACAACGATATTTTTTCGCGTCCGAACTTTTCAAGTATGAGATTGACAAAGCGATTGATAAGAATTAAAATATCATATCCCACTCCACCAATTTTTGCCAGCCATTTAGAATGGCGCATGGTTACATCAAAAATATCTCCGTGAAAGAACCAATGTTTTTGTCCATCAAGCGTAAGCACCAGTTTATCTTTTAAATGAAGATTGTCTAAACTGAATCCGCTGAACTTACGCAGCATTTCATCGTGATTGCCCGTGAGATAATACACTTGCGTTCCGTGCATCATCATCTTAATTACACGTTGAATTACGCGCCAGTGCGAATCGGGAAAATAAAATTTGGACAGTTGCCAAATGTCTATGAAATCGCCATTGATGATTAAAATTTCAGGGTCAATACTCTTTAGATAAGTATTCAACTCTTCTGCATGGCAACCGTAAGTGCCCAGATGCACATCGGAAATTACCGCTACTTTAATTTTTCTTTTTTCCATTGTTCTAAACGTTTTACAAATGTGTATGTTGAATATCACTTGCGTGTATTCATTTCGTTAACGTTCAATCAATGTTGTGTTGCGTTATTGTAACTGAGGAAGAAACGCTGTGGTGTTTTTAGGAGTGTCCACAATTTAAGTTTGAACGAAGGGATTTTTGTTCATCTGTGCTTAACACGTAAAATTTAGAAACCCGTAACTGCAATTACACACGACTTATTAAAAGGCGCAGGATTAGCAGTGGAGGGATGTTGAATGGAAACAAAATAAGTTTTGCCGTTAGGTGTAAACATATTGCCGGTGGTCTCGCAGCCTTCGGGTGCAACCATGAAACGTTTCAAATCTTCGAGCGTTGGATTTTCTATTGATAAATCAAGAAAGTAAACTTCGTTGTAAGTTTCACCTTTTGCATTTATCGCTGCGCTGGCACTTCCGTTTTTGTTGCCGTGTGTATCTTCACTTATTACTAAATAATTTTTGCCTCGTAGCGTTACCGATGTCATTGCATCAGGACTGCTGAAACAAAACGTAGAATCTTTTTTGCTTACTCCTCCATGGAGCAACACGCGAAGTTTGTTTGTTCTTAAATCCAATTCTAAAATTCTACCAAAAGGGTCGCGGTAGTTATTGCCGCTGGTGCGGCAAAGTTCATTTAAGTGTTTTGCAGGTTTGCCGCCCATTTCAATTTCTTTATTGAAATCAAATTCATCGGTGCCCGACTCGGTGATGTAAAGCTTCTCTCCCACTGCCTCAATCCATTCGTTGCTGATAAACATAGATGCATTATAGCGCACTGCTACATCAATAATGTTAAGCAGTGAATCGTCTTGCATAGGCAATTCAATCCAACTTCCGCTATCAGCATCGACACTCTGCTGATAGCCGTATAACTGACCGTTCTCATAATCGCCTTTTTCTTTCATCACAAATTTAAAGATGATAGCGGGTTTGTTGTCGCTAGTTAAATAGACAGTTCTTCCATCGGGCATGCATTGTGCATCCTCATGCCTATAACGACCAAGGCTTTTAATTCTTCTAATGGCCTGATGTGTTTTTGGATTTACCTCAATCATCCATCCGTAATTCAAAAATTTCTTTTTGCCATTGTAATCAGAAGTGTCGGTGATGCCAAAGCGCGAATTGATTTCTGTATTGCTCAACGGAAATTCTTCTTCGGTGGTCAGGATGTTTCCATTCGGCAGTAACGTCCCTCCGCAATTGCGAAAAGTTTCGCCAACGTTCGAAAAATCAACAGCATGAAAATCTCCAATTACTTTCCATTCATCATTTTCTTTCTTCACTTCAAATACAGTTCCGCCTCCGCCATCGCCAAGCAACGCATTCGGTTTATGCTCTTCATGGTTTACATATAAATAGCCATGCTCGCTCGATCTATCAATAGGAATATAAATGACCATGTCGTGACTTCCTTTGCCAGGGGCATTAATGCGTGAGTTGGTAATAACTGTATCACCTTCACTAAAAAGCACTTTGTAACTAAATCCTTCTGGAATAATCACTGTGCGATTGTTGTCGTTAATGGCAACGGGCTTAAACAATGCTGTGCCAGTTTGTTGTCCATTGCAGGAGATAATTGAAACTATTACTACCATTGACAAAAACAACTTACAATAATTTCTAAAAGTGTGTGGATTCATTTTTTTATTGTTTAAAAAATTTTGATGCAGTTGAAATTTCTGCATTTAGCTGAACTTCTTCTTCGGTAAGTTTTTCGGTTGCACGAATTAGTTTGGAATTTTTTTTTAGGCGGCTTACAGCTGTTAACTGTTCTTTTAATTCGTGTTTTTTTTCAATCAGTTTTTTTAGTTTGTGTAGAAGTTGTAAATCCAGTTGGTCCGCAAAATTGCCAGCCAAGGGGTCAAACAAATTGAGGATAAAAAAAAAGTCGTCAAGGTCCTTCTTTGTCTGGTCGAAATCGTGATAATTAAAAGGCAAACAAAGCCCGTTTTTTATTTCTGTAAAAAGAAAAGATGCAAATTGTTCGATGTCCTTTTCTGTTACTTTTTCTAAATGCTTTTTTCCGTTTTGTTTGATAGCGGAGTTGCCAGATGTGTTTTTACGGTAGTGCTTTTTTAATCGGTCTATATGCTCTTCAGCAATAGATAATCCATAAAATGTTTGCCATACCGTTGCTTCGTACTTTTTTGCTAAAGCTTGCAGCGCATAATCATCGGTAAACTCTTCGGCATAGAGATACATTTTGTTCGTATGCCATAAATACTTGGAAGCGTTAAAGTTTTTATCGACAAACTGGAACAAACGAAAGAGCGTGTTTATTTCTTTCACCATCATCATAAACTGACGCAGGTGTTCTACATCCTTAGTTACCAAAAACTGCTTTAGCTCACTTCGCGACTGTTTCCATAAAAGATCATGATATTCTGTAACTGAGTTCACGAGATAGTTTTGCGCAAACTTGCGACTCCCATGTTAAGCCTGAACTAAGCAAAGGATAAAAAATTGTTTGCCATACCTTTTATTTCAAAATCCTTAACCCAGTTATTACTCAAACTGTTTAGTTCCATAAACATGACATAATACCAACTGTTACTTTTGCACACCAAACTACATATGGAAATCACGGCTACCTAAATATTACAAAAAGCTGAAGTAGCGCTGCACATACAATTCACCCGCTACTTCGTTAACCGGTTCAAAGAATGCAAAAGAGTATTGCGTGGATGGTCTAAAAAAAATGTGTTGCCCTACACAATTAAAATTAAGATGATAAACACTTAACTAAAAGATATTGTATTGGATTTACTAAGCAAACATTCCCTCTACACGTTTGCAGCTTCTTAATAATCACACTAATTTTTAAAATCAATAATTACTTCGTATGAAAAAAATCATTCTCCTTACAATGGTATTAATGAATGCCCTTGTTTACGCACAAAACGGTTTAGAATGTATTGTAGTAGAAAAATATTACGTATCTGATGCAAATGACACCTCTGTAAATGATGCAGGTGGGGTTCTTCCTGTTGGCTCAGTTACGTACAGAATTTATGCCGACATGCTTCCTGGTTATAACTTTCAAGCGGCTTATGGTGTAGATGTAGCTCCTACCGGAAGTATTGGTGCCGGTGACCATGAGCTTAAAATACAAACTACTACTTTGTTCTTTAACAATCAAGATAGAGGGGCAACCACTCCAAACTTTACCAAAGCACGATGTGCAGATAATACCGTTATGCTCGACTCTTGGCTATCGGTTGGTGCAGCGTGTGCAGGAAACTTTGGTATTTTAAAAACCGCTGATAATGGTGTTTCAAATGTTTCAAATGGCGATGGTGTTTTACAAAACGCTGACGCATCGGCAGGTATTCCATTAACTACTCAAGACGGGCTCGTTACAGGAACACCAGGTAACGTAACCATAGTTGGTATTGATGATTCTATTCTGGTTTTCGATAATCAAAACGATGGTACAAATGGTCCTTCTTTTTCTACTTATAACGGTTCTTGGGCTTGCCTTGGTGGATGCACAGGACCCGATACTGTAGATAATAAATTATTGATTGCACAAATTACTACCGATGGTATTTTGACTTTTGAATTGAATATACAAATAGGAACTCCAACGGGAGGCGTTCAAAGATTTGTAGCAAGAAATCCAGTGGGTGCAGAAATTTCTTTGCCTTGTTTGATTGATACACTAGGTCGTCCTGCTCTTCCGTTGCCTACTATTAATATTACAGCGCCTTCAAATGGTGCAAATTATAATGTAGGCGATACTGTAAATATTACGGCCGATGCCGTGGCCATATCTGGCACTATTACGCAGGTAGAATTTTTTGTTGACGGTAATTCTATAGGAATTGATAACTCTACTCCTTATACAGCACCCGCTTGGATAGCAACTCTTGGAGCACACAATTTAACTGCTACTACAACCGATTCTAATAGCGGTCAAGCTACATCTACCGTGGTTCTTATTAATGGATTAACAGTTGGAGTTGATGAATTGAATGCTGTTGCACCTATGGTGAAAGTTTTCCCAAGCCCTACGAAAGATTTATTTCAACTACAGATTTCTGGTGTAAAAGAAAATACAAGCTGCAGTTATTCAATACAGGATGTAACCGGAAAATTCTTAACTCAAAAAAACGTGGTAATTATAGCTGGAAATTATGCTGAGTATGTAAATATTGCAGCATTAGCCAATGGAATTTACTTAGTAAAAGTAACAACCAAAGGTTTTACTTCTACGCAAAAAATAATCAAAAACTAGGTTCAACCCATCGAACCCTTCACGATTATTTATGTATCACTTCATCTGTAAATATAGGTCAGCAAAAAAAATCTTTTTGTTAACGCTGTTTAGCTTCATTGCCTTTTCTTCGGGTTTTGCGCAGGAAATTGTGCGAGGAAAAATAAGCGATGAGAATGGCGAGGCAATGATAAGTGCCACGGTAGTACTCAAAACAAACAATGCTATTGGCACCGTCACCGATCTCGATGGAAATTTCTCACTTACTCTTCCCGATACTTCAGAACATACCATCGTTATTTCTGTACTTGGGTATAAAAAAATAGAGGAAACCGTTCATGCAAAAAAAGGTGAAGTTGTGCTTCGCAACGTTTCTATGCGACCCATAGCTACCGAAATACAAGAAGTGGTAATTTCTGCAAAAGCCGTAAGAGCCAACGACACTTACTTAGATAACGTAAAACGAAAATCGGCTACCACACTTGATTATATTTCATCCGAAACAATGAAGAAAACCGGTGATGCAAATGTGACTGCAGCCATAGCCCGAGTACCAGGAGTTTCTACAAATGGGGGATTTATTACTGTACGCGGCATTGGCGACCGCTACGTAAAAACAGGAATAAATGGTTGCCGTATACCCACGTTAGACCCGTTTACAAATAACATTAAATTGGATTTGCTTCCCACCAATCTCATTGACAATATTCTCATAACAAAAACTGCTAGTCCTGATTTACCGGGCGATTGGGCTGGTGCTTATTTATCAGTAGAAACAAAAGATTATCCTGATAAACTAGCTGTAAATTTGGAACTGTCTTCGGAGTTCAATTTTCAAAGTACGTTCCGCAATATTGTTTCTTCGGAACACAGTAAAACAGATTGGCTAGGTTACGATAACGGTTTGCGCGAACACAATCATGCTTCTTTTATAACGCCAATTCCTAATCCAAATCAATACGAAGAATTTGTTGGTTTAGGTATGGGAGATTATTACCGCTCATTGGGAATAACGCAACCCTGGATATCGGGAACGGCAAGTGGCGATGCTCTGTTTAAATTGGGCTTAGTAGAATTGGGTTTACTGCCAAAGGCAATGTTCAACGACCCCGCAGCTTTTCAAAGTGCAAAAATCCAATACCTCAATGGACCGTATAGAAGCGATGCTTTTAAATCAATTAACGATGGAGCGGCAAAATCGGGTCAGTCGTTTGCTAATAACTGGAATACTAGTAAACGATTTGCGCTGCCTAATTTCGGCTTGTCGTTTACACTTGGCAATCAAGTTAGTTTATTCAAACGCCCACTCGGCTTTTTAGTTGGTGTTCGCTATAGTTCTAACACGCAATACGACCCAAATTCAATTGCTGTCAGAGAAAATGCCTACCGCGACAGTGCAGGTGCAGCAGTAGCACAGGTTACTTCCATCAGCCATCAAAAGTTTGGTCGCGAAACCTACGCTTGGAGTGCCCTCATCAATCTGGCATATAAATTCACACCAAACAACAGTATCACTTTGTTGTTCATGCCTAATTTTATTGGCGTAAACAATGTGCGCGATGCGGTGGACAGTGCAGGTGGTGAATTCAACATTTTTACCAAGAGCCAATTCTATGAACACCGAAGGCAAATGATTTATCAGCTTAAAACTGAACATTTAATTCCTGGGCCTAATGTGCGAATTGAATTGAATGCATCTTATACAATGGGTAAAAGCAATGCTCCTGACTTTAAAAACCTGAATTATTCACAAGACCAGAATACACTCCAATATCAAATTGGTGGCGGTGGAGAAAGCACCATACAACGGTATTACCGCTATTTGACAGATGACTTGCTCGACTCCCGTATAGCAATTGAAATACCGCTAGGCAACAAACCGGGGTTAGTACGAAAACTGAAATTGGGAGGAGCATATCAGTATAATAAAAAGAAAAGCGACCAGTACGCTTATGATTTATATCTGCATCAGGACCACCAAGTGCTTGGCGATGATAATATTCAAGGTTTTTTTGGTTTAGAAAATTTTGGAATTAGCACAGCTACATATCAGGGAGTGCCTTATAGTAAAATGAATGCTTGGTATTTGGAAAACAGCGACCCTGCCAATCATACTTTGGGTAATAGTCATATTGGTGGAGGATTTGCTATGCTTGATTTTGCAGTTCTTCCCGCCTTCAGAATTAATGGAGGTTTACGTATTGAATACGCAAAAATATTTACCGATGTATTTCTGTATGACTCTTTGAATTACCCCGCAGACGATATTCGCAGAACAAGTTTTTCAGTACTGCCTAACCCGGGTAGTTTGAAGGAAATTAGCTACTTACCTAGCATAAATTTCATTTACAAATTACGGCAGCATGAATTGAGCCCAATCAATTTGCGATGGAGTTATAGCTATGGAATTGCCCGCCCAAGTATTCGCGAGTTATCTGAAACGCTAGTTTATGATTATGAATTTAAATCAAAAGTTTTTGGCAACTCTCAGTTGAAGACAGTAAAAATCCACAACGTTGATTTACGGTTAGAATCTTATTTCAAAGGTGGACACGATTTGTCGGTTAGTTTTTTTTATAAAGATTTTACCAATCACATCGAACTCGTGAACTACGAATTTTATACCTGGCAAAACGTTGACCGTTCTAGCGTGTTTGGCGTTGAGGTAGATGGCAAAGTAACTTTAGTAAAAGGACTTGAACTAAGAGCAAATGCGGCTTACATCCATTCACAAACCAAAGTAGTTGAATACAGAATTGGCAATGGCATACAAGATAAAATCCCTGTAGATACAATTACCCGAACAATGTTTGGTCAAGCGCCTTATGTGGTTAACGGGATTCTTTCTTATACGAATGAAAAAATTGGATTGACCACTACACTCAGTTACAATACACAAGGTCCTCGTTTGGTAATTGCAGGAGTTTCTACAGGAGGAAGACCCGATGTGTACGAACGCCCGCGTCACTTGCTTGATTTCAAAATCAGTAAAACACTTGGAAAATATTTCAGCATTAGTTTAACCGCTCGCAATTTATTGAACTCTCCCGTTCGCAGAAGTTTCAAGTATGACGGAAAGTGGCTGCTTGATTTCGACAATTTCAAATATGGAAACAGTCTCAGTTTAGGAATTGCATTTAAACTTTAAGCGAACAAACAGCCATGAAAAATATTTTACTCCTTTTGTTTTTACCTCTTTTCATGCAGGCGCAAATTGAAAAAGTAATAGTAGAAACCTACTACGTTTCCGATATTAACGATGCTACCGATACCATAGGAGGAATTTTGGAAATTGGTTCAAAAACTTATCGCGTTTATATTGATTTGGTTCCGGGCAGTAAAATCAAAAAACTTTATGGCGATGCAAATCATGCGCTCAAATTTTCAAGCACCGCTAACTTTTTCAATAACAAAGCCGATGGACAAAGCTTTGCAAAAGATTTTAGCAAGAATCGCTATAAGGACAACACGGTAGCATTAGACACTTGGTTAACCTTAGGTCAAGTTACTAAAACAGGTGCAAAAACTTATTTCGGAGTTTTAAAAGTTGATGATAATGATGGCTCGTTTGTGGGCGGGGCTAATAACGATGGCGGTAGTGCTGCTATTGCCACCGGCTTGCTAACCAATACAGATGTAGCTGCAGGAATTCCGCTCATTACCAACGATGGAATTGATACGATGATTACGCTACCCACCAACTGGGGTACCTCTGGAATTATTGATGCTATTTCTGGTGATGATTCAACAATCTTTGGTTCTGTTGTTGCAGGCACTGAATTTATAAGCAACAATGTTTCGGTCCAAAATTCGGGTGTTGCAGGAGTTGTTCCTGAAAACAATCAAGTACTCATAGCACAACTGACCACTTTGGGTGAAATTTCTTTTGAGTTGAATATTGAAGTGATAGACACCAACGGAAACACAAAAAAATATGTAGCTAATGCGGATACCTTACTAACCAATGAGTTTGCTTTTCCAAATTTGAAATACCCACCTGCCTGCGGCTGCAACGATGCAAACTATTTGGAATACAGTGCTAATTACGCTTGTGGTAACACCGATTCGTGCCACACACTCATTGTATTTGGCTGTACCGATCCCATGGCTTGCAACTACAATCCGAACGCAAATTTCCCTACTCCTTCGTTGTGCTGTTATCCAGGTGCCTGCAACGACCTTGACATAAGTTTGGTTTGTCCGCATTTAAGTATCAACGAATTGAATACAGAAAATTTGTTCCTCTCGTATCCTAATCCTGCAGAAAATACTTTGTCAATAGAAATTTTTTCCGGCAACCCGAAAACATCACTCTTTGTCATTTATGACTATTTGGGAAAAATTGTTTTTGAAAGAAGAGTGAATGAAATTTCGGTTCCGACCAAAATGGATTTAAATATTTCTGACTTGAATGCCGGATTATACCTTTTGCGCTTAACCACAGAAAAATCTACTGCTACAAAAACGTTCGTGAAGCATTAATTTAAAAAAGAACTAGGGTATGAACATCAAAATAAAGACTGAATTCATTGTAGGATTGATAGCCCTGTACTTGCTCATTTCCATTACCGGTTGTAAAAAAGAAACACCACCGGCATCTGTAACAGGTACAGTAACAGATAAGCAAGGCAACGTTTATAAAACGGTAAAAATTGGAAATCAAACTTGGATGGCTGAAGATTTGAGAGCCACCGACTATTGGAATGCAGTTTCAGTAAAGCTAATTGAATCAGACACAGCCGCCTGGAGCCACGACACTGTTGGTGCTTATTGTATTGGAGCTACAGGCTATTTGTATAATTGGTACGCTATTCATTCTAAGAAACACAGAATTTCCCCGGCTGGTTGGCATATTCCAACAGATAATGATTGGAAAATACTCGAAAAATATTTGGGCATGAGTATTGAAGATGCCGATAGGTTAGGTTGGAGAGGAAATGATGAAGGAGAGAAATTGAAATTAGCTGGCGTAGAAAATTGGTTGCAGTACAAAGAAGTGTGGGCTACAAATGAAAGTGGTTTTTGTGCTCAAGCCGGAAACTGCCGCTTGTTTAACGGTAAAGGTGGCGACCCAATTGGCTCAGGCTACATGGGATTTTGGTGGACAGACACTGAAGACAGTATAAACCATCAGGTATGGTATCGTTATCTCGATTATAAAAATGCGAACGTGTTTCGATTTTACGGACCCAAAACTTACGGTTTCAGCGTAAGATGTGTGAAGGATTAAAAGTTGTGTAACTCATCAACTTGCGAGGAAACAATTACTTCTCATTCGCATCACATAAAGTAACCGATAACTGAAAACTGAGGTAAGATACAGGGGCAAAACAATAGCCTTTTCATAATTATCAATTGCCCGAAACTTTACATCCGCAACGTTCTTTTGCGCCCGCATCGCATTGATGCACACTAACAAAAAATAATTTTATGAAAAAGACATTTCTCAAAGCTGCGCTTCTGTTCGTAGCTACTGCCTCTGCATTTACGGGCTTTGCCCAAACTAATCTTGGTGCTGCTTGTGGTTGCCCACCTGTAGCTTCTAGGCCAACCGTTAATCTTAGTACAAAAGCAACTTATGTTGGCTTGCCTAATGATTACGAATTGAATGATTGTTTCACTGTACTTTCTTGCGACACTAATTACGTTCTTGACCACAAAATTTACATTCCAACCGGTAAAACACTAATTATTCAACCGGGCTCAGTAGTTAGAGGTGTTTATCAAGCTAACCCTGTTGACGCTACATCATTGATTGCAGAAGTAGGGGGAAAATTGATTGCACAAGGTTCTGAAAGCTGCCCAATCATATTTACTTCTACATCCGATGATTTGACAGGTTCTTATGGTATTCAGAACAGAGGAAGATGGGGTGGTATAGTTTTGTTAGGTAGAGCTACTAACAACCTTACGCTAGCAAAAAATGGACCAGCTGGTGCCGGAAAACTTTGCGTTAGCGATGGCGTTGGTTACCTAGAAGGTTACAACTCTTCAAACACCAGAAATAACTTCGGAAAACTTTCAGGTTCTTTTGATGATAACGATAACTCAGGAACCTTAAGTTATGTTTCTATCCGATATGCAGGTGCCGTATTAAATGGCGCAGGTAATGAGTTGAATTCCTTATCTCTAGGGTCAGTGGGAAGAAATACAAAGATTAACCATGTGGAGATTGTTTCGGGCGATGATGATGGTATCGAACTATTCGGAGGAACTGTCGACATTAAGTATGCCGCAATTCTTTTTGGTAATGATGATATGTTAGATTGGGATTTAGGTTGGAGTGGAAGAGCTCAATTCGTATTAGGTGTAGCAGCTGCGGATACAGCTACTGCTCCAGGCAGCGATAATGGTATTGAAGCAGATGCTGATGATAATTCTTCTTGCAACACACCACGCTCACACCCTAAAATTTACAACGCAACATTTATCAGTAATCATGACGTAACTATCAATGGAGATAACAGCGGTAACTACGGTATCAATGCAAAGGAATTGACCGAAGGTGAAATCTACAGTTCAATTTTTGCGAACTACAAAGGAGGATTTAATATGACCAAAACTGTTTCAGGAGCACGCTCTGCAAACTGTTCAGTAGAAGCTTGGCACAATTGGAGCAATAGCGGAACGTATTCAGGCGGCTCGTTGATTTTTTCATGCAATACAATTGTTGGATGCAACGATTCAATTTTGGTTAACAAAGGAACTGCCGGTGTTGTAGCTGCTGACCGCACTAAATTCAGTGCTGATGGTAACGTGGCTCCTGCTTCAGTAGCTGGTTTCACTTCAGCATACACAATGAACGGAAGCACGAACGTAGTAACTGCTGGATTCGACCCTACTCCTACTCCCGCACTTGCATCTTCATGCACACCGCCAAGCGATGGCTTTTTCACTTCAACGTCTTACCGTGGTGCATTTGGTGATGGAAACAATTGGTTAGCTAAATGGTCTTACGTTTCATTATTGGGTGCAGCAGCAGGTGATGGTTTCAGCACGAACGGATGTGCAACTGATGTGAACGGAGATGGCACTACTAACAATGCCGACTTCCTTGATTTGTTAGGAAAGTTCAACCAATCATGCCAATAAGAAATTCAGAAACAAATTCTAAAACATTAAAAATATAAACATGAAAAAAATATTAACGGGCGCGTGCCTGCTTCTGATTTGTCTTGCTATGCAAGCACAATCAGGATTGCAAGGCATCATCGTAGAAAAATACTACGTATCGAATGCCAACGATTCGATAGTAAGTGCAGCTCAGGGAGGAGGAAATCTTCGTGTGGGCTCAGTTACCTGGAGATTTTATGCTGACCTACTTCCTAACTACAAATTACAAGCAGTTTATGGAGTGGATGTAGCTCCTACAGGCACCGTAAGTACAGGAGACCATGAATTGCGTTTACAAACTACTACTACTTTCTTTAACAATGAAGATAGAGGAGCAGTTACTCCTACATATACCAAAGCTCATACAGCTTTAAACTCTGTTATGCTTGACTCTTGGTTTTCCATGGGCAATGGTTGTGCGGGTTATTACGGAGTTAAAAAAACATCGGATAACGGAGTAAGCACAACAGCTAATTCTAATGGAATGTTATTGAATAATGACGTAGCTGCAGGTAACTTGACTGCACAAGATGGTTTATTAACAGGTAGTGGTGCAGCGCAAGCCGTGACCAGAGTTCCCGCAACTTTAGGGGACGCTATTTTTGATGCTACCAGTGGTGCAGGCAGTTTATTCACCACTTACAATGGTTCATGGGCATCTTTAACAGGTTCTACTGGACCTGATACCTCAAACAAAATTTTGTTTGCTCAGCTTACTACCAACGGAACATTGACATATGCATTCAATCTTCAAATCGGAACTCCTGCAGGCGGAGTTCAACGTTTTGTAGCTGCAAATCCAGTAGGAGCAGAAATATACAACGCTTCCCTTAGCGGAGTTTTATTACCGCTTGTGGGATGCGCTTGCACAACACCCGTAACTCCATCTGCTATTGTGGTTACTGGAGGTACTGCAACGGTTTGTCCTGGAGATGCAAGAACATACACAGTTACTAACGTAGCTTGTATTGATTACAACTGGACAGCTCCAACTGGTGCAACCATTACTTCTGGTCAAGGAACCAATTCAATTTCGGTTACCTATGGCGCTGGTTTTACTGCCAATGGAACAATTTCAGTTACAGCATCCAATGCTTGCGGTACAACCAGTACAGCAAGAAGTTTAACAATAACACGTAATGTAGCGGCTCAACCTTCTACCATCGTAGTAAGTGGTGGTAATGTAAAAGTTTGTCCTGGTGATGTAAGAACTTATACCGTTACCAATGTTTCGGGTGCTACTTATACATGGATTGCTCCCAGCGGAGCAACTGTTACTAGCGGCCAGGGAACTAATGCTGTAGTAATTACTTATGGTGGAGGTTTTACAGCAAATGGAACAATATCAGTTACTGCTGTAACTGCTTGCTCTGGTACTCCTAGCCTTGCGAGAACACTTGCGGTAAATCGGAACGTACCGGCTGCTCCTAGTGTTATAACCGGTTTAACAACAGAGGTATGCACTGCGACTAACCAAAACTATTCTGTTATTAACGTAAGTGGAATTACTTACAACTGGAGCGGAACCTCAGGTATTGGAATTAGCAGCGGTCAAGGCTCAAATGCAATTGTTGCCTCATTCTCCAGCTTCACAACCGGTACACTTTCAGTTACTGGAACCAATGGTTGTGGAACAACAACGGTAAGAAATTTGGCTATAACATCGGTGCCGATAGCAACCAGCGGAATTACGACTACTGGTGGAGCGGTAAAAGTTTGCCCTGGCGATACACGTACGTATACAGTTACAAATGTTGTAGGTGTTACGTACACATGGGTAACTCCAACCGGAGGAACTATCAATAGCGGTCAAGGTACGAATAGTATTTCAGTAACTTATGGTGCAGGATTTATAGCCAATGGAACGTTAAGCGTAACCCCTTCAAACAGTTGCGGTAACGGCCCTGTTAAAATTTTGGCTATTGCCCGCAATGTTTTAGCGGCTCCGGCTACTATTGCGGGAACAACTTACGACCTCTGCGGAGCTACAGGTGTAATATATGCATCTGCATCAGTAAGCGGTGCAAGTAGCTATACAT
This sequence comes from Bacteroidota bacterium, assembly GCA_947479455.1. Classification (GTDB taxonomy): domain Bacteria; phylum Bacteroidota; class Bacteroidia; order Chitinophagales; family LD1; genus Bog-950. The sequence continues at coordinate 81,483 of CANJZE010000020.1, forward strand.
GGGCTACCACTACGGGAACTTTCAATCCTGTAAGCAGTACTGAAATAGCTACAATTGATTTTCCTTCTACCAACTTCACCGCTACTATAAAAGTAAATGCTAATAACGGATGCGGAGCAGGATTACAAAAATCACTGACTGCTTATGCTAAACCAGCGGCACCTTTGGTTACAGGAAACACTACCGTTTGTAATAATGCATTAGAAACATATGTAGCAACTCCTGGGGCAAGTTCTTACTCATGGACACTTCCGGCAGGTGCAACTTTTGTTGGTGCATCTAATACAAACACCGTTACGGTACAGTTTGGAACTATTCCTGTAAATCCAAAAATTACAGTCAAAAACTACAACAGCTGCGGTTACAACTCTAAAATTACTTCGCTAGTTTGGGGTTCATGCAAAACAGATGAAGCTACAACAGCTATTGAGGTAGAGAAAGAAATGGGTATTTCTGATTTGAATGTTTTCCCTAATCCTTCTAGTTCGGTTTTCAATCTTTCTTTTAATAGCGGAACAGATGGCGAGCAAATGAATATTCGCGTATTTGATGTTGCAGGAAAATTAGTGAAAGAAGTAAATGAGCTTTCTCATTCAGGTGCAACGAATGTTGCGGTTGATTTGAGTTCAGAAGCTTCAGGTGTTTATGTAATGAGTTTACAAACACAAGGAGTAACTAAACGAATTCGCTTAGTGAAACAGTAAAACGTTTTTTTTTGTATCATGTAATATGTGCAGCAGCTCGTCAAGTAAAATTGGCGGGCTGTTTTTTTTGAAGGATAGTTGTGTTTGAAACAACTTTCTTACAGCTAGAAGTTAACGTTACCCCGAGTGAATCAGGTACTGGTGGCGGTTTCAAGAAATTCGAAAGTAACGAAACGAATTTTTGATTTACACTGAGGTATGGAGTTGCGTTTAAAATAAATCATCCAACCCAACTAAAAAGTCCATCGAGTTTTCAGGGTGCATTTTTCCCATTTTTGTCCCTCGGTCAAGTAGCCTCAAGCACCGCAAGCTACCATGCCAAAACAAGAATGAAAACAAAGACAAAACTAAAAATTGCAGCGGCTCAAAAAGACAGAAGAGAAGTTGCACTGGCGGGCAACAACAACGGGTATATATTGCCCGCGCCATAGCTATGCAACCTGCTGTGATTTTTATGGATGAACCTACTTCAACACTTGACCCTATTTCGACTTCAAAAATCGAAGAATTGATTACAGAACTGCGGCAGAAGTTTACGATTATGATTGCTACCCATAATATGCAGCAGGCAAAACGCGTAATCGATAAAACCGTTTTCTTTTATTTGGGCGATATGGTAAAGTTTGATGTTACTGAAAAAATATTCAACGATGCCTCACATACAGATACTCGCAATTATATCTCTGGAAAGTTTGGTTAAATAGCAAACAAATGGGTGCACCTTGCTTTTAAACTTTCCTGGTAAATTTGTTTTTTAAACTATCATCAAATTGGATAAACTTTCACCCCGCGCACTTACTATTGCCATTGCCATGTTGCTTGCGACAATCGTAAGCATTTCGGGTTTATATTTTCATGCCGCTCTTATTTCATTCGGTACAAGCTGGCTAGTTACTTTTGTTTCCGCTTCGCTGCTGGTGTATTATGCAGTAGATATTTATCTGCGCAACAGAATTCATTTAGTGTATAAAGTCATTCACCAGTTTAAGTTAAATCGCTCTCAAAAAGATTCCCTTGGTTCCATGCAAGCAGATGATCCACTCAAAGAAATGGAAATGGAAGTAGCCGACTGGGCAAAAAACAAAAGCATAGAAATCGAAGATCTTAAGAAGTTGGAACAATTTCGTAAAGAGTTTCTTGGTAATCTTTCGCATGAATTAAAAACACCACTCTTTAATATTCAAGGATACGTACATACACTTTTAGAAGGTGCTATGGACGACCCTAACGTGGCTACTACTTTTTTGAATCGAGCTGCCACTAGTGTTGAACGACTTAGTTCATTGGTTGATGATCTTGATGAAATTTCAAAATTAGAACGTGGCGAAATTTTTATTGTAAAGGAAAACTTTGATATTGTTCAACTAGTGCGCGAAGTTTTTGATAGCCTGGAACTGAAAGCAAAACGTAAAAACATGTTGCTTCAATTAAAAGAAGGAAGCGAAAAATCTCATTTCATTCATGCCGATAAAGACAAGATTCGTCAGGTAATTACCAACCTTGCCGATAACTCCATTAAATACGGAAATGATGGAGGAAGCACCCTGGCTAATTTCTACGAAATGGGAGAAAATATTTTAGTAGAAATAACCGATACCGGAATCGGCATTGCCGAAGAACACTTACCTCGTTTGTTTGAAAGATTTTATAGAGTAGATAAACACCGCTCGCGCGAGCAAGGCGGCACCGGTTTAGGTTTAGCCATTGTAAAACATATTCTTGAAGCACATCAGCAAACTATAAACGTGCGCAGTACAGTTGGCGTGGGAACAACATTTGCATTTACGTTGCAAAAAATGAAGTAACAAAATTCTACTCCTCCCCTTTCCATTTTTTGGTTCCTTGATAAATACTATACCTAAAAAAACGGCATTCCAATTGGCCATTGTAAACGGTAATGCGTTTGGAGGTACTCAACCCAACATTTTTTAGTGCTTCGAGATTGCTCGAAATTATCCAGCATTCGTAACCGGCATACTTCTTCTTAAATGTATCGCCAACTTGGTGGTACAGCTCCCAAATATCATCTTTCACCATGCGCTCACCATAAGGTGGGTTCATAATTAAAATGGGTTTACTGCCTACAGTTAATGGTGCATCGCTTTCTAAAAAATCGGCACAACGAATACGAATCATATCTTCTGTCTTAGATCGTTTCACATTTTCTTTTCCCTTGCGCGCCACATGGGGCGAAAGTTCAATGCCATAAAGTAAAATGTCTTCGGTAGAAATTCTTTCAATGGCATTACCGTGAATTTTTTCCCATAACTCTTGATTAAATGGCAAAAGTTGTTTCCAATTCATGAAACCGAATTGCTCTCTAAAGTATCCGGCAGGAATATTTGCCGCAAGCATAGCCGCTTCAATTAAAATAGTAGCCGAACCGCACATGGGGTCAATAAAAGTGCTGCGCATATCCCACTCGCTCAACTGCACCAAACCCGCAGCCAACACTTCGTTAATAGGAGCCAAATTTGTTTTTTCGCGGTAACCGCGCTTGTGCAACGAATCGCCTGAGCTATCGAGTGCAATCACACATTTATTTTTGGCAATGTGCAAATGCAGCCTAAGTGTTGGATTATCTAAATCTACTGATGGTCGTCTTTCGCATAGTTCTCTGAATCGGTCGCAGATAGCATCTTTTGTTTTTTGCGAAATGTATTGCGAGTGATTAAAAATTTCGGTGTTCAACACCGTGTCAATAGCAATGGTTTCATCTACCGAAATCAACTTTTCCCACTCTATACTTTTTACGGCTTCATACAATTCATCTTCGTTGTTTACTTCAAATTCGGCAAACTGAACCAGCACTCGCAACGCTGTGCGCAACAACAAATTTGCTTTATACATAACTCCCACATTTCCTTCAAAACTAACCGCGCGGTTGTGCACCGCAGCATTTTCTGCCCCCAGTTTCAGCAATTCAGCCATGCACAAATTCTCTAAACCATAAATGGTTTTAGCGACCATTTTATAATTGCCTTGGCCGTCTTCGGGTATCGGAAATAAATTCATGGCGGTAATAATAGAAAGACTTCTGTGTCTATGTTAAGTCGTCTTTTAAAATGCACTATTACGAACAACGGTTCGGGGGTTATTCGTTACTCATTTGTTTTTCATTAAAGCAGAACGCATGATTTTCAATTGCGGATTGCGGGTTTTAGAAGCACTACCCCGCCACCGAAAACTAAACTAAAAAAGAAAAACAAAACTTCGATTTGCCGTTGTTGGTGTTTAGTCCCCGCGCTTTGGCGGGGCGAAACCAACAACGAATGTATGCTTTAACTTGTTGGTGACGCATCGCTCCCGCTTAAAAAGGGGGTTGAAACAAAAGCCGATGCTAAACACCAACAAGGGCGTAAATGCACTATTACGAACGTTTTGCAGCTACCCGAAGGGCGGGACTTTTACCACAAAACTTGATTTGAAAAACTAATGTTTGATTAACCACAAAACTGTCTTTGGAACACGAAACCCCGCCTTTTGGGTAGGTGCTGTTACCAGCAGTATTTCTTCCGCTATATTTCGTCATACACTTCGTCTTTGTCTAAGAAACCGAACTCTTCAATTTGAGGTAAAATTTTATTTGCAAGTTGTTCGTTCGCCTTGCTCAATTCTTTTATTTCGTCTGTCGCCAAGTTGTGTTCCGCCAAGCAACGTCTTATTTGATACCAACCTGCGTCCCAAGTGTCAATTTTCCACTTGTTTGTCGCCATTTGGTTAAGGTTTGTATAGAAGATTTTGTAGACTGTTTTAGCTTTTTCAATTACATCCTTCGCTTCATCAGATAAGTCGTTTTTTGAAAGCCAGTCAGCAACAAATCTGTTTTCGTCTTTCGTTAATTGTTGTCTAAAATCAGGGTCTTTGACTTCCCAATGTTTGACTTCTTCAAGTCGGAAAGGATAAAAGTTATTTTTGATTTGATAGGTATTTCCTAAATATGAAACATTCTTTAAAGCAGAAGTTTGATTTGAATTTGTGAATAAGCTCCAAACAACACAATCGTTGATAAATATTTTTGTTGGTTCTGTTTGTGGAATTAAGAATTGGTTTCTGTCATTAAGCCAAGTTGGTTTTGGTATTTTTCTAACTGCGTGAAGTGTCAGTGCATTTTCAAAGTTTGCTTTGATAACTGAAAATGCACCTGCACTCACACTTGGAGAAGATAATATAGTTACATACTTAGCATTTTGAAAGTCGTTTCCTTTGCTACAAATTGATGCAAGAAAATCGGGTCTTGCTCTGTGTCGTGTATCTGTATTACCGTCTTTTACTGTAATGCCGTTACTCATTGCTGGCAAAATGTAGTCGTTAGAGTTTTGCGGTCTTTTAAACCAATTATTTAAAACATCATTCTTTTCAATTAGTCGTAAATGCTTAATTCCAATTGTTGCACCTGAACTATTTGCAATATCAATTTGAACTGATTTTGCTTCTGAACTTTTTGATAAGTTCCAAATCAAGAATGATATAGGGAAATTACCAGTTACACCGTGAAAACATTTTGAATGAAACAAAAATCCTTTTTCGTATTTGAAATTAAAATGTTTGTCCCTGTATGCAACGCTATCTGGTGCATTCAAATATTTCAAAGTCGAAAACATTCCTAAATACGTCTTTTTAGGAAGTTCGTGAACAATACGAAACATAAATTGTGCAAAGAGTTCTCTTTTAGCGTGTCCAACATCAACATTGTCCATTGCAAGTTCGACCTTTGTTTTACTAACACCTTTTTTTGAACTACCGTCTGATTTTGCATCTTGAGCAGTTGCGAAAGGAGGATTGATAAAGACAATCCAAGTGATATTTGGGTCGGCTAGTTCATCTCTTAATTTCTTTGGTAGTTTCCAATTAGGTGTAAATGGCAAATTACCTTTATTGAAAACATATTCAACATCATCATTCAAATAGTCGTATTGAAAACAAGTTGCGTTTGGAAAAACTTTGCTCAAATGGTCGGCTTCACTTCCGTGAAGTGTTGACATATACAAATACTTATATGCTTCTGCTGGTAAGTGATATTCAAGGTTACCGGTACCCGCAGCCATATCCCAAATTCTGAATTTGCCTGATTTGAACCAGTTTTTTCCAAGAACTTCGTTCCAATAATGAACTGCTTTTTGTCCGAAATGTAATGGAGTAAAAAACTCCCCTTCAAATCTTCTTTGGCTTTCGTCTGTTAGTCTGTCAAGCTTTGCGTGAATACCGTTGATGGTTTCTGCATTTTCAACATAGTCGTAAACATTCCAAAAATAATCGTAGTCCTTCATCAGGACTTTTTGAGTTTTAGAGTTCTTGTCTTCAAATGTGAAAACTACACGGCTGTTATCTTTGTCAATGATTACTTTGTCTCGCTGAATGTTTGCAAGGAAATAAAAAGAAGGTTTGTAACCGTTTACGATGTAAGGTCCAATTACACTTTTCCAGTGGTCAAATACAGCTTCAAAGTTTTCTTCATTAATTACTTTCTTGTCGCCAAAATCCAGTATCATTTGCGGATTTAGGGCATTGTCAAGGTTTTTCTTAAATGCTTCGTGTTCCTGTTTTTTTGTAACAGAGTAAACGTGAATTTTCCCAGTCTCAGGTTCTTTAACTAAGTGGTCAATTAGTTTTGGGTCTGGCTTGCTTGCAGGTCGTTCCCAATCGTAACTGTCGTTTGTGTAGTAAGTTGACCATTTGCGTGTTTCTGTTAAGGTTGCTTCGTTCTTGTCTGCAAGGCAAATGAAAAAAGGTATTGCGTTTTCGACATCAATGTATTTTAGTCGTCTGATGTAATAAAGTGATTGTGCAAGAATTGTTGCAAGTGCTTTTAAGTTGTGAAAGTTTTTGTCTGCCTTAAACTCAAAAAATACTTGCGGTGTATAAAGGTCGTGATGATGCGAAGTGTTGTATTTTATTTTGAAATATGTCGCATAGGTCGCCTTAACAACTTCTTCTGTTGTTGCTTTGTCAAGCTGGTTTTTAAATTGTTCAAAAGTCATTTTCTGTCGTTATGTTTTGTCTATGCCCGATGTCTGTTAATATTGCCGCTAACGTTTTCGGGCTTGGCGAAGGTGGCGATTTTCACCACAAATGTTGATGCGGAGAACCAAACTTTGATTAACCACAAATGTGTCTGCGGAGCACTGAACCGCCACTTTTGCCAAACCCGTGTTACCTGCATGTGCTTCTGGCTGTCCGAAGCGAAACTCTTCGTGTCTACAAAAACCTTTTTCGAAGCCATTTACAACACTTCTTATGTATTTGATTATTTGCATCAATATTTAATTTACTCAATAAATATTTCTTCGTCAAGCCACATTTCACAAATTTCAATTTCTGATTTAGGATGCTCAAATTCCTTTGCAACATTATTTATACATTGAACTATAAAGTCCTTGTTTTGAACAGCACAAGTAAAGTTGAAAATTATATGTTTTGACTTAATGAATACGGTGTCTAACTTAAAGATACTTCTAATAATTTTTTCAAACTGTACCTTTTCGGGATCTGACATTTCCTTTCTGAAATATTTCCTTGCAATTGCAGATAAGGTCATGAGAGGAAACAAAGTAATATAGCCATACAACCGATTTGCCTGATAACAATAATTTAATAGCACTTCGTCAGAAATTTTACCAATGAAATGCCCGTATGCTTTAAAAACAGATTTTCCTTCTTCTGCAAATGCAATGATGTGAACTTCCTTGTCACGAAGTTTTTGGTCAATATTTTCCCAATCTGAATAAATCGTTTTTACTTCCATTTAATTATCTGTTTAGATTTCATTTTAGTTCTGTCGGTTGTCATTGCCAGCCCTAAGTCCGCACGACTGTTTGTTAGAAGTTCATTCATATTCCGTCATCAAGTTTTTCAAGTTCGTGTGCAAACCGTTTCCATTCTCCTTTTGTTTTTGTTGAAAGTTTGTCGTAAAGTTTCTTTATTAAATCTATCGAAAGTTTTTCAATTTCTTCTTTAGGAAATTTAATCCAATCTGTCGGGTAATATTCTGGCGGAAAAGTTTTATCGGCTACAATCGTTTCAAGTTTTTCTTTTGTCGTTGCGTTTTTGTATTTCTCTAAAAGTTCTCCTTGAATTACTCCACGCTGTTCCTTACTAAGTTTGCGAAGTTCCGCAATGGCGGCAATTCGTTTCTCCTTTCTTCCCTCAACTCGTTTCAAAACTTTTTCGTATCGGTCATATTTAATCGCACTTACTTTTGACTTCTCACTCCTGTAAGCAAAGTAG
>CANJZE010000021.1 GCA_947479455.1 Bacteroidota bacterium
CCAAACGTTTTGTCACTTGTTATGAATAATTACTTTTGCGCGCCTTTTAAAAAGCACACTTCATTCAGCAATGAGCCATACTTATGTTGCTATCATGGCGGGAGGAATCGGTAGTCGGTTCTGGCCGCAAAGCAGAACAGCCAAACCCAAGCAGTTTCTCGATATTCTGAATACAGGTAAAACCCTTATTCAGTTGACTTATGAGCGTTATCTTAAGCTCGTTCCCCAGGAGAATATTTACGTGGTGATAAACGATGATTACGAAACACTCACCAAGGAACAATTGCCCGGCTTAAACGATGCGCAGATTTTGAAAGAGCCGATGCGCAGAAACACTGCGCCTTGCATTACTTACGCCTGCGACAAAATTTATGCACGCGATAAAGATGCCACTATCATAATTGCTGCCAGCGACCATTTAATTTTGGAAGAAGCGAAATTTCAGGAGGTGATAAAGCAGTGCATTGAGTTTGTGAGCAACAATACTTACCTCGTTACCATCGGTATTAAACCTACCAAACCGGCAACGGGTTACGGCTATATTCAATTTGAAGATGAAAATGGTGAAGGCAATTTTTATAAGGTGAAAACCTTTACTGAAAAGCCGAGCACTGAAATCGCAAAAACATTTTTGAAGAGTGGAGATTTTTTATGGAACAGCGGCATGTTTGTTTGGAAAGCAAAAACTTTGTTGCGCGCGGTGGTGAAATATTTACCCGAAGTAGCCGAAGCTTTTCGCGAAGGCAATAAGCATTACGATACTCCTACTGAAAAGAAATTTATTCAGGAAGCATATTCGCAGTGCACTAACATTTCAATTGATTACGGTGTGATGGAAAAAGCAGAAAACGTTTACACGCTTCCTGCTGAATTTGGCTGGAGTGATATTGGTTCGTGGGATTCATTGTATGAAATGTATGAGCACGATTATTTAGGCAATGCCGTGTCGGGCAAGAAGGTGAAAATTTACGATGCCTCGCACAATATGGTGATGGTTCCGAATGACAAGCTTGTTGTGTTGCAGGGGTTAGATGGCTATTGCGTAATTGATACAGGCGATGTGTTGTTGATTTGTCAGAAAGAAAAAGAACAGGAAATAAAACAGATAACCGTTGACTTGAAAGTGGCGAACCTGGATAAATATCTTTAACCCAAATTGAACGAATTGGACGAATGAGTAAATTGGACAAATTGAATTTTTTCATTGGTTCAATTTGTCCAATTGGTTCAATTTACTCATTACAAAAATGAACTTCCCTTCCTCCATAAACTCGAAATTACCCAACGTAGGCACCACCATTTTTACGGTGATGAGTGCTTTGGCAAAGGAGCATAACGCCATTAATCTTTCGCAGGGCTTTCCTGATTTTAATCCGCATCCGGTTTTAATGGAAGAAGTTGAAAAAGCGATGCGCGGAAATTTCAATCAGTATGCACCTATGGCAGGTTACCTTCCGTTGCGTGAACGCATTGCCGAAAAAGCAGAAACACTTTATGGAGCAAAAGTGGAAGCTGATTCGGAAATTACGATTACTGCCGGAGGAACACAGGCAATTTTTACGGCTATCCTTTCTGTTATTCGCGAAGATGATGAAGTAATTTTGTTTGCGCCTGCTTATGATTCCTATGCTCCTGCAGTTGAACTCGCGGGTGGCAAAGCAATTTTCTACGACCTCGAAGCACCCGATTATAAAGTCGATTGGCAAAAAGTAAAGCGATTGATAAATCAGCGCACTCGCATGATTATCATCAATACGCCTCACAATCCTTCAGGAACAATTTTGCGTGAAGCAGACATGAAGGAGTTGGAGAAGCTGGTGCAACGCAGTGACATTGTTTTGCTAAGTGATGAAGTATACGAGCATATTGTGTTCGACAAATTGCAACACGAAAGTGTATTGCGTTATCCGAAACTGGCGGAGCGTTCATTTGTAGTTTCTTCCTTCGGAAAAACATTTCACACTACGGGTTGGAAAGTGGGCTATTGCATTGCACCTAAAAACCTGATGGCAGAATTCAGAAAGGTTCATCAGTTCAATGTATTCAGTGTAAACTCAGTGGCACAAATTGCGTTTGCCGAAATTCTGAAACGAAAAGAACTTTACTTAGAACTCAATAGTTTCTATCAGGACAAAAGAGATTTCTTTAAGCGTGCTATTCAATCGTCAAGATTTAATTTGTTGAAATGCGAAGGCACTTATTTTCAATTGGCAAGTTATAGCCGCATAAGTGATGAGCGCGACATTGAGTTTGTGCGCAGAATAACAAAGGATATGGGTGTTGCTGCTATTCCGGTTTCTGTTTTTCACCGCAGCCATAGCGATAACAGCATTATTCGTTTCTGCTTTGCCAAAGAAGATGAAACGCTAAAGCGTGCAGCCGAATTGCTCACCAAGATTTAATTCTTCAACTTCGCTGCGATGAAAAATCTTCGCGTTACACTTATTCAATCCATTCTTCATTGGGAAAATATTTCAGCTAACCTCGAAATGTTTTCTAAAAAAATTTCTTCTGTTGGTGAAACAGACTTGATTGTTTTGCCTGAAACATTCACCACAGGATTCAGCATGAATCCAAAATTTTCGGAGTCAATGGACGGGAGTGCAATAGAATGGATGAAGAAAATTGCTGTGGAAAAAGACTGTGTTGTTTGTGGAAGTTTAATGATAGTTGACGAGGGAAGGTTTTATAACCGATTAGTTTGGATGCAACCTGATGGAGAATTTCAGACTTACGACAAACGACATTTGTTTTGCATAAGCGATGAGCCGAAGTTTTTTACCGCCAGCAACGAAAGATTAATTGTGGAATTAAACGGCTGGAAAATTTGTCCGCTGATTTGTTACGATTTGCGTTTCCCTGTTTGGGCACGCAACACTTTTGAAAACGGCTACGATATTTTGCTCTACGTTGCCAATTGGCCCGAGAGAAGAAATGTAGCATGGAAGAGTTTATTGCCGGCACGCGCTATCGAAAATCAGGCGTATGTTATTGGAGCAAACCGCGTAGGTCTTGATGAAAAAGATATTTCACACAGCGGTGATTCAATGGTGATTGATGCTTTAGGAAAAATACTTTACCACAAAGAACACGAGGAAGATATTTTCACGATTGAATTGAATTATGAGGAACTAAAAAAAGTTCGCGAGCAGCTTCCGTTTTTAAAAGATGCCGATGAATTTGTGTTGAATCCTAAATCAAAAATTAAAAGTCACTGATTTGCTTTGTAGTTTATTTCGGGTTTATCAATTACATTTGAACACCAATGAAAGTTTCAGAAGAGTTAATACAATTAAGTGGATTGAATGAAAAACAACTTCGCGAGGAGTTAGCGCTTTGGCTTTATTCAAAAGGTAAACTAAGCATGGGTAGAGCCGCAAAATTCTGCAACACCAACCGAATGGAGTTTATGGAGTTAATGAGCAAGCACAACGTTGATGTTAATTATAATGTAGAAGACCTTAAACAGGATATGCTCACCATTGAAAAAATGAGTTTGTGATTATTGTCAGCGACACTACCGCTATTTCTTCTCTACACAAAATTCAACAACTGCATCTTCTTCAATCCATTTTTGGAGTTGTAATTATTCCACAACAGGTTTTTGATGAACTCAAATTTTTTGAACTGAAAGATTTGTCTTTCAACTGGAGTGAAAAATATCCCTGGATAAAAACAGAAACAGTTACTGACAATACGCTTCTTGATTCGCTTTCAGAAAATTTAGATGAAGGGGAAGCTGCGGCTATCGCGTTAACAATTGAACTTCATGCCGATTTACTTTTGATAGATGAACGACAAGGAAGGAAAATTGCGCTAGAAAGAAAGTTGAATATTATCGGGGTAGTAGGAGTAATTGAAATAGCAAAACGGAAAAATTTATTACTGCTGTAAAACCATTGTTAGACGACTTAATATCAAAAGCAAATTTCAGAATAAGTAAACATTTGTATGAATACACACTAGAAATTGCTGGAGAAGAATAAACCAATTTCAAATTTACATGCCCCTGCTCAATCAAAATAAAAGCGAAGAAGAAAAAAGCTTTGCGCTGCGCTGGTACGAAGTGCGCAACCGTGTAAAAAATGAATTTGGTCAGCGGCCCGATATCAATGTGATGCTGTTTCTAATTGGCATGAATGAAGTGGGCATTGTAAAAGAAAAATGGGAGAAAGAAGAAAAGCAGGATTTAATGCATGTAGCCGTCTGCAAACTTTTTGAAAGCGAAGGATACTTCACACTGGAAGGAACGGATGATGACGGCTGGCCTCACTACGAAGCCAACAAAAACATTCCCAAACTGGTTTTGAAAGAGCAGGATGAACTGCTCAAAAGAAAAATTGTAGAGTATTTCGAAAGCCTGTAACGCGCATTACTTTACGCGGTGCAAATCAATTTTAGTAGAAGGTGCAATACGAATAGGAACGGTTTCCTCTTCCACGTTTGTCAACTCCAAACCAAAATCTTCGGCAGTAGAAAGCGAAACACTTTTGATAAAACGATAGCCTTTTACAACAAACTGGTCGAAAGGCGAAAGTGCATCGTCAATGGCTACACGACTGTTTAGAATAATGAATTTGAAATCGGCCGGCATATTGTATTTGCGTAGCGAAGGATAATGCGACAACTCATCTACCTCACCATTCTTCACCATTTCTTCTACAATCTTGTTGAACATCAAATTCACTTTGTGTTCCACTTTAAAACCGAATGATAAACGGATAAAGAAAACTCTCCTTGGCACTACTGATTCTACCGCATAGGTTGCACCAAATGGGTCGTTCGAAATATCTACATGCACAAACCAATAGATATCTGCACGCTTCGGTCGCTTTCGAAAAATTGAATAGATGATGTTCGAATCAATATGGCTCTTGTCGTTTGCCATAGCCAGGTAAACTAAGTTGTTCGCCTCTTTGGGAATGGTATCATCCTGCATTAAATCTTTTAGCGGTGCGATGTAATCTTTGATTTCTACAAACTCAATATGCTTTTTGCGAAGCTGGCGCGCCTGATAAAAAATCCACATACCGAAAAATATAAGGGCAGCTATGAGTACGGTAAACCAGCCACCGTTTTTAAACTTCAATAAATTAGAAACAAAAAACGCTCCCTCAATTGTCAAAAACAATTGCGACAAGCCCCAAGTAATAAGCGTTGGTCTGCGCTGCGTATACATTAAATAAGTAAGCAGCGCGGTGGTCATGAGCATGTTAATGACAATTGCCAAACCATAGGCGGCTTCCATATTTGCTGAGTCGCGGAACAAAAGCACTACCGCAATACATCCTAAAAACAAAAACCAATTGATGCCTGGTATATAAATTTGCCCTTGATGCGTAGTGGGATAAATAACTTTTAGGTTTGGCCACAAACGAAGTTTCATGGCTTCGTTTACCAAGGTAAAGCAACCTGTAATGAGTGCCTGTGAAGCAATGATAGTAGCAAGTGTAGCAATGGTAATTCCTATTGGCAAAAACCAATCGGGCATCATGGTATAAAAAGTGGACTTGCCTTCGGGCCAATGTTGTCCGTCAAAAACGCGTAGCAACATCGCACTTTGCCCGAAGTAGTTGAGTAGTAACATCACAATCACAAAAACCCAACTCATTCTTATGTTTTGCTTTCCGCAATGTCCAAGGTCAGAATATAAAGCTTCTCCTCCTGTAGTGCAAAGAAACACCGCTCCCAGCAACCAAAATCCTCCGGGGTACGCCACTAATAAATGAAAAGCATGCTTTGGATTAATTGCCTGCAACACTACAGGATTCAAAAGAATTTCTTTTGCCCCTAAAAAGCCAATCATGGCGAACCAAATCAGCATGACGGGACCAAAAATTCCTCCCACTATTTTTGTTCCGAATTGTTGAAACACAAAAAGGCAAACCAAAATTCCAATCACAATTGGCACGGTTGGAATATCAGGGTTCAACAATTTTAAACCTTCTACAGCCGATGAAATAGAAATAGGCGGTGTAATAAAACCATCTGCAATCAACGAAGCACAACCAATGATGGCGGGGAAAATTAACCATGGAACTTTATACCTGCGCACTAATGCATAGAGCGCAAAAATTCCTCCTTCACCTCTGTTATCGGCATTAAGCGCTAGATAAACATATTTGAAAGTAGTGATAATAAGCAAGGTCCAAAACACGCATGACAAACCACCTAGGATTAATTCGTGAGAAATAATGTGGCTGCTCACAATTGCGTTCAACACATAAATAGGGGAAGTGCCAATGTCGCCAAAAATAATTCCCAATGTTATAAGTACTCCGGCAGTAGACAACTTATGTCCGTGGTCGCGGTAACTATTACCCATTATAATGGCAGATTAAGAGGTGAGAATGAAAAAGGAAAGAAAGAAACTGACAATCGCTTTCGCGTGAAGATTTCATAGATTGATTAACGAGGCACAAATGTAAAAAAGTTTAGAGTTCCCCGTTCAGAGTTTCAACTGATAAGCGCCAGCGAGCCAGCAATACGCAGGTTGCGTTTTTCGGCAAGACAAATTAATACACCCTTTTAAAAAAAGGCCGTTCAATTATTTATCGTATATTTGCGATAATAAATTAACTATGGTAGACAAAAGAGAGTTATTTAAGAAAGAAGAAGCTGAGTTGGCAGAATTTGCCTGGGCTTTATCACATCCGGCACGCATTGCTATTTTAAAAATGTTGGCTGTAAAAAACGAATGCGTTTGTGGCGAAATTGTAGAAGTGTTGCCTTTGGCACAAGCAACTGTATCGCAGCATTTAAAAGAGCTTAAAAAAGCCGGATTGATATGCGGCACTGTGGACGGGGCCAAATCCTGCTATTGTATTAATTGGAAAAAACTGAACACCTGTATAAAAGATATCAATAAACTTTTCGGCAACATGGAAAAAGCGAAAGCCAGATGCTGCTGATTATTTCTTAACCAAAATCAAGTATTATGAAAACTGAAAACGAGGAGACTGCAACATGCTGCCGCTGCAAATGCGAAACTTGCAATTGCGAAAACTGCACATGCTGTAACTGCTGTTAAGCAAACGCCCCGATGAAATTCATCGGGGTTTTTATTTAGAAGTTCTACTTCTTCAAGAAGTGGAACTTCTGCTTTCTCAATTCATGATTTCCGTTACATTTATTTCAACAAAAAATAAACCCCATGAAAAAATACACAGCAGAATTCATTGGCACTTTCATTTTAATTTTTGCAGGCACAGGATGTGTGGTCGTAAACGAACAACTAGGCGGACATTTAGGTTTAACGGGTATTGCCATGGTTTGGGGCTTTGCCATCATAGCACTCATTTATGCCTTTGGCGATATTTCGGGAACGCATTTAAACCCCGCAGTTACCGTTTCGTTTGCCGTTGACAAACGATTTGAATGGAAAGAAGTTCCCGCTTATTTAATGGCGCAATTCGCGGGGGCGTTAGGCGCGAGTTTACTTTTACATTTTCTGTTTCCCGAAAACAAAACGCTCGGCATTACGCAGCCATCAGGCACCGAAACGCAGGCGTTTATTATGGAAACCGTAATGACGTTTATTTTAATGCTCGTGATTTTGCGCGTGAGTGTTGGCGCTAAAGAAAAAGGAATTACCGCAGGTATTGCCATTGGCGGCACAGTTTGGTTTCTCGTTCTTTTCGGTGGTCCTGTTTGCGGCACAGGTTTAAATCCTACGCGCTCTATTGCTCCCGCTATTGTTACCGGAAATTTTCAATCACTATGGTTGTATATTGTTGCTCCGTTTGCAGGTGCGCTTACTGCCGTTTTCGTTCATAAATTTTTGCACACGCCTGAGAACAATTAAAAAAACATCCTTACACCAAGACGCGAAAACACAAAGGTTTAGCTAATGAAATTCTTTGCGCCTTCGCGCCTTTGTGTAAACTTTATTTTATGAAAAACATTCTCGTTCTCTGCACAGGCAACTCCTGCAGAAGTCAAATAGCACAAGCTTATTTGCAAAAACTTTGTGGCGATAAAGCAAAGGTGTACAGCGCAGGAATTGAAACGCATGGTGTAAACCCGCGCGCTATTGAAACCATGCGCGAAGACGGTATTGATATTTCGCACCACACCAGCAATCATATTGACGAATACACCCACCTTAGTTTCAATTTCATTATTACCGTTTGCGATAACGCTAAAGAAAACTGTCCATACTTTCCCGGCAATGCTAAACGCTTTCAACATAATTTCACCGACCCTGCCAAAGCAAAAGGAACCGAAGAAGAAATTAGAGAAGCATTCAGGAAAGTGAGAGAGCAAATAAAAGTGTACTGCGAAGACTGGGCGAGCAAAGAACTGTTGTAATTCAACGAAACTTGAAACCATTCTTCTTTCAACTCCCACTCACTTAATTATCTTCGCCCGCGCAATATTTTAAATCAATAGCTGTTTACTTAACTGTGTTCAATCAATTTTATAAAAGGTGCTTTGCGCCATTTTTTTTCTTCCTAAGTTTTACTGCATCGGCACAGGATGTAGTCATGAGCCAGTATTTCTCGGCACCACTTTATCTTAATCCTGCATTGGCGGGAATTTCTTATGGTCCGCGCGCTACTTTAAACTACCGCAACCAGTGGAGTTCGCTGGGCGATGGATTCAATGGCGGCTACACAACTTACATGGCGGGTGCCGATATGCATATTGATAAAATACGCGCAGGTATAGGCTTGCAGTTTGTGGGCGATTTAATTTCGAACGGACTTTACGGAAGTTACAAAGCCAGTTTAATGTATTCGCAGCAAATAAAGTTCAATCGCAAAATGGCTATGAAGATTGGTATTGAAGGAACTTATATTCACAAACAAATTCGCTGGAACGATTTAACCTGGAGCGATATGATAAATCCTTATACAGGTTTTTACAATAATGTAGATGTTCGAAATCCTACCAACGAACCTGTGCCCGGAAAAACTTCTACCGACCAAGGCGATATGGGAGCGGGTCTGGTGTTTTTTACCGAAAAGTTATATGTGGGTTTTGCTGCCAATAATTTATTGATGCGCAAGCAATCGGTAACCGGAAGGAGTAGCGATGCAATGCCTGCCCGTTTTGTATTTCACTTTGGAGCCAACCTCAATATTAAGCACCGTCACGATAACCAGTACAATATTTGGATATCACCTAACGTTTTATTTGTGAACCAGGGCAAAGCATTGCAGGTGCAGGGAAGTTTGTTGGCAGGAATCAGTTTTATGTATTTCGGGCTCGGGTATAGAAATGTGATTTATAATTCGGATGCCGTAATTGGTTATTTAGGCTTTAAAAAAGGGAAATTCAGAGTGGGCTATAGTTATGATTACACCATTTCGAAGCTGATGAATAAAACGGGTGGCACGCATGAACTTTCGTTTACGTTTAACTGGACGGGTGACGATAATTCACTGAATCCGAAAAAGAATAAGGGATATGTTCCTTGTCCTGATATTCTTAATTTTTAAAGCGGAAAGGAGTAAACGTTTTACGCGCGTGGCGCGCAGATGATGGAGAAGAAGAGAAAGCGGGGGCGCCAAATGATTTTAGTTGTTGTATTTTTTAGAAAAAACGACAGCAGCTACCTTGTTAAATACCACCGACAAAATTTATTAAGAAAACCTTTTTGACTTTACAGAGAAATTATACTTTAGCAACCTTATAAAAAAGAACCCTTTAAAAACTAAAATAAAAACAAACCATGAAGCTTAGCAAATTGTATCCGCTTCTCGCTCTTCTGCTTTTTATCGCATCGTGCGGAAAAGAAAAATCTTCGGTAACCGGATGGAACTACAACGACACCAAGAATGGTGGATTTGAAGTGACCAAATATCAAGGACAGGAAACAGGTCCGGGATTGGTTTATGTACAAGGGGGCACCTTTATTATGGGTAATACCGAACAAGATGTAATGTATGAATTTCATAACGTAGCTCGCAGAGCTACTGTTTCTTCTTACTATATGGATGAAACCGAAGTTGCGAATGTTCACTACCGTGAATATTTATATTGGATGAATCGCGTTTTCGGAACTGATTTTCCGGATGTGGTACGCAAGGCCTTGCCTGATACATTGGTTTGGAGAGATGAGTTAGCTTACAACGAACCTTACGTGGAGTATTATTTCCGTCACCCGGCTTATGATTTTTATCCGGTAGTTGGTATCAATTGGTTGCAGGCAAATGATTTTGCTTCATGGCGTTCAGATCGCGTGAACGAAAGAATCCTAATCACTAAAGGTGTGTTAGCTGAAAATCCTTCACAGGTAGGAAGTGATAATTTCAATACGGAATCCTATTTAGTAGGTCAATATGAAGGCGCTGCCGGAAAAAGACCTATGAAAGATTTGAACCCAACAGGAACAGGAACCCGTCACGTGCGTTTGGAGGATGGAATTATGTTGCCGAAGTATCGTTTGCCTACAGAGGCAGAATGGGAATATGCAGCGCTGGCTTTAATTGGAAACCAACCGGCAGGAACTGAAGAAAGAATTACAGACCGCAGAATTTATCCATGGAATGGAACTTCAACTCGTTATCCTAAATCGGGAATGTGGCAAGGTACTTTTCTTGCAAACTTTAAAAGAGGCCGCGGAGATAACATGGGTATTTCAGGAAACTTAAATGACAATGCAGATATAACTGCTCCTGTAAAATCTTTCATTCCTAACGATTTTGGTTTGTATAACATGGCAGGAAACGTAAACGAGTGGGTGATGGATGTGTATCGCCCAATGACCACTGTTGACGCGAACGATTTTAAAACTTTCCGTGGAAATCAATTCAAAACAAAAGTATTGGATGCTGATGGAAACCCGGTTGAAAAAGACAGCTTAGGAAAAGTTCAATACCGCGATGTAACGCAGGAAGAAAGTGCTAACCGCAGAAACTACCGCAAAGGTGATGTAAGAAATTATACTGACGGTGATGAGAATTCTAATGTGGATTATAAATTTGGTCAGTCGAGTTTGATTGATGAGAACGTTCGTGTATATAAAGGCGGAAGCTGGAAAGACAGAGCTTACTTCTTATCTCCAGGAACCAGAAGATATTTGGATCAGGCATTAGCCACCGATGATTTAGGTTTCCGTTGTGCTATGGACAGAGTAGGTTCTCCTTCGGGAAACTTTATGAAGGGCGGTAAAGGCGGAAATAACTTCCCTAAAGAAAAAGGAAAGAGAAAGATGAAAGGATAAGAGAATCCTTTTCTATAAATGAAAAAGCCTTCCGATTGTCGGAGGGCTTTTTTGTTACCAAAACATAAATTCATTGTTTGTTATTATTGCACTGTTACACAAAAAATCACCATGAGTTTGTCACTTACTTTTAAACGGAAATTCAAAACCATTTTTCTTCGTTTCAATCTACATAAGATAACTGAACCGTTCACGGGTGCCTTGTTGAATCTGGCTTACGTTTCTAAGTTCAGTGCGTGGCGCGCGCAAAACAGTAATCCGGCTTACAATGATTTTTATTTGGCAGATTGGGATTACGATAAGCGTTACAAACTCTATGAATTTATTTTGGGTCACGAAAAATTAGACCAGCCGGTAAATTATTTAGAGTTCGGAGTTTGCGAAGGGCATTCGTTTCGTTGGTGGTTGAAGAACAACAAAGATGCTTCATCGCGCTTTTATGGTTTCGATACTTTTACCGGATTGCCCGAACAATGGGATCAGTTTAAAGCGGGTGATATGAGCACAAACGGAAATTTGCCCGATGTAAATGGTGATACACGTGTTGAATTTTTGAAAGGACTTTTTCAGGAAACGCTTCCAGGTTTTTTAAAACAGTTCGAAAACTCGCGCAGAAAAATAATTCATCTTGATGCTGATTTGTATTCGTCAACGCTTTACACGCTCGCCAGTTTAGAACCATTTTTGAAAGAAGGTGATATTTTAATTTTTGATGAGTTCGGTGTGCCTACACATGAGTTTCTTGCATTGATGAATTATCAGTCGGCTTTCAGAAGAGAAGTGGAGTTAATAGCTGCTGCTAATAATTATTTTTTTACTGCGTTTAAGGTGAAGGGATTGAAGAAGGGTTTCTAAGAATACAATTTCATGTCTCCAAATCTGATAGCAGAACTCTACTCACTTTATCTCGCTTCGAGCGGTGTAACTACCGACACCCGCAACATTAAGCAAGGCAATATTTTTTTTGCACTGAAAGGCGAAAATTTTAACGCAAATATTTTTGTGGAAGAAGCATTGGCAAAAGGAGCCTCGCATGTTGTAGTAGATGAAATTTCAAACCCTGAATGGGAAAGTACGTTTGGTGCGCGATTGATCTTAGTAGATGATGTTTTGAAAACACTTCAACTATTGGCCGGGCATCATCGTGCGCAATTAAAATGCCCTGTGCTGGCAATAACCGGCAGCAATGGAAAAACAACCACCAAGGAATTGATTGCCGCTGTGCTGTCTAAGAAATTTAAAACATCTGCTACTAAAGGAAATCTGAATAATCATATCGGCATTCCGCTGACCTTGCTTTCGATTAAAACTGATGTTGAATTTGCAGTGATTGAAATGGGGGCAAATCATCAGGGGGAAATTGCTTCGTATTGCGAATACGTAAAACCTGAGTATGGTTTAATTACCAATGTTGGCTTAGCGCATATTGAAGGGTTCGGGGGGTTTGAAGGAGTTGTAAAAGGAAAGACAGAATTGTACCGCCATGTTTTTGAAAACGATGGACGAGTATTTCTCAATGATGATAATGAAGTGCTAAGAGATGCACTTGTTCAAGTTTTCTTGTCAACGAACAAACCGCTTATTGGGCTTGACAGATTAATCACGTATGGAAAAAACGCGCGATGGTGCAAAGGCAAAATCGGTAAGAGCAACGAATTTCTTTCTGTTGTAATAGCAGGAGAAACTATTCAAACTAATCTGGTTGGCGAATACAATTTCGAAAATGTAATGGCAGCGGCTTGTGTGGGTATTCATTTTGGAGTTGAAGCAAAACAGATTAAAGAAGCGATTGAAAATTATGTGCCGACTAATAATCGGTCGCAAAAAATTGAGCTAGGTTCAAACACTATTATTCTTGATGCTTATAACGCAAATCCTTCGAGTATGCTCGAAGCATTAAAAAATTTCGAGAAATTGATTGTTGGTGAGAACACCAACAATGGCGTTGTCGTTCTTGGACAAATGATGGAGTTGGGAAAATATTCTCAGGAGGAACACAAGAAAATAGTAGCGGCAGTAAGCAGTAGCAGTTGGCAGTATGTAAAAAAAGTATTCGTTGGAAAAGAGTTTGAATTTGTAAGCATCGTTGTAGGAGATAACACTAACAACGGCATATTATGGTTTGAAAAAACAGAGGAGGTAAAAGTATGGTTCAAACAACAGCAGTTTGAAAACTGCTACATACTCATCAAGGGTTCGCGTAAAAATGAATTGGAAAAAATTCTAACCGACTAACTTCTTTATCTATCACCAAATTTTTCTTTCAGCATTTTTTGCATGCGCTGCATTTCATCGCGCAAACGTGCCGCAGTTAAAAAATCAGTTTCGCGCGAAGCTTCCAACATTTTTTGTCGAGTTGATTCAATGGCTTTATGCAACTGTTGTACATTCATGTATTCTGTTTCAGGTTCTGCTACCATTGCAAATTCTTCCTCCATTTGTTCGTAACCGCCCGGTGAAGTTTTTCGGAAATCAAGCACCGAAGTTTGCTGCATAATTTCTTCTTTGCTTTTAAGAATGGTCATTGGTGTAATGTTGTTTTCAGCGTTATGCTTCAGCTGCTTTTCTCTTCTGCGATTGGTTTCATCAATAGTTAATTGCATGCTGTTGGTAATTTTATCGGCATACATAATCACCTTACCATTTACATTTCGGGCAGCGCGCCCGCTTACCTGAATCAAACTTCTGCGGTTACGTAAAAATCCTTCCTTGTCAGCATCAAGAATAGCAACGAGCGAAACTTCGGGTAAGTCTAATCCTTCGCGTAAAAGATTGACTCCAATCAACACGTCAAATTTTCCGAGACGTAAATCGCGAATGATTTCAATTCTATCGAGCGTATGTACTTCGCTGTGTATGTAGCGGCACTTGATGTTAATGCGCGACATATACTTGTTCAACTCTTCGGCCATGCGTTTAGTAAGGGTGGTTACTAAAATGCGTTCGTGCTTTTTTATACACTCATCAATTTCTTCGAGCAAATCATCAATTTGATTTAAGCTTGGTCGCACTTCAATTGGCGGGTCGAGCAAACCGGTGGGGCGAACCACCTGTTCAATAAAAGAACCTCCGGTTTTTTCCAATTCATAATCACCCGGAGTTGCACTAACATAAACTGCCTGTTTAACTGCCGCTTCAAATTCAGGAAAATTGAGCGGGCGATTATCCAATGCCGAAGGCAAACGAAAACCGTATTCCACCAAATTCATTTTGCGACTTCGGTCACCACCAAACATGCCACCTATTTGCGGAATGCTAACATGACTTTCATCTACCACCAATAAAAAATCATCAGGAAAATAATCGAGCAAACAATAGGGACGAGTTCCTTTTGCTCTTCTATCAAGGAATCGCGAATAATTTTCAATGCCCGAACAATAACCGAGTTCGCGCATCATTTCCATGTCAAACTCCACCCGCTCTTTTATACGCGCAGCTTCGGCATGTCTTCCTACTTCCTTAAAATATTGAATTTGCGTATCTAGCTCCAAACGAATTTCATCTAAGATTTGTAACAACGAATCTTTAGAGGTAACATAAAGATTAGCTGGGAAAATAGAAGCCGTATCTGTTTTACCAATAGAGCGACCGGTAACGGGGTCAAAATTTTCTATCTCCTCCACTTCATCGCCAAAAAAAGTAATACGAAAAGCATAGTCTACATAAGGCAATGCAATTTCTACTACATCGCCTTTTACGCGGAAAGTTCCGCGCTGCAATTCTTCGCCACGCGAATACAAACTATCTACCAGGCTATGCAAAAATTTATTTCGCGCAATGATTTGGTTTTTGTGAACCTTAATAATTCCATTTTCAATTTCAACCGGATTTCCTAATCCATAAATACAACTCACCGAAGCCACCACAATTATATCTCTTCTGCCTGAGAGCAAAGACGCAGTTGTGCTTAGTCGCAGCTTCTCAATTTCTTCGTTGACCGCTAAATCCTTTTCAATGTAAGTGCCCGATGAAACGATGTAAGCCTCCGGTTGATAGTAATCGTAGTACGAAACGAAATACTCCACTGCGTTATCGGGAAAAAACTGTTTGAACTCTCCATACAATTGCGACACAAGTGTTTTGTTATGCGTGAGAATGAGCGTTGGCTTTTGTACTTGCTGAATCACATTCGCCATGGTGAATGTTTTTCCCGAGCCGGTTACGCCAAGCAAAACCTGATGTTTTTCGTTTTCACGAATGCCATGAACGATTTGTTTAATGGCATCGGGTTGGTCGCCCGCAGGTTTGTATTTTGTGATGAGATTGAATTCCATTTTTTCGCAACCGCAAGTTTACTCTTTCAAATTTCAAGTTTCAAGTTTATCTGCACTTCGATAAATAAAAAAAGCACCCTTCTTTCAAAGAGTGCTTTTTGCATCTGGCTGCTTACTGCTTCTGCCTCCTGCCGCTTTGTGTTTTCTACTTCATCAATACCACCGTTCCGGTAAAGTCGGTTACGGTATCATCCCAGTACAAAACTTTCATTTGGTAAACGTAAGTATCGAATGGAGCCAATTTGCCATTCACATTTCCATCCCAACCATTGCGACCGGTAATTTTGTTTTCCTGCGAAGGATTTGAATACACTTGGCTTCCCCAACGAGTGAAAATAGCGATGTCAATATTCTTGGCGCCCAGAATATCAAATTCAAAACGGTCGTTCAATCCATCATTGTTTGGCGTAAACGCAGTAGGAATAAATGCCGATGGCTGGCGAAGCACTTGCACCGTTACGGTGTCAGATGCATAACATGAATCGCTGCTCATTACGGTTACCGTAAAGGTGGTAGTTGTTTTTGGCGCTACATAAGGCTTGTTACAATTTGTAGCATCAACACAATCGCGGAAATCAAATACGGATGTATCAGGCTCCCAGAAATAATGCAACACAGTAGAGCTTGAATCTGTAGATGTGGTAGCTATTAATTGCGTTTCCATACCGGTTAGAATTACTTGCTCGACCGAAACGGCATGAACAGAAATTTGCCCCGGTGTAGCCACCGTGAAATTTGAATTGCCCTGACAGCCGTTTACATCAGTTACCAGTACCAAATAATTTCCGGGAAATAATCCTGCAAATGTTCCGCTGTCCTGCGCTACACCATTCAATAAGTATGTGTATGGTGAAGTTCCTCCGGTAATATTCGTAATCACACTACCTGTTGCAGTATTAAAACATTTTGATGCGTTTGCATTAGTAATTACATCAATCATTGCAGGGTCAATCAAAGTGGTTGAATCGCTTATACTGCAATTGGCGGCATCTGTAACAGTTAACGAATAACCGCCTGCATGCAATGCACCAATGGCTACCGAACTTTGCGCATTGCTCCATGCATAACTATAGGGCTGCACACCACCACTTACAAGAGCCGTTATAGAACCCGTGCTTCCTCCATAACAAATTGGATTGAGCGCTGCCAACGAAGGAATAATTTTTACCCCTTGCGTAAGCGTGAACGAATTTGTTTTGGAACAAGAATTTGCATCGGTAATTGTTGCGGTATAATTACCAGCGGGTACAGCTGTCAAATCTTGATTGGTAGTTCCGTTTGACCAGGCAAAAGTATACCCCGGCAAACCTCCGCTCAGGGTAAGCGTTACACCTCCCGTACTATCACCATAACAAACTACATTGGTTGTATTGCCTGTAATTAAAATTTCTGTTGGCTGATTTACATTGATACTGTCATAAAGGAAACATCCGTTTGTGTCAATTACTTGCACCACATAATGTCCCGCTGCAATTCCAAGTTGGAATGAATCCACTGCAAAATTATTCCACAGATAATGATAAGGTCGAACACCGCCTAACACTACTGCTTTAATGGAGCCTGTGCTTGTTCCAAAACAAGTAGCATCTACTACGTCAATATGCGAAGTCAACTGAGCGGGGTCAATTAAAATGTAATTACTAACTGAGTAGCAACCATTGGCATCGGTCGTGGTTACATAATAATTACCGCCCGATAAATTATCAATGAACGGTCCGTTTGAAATATTTATACCACTCACACTATCTACCCAGTTATAAGAGTAAGGAGTTGTTCCGCCATAAGCAGAAGTAAGTACGCTTCCGTTATTATAACCATGACAGGTGATATTCTTTTTAATTCCTGAAACCAAAAATGGAGCAGGGTCAACAATCGTTCTTGAATCGGTAACGGTGCATCCTTTCGAATCGGTTATGGTTACAGAATAAACTCCTGAAGCAAGTCCTGAAATATCTTCGGTGATAGCAGAGTTGCTCCAGTTGTACGAGTAGCCCGGAACTCCACCGGTTGGAATCAAATCAATAGAACCGTTTGCATCACCAAAACATAAAGGATTATTCGCCACAAAATTAGCAGTGATAGCCGAAGGATTTACAATGGTAATGGAGGTTGTAACCGTACAGTTATGCGCATCAATTACGGTAACTGCATATACTCCATTTGCCAGCGAAGCCAATGAATCGGCATGTGAATTATCGCTCCAATTGTAAACGTAAGGTGGTGTTCCTCCACTTACAAAAACATGAACACCTCCATCATTTGCATTGTAGCAAGAAATATCTTTGGTAAGCACCGAATCAAATTGCAAGGCAAGCGGTTCTGCGATTAATGCAGAATCTCTTTTCTCGCAGCCATTGGCATCTGTAATTACTACATAGTATAAACCACCATGCAAACCAGTTACATTTTGCGAAGCCAAAAAGTTTGACCAGAAGAAAGTATATGGCGAAGTGCCACCGCTCACCGTTAAACTTGCAGTAGCATCATCTGCACCATGACACGAAACATCGGTATGTGTAGTCGAAGAAATAATTGCCGAAGGTTCGTTGATGGTGTAAGAAGCGGTAAGCGTACAACTGTTAGCATCGGTAATAGTTACGTCATAATTTCCTCCACTTATGTTATGCAAGTCTTCGGTAGTTGCGGTGTTGCTCCACAAATAAGCATAGGTAAACACACCACCGTAAACGGTAATATCTATAGAGCCGTTGCTTCCGCCAGCGCATCCTACATTGGTAGTTGTTGAACTCACCACTAAACCGGCAGGTTGCGAAACCACAAATGCAGCACTCGCGCTGCAGCCGTTTACATCGCTCACGGTTACTGAATAATTTCCTGCTGAAATATTATTGAGATCAGAAGTAATTGCAGCGTTACTCCAGTTATAAGTATAAGCAGGAATACCTCCGGTTACTGTAGTTACAATAGAACCGGTTAAACCACCGTTGCATAAAACATTCGTTACTGTTCCTGATATGGTCAATGGTAATCCCTCGTTAATCGTAATTGAGTTTGCTGTAGTGCAATTATTAAAATCAGTAATGATAACCGTGTAAGTTCCACCGGTAACATTCGATAAGTCTTCGCTCGTTGCACCGTTGCTCCATAAATAAGTGTATGGAGAAACACCACCACTCACGGTTAAATCTGCACTCCCGTTCGAAGCACCCGGACAAGTAACATCTGTTTTTGTCAATGAAGAAGAGATGGCAGTAGGCTCAGTTATATCAGTCGTGAAAGTTGCAGAGCAAGCATTTGCATCGGTAACGGTTACTGCATACGCGCCAATAGTAAGGGCATTCAAATCTTCGTTGGTAGCTCCGTTAGTCCACGAGTAAGCATACAAAGGAGTTCCGCCAAATACATTGATATCAATTGAACCGTTATTGCCACCGTTGCAACTTACATCGGCATGGCCAGCTAGTACTACAACAAGTAAAGCGGGTTCAGAAATAGTTACACCTGTAGAAGTTGAACATCCTTTAGAATCAGTCACCGCTACATTGTAAGTGCCGGCACCAATTCCTGTTATGTCTTCGGTAGTTAATCCATTGCTCCATACAAAATTGTTTCCACCATTACCACCTGTAACTGTAATGTAGATAGCTCCTGTTGTATCTCCATTGCATAAAATGTTGTGCGTAGAATCAACAAATGCCTGCAATAAATTTGGTTGAATGATAGTAACGTTTGCAAAATCAGTACATCCTTTTGAATCGCGAAGAGTAACTAGGTAATTACCCGAAGCCAAACCCGTGAACGTAGGCGATGAAACAAATTGCACCCCGTTAATAGAATAAGAATATGGAGGCAAACCACCAACAAGTTGCACAGTTACTGTTCCATCTACTCCACCAAAACAAGAAACATCAGTTTGCGAAACAATACTTGCCTGAACACTATAAGCGGTGTCAATAAACACCTGCGAAGTATCTGTGCAGCCGTTGAAATCAATGACCTGAACTACATAATTTCCAGTTAGTAATCCGCTAAACACATTTCCTAACTGTGTAGGACCATTATTCAATGAATAAGAAAATGGTGACGTTCCGCCTGTTACGTTTACAGTAATGCTGCCATCAAAAACATTACCGCAACTTGCGTTTTGAACCACGCTTGTATGGTCAAGCACTTGCGGTTCGGTTACCTGAATTCCGTTCGAAGGAAGCGAAATGCAATTGAGTGCATCGCTCACCAGTGGAAAATAAGTGCCGGCTGTTAATCCGCTAAATGAATTTCCGGTTTGATAAGTTGTTCCGTTATCAATAGAATAATTAAACGAAGGAGTTCCGCTTGATGCAGTTAAAGTAATTGAACCTGTGTTTCCGCCATTGCACAAAACATTGCTGATAGACACATTACTGATGACCGGAAGCGGTGCAACAGTAATAGTTGCCGCACCTAAAAATCCATTGCTGCGAACGCAGCCATTAGCATCGGTAATTTGTTGTACGGAGTATGTAGTGGTTGATGCAACTAATTCGCGAATGGTGTCCCCAGCGTTTACTCCTGTTTTAGTAAACACATTGGTGCCATCGGTATAAATTACATCGAATGGTGCTGTGCCTACAGCAAAATTGAACGTAAGCACTGTGTCTACTCCGGCACAAACCTGTGTACTTCCGCTTATGCTTCCGTTAGGCAAAGGATTAACCGTAAGTGTAAATGAAGTGCATAGCGTTGTGTTGCACAGACCTTCGGCTCTTACAAAATAAGTTGTGGTGATTACCGGGCTAACATTTGATAGCACTCCTCCTGTACCTATGGGTGTTCCTCCGCATGAACCAGTATACCATTCCAAAGTAGCAGAGGTTCCTAAACTTCCGCCAGTAACAGAAAGATTAGTTGAACTTCCAATACAAATAGCCAGCGGTGCCGAAATACTTGCTGCTGGAATAGAAGTGTCTTGAACCGTTACCGTGGTAAATGCACATGAAGTAGTATTGCAAGTTCCTTCGGCACGAACAAAATAATCGGTGGTTGATGAAGGACTAACCGTTATAGAAGGTCCAGTTCCTTCAGCAGTACCACCGCAACTTGCGCTGTACCAATTCCAAGTCCCACCTGTACCTAACGAGCCACCAACTACCGAAAGCGTAGTTGAAATTCCATTGCAAATTGTAGTAACTCCACTAACCGAAGTTGGTGCCACAGATGGTTGATTAACGGTAACCGTTAATTGAACGCAAAGCGTATTGTTACAAGTTCCTTCTGCTCTAACAAAATAAGTTGTTGTGGTAGTTGGCGAAACAGAAACGGATGTTCCATTTCCTACCAATGTTCCTCCACAACTTCCGCTATACCATTGCCAGTTTGCACCTGTTCCTAATGAACCACCTACCACTGAAAGTGTGGTGTTATCGCCATTGCAAATAACACTCGTTCCGTTTATAGAAGCAGCATCGGTTGATAATTGATTTACGGTAACAGAAGTAGAAACACAATTTGAATTATTGCAGGTTCCTTCGGCTCTTACATAATACGTTGTTGTAGCGCTTGGCGAAACGGTAAGCGATGAACCTGTTCCTACAAAAGTTCCTCCGCAACTTGCGGTATACCAATTCCAAATAGCCCCTGTACCTAACGAACCACCTACTACAGAAAGTGTAGTTGATGTGCCGTTGCAAATGGTGGTGGTTCCTGAAATGGAGAATGGATCTGTTGAAGGTTGATTTACCGTGATAGTTGTAGATGTACAACCGGTAGTGTTGCAAGTTCCTTCTGCACGTACGTAATACGTTGTTGTTGAAGTTGGACTAACCGTAATTGAAGGTCCTGAACCAACGGGCGTTCCTCCGCAACTGCTGCTGTACCATTGCCAGTTTGCACCAGTTCCAAGAGAGCCACCTACTACTGAAAGTGACGATGAACTTCCGTTGCAAATTACTGCAGACGATGGAGTAATACTTGTAGCCGCTGTTGAAAGTTGATTGACGGTTACTTGTAAATTTACGCAAGCAGTAGTGTTGCAAGTACCAACAGCACGCACATAATAGGTAGTAGTGGTTGTTGGGCTTACCGTAATAGAAGTACCTGCTCCTGCACTGGTTCCTCCACAGCTTACAGTATACCATTGCCAAGTTGCACCACTGCCCAATGAACCTCCACTTACATTAAGTGTAGTGTTTTGTCCATTACAAATTACGCTGGTTCCGGTAATAGCACCCGGTGCAGCAGAAAGCGAATTAATAACCACTGTTACCGAAACACAGCCTGTGGTATTACATGTTCCCTGCGCACGCACATAGTAGGTTGTATTTACCAGTGGCGAAACAGTAATAGATGGGCCACTACCTATAAAAGTTCCACCGCAACTTGCGGTATACCAATTATAAACGGCCCCTGTTCCAAGAGTGCCTCCTACTTCGGTTAAGGTGGTGCTGCTGCCCGAACAAATTACTGTGGTTCCGCTAATGCTGGTTGGAGCTACCGATAAACTTTGTACCGTAACCGTTACAGAAACACAAGCTGTATTACCGCAAGTTCCTTCGCCACGCAAATAGTAAGTAGTTGCTACTAGTGGCGACACCGTTATATTATCACCTGAACCTACTAAGGTTCCACCGCAACTTCCGGTGTACCATCTCCATGCGCCACCGCCTCCGGTGGTGCCACCTACACGACTAAGCGTAGTAGAAGTTCCTGAGCAAATAGTTGTAGTTCCTGAAATACTTGTAGCCGCTACATAAGGCGCTTCATGTGTAATTACTAACTGCGGACGATTCGCATTGCTGTATCCTCTAAAGTCAATCCATTCATCATTATTTGGTACACAGAAACAACCAAAATCGAAAGCGGGATCAGAGTGACTGTTGTTGAATTTATCGAGAGAGAAAGCCACAAAGTTATAAGTGAGTGCGGCAGTTACTCTTGCACCTACGTTATCTGGAAAGTTCTTCCATTGATTGGGAGTTTCATCAAAATCAGTACAAGCTCCACCACAATTTCCCCACACGTTATATCTCCTGTAAACTGTTCCTGTGGCGTCAATATCATTGTAGTTTTGGTCGCAAGTTAAACCCACCGGGCTGGTGCCAATTGGGTCATACGCCTGAAAATAAAAATCAAGTTGGTTGTCATCGTTACGAGCGTTGTTCCAATTGTATTCGTAAAAACTTACGTAAGCACTTTGAATACAATTTACATCGGGAATACTGCTGATGTCATAATTAGCATAACACTGATAGTAGTCATTGTCAAAAGTTCCATCATCAAAACCAACACGCATATTGTCATCTGCATCATTATCTGCCGCATAATCGCAACCGGCATCTTCATCCACAGTAAATGTCCATGCAAAAGCTATTTGTGGAGTAACAGTAACCACCGGGTCGATGACCAAGGGAAAATGACGCTTCGCATCGGTTAACCAAGTTGCAGGAACCAAAACGTTCATATAAATTTTTCCGTTTTTTTCTTCGGTAAAATAATTGCCGTTCAATCTCGATTCATTGTTGAAGGGATCATTTTTTTCGTAAAAAACAGGGAGCTTATATTGCAATAAAATTCTGCCCGCGTTATTTTGTATACGAATGCCCTTATTGTCTTCCTGCACCACTACATAATAACCCGCTGGTACGGCCACCGCTTCACGAAAAGAAACGAACGCTGTATTTGAAGGAATCTGGATAGAAGAAAGATTCTGCAATTCATAATTTAGTTCATATCCCGCAGCATTGTGTTCAATAACCGCGTTTACTCCGTTGTATAAATTTTGGTAGCCAATGAAATTTTCTTGTGCCTGTTGCACAGTTCCATGAAGTAAACCTGCGTTTCCTGTTTCATGAAAATCTTTATCCAGGTAAACGATTCCGGCATCTTGCATCAAATTCAATTCTTCATTTTGCTCGGTCAAAATTTTGATACCACCTTGCAAACTGTTGCCATAAAAAGTTTGGAAACGATTATGCGTATTGGCAAAATCAAAATTGACAAATTGATTGTTCGGCAAAACATCATTTAAAATGGTATTCCATAAACCGTTCTTTTTATAATGAACAGGACCCGCACTCGCTATGGTTATAATTTTATTATCACTGGTTTGAAAATGCTTTGAAGTCAAATCGCGCTTATCCAAAATTTCAGCCGCGGGATTTATGTAATCGTAAGGACCACCATTCTGAAAAAGTTTTCTGAACTCAGCACCTGACTCAAATCCTTCCGGATATACATTGCTCGCTGCCGGTTTTAAGTTGCTTGTTTTAACCATCAACTGAGGATCACGCGCACTCCCTTGTGCAACTTTTTGATTTACAGTTTTTTCTTGAGCAAAAACAGAAACGTTGTTAAGATAAAATAAAGCGAAGCATATAAGCGTGAATGCTCTTTTCATACAATAGAAATTTGATTAAAGAAGTGTGTGTTTATAAAGGTGGCAAAGATAGATTTAAGCATCACATAAAAAATCTTGACACCGCAACCATTTTTACAAAACAGGCTTCTTAATATCAGTAATCTTTTCACCTTCACACACCAAATGCCATGACATGAAAAAAATTTTACTTCTTCTCTGCTTTTTAGTTTCAACCACTGCTTTTTCTTTTGCCGCATGTGGCGGTGGTCAGTCGGAAGTAATGATCACCATCATTCAAGATAATTATCCGCTCGAAACCCATTGGAGTTTGCGCGATGGTGTTACCAATGCGCTTATTGATACTGGTAATATAATTGGCGACACGGTTTGTGTGGCATCAAATAATTGTTTGCGCTTTACCATTTTTGATCAGGCTGGTGACGGCTTGTGCTGCGGCTATGGTAACGGTTCTTATTCGGTAAAACTAAATGGTGTTGTGGTCGTAAGTGGAGGTCAATTTGGTTCCAGTGAAACCAGTTATTTTAATTGTCCCCCCGGACAAAATTGTGGTAGCCCACTCACCGCCACTTTAGATACGATGACAGCACCAAAACCTGAAACCTGGTATGTGTTTACAGCAGATTCCAGTGGCACTTATGAAATAAGTACTTGCGCTTTAGGAAATTCGTGCGATACAAAAATTTACGTTTACGATCACTGCGCAGGAATAACCATTACCGAAGGTAATACCGGCACTACTTTTTATGACGATGATGGTTGTGGAGTTAATCTACAGTCGAGAATTACAGGTGCACTAGCCGCAGGAAACACCTACTATATTCGTATTGGTGACTATGATACTAGTTGCCGTAATCATACCATTAGCTGGCAAATAAAATTTAATGGACCAATAGTTGGTTGTACCGATGTAGCTTCATGCAATTACAATCCGCTGGCTACCATTAGCGATAGCAGTTGTGTATATCCGCCAAGTGTTTTGTGTGCTTCACCCGATTTAACGGTGGACGGGAACGTACTAGAATCTTCCATGTATGTAGATAATTTAACCGTGGGTCAAACCAATTGCTATATCAGCGAAGGTTGTTTATCAGGGTACGGTGTGCGAAGGTTGATTCGCTTTACAACACACATTCGTAACATAGGCAATCTCGATTATTTTATTGGTGCGCCCGATACCAGTGGCGGACAGTTTGTTTTTGATGCTTGTCATGGCCATTGGCATTATTCAGGCTATGCCGAGTATTTAGTTTACGATCAATTCAATCAACCGCTTCAACAAGGATTTAAAAATGGATTTTGTGTGCTTGATTTAGAATGCAGCGGTGGAGGACAAGCAAAATTTGGTTGCGGCAACATGGGGATTTCTGTTGGCTGCGGAGATATTTACAGCAGCGGTTTAGATTGTCAATGGATTGATATTACCGATATTGATACCGGAAATTACACACTGGTTGTGCGCGTAAACTGGGATCAATCACCCGATAAATTGGGGCACTACGAAAGAACCTACACCAATAACTGGTCACAGGTTTGTTTTAATTTGTTTTACGATGGAGGTGGAAACAAAGTCTTCTCTATTCTGCCCAACTGTGTGCCTTATGTAGATTGTGCAGGCGATACTTTTGGTAATGCCGCTCGCGATTGCAACATGGTTTGCAATGGTTCGGGCAAACGAGGCGATGTAGATGTAAATACTGTGGTAGATAGTGTTGACATGAATTTTTATCTAAACGGATTAAAAGAAGACACTCTTTTGTATTCAATTTGCGATGATTTGAATGGTGATAGCATAATGACAGTAACTGATGCTGCGCGGCTCAATGGGTGTTTAGCGAATAATACGAATCAACATCATCACCCCGGTGGTACACAAAACACCCATAAGCACTGCGAGTTTCCGTTCAACATTTATAATCCGTTCGACAGTATTATGTTCAGTATTGCCGATACCGATTTGGTGCACCATTTTATTGATTTGAGTGTGTACAATCCCACTTGTTTGATGTTGGCATACGAGTTTAAATTGCACGGCTTGATGGTTGACTCTATCAAAAATTTGGCTCTTGGAAATTATGGTCCTGATATTCGTTGGTCAACTACCGGACATGTGGTGGGAATTTCGAACGATGAAAATTCTCTCTTTAAACAATTAGCTCCCTTAAATTTCTTACGCGTGTACTTCAGTTCATTGACCGATTCGCAAATTTGCATTTCGAATATTGTAGCAGTGCTGAATGCCGATTATGAAGAAGTGCCAGGAAAAATAACCAATGGTTGTATAAAAATTGAACAGCCACATCAGGATACCGTGATTAGCCATACCGATTTTATTTCTCCGGAAAATTTACAGGTTATTCCAAATCCATCTACTGGAATATTTGAAATTTATTTAGATGGAAAATCTTTATCGGGTGCCGAAATAAAAGTGTTTAATGAACTGGGACAGATTGTTCTTCAACTCAAAAATGAATCACTAACCAATCACACCACACTTGACTTAACTACTCATGAACGTGGTATGTATTCCCTTCAAATCAACTTGAACGGCAAGCTAATTTCGAAGCGGTTGATGTTGATGAAGAGATAATCTCCGTTTTTAAAAGTTCCCCTTTTGGAAACCTTTTTCTATACTTGCAGTAGAATGAGAATCATAGCCAGAAGCACGCTAAGAGATTTTTGGGAAAGCAATGCAGCCGCAGAAACACCTCTTAAAACTTGGTTCAGTGAAGCAAGAAAGGCAGAGTGGAAAAATTTCAATCAACTGAAGGCGCAATTTGGAAATGCAAGCGTAGTGGGTAATGACCGTGTGGTTTTTAATATAAAAGGCAATAATTACCGTTTAGTAGTTGCCCTGGATTATGAAAAGCAGATTTTGTGGATTCGGTTTATTGGCACTCATAAAGCATATGATAAAATTGACGCAAAAAATATTTGACATGAACATAAAACCAATAAAGACAAAACGCGATTATAGCGAAGCGCTCAAACGAATGGAAATTCTGTGGGGGGCGAAAAGCGGAACGCCTAATGGCGATGAACTGGATGTTTTGGCTACGCTCGTTGATAATTATGAAGAAGTAAATTATCCCATTGAAGCACCCGACCCGGTGGAAGCCATTAAGTATTTAATGGAAGAAAGGGGTCTTGAAAGAAAAGACCTTGAAAAAGCACTTGGAGATAAAAGCAAGGTTTCAGAGGTATTGAATCGCAAACGTGAACTTTCAAAGAGAATGATTCGCGCACTTCACGATTCGTTTGGAATTCCTTATGAAATTTTGATGGCTTAGTATTAGCTTTTTTTACGTTCTCGCAAAAATCCACTTGCCCATTTCTTTCAGCGTAATCTTTTTGCCATACATTAGAATACCTACGCGGTAAATGCGTGCAGCTATGTAAGTAGTTAATACAAAACCGCCAATCAGCAGCAAAATGGACAGAGCAATTTGCCACCATACCGGGCGAAACGGCAAGAGCGCACTCATGACCACCGGAGAAGTAAACGGAATAATAGAACCCCAAAACCCAAGTGAACTATCGGGATTGTTGATGACGTTAATGGCAATGAAAATAGAAATGATAATAGGAACGGTGATAGGAATCATGAGCGATTGCTGGTCGCCATCTTCGCCCATAGCAGCACCTACCGCGGCAAACAAAGAACCATACAATAAAAAACCGCCAAGAAAATAAAGCGGAAAGAGCAAAGCAATTTGTGTAAACGGAAGTGATGAAAGATTTTTCATGAGCAGTTGCATATCATCTGCATCTAAACCGCCACCCTGCATGCTTCCCATGCTTGAAGAGTGTGAATGAATGGCTGCGCCAAAAATAATTCCCGCAACAAGGTTTACTACTGCCATTAATACTATCCACAAAATAAATTGAGTAAGCCCTACGGCACCTACCCCAATAATTTTTCCCATCAATAATTGAAAAGGCTTTACCGAAGATGTGAGCACTTCGACAATGCGATTTGTTTTTTCTTCCATCACTCCTTTCATAATCATGGTGCCGTAAAAAAAGAGCGAAATGTAAATGGCAAAACCCATCACCATGCCAGCAATGCCTGCCGCTTCAGTGTACCCTTTTTTTTCGCTTTGGTTATCGAGTGAAGAATAATCGAGTTGAAATTTTTTCTCCATCTGCTGCTGCACCTCTTCGTTGATGTTCAGCAGTTTCATACGCAGTTTCGCAACAGCATCGTTCATGCGGTCGCTGATAAATTGCTTTTTCATCATGCCTGGTCGCTCTACGTAGCGATAAGAAATTACAGGATTGTTTGGGTTGTTGATGTTGAAGTTGGCAGGTATATAAAGTATTGCCTGATATTTTCTTTTCTCCTTTTCTGCCTTGGGAAGTTCTGATGAAAGCTCTTCAACATTTCCGTTTATTTTGTGGAAATAAACCGTTTGGTCATCGGCATCTGGCAGTGGAACATCTTTAAACAAACCGCTGTCATCTATCACTGCAACATCGGTTCTACCCTGCGAAAAAGTGCTGATTAAAACCGAGCCACTGATGAGGGCAAAAAAGCCAAGTGGCGCAAGCAGCGTAGTGATGATAAAACTTTTACGTTTTACCCGCGTGATGTATTCGCGCTGAATGATGATGAGTATTTTTTTCATTTAGTTGGCTTCTACCTGGCGAATAAAGATTTCATTAATACTCGGCAACAATTCATTAAACGAAGAAACTTCCATGCCGTGCTCTACAAACAATTTCAGCAACTCGTTCCCTCGATGTTCTTCGCTGTATTTCACGGTTACTTCTCCTGCTCTTTGTTCAACCACATTCAAATTATTGAGCAAGCCGTTTTTAATTTCTCCATTAAAAGATATTTGGAATTTGTTTTCCTTGAAACGTTGTTTCAATTCCTTCACTCCTCCTTCGAGAATTTTTTTGCCCTTGTTTACCAAAACAATTTCATCGCAAATTTCTTCAACCTGCTCCATGCGATGAGTAGAAAAAATAATCGTCTTTCCTTTGCGGCTCATGTCGCGAATTTCTTCTTCAATCAATTTAGAATTTATAGGATCTAATCCTGAAAATGGTTCATCGAGAATCAGTAAATCGGGATTGTGAAGCACCGTGGCAATGAACTGCACTTTCTGACTCATACCTTTCGAAAGCTCTTCAATATTTTTGTTGAACCAGGTTTCAATCTCAAACTTCTTTAACCAGTCGTTTACGTTTTCTTTTGCCTGGGTTTGTGAAAGCCCTTTCAATCTTCCGAGGTAAATTAAATGCTCACCCACTTTCATCTTCTTATACAAGCCACGCTCTTCGGGCATGTAACCAATGTTCTCGGTGTGTTTGTCGCTCAATTGTTCGCCATTGAAAAGAATATTGCCGGAGTCGGGATAAAGAATGCGGGTAATCATTCTAATCAAGGTTGTTTTACCCGCACCGTTTGGCCCCAGCAAACCAAAAATTTTTCCTTTGGGTATTTCGAAACTTACATCATCGCTAGCGCGATAGTTTCCGTACTGCTTTACAATATGTTGAAGCGATAATAAAGACATGGGCGCGAATGTAAGTGCTATGTTGAGAAACAAAAAAGCCTTCCGCATTTCGGCAGAAGGCTTTCTGTTTTAAAACGCTTTCAATTATTTGCTTGCCGAAAACTCTATAACTCCGTTAGTGAGTGTCAGGCAAATTGCCGGAGAAGAATCTTTGTTATATGCACGCAAAGTAATTACGATATCTTCTGTTCCTAAAAAACTTTTCAAATCAGTGCCGTGAATAGCCAAATCAACTTCGTTTGCACCAGTTGCAAAAGCGGTGCTGGTAGATGCAATCATGGTTCCAAGCCCTGCAGTGCTTTGGACTTTGGCAAACACTTGAAACCCCGAAATTTTATCGAGGTTGGTTGCACCACCAGATATTTTTACTTTGAATCCTTTCGCTACCACTTTGGTTATACGATCAAGGCTATAGGTAGTTGAAGCTGCGGAAAAAGCTGCTTGTAATTGTGCTTGTGTAATATTGAACGAAGTAGTTGAACCATCAGCCAAAGCAAAAGGTAAGTCGACAAGGCAAAGTTGGTTGTCCGCTATGTTGTAAGTAATGACAACATCCTTTTTGCATGAAGTACTCCGAAAAGGAAAGCAACGAGTAAAAGTTGTAAAGATTTTTTCATGATATTGTTTTTTTTTGTTGTGGTAAATGTAAGTTTTGGTTTTGCTTCTCACAAATTAAATTTTGAAGTAAGTTAGGTTTCGGAATACCTTTAATGTGCCCTTTGGGGCAGTTGTACTTTTTCTGCTTCGCACAGGTGCATTAATCTGTCATAAAATTGCTACAAACTAACTTTCCCAATTTTTTGTGGTAATATTTTTTTTAATCAAAGTGAAGCTAAGTCTTTCAAACGCAGCGGGTTTAACACATATCGTGTTTACACTGTGATCTTTTGATCCACTTGGCATTGTTATAGCCTTATTGTAGAAATGTTGTCAATTCAATAAGTAATGCACAACATAATGTAAACAGAAACGTTTTATTCGTGTATCAAAATTTAATTATTTAAACCGTCAACTATGAAAACTGACACCTCCATGAATTTAATGCTTGTGGTTTTTTGCGTAGTGCTGATTGGATTTGTACTCC
Source organism: Bacteroidota bacterium (assembly GCA_947479455.1). Classification (GTDB taxonomy): domain Bacteria; phylum Bacteroidota; class Bacteroidia; order Chitinophagales; family LD1; genus Bog-950. The sequence continues at coordinate 30,365 of CANJZE010000021.1, forward strand.
TCAACAGCCGCATGAGCGAGGCGCTTGGTAAAAAACAGGCTGCCTTAGAGAACACCCAAGTTATAACGAAGTAGTTTATTCTCTCCCTATTTGATGACGGTAACTTTTCTAGTTGCCGTGTTTGTACCGCTGTCCAGTTTAGCTATGTAAACTCCCGCAGTAAGCGAGCCTGTAAAAACTTGATTAATACCTTTTACAATTTCGGTCGACATCATTTCTTCGCCAGTTAGGTTGTAAATTTTCATTACCGCTTTATCGTTGCTCAACAGCACCTTCATATTTCCATTGTTTGGGTTCGGATAGATGTTGAACACGGTTTCTGTTTCTACATTTTTTACCGAAGAGGGAACGTAAGAAAGAGAATACATCAACGCATTGTAAGCGTTCACTCTTCCGTAACCAAGTTCGCGACTCCACGTACCGTTATAGTAAAGTGAATCGTAACCATAGCCACCAACTTTATCGCATGAACGGGCTATGATGTTGCGAATATCTTCGGCACCCCAATTAGGAAGAATAGAAAGCAACAAAGCACCCACCGCTGCAGCGTTTGGACAAGCAGCGGAAGTTCCATTGAAGGAAACGTAGTAATTGCCTGCTGTTCCTGCACCAGAATTAAATCCTTTATTCCCCTGCATATCGGTAGTGGAAATTTTTACTCCTGGTGCACTGAAATCAATCTGTGCTCCCCAGTTTCCGCTCCAGGTTTCGCTACTGCAATCGTTGGCGTTTTTTCGCTCATCGCACATAGACGTAGCATTTACTGCAATGGTTTGTGGTAATTTTCCGGGCCAGATAGAGCCTGAACTATCTTCTTCGTTTCCACTGCTGAAAAACATCGCTAGTCCTTTTCCTCCACGACCTGTGGTATATGCCTGTTGAATGGCATCCTCAACGGGTTGCGTTCCTCCGGGCAACGAAATAATATATTGCTCGGGCAAGCCCCACGAATTGCTAAGAATATCGGCACCGGCTGCAGCAGCCCATCCTATTGCATTTGCAAAAGCTTCGGCAGTAGAAAAAGGCAGAACAGTAGAACCTAAAACGAGATAGTAGAAGGTGCGCACCGGAATTATTTTACACGATGGCGCCACACCAGCTACTCCTAAACTATTTCCCATTACTGCGGCTACAATTCCTGCACAACAAGTTCCATGTCCGTCTTCGGGATGAGCAGGCGTAGGGTAACCATCTGTTGAATCGTTGATAGCATCATACCCCGGAAGCATGTTTCCGGCTAAATCAGGATGCAAAGTGTCAACACCAGAATCAATAATTCCAATTTTAATGTTCGAGTTGCCTGTAGTCATAGTCCATGCGCTGTCTACATCCATATCGGCATCAATTGTTCCGCTACCCTGCACAAAGGTTCCTGTGTTTTGAATATTCCATTGACGATTGTAGTATAGGTCGTTTGAACAAACTTCGGGATTCAATAAATAATTTGGCGATGCATATTCGCACCAACCCTCTTGAAGAAATGAAGCGCAGATGTCAACTGTGTTTATGCCCAGCGCTTTTAAATTCTGCACTTTAAAAAGATTAGGAATGTATTTATCTGACACCGCTTCACCTAAGTGTTGCTGCAGTAATTTTTGGCGAAACATAGGTTCAAAGTTTTTGTCTTTGAGCTTCACAAAGAAATTATTGAGCACTCCGCCAAAGTGTTTGCCGTCTGTAATAAAAAACGAAACGAATTTTATTTCAGGAACCAAAGAAAAATACTTGGTAGCACTTTCAACATCAGGAGTAGAACAAATAGTGAGCGATGGTGAAGGAACATGCGTAAATGACGTAACGAGATTCGATTGATTGACAATAGCGGCCTTTTGTTCAGCGGTTATATTCTTTTCAAAAATCAGAATGAAGCGGTCTTTGGCTATGTGCTTTTGGTAATCGGTAAAGGAGTTCGCAAAAATGCAATGTGCGAGTGCAACGAATAGTATTGTAAGCTTCAATCTCATAAACAGATTTTTTGTGAAAGTAAAAACTAACATGATTCAATTTTCCTTTTTAGGAAACCAAGGAAGGAAAGCATTGGTCGTTCGTTTGTATTTCGCGTAAGCATCATTGCCATCGTATTTTTTTTCGAGCATGGTTACGCCCGAAACTTTGAGCAGAAGAAAAGTAATCGTTAGTGGAGCCAAAACAGAAAGATACCACTGCCCCGAAGGAATGGCGATCAGAAAAATTCCCCACCACATCACTGCCTCGCCAAAGTAATTGGGATGGCGTGTAAATTTCCACAAACCGCGATTCATGATAGCTCCTTGGTGGTGATGGTAGTTTTTGAATTCATACATCTGCAAATCGCCTAAGGCTTCAAAGAAAAAACCTACGCACCAGACCACGCAACCCATGGGATAAAGAAATTTGTACGATTTGAAAATAGCGAGATCGTTATTAATAATGATAACAGGCAGCGTATTGATAAACATGATTAAGCCCTGCAACATGAACACTTGCAAAAAAGAACGCCAGAAAAAATTACTGCCCCATTCTTTGCGCCAGTTGGCGTAGCGAAAGTCTTCGGGCTTGCCAAAATTGCGAATAGCTATATATATAGATAAGCGCAGCCCCCAAACAATAACGAGATAGCTAACGAGTTTTTGATGAAAGCGTTCATCGCCATAAACAAAATAAGTGGCAGAGGTAACGATGATGAAGCCGATTCCCCAACCTATGTCGACAATGCTGTTATCGCGTTTCAATAACGCCAGCACGAACATAAGGCACATGAAGGTGAAGATACAAATTGCACAAAGCAGAAAGGGATTCATTGGTTAAAGATAATCGAAAGAGTTTGTCCATTTTATATGGTTTCAATTTGAGTTTTAATAAACAGTATAAAATGTAAAATACCTGAATTGGTTTCCGGATCTAACTTCTTTCTTTTGTGCTATGAAATTTCAAGACCACTTTTCGCGGCAAGCAGAAATTTACCTAAGAGCTCGACCTACTTACCCCGACAACCTTTTCGAATTTCTCGCTTCTGTTTCGCCTTCAAAAAAAATTTGTTGGGATTGTGCCACCGGAAACGGACAAGCAGCCGTTTCGTTAGCCAATCATTTCGAAAAAATAATTGCTACCGATGGCAGCGAGCAGCAGATTAAAAACGCTATGCCGCGAAACAACATTGAATACAAAGTAGGCACAGCCGAACAAAGTGGTTTGCCAAATAATTCCGTTGACCTCATTACTGCTGCCACTGCTGCTCACTGGTTTAATCACGATTTATTTTACAAGGAAGCTCAACGCGTAGCCAAACCAAACGGCATCATCGCATTGTGGACATATAGCGAAGCAAAAATCTCTGCACCTATTGATGAATTGATGGATTGGTTCATGTATGAATTCCTTCACGATTACTGGCCCGATGGCAGATGGTATGTGCGTAATCAATATAAAACCCTTCCGTTTCCTTTTGAGTCGCTTAGCAGTCCCGATTTTTTCTGTACTATGAATTGGAATCGAGAACAATGGCTCAACTACGTAAAAAGTTGGAGTTCTTATAATAACTATGTAGCCAAACACAACAGCGATCCTATTGAGTTTCTGTTGCCAAAACTAAATGTGTTTTGGAATGAAGAAGAAACAAAAGAGGTTGTTTGGAAACTCCATTTGAAGTGCGCGCGATTAAATAAAAACACATAATTCCTTTTTAGGAACTGCATTTAAATCCTGCTTACATTTTTTTGTTGGAAGGAAGATGAAACTATCATCAGAAAAATTTACTCCGGCTTTTTGCTTTCCGGTTTTTCATCGAACATTTTTTCTCTGAACTTTCTTTGCCCTCGAATGTTGAACCAAATCAACATACAAAACATAGCGCAGAACATAGGGAAGTAAACGCGGTTACTTATTTCGCGAAGCACAATAAGATTATACACGGCCACAATAATAGATGCAATAGCTGCACCAATCCATGCTTTTTCAAAATACTGTAGAATTTTCATAGTGCAAAATTTATTCGAGTTGACTTGTCTTTACCCTTATGGTTCCTGTGATGTGTTTAATCACATAATCGGTAAAGTTTTCGTTGGCGGTCATTCCGTTGCCGTAAATAATTTCATCGGGCGTTGTAATCTTTACAAATGAGTTAGAGTAAATTATTTTTTTGTCCTCGTCCCAAATCAATTCATCGGTATTTAAAATTTCTCCTTTTTGGTTAACCACGACTACACTATCACGAGCGGTCATGGAGTGACTGTTTTCGATAGCCGTGGCATATTTTGCAGTGAGGGTACTTTCAACTTTATGCTCGGCATTATAAAACAGGAGTTTCATTCCATCAGAAAATTCAAGATAAGGTTTAGCGGTGTTATAGCGCGTAACAGTATGCCCGCTTGCCTGAATGCGCACTACTCCTTCATCGGAATAATTTATTTCAACATCTTTTCCCTTTTCAATATTTACGTTGGCGCGAGAGATAATCAGCTTCGCAGTTTCAGAATTATTGCTGCAAGAAGAAAGCGAGACAGTAGACAATAGACAAAAGACAATAGATAGAAAATGAAACAGCGCGTTCAACTGTAATTTGTTTGTTGCGCATTTCATCTCAATCAAATTTACGCTTGATAAACCAGATATCGTTTAGCACAAAGCCGAAGGTGAGTTTGTAATAATTTTCGCGAAAAATACTTTTGTCGCTACCACCACGCGTGCCGAAATCGCCACTGATATTTAATCTGCCCACTGAACGGAATGGAAATCCAATTCCGATAGTTCCACCTGCCTGCGTAAGTGCTTTTCCGTTTACGTTGATTTCACTAACACCGTAGTAACCGCCAAAACGATATTGCACGCGGCTCAAATATTTTTTCTTATCGAGTTCATCATACTTCGGTGTAATTTGAAAGCCAACAGAAATTCTCCAGCTATCATTCAACCCTGCATTGTTCAATGGCGAAGTGAAATTTTTCCAATTCATGAATTTGAAATCAATGCCTGCCATCCAATAACGTTCGTTGCCAAACATAACCCCCGTTCCAATATTGAACGGCAAATTGATTTTTGATTTTTTATTGAAGGTGGCTTCTGCTGTATCCACCGCAATAAATCCGTAAGTAGAGTTGTATTCAAATCGCTCCCAACGCTTCGAAAGCTTTGCATCCATTTTCATTCCGCCTGAACCATAAGCACCAAACGTAAAGAAGATATCGCTGCGTGCATCAGGATCATTATCGTTATGAAATATTCTGCGTTGATATTGAATGCCTACGTTGTAAATAAAACTTTTCACATTCAGGTTGGTAATATTACGTGTGCTGTACGCTTCTATACTATCAGGGAAAGTGATCGTCTTTTGATAATCTAATTTGCCGAACAGAAAACCAAAATTTGCTCCAATAGAAAAGCCTCTTACTTTGTAGGCACCGCCTGCATAAACCTGATATAACGAACCCGTTCCGCTGAATACCTCGCGATGAACACCAATAGCGGAATCATTAAAATTTTGAATGAACGTGTAATTAATGTTGGTATAAGGAAGCAACCCAAGGCTAATCGCATAGCTATTCTTTTTCGGATTCGGAACAAATGCAATGGCAAAGTGACTGATGCCACCGCTTGTAGCTTTATAAGTAGAATCTTTCACGATGCTCAGTCCGTCAAAGTTAGCACCTATCTCAACCGTAGTGCGCGTGAGCGAAGCATACGATGCAGGATTGGTATAATTGATATTTACAGAGCTGAAATAAGGAGCAGCTAATTCACCCATTCCTTTGTTTGCCGAAAAAACGGTTGAACGAACATAACCCAAACCATAACGCGAGTAAGGCGAAGAGGCCTGAGCGAAGACAGATTGAATATTGAAAATTGAAAATTGAACAACAAACAGCATCGTCAAAATCCGAAAATTCATGCTGAAAGTTCGGGTGTTAAATAGAGATGCAAATATTTTTTTCATGGAAGATTATAATTCAGAATGCGGTTCAACCCCTCGAGGACTAAATAAGGGCGGGCAAATATCTCAGTTTTGAGCAGAGAAACAAATAAACCCGCATCGCCTCCTGTGGCTATTACATTCAGGTCACCAAAACGCTTTTTATATTCATTTATTATGCCGTCTGTCTCTTCTTTTATTCCGTTCACCACTCCGCTCAAGATAGATGTAGAAGTATCTGTGCCGGTAAGTTCAAACGTGCTAAACTGCATTGGGTCAACAAGCGGAAGTTTAGCGGTGTAATTGTGCAGGGCTTTAAAACGCATCATCATACCCGGTGAAATAGCACCACCGCAAAATTCATCTTTCGCATTTACAAAGTCATAAGTAATGCAGGTGCCGAAATCAATTTTTAAAACATTTTTCTGAGGGAAAAGAAAATTAGCTGCTGCACTTCCCGCAATTCTATCGGCACCGAGGGTTTGTGGTGTGGTATATGAAATTCTCAAAGGCAGTTTCAATTCGTGCGAAAGAAAAAGTGTTTTGATTTTTTTCTTCTGCGATAATTTGAATTCTACTAATTCGCTTGAACCTGTTTTTGAAAGAATGGCATTTTCAATTTTGAAGTTTTTCAAAACCTCTTCTATGCTGTGCTCATCATGAAAAATTTCTTTGAGTTCGTCCTGCTCAAACAGCCCGAGCTTTACCTGCGTGTTTCCTATGTCGACCGCCAGATTCATTGCAATACTCTTTTGCCCGACACATACTTACTGATGAAACTTTGCTTATAGCGCGGTTGTATTTGCGTTTTCCAATATTGTTCACACTCTTCGTTGGTTTTAAATTTACCGAGCAAATATTTGAACAAGCCTTCTTCTTCTAAAACTTCATATCCTTTCAAGTGCGTGTAATAATTAGTGTCGAGCGGAATGAATTTTTTTAGCGCGTAAAACTGAATGCGATAAAAAGTATCAAACACTACTTTCGAATTTGTCCCACTCACAGGTTTGATTTCCGAGTTAATTGCGGAAGTGTTTTTTGAAGCAATATTTTCAGTAGCTGTTGGACTTGTTTCGATGCTTACTTCCTTTTCTCTTTCTTTAGTTTCTGTTGTTGCTTTTTTCTGTTTAGCTGCGGCAACTTCTTTTTCTTTCAACTCATAATCGTTACCAACGGTGTGGTAATTGGTATTAGCAGGTTGATTTTTGCTTTTGCTTTTTGCGGTTGATGTATCAACAGCAGTCGTTTTGTTTTTTCTGTTTACAGAATCTTTTTCTGCCAATAAATTTTCGCTGTTCTGTTTATTGTTTTTTGCAACTGATGAACTATCGTTTGAAGCAACCTTGCTTTTAGCCACAGCAACAACTTTGGTTGAATCATTATTTACTGGAATCACATCTGCTTTCTTCTCAGCTACATTTTTTTCTTTTGTCGAAGCTTTCTTGTTCTCTTTTCTGTTTTCAGCAACAACAGGGTTTGTGGCTGTAGTATCAGCGCTAGGAATTTTCAACGCCACACTTTCATTATTCAAAACAGCGGTAATTGTTTTACGCGTAAGGCTATCAGTTGCCTGCGGATAAAGATTAGGCGCGTTTCCATTTATTGGTTTCGAAGATAGAGAACTTGTTTCGGTTGTATTATCAAGAATGCTTTTTGCTTTAGGGTATTGTTTTCCTAAAGACGTTTCCGGTTTAATCGGCTCTTCATATAACACAGCGATGGATGGTGGATTGTTTGAACCTAAAGTAGCCATTGGTAAAACGGGAGCATCGCTTGGGTCAATTTCACTGGCGCGTTTCTGACTGAATTTATTGTTGAGCGATGCGCTGGTGATATCGATTGTTTCCTGAACATTGTTTACGATAAGTTCGTTGAGGTTGTATTGAATTTCATCGGCAGTTGCACCTAAAAGTTTGCGCACATCATACGCGCTATTCACGGCTCTTCTTTTTTCTATGTAAGGAATGTTGGGGAAAATATCTCCGCTTTCAACGTTAGAACATGGCACAGCAAAAACCTTTGTAGCACCATGAGCGGAAGTGGTATCGTAATAAGTGTAAACCGGAATAGCTCCCCAATCATTCACATCGGTTTCTCCGGTGAAATTATTTTTCTTCAATTCCAAATCAATCAAATAACCCTTCCGGTTTTTTACATCATCGTTACTCGCAATTAAATTTCCGAGCGAGTAAGCTACAATGCCTTCCTTCATTTGTCCGTTGCGATTGTAACTATTGTAGTCAATGCGCATGGGCGCATTCGGATTAGTGCCCACAACCATATTCGCTCCCAATTGAAAAGCGTATTGCACAATATCCATTTGCATGTAGTTGGGCGTTTCCTGATTGTTCGCGCCCCAATCGAAATAGGCAATAATAAAATCAGGTTTTTGCGCCAGCGCCATTCGCATATCTCGCTCAATGGCAAACTTGTCAATTTCGTTAATGATAAAATCGCGGGAGATGGATGGACGATTGGTGACGCGCGTGTAATTCAATATTGCAATCCGGAAACCCTTTTTGTTGATGATGAGCGGATAATTTCCGTTTCGTTGCATATTGTCGGTGAATGCGCCCGTATGATACATGTCGTACGTATTCAGCAAATCGCGCGTGCGCTTCAACATCGTTTTGCTGATGTTTGCCGTGTGAATATTTGCGTGCATAGCCACATTGATGCCGGCATATTTCAACGCTAAAGCAAATTCATCGGGAGCCGAAAACATATTTTTCACATTGTTGCCAAATGATGTTTTCAAATTCACAATGGAGATGTCACCAAGATTTAAAATTGGTTGAATGTACTTGAACTCATTTCTGAAATCATACTTCTTAGTTTTTTCATCGTACGCGTAGTTCAAATGTTTTTCGGTTTGATAAACATTGCCACCAATCATTACATGGAGAATACGAAACGAGTCAACGGTTTCTTTTCCTTCATCGTGTTTAATATGCACCAACCGCTGACGAAGTTTGATAATGCCACTCGTGCTATCGCCTTGCGAAAACGAAAATTGAAACGAGCATATCACAGCTATAAAAACCAAACACAAAGAACAGAATGTCTTTGTCTCTTGTCTCTTGTCTAAAATCTCTTGTCTATTTTTTTTCACTCAATTCAAAATTTCTTCGTTCTCTAAAATTCTAATGCCTTTAATTTTTTGCTGTGCAAGGCTCACCATCAATTTACCAAGCAGGTCAGCGGACGTACCACGATATTTTTTTAAAGGTCCTACAAAAAGAAACGAAAGCTTTTCAGCGGCAAACCTTCCTATTTCTTCCCCAGCTCTTCTTTCTTTTCTGTCTCCCAATAAAATTGACGGACGCAAAATAACCAGCGATTCAAAATTCAACTTCATTAACTCATTTTCCAGTTCGCCTTTTGTTTTGCTATAAAAAACAAAAGAGGCGGCATCGGCACCCAAAGACGAAACAAGGATGAATTTTTTAGCACCATTCCATAAACCGAGTTGAGCTACCTGCAAAGGAATTTCGAAATCTACTTTTCGGAACCCTTCTTTACTTCCTGCTTTGGCAATGGTAGTTCCCATTGCACAAAAAACATCATCAGCTTTCAATTGGTCTTTGATGCGTTCAAGATTTTCAAAATCGGTTACGATGTTTTCAAGTTTCGGATTTTGCAACAAAAGCCTTTTTCTGGTAAGCGCAATCACTTTTTCATAAGCGGCAGAAGCGAGCAACTCCTTTAAACATTGCTCGCCCACCAAACCTGTTGACCCGATTATTAAAGCTGTTTTTGCCATGCGCTAAAAATAGAAATTGAAGTGAGTTTGGTATGATTAAAAGATGAGGCTGTCTCAAAAGCTGATAATTTACACTTCGGTCAGATGGAAGCATCTGACCGCACAACGTGGAGTCGGATGCTTCCATCCGACACAAGATACTTTTGAGACAGCCTCAATTTATCGAAACTCATAACCTATATCTTTCCGATAATATTTTCCCTCGAAATTTATTTTCTCAATCGCAGCATTCGATTTAGCAACGGCTTCATGAATATCTTTGCCATAAGAACTAACCGCAAGCACCCTTCCGCCATTCGTCAATATTTTATCTCCGTCATCTTTCGTTCCTGCGTGAAAAATAATCGTCTCGTTGTATTCACTGCTTCCTGCTACTGTTTCCTGCCGCTGTATTCCAGTTATCTCTTTCCCTTTCTCATAATCTTCAGGATAACCACCCGATGCCACAATCACAGTGGCACAAGCGCGCTCATCAATTTCAATTTGCATTTCCTGCAAACTGCCGCTGCCTACTGCTGCTAAAAGTTTAACTAAATCGTTCTTAATACGAGGCAGCACAATCTCTGTCTCAGGGTCGCCCATTCTGCAATTGTATTCAATCACATAAGGTTCGCCATTCACGTTCATAAATCCGATATAGATAAAACCTTTGTAAATGATATTGTCTTTTTTCAATCCTTCAATGGTGGGAATGATTACGCGCTCTTCCACTTTTTTCATCAGCACAGCATCTACAAACGGAACAGGAGAAATACAGCCCATACCTCCTGTGTTTAATCCCGTATCGCCTTCGCCAATGCGTTTGTAATCTTTTGCATTGGGAAGAATTTTGTAGTTCACTCCATCGGTCAGCACGAAAACAGAAAACTCAATTCCTTTTAAAAATTCTTCAATCACCACCTTCGCACTTGCCTTGCCAAATTTATTCTGCTCAATCATTTCTCGGAGATTGTCTTTGGCTTCTCCGTGCTCGTTAATAATCAAAACACCTTTTCCCGCAGCCAATCCATCGGCTTTTAAAACGATAGGCGGAGTTTGCTCATCAATAAAATCGAAACCATCTTCTAAATTTTCAATCGTAAATTCTCCATAAGCAGCAGTAGGAATGTTGTGGCGAACCATGAACTGTTTTGCGAATGCTTTGCTGCCTTCCAATTGAGCACCCGCTTTTGATGGGCCGATAACAGGGATGTTTTTCAATTCGTCTTTCGCTTGAAAATAATCGTAGATACCATTCACCAATGGATCTTCGGGGCCAACTACAACGAGTTCAATTTTATTTTCGAGAACAAATTTTTCAATAACATCAAAATCATTCACGCTAATAGCTACATTTTCTCCGTGCTGAGAAGTTCCTGCATTTCCCGGAGCAATAAAAAGTTTTTCGCAAAGCGGACTTTGAGAAAGTTTCCAGGCAAAAGCATGTTCGCGACCACCGGCACCCAACAACAATATCTTCATCTTGATTCAGAATTTATGGCGCGAATCTAAAATCGCAACGGACACATTCGCCCATTTATTCTCCACACTCTGCCAATAATTCTTTAAAAAATCCTTTGCTTGATTATTGAATTCAACCGCTTCGGCAAAACTTTTAGTTTAGCACCCCTTAAAGAAGAAGAAGAAATAATCAATAACCAATTTTCAATATTAAACACGACTACAGTCTTATCAATTATCATTAATCAATAATCAATTCAGCAATGGGCTTTTTCGATAACCTAGTGAAATCAATTTTCGGTAACAAAAGTGACCGTGAGTATAAAGAAATGCAACCTGTAGTTGCGGAAATAAACGCAGAGTATGAGAAGCTGAAAAGTTTGAGCAACGATGAGTTGCGCAACAAAACCGTAGAGTTTCGTGCGCGCATTGCAGAACATCTTTCAGTGATTGACAAGGAAATTGCCGATGTAAAAGAACTGGCAGAGACCGAAGAGGATTTGCAAACTAAAGATGGTCACTACAAAAAAATTGATGAGTTGCGCAAAGACCGCGATAAGCAAATTGAAGAAGTGCTGAAAGAACTTTTGCCGCAAGCATTTGCTGTGGTGAAAGAAACGGCTTTCCGCTTTAGCAATAACGCAGCACTCGAAGCAACGGCTACAGATTTGGATAGAGAACTCGCGGTTAAATTTCAGAACATAAAAATTGATGGCGATAAAGTTACCTACTCAAGCACTTGGCTTGCTGCAGGCAGCGAAGTGAAATGGGAAATGGTGCACTACGATGTGCAGTTGATTGGGGGGATGGTTTTGCATCAGGGAAAGATTGCCGAAATGGGAACGGGTGAAGGGAAAACATTAGTGGCTACGCTTCCTGCATACACGAACGCACTTGCGGGTGAAGGCGTGCACATTGTAACGGTGAACGATTATCTTGCGCGAAGGGACAGCGAATGGAACGGACCAATTTTTCAGTTCCTCGGTTTGCGCGTTGATTGCATTGATAAATATCAACCGCACAGCGAAGCAAGACGCAATGCTTATTTAGCTGACATTACTTACGGAACGAATAATGAATTTGGTTTCGATTACCTGCGCGATAACATGGTGAACGACCCGAACGAAATGGTTCAACGCAAACATCATTTTGGAATGGTGGATGAAGTGGATTCCGTTTTGATTGATGATGCACGAACACCGCTCATCATTTCAGGTCAGGTTGATTCTGATGATGAAAAACAGTTTCAGGAATTGAAACCGCGAATTCAAAAACTGTTTGATGTTCAGAAAAAAATTACCAATCAGTTTTTGACCGATGCTAAGCGTTTAATCAAAGAAGGAAAAACGGGAGAGAAGGAAGGCGAAGGCGGTTTGGCTTTGTTCCGTGCGCATAGAGGTTTGCCGAATAATTCTGCCTTGATAAAATTTTTGAGTGAGCCGGGCATGAAACAAATTATGCAGGCATCGGAAAATTTTTATCTGGGTGAGCAGCAAAAAAATATGCCGTTGGTAGATAAAGAACTCTATTTCCATATTGATGAAAAAAACAACAGTGTTGAATTAACCGATAAAGGAATTGAACTCATCACCGGCTCTGGCGAAGACCCTGCATTCTTTGTTATTCCTGATATGGGAAGTGTGATTGCTGAAATTGAAACACAAAATCTTTCACCCGAAGAAAAAATAAATCGCAAAGATGCGCTCATGCGCGACTATAGCGAGAAGAGCGAACGCATTCATTCAGTTAGCCAGTTGTTGAAAGCATACACACTTTTCGAAAAAGATGTGGACTATGTGGTGATGGATGGCAAGGTGAAAATTGTGGATGAAAACACCGGTCGTATTTTAGATGGAAGACGATACAGCGATGGTTTGCATCAGGCAATTGAAGCCAAAGAAAATGTGAAGGTTGAATCAGCTTCGCAAACACTTGCTACAATCACCCTGCAAAATTATTTCCGCATGTTCCATAAACTTTGTGGTATGACGGGAACGGCAGAAACCGAAGCACAGGAGTTGTGGGATATTTACAAGTTGGAAGTTTCGTCTATTCCAACAAATCGCCCTGTAGTGCGCGATGACCGGGAAGATTTGATTTACAAAACACGGAAAGAAAAATTCAATGCCATCATTGAGGAAATTGTAAAACTTACAGGCGAAGGAAGACCCGTTCTTGTCGGAACAACTTCGGTGGAAATTTCGGAATTGCTTGCGCGAATGTTGACGATGCGAAAAATTAAACACAACGTGTTGAACGCAAAACAACATCAACGCGAAGCGGAGATTGTTGCAGAAGCAGGAAATGCAGGAACCGTAACCATCGCCACGAACATGGCTGGTCGTGGAACCGATATCAAGATTAAAGATGACGTAAAAAAAGCAGGTGGTCTTGCCATCATTGGTTCAGAGCGTCACGACTCACGAAGAGTGGACAGACAGTTGCGCGGTCGTGCCGGTCGTCAAGGTGACCCGGGCAGTTCTCAGTTTTTTGTTTCTATGGAAGATGAGTTGATGCGCTTATTCGGCAGTGATAGAATTGTAAAAGTGATGGACCGCATGGGTTACGAAGAAGGCGAAGTGATTCAGCACTCAATGATTTCGAAATCAATTGAGCGTGCCCAGAAGAAGGTGGAAGAAAACAACTTTGGTATTCGTAAACGTTTGTTGGAATACGATGATGTAATGAATCGTCAGCGTGAAGTGATTTACTCGAAACGCAAGCACGCTTTGTTTGGAGAACAACTTTCGCTCGACATTGACAACAGCTTTTATGATTTGTGTGAAGAGCTTGTTGCTACTGCACACGATGGCGGTGGTTACGATAATTTCAAGTTAGATGTGATTCGTTATTTCTCGTTAGACACAACCATTACACAACAAGAATTAGGAAGCTCGAACATTGAAACGGTTACCGGAAAATTATTTGCTGAGGTAAAAGAACTTTACAAACGCAAAGCCGAGAACACCATCAAAACAATTTTGCCGGTGCTCAAAAATATTCATCAAACCCGTGGCGATTCTGTTCATCGCGTGGCGGTACCTTTTACCGATGGTAAAAAGGGATTGAATATTTTGATTGACTTGCAGGATGCCATGACAACCGAAGGCAAAAACCTTGTTTCGTATTTCGAAAAAGCGGTAACGCTTTCGTTGATTGACGAAGCGTGGAAACATCATTTGCGCGCGGTAGATGATTTGAAACAGGAAGTTCAACTCGCCTCTTACGAACAGAAAGACCCGATTGTGATTTACAAGAAAGAAGCATTCAATCTTTTCTCTTTAATGATTGGTGAAGTAAATCGTGAAATTTCTTCGTTCCTTTTCAAAGGTCAAGTGCCGCAATCAAATCCCGATGCAGTTCGCAATGCGGAGAATGAAAAGCAAAAGCAGTTTGCTAAAAAAATTCAGGAAGGTAGAGGCGAAATAATGAGCGGACCAAATCCTGATGCTGGTCAACAGGAACAACAGGAGATAGAAAAGAAACCCGAGCCAATTCGCGTAGGTGATAAAACGGGTCGCAACGATCCTTGTCCTTGCGGAAGCGGAAAAAAGTTCAAAAACTGCCACGGCAAGGAAGCATAGAAATAATACAGGGACAACACAGAGTTGTCCCTATTTTTTTATTTTCAATCAATGAATCTCGCGTCTAAGATTGACCACACACTTTTAAAAGCAGATGCTTCTGAAAAGGAGGTGAAAAAAATTTGTGCCGAAGCAATGGAATTTGGTTTTGCCGCAGTTTGCATTCCCCCTTATTTTGTTCGTAAAAGTAAATTGTGGCTCAGCGACTCAAAAGTGAAAGTGGCAACGGTGGTTGGTTTTCCGCTAGGCTACGCGCACACACCGGCCAAAGTAGAAGAAGCTCGAAGAGCCATTGATGAAGGTGCCGATGAAATTGATATGGTGATTAACTTGATTGCGCTCAAAGCAGGTGATTGGAATTATTTAAAAAACGAATTGACGAGTGCTGCAACTATTGTTCAGTTGCGCGGAGGAAAACTGAAAGTGATTTTAGAAACGGGATTATTGAGCGATGCAGAAATTATTAAAGCTTGCGAATTGTGTAAAGAGATGACCGTTGATTTTGTAAAAACATCTACAGGATTTATTCAACCCGGAGCCACTGTAGAAGCCGTAAAATTATTAAGAGCTAATCTTCCAAAATCAATTAAAATAAAAGCCAGCGGAGGAATCAAGACAAAAGAATTTGCTTTAGAACTAATTGAAGCTGGGGCCGACCGTTTGGGATGTTCGGCAAGTGTAAGTATTGTTGCAGAATGAAAAGAGTTTCCAGTTTCCGGTTTCCGGTTTTCAGTTTAGCAGCAAAAGGTTGTTTGTTGTCCATTGTCTATTGTCTATTGTCTATCGTCTGTTATTCTCAAGACAGCACAACCGTTTCAGTGAACAAAAACTTCTCTGTAAAACAGGAAGCAAAAACTTCTGAACTGCTTTACAAATACAAAGAGTATAACCGCAGAAAAGAATTTGCAGATGGTTATCGCATTCAAATTATGTATACCGACATTCGCGATGAAGTTTATAAAAGCAAAGGAGCCATGTATAAAGAGTTCGCTGAACTTACTTCTTATGTAGAGTATGAACAGCCCTATTATAAACTTCGCATGGGAGATTTTACATCAAGATTAGAAGCCACCTATTTTTTGCAACGAATTGTTACGCTCTATCCAGGCGCATTTATCGTGCGCGACAAAATTAAATTGAAGTGAAATCCATTTTGATTTATGTCTGAAAAGAAAAAACGAATTCTATTTCAACTCTCCTTTCTCCTTATTTCATTTCTATCAATTGAATTTATTCTTCGTGCTAAAGGCTACGCACCTGGTGATTTAAAACCCAACTGGATGAACTTTAAACCGGTTGATTCACTCTACACTATTTCAGATTTCGTAACGAACAGCGAAGGAATTTTAGTGGCAAATGTCAGTCGAATGAAGCTACAACAAATTGCTGTAAACAATGAAGGATTCAGAACAAAGGAGTTTTCCGAAATTGACACCACAAAGAAAAAGCTGCTTTTTATTGGAGATAGTTTTACCTGGGGCCTGAGTGCTCATCCTTTTGATAGTTGCTTTGCAGATATCTTGCAACGTGAAACAAATTTTGAAATCATCAACCTTGGCATTCCGGCCACGGACCCACCTCAGTATTTTGAGTTAGCCAAAAAATATGTACCCCTACTAAAACCCGACTTTGTCTTTATTGCGTTTTTCATGGATAATGACTTGATGCGGTTCGACCGAAAAATTTTTGCTAACGAACCGCTTTATTTTCTAACGAATGCGGGAGCTATTCTTGCTGATATAGATGGCAGGCATTTTCATACAGCACCCCAAGCGTACAACTACTGCGTAAACGAAAGATACTTTCTGCGCCATCCGAAAAATTTTCTGGAAAAACTTATTTCAAAAAGCGCTTTGCTCTCGCGACTATATTCGGTTAAGTTTAGAATAGATGAAAAGTTACAGTTTATGCGCACGGCTAAAGATTCGCATATCACTAAAAAATATTTGCGCGGCATAAATCGAATTGCCGAAGAAAATAAAGTGCTTTTGAAATTTGTTTTAATACCCGCCCGAAACGAAGCAGATTTTAGTTTAGAAAAATACAGAACACGATATGCTGATTTGCTGAACGATGACGTTTTAGAAACCAGTTGGCTCACCTTTCAAAACTGCAGTTCAAATTTTACAGAATACCCCGATGCACATTTGAATAATCGAGGGCACCGCGTGTATGCAGATTCTATAAAACAGTTTTTGAAAACGCAGTTTGAAAAGCAATAGCTTTATTTGAATGATGAAAGAAAAAATCAAATCGCTTTCCGAAAAATATTTTCCTCGTATAGTGGAATTGCGCAGACAGATTCACGCCAACCCGGAATTGAGTTGGGAAGAGACAGAAACATCGAAGTTGGTGGCGGAAGAATTGATGCGTTGCGGAATTGAAGTGCAAACCAAGGTGGCGAAGAATGGAGTCGTAGGTATTTTGAAAGGAAAAAATCCTGAATCAAAATGTATTGCATTGCGTGCTGATATGGATGCATTGCCTATTCAGGAAGAAAATAAAATCGATTACTGTTCGAGAAATGCAGGAGTGATGCATGCTTGCGGGCATGATGTACACACGAGTAATTTGTTGGGTGTGGCAATGATTCTCTCAGAATTAAAAAATGAAATCGAAGGCACTATCAAATTTATTTTTCAGCCGAGCGAAGAAAAAATTCCAAGCGGAGCTGAGGCAATGATTAACGCAGGAGTTCTTGAAAATCCGAAACCAAACAAAATTTTTGGCTTGCACGTTTCGCCTGAATTAGAAGCAGGCACTTTTGGATTTTGTGGCGGCAGATTTATGGCAAGCAGCGATGAAGTTTATTTGAAAGTTATTGGCAAAGGCGGTCATGCCGCTCGAATTGAAGAGCTAAAAAATCCGCTTTTGATAGCTGCCGAAATTTTATTGGAACTAAAGTCGCTTACCAATCCGCAAATTCCGGTAGTGCTTTCGTTCGGGAAAATTGAAGGCAAAGGCGCAACGAATGTGGTTCCTGATGTGGTTGACATTGCCGGAACGCTTCGCTGCTTTGATGAAAATTTGCGCATACAATTACATAAGCAGATAGAATTTATTTGTCACCGCGTTACTGAAAAGTATTTGACGCACTGCGAAGTTACTATCCTGAAAGGTTATCCTGTTCTTGTCAACAACGAAGTGGTAACAGCAAAAGCAAAAGCACTTTCGCAGGAATTTGTTGGAAAAAAGAATGTGACCGATTTACCAGTGCGCATGGGTAGTGAAGACTTTGCTTATTACACGCATCACGTTCCTGCGTGTTTTTATCGCCTTGGTGTAAGCAATAAAAAACTTGGAATTACTTCGGGCATTCACACGCCTACCTTCAACATTGATGAAAATGCTTTGAAAGAAAGCATCGGGCTGATGAGTTACATCGCCATCAACTCCTAATTACTCCACCACTAATTTTCCGCTCTTCAAAATTTCGTTTGAAGAATTTTTCAGTTGGTAGAAGTAAATGCCACTATCAAAAATTGAAGATTGAAAATTGAAGATTGAAGATTGTATTTGTTCTTGCTGTAACATTGCCCCTCTTAAATCATACAGTTCAAACTTCAGTGGTTGTTTTATTTCGTAATTCGTAATTCGTAATTCGTAATTTCCTCTGGATGGATTCGGAAAAACAGAAACACCAATTTCATTTTTCAAATCACTAACCGCTGAAACTGCATGCGGTGTAATTTCCAAAATCCTCACAGCAGTGCCATCGCTCCAGTTGCCCATGCCGCGCTGTTCGGGAGTATCACCAAAAGCATATTCGCAATTTTGATTGTGCAGCGCGCAATCCATAAGCGCATCTTGCAATTTCCATGTGCAGTAATAATCAAAAGCATCTACAGGTCCATTGCCCGATGCTAGAATAAACAGATTGGTTTCGCCATTATCAAATGCGGCATCGCCAGCCAGCGGGTCGAAATGCGTAGCGGTAATTCCAGGTGAACCGTGACTATCGCTATAGGTGTGAACTAAATTCTTGTGTGAAGTAGGAGCATTAACCGATTGATTAAAAATTGTGGTGCCGGGCGCGGTGCCCACCACCGCATCGTCTTGACTAACTAGAATTAAATATTTTACATCAGCAGGAAACGGAGAATAATCGCTCATTAAATAATTAGCGGCACCGGGTTGCATCGAAAACGCAGTGAGTGGTTTGGGCAAGCCATATTGCGCGTGAAGCATAGTCATATCAGCAGTAAGAACTCCTCCTACCGAATGACCGAGAATAAAATAATTCTCTATGCGCCCTTTCACGTGACCTGGCTGCTGAATGGTATCAAGCGCTCGCTGAATTCCTTTTGCGCAACTGTCGTTGAATTCTGCAATTTGAGTGGTAAAATCCAACGTTCTTTGATAACGCGGATAAATCACGATGTTTCCTTTGCGAACCAAATGTTTGATAAATGCTCCATACAACTTCGGATTAGTTTCTCCCAAACCGTGAATGAAGACAACTACATTTGCTGAATCGGGAGTAGGATTATTGGGCTCATACAACCAAAAATCTTCTCCATTTCCATTGGTGGCATAATCGAATTGTGTAACACCACCGTTGGTATAGCTGTTACCACCGGGACCAAAATCGGGTTGCAGTGGTTGAGTAATTTGTGCAGAGAGAAAAATAGAAAGAAGAACTGCGATAGAGAGTAGAAGTTGCTTCATGGCGTAATATTTTTGTGGATGAAAAGTAAAACTTCTTCTCCAACATTCACAAAATAAAAACGGAAGCTACTTTCGTAAACTTCCGCTTTAGCAATAAGAAAACAAATTCATATTGCTTCATGAAGAATTAGTGTTGCACAATAAATTTCTGTTGTTAAATTTTTCCGTTTGTGTTTACAGACAAAATGTAAAATCCGTTTGCCAGTTCAGAAACATCAACACGATTGGAATTAAATTTCTCATCGCGAATTAATTTTCCTGTCAAATCAAAAATTTGGAATTGCATTTCTGCATTTAGCTTTAAACCGTCAACTGTCAACTGTAAATTTTGGTTCACGGGATTTGGATAAACAGAAAAACTCAACTCAGATTTTTTTTCTTCAATTGCCGAAGGCAAACCGCTAATGCTCCAAAGTTCTTTGCCGTGTGTGCCATCGTTAGCTACAAAAAACAAATTAGTACCAACAACAGTAAGCGATGCGGGTAATGAAGATTGCACACCAGGCATAATATCTGCCACTATAGTTGTGCCGGCATCAGTTCCGTCACTCTTCCAAAGTTCAGAGCCGCTGCTCGAAACCAATGCTACAAAATACAAGGTGCCGTTGGCATTGGTAAAATCTGAATACAGTGCGTCTAAATTTTTCACCATTACAGTGCCTGCGGATGTTCCATCGCTTTTCCAAAGTTCAGAACCATTCAATCCATCATCGGCAGTAAAAAATAAAGTGCCGTTTACGTTGATTAACTTGCCCGGATTAGCATTAGCTGTTCCCGGATTAATGTCTTTCACCATGACAGTTCCTGCTGATGTACCATCGCTTTTCCATAATTCAAAGCCGTTTCCAAATTGGTCAGAAGCAGTGTAAAACAAAGTGCCGTTTACATTGGTTAACTGGGATGCACCACCATTAAAGCCAAACGGCTCCGGCAAATTGGCAACTAAAACAGTTCCTGAATTTGTTCCATCGCTTTTCCAGATACCATAGCCACTTGCATCTTTCGCGCTAAAAAACATGGTACCATTTACCTCTTTAAAATATTCCGGCCCCGAACCATTACTGCCCGAAGTAATGTCCTTTACTAATACAGTTCCCGCAGTGGTACCATCTGTTTTCCAAAGTTCATCGCCATTAGTCAGGTCTTCGCCTTGAAAGTACATAACTCCATTCATTACGCAGTAGTCGGTGCGGACATTAAAGTTTGTTGCTGTATTGATACTTGGAGCCATGAGCATGTACGTTCCGGCATCGGTTCCATCGCTTCTCCAAAGTTCCTCACCGTTAATCTGGAAAACACAAATGCCATTTACGTTTACCAAAAATTCCAAATCGGTATCACCTGAACCCAAAGTAATGTCTTTAACCAACACAGTTCCTGCATCAGTTCCATCACTCTTCCAAAGTTCTTTACCATGTGTGCCATCGTTGGCGTGAAAAAACAACGTGCCGTTTACGTTGGTGTACTGACCCGATGCCGAGCCATTACTCGTGGGGTCAATATTTTTTACCTCCACCGTTCCGGCATCGGTGCCGTTACTTTTCCAAAGCTCGTTTCCGTTGGTGCCATCGCTGGCTCTTAAAAAAAGTGTGCCGTTTACATCAATCAAACCGGTAGCGTTTGAATTTCCCGAACCATTGTTGATGTCTTTTACCATTGCTGGTGTTTGTGCTTGTGCTATGACTGCTACTATGAGCATCATGGCGAGTGTAAATTTTGTTTTCATTTTGCTAAATGTTTTTTTGGTTAATAAATATTTACACCGCAAAAGAATTCAGCTTGAAGGGTTATGAATGATTTGAGTAAGAATGAACGCGAAAAGGAAAAATTCGAAAATGAAAAATTAATCTTCGAGCAAACGATTGAACACCGTAAAAATTCCTTTTTGCAACGAAGCAATTTGCTCTTGCAGTTTTTCGGGTGAACGAAGAGTGTTCAGTCTTTGCTTGATGAGTTTGCCTATAGAGTCAACGTAGAGCAGGTAATATTCAAAGCTGGGGTTTCCTCCAATCTCTTTGTTTAAAAATTTTAGATTCTTTTTCACTAGGGCTGCTGCTAGAGTAAAATCTTGAGTGCGATAGAAATAAACACATTCATAGAGGCGCATCATAGCTAACCCGAAATGTGTGATTTCATTTTTCCTGTACTTCTGCAATTCGCTGAGATAACGGAATGCTTCGTCATAATTCATTAAGTGGAGATTGTGTAAGCAACCCATCATATACATATCAAACAGAACAGAGCGATTAGTGCCCGGCTGAATCCGAGGCAGCAAGTATTTTTCAAAAGCGCGTTGGGCTTTTTCATACTCCTTATTAATCAAGCAAACGGTAAAGTAATTTCCACCGTGGTAATAGCTCTTACCAACCGTATCGGGATATTCATTCAGCCCACGTTCGTAAAATTGCTGCGCGGTTTTAAAATTGTTGATTTCTATATTAGCAAAACCAATTTCGCAAAGCGTAATGCCTTTAAACTTTGCTTCTACGG
Organism: Bacteroidota bacterium; assembly: GCA_947479455.1. Classification (GTDB taxonomy): domain Bacteria; phylum Bacteroidota; class Bacteroidia; order Chitinophagales; family LD1; genus Bog-950. The sequence goes on from CANJZE010000021.1 coordinate 52,194, forward strand.
AAGAAGGATTTTCAGCCAGACATTTCAGTGCTTGCGTATAAGCTGACAGTAATTCTTTGTTGTCTTCAGCCAGATATTTGTGAAAAGTGGCTTTTAAAAAATAGTAATAAAAATGGGCGCCAGAAATTTTCCCGGGCAGAACCCTCTTTTCCCATTTTTTTAAAATTGCTTCTGCGATAGAACGATAAGAAACTTCATTGCCTGCAAGTTGTTCAGAAATAATATCTCCGTAAAGCGAAAGCATAGCCACATAGCTTTCATCGTCCAACGTTTTCGCTTTGCCTAATGAGCGCAGATATTTTTCTCCGTATTCGTGCGTTAGTTTCGAATTGTATTTGGGATGAAACATGCTGCGCAAATTTTCGAATGCAGCTTTGTAGAATTTTGTTTTCTCTGAAGGGTTAGCGGCATTCAAAATTCTGCGTTCAACTATTTTTTGTTCATGCAACATCAAATCGGTGAGCCCTTTCATCAAAATGTTGCTAAACACTTTGTTGTAATCATCGCCATAAAACCTCGCAATGGTTTTATCAAGAATTACAGAATTTATTTTGTCGAAATAGCTTTGCGTGAGTTTGTATTTAGAAACAAGAATTGCTTCACTGAAATCTTTTTGCTGTGCATGTTTCGCATATTCATCGCGCAGCAATTCTTCCTTTCCAATCAAATCCAATTTGCGGAATTGCTTCAGTTCGTTTTCATCAAAAGATTTTACAAAGTCGAGGAGGTAACTCATGATATGTGCAATATAAAACTACTTGCGATGACACCATATTTTCTATTCCCTACATACCTTATAGATTAAGAGAGGAACGATTATATTCGCCCTTCGTTTCTATGAATACGAAATCAGAAAATATTCATCCGTTCAACCAACTGTTGCCTCGCGAAAGCAAAGAGCAATTGTTGAAACAACACGCAAAAGTTTTGTGGTTCACCGGCTTGAGCGGTTCGGGTAAAAGCACTATCGCTAAAGGAGTAGAGGAAGAACTACATGCTAAAGGTTTTTTTTCTGTTGTACTTGATGGTGATAATGTTCGCACCGGAATCAACAACAATCTTGGATTTAGTGATGAAGACAGAAAAGAAAACATACGCAGAATTGCGGAGGTGGCAAAATTGTTTTTGCAAAATGGCGTAATTGTGATTTGCTGTTTTGTTTCTCCTACCCAAGAAATAAGAAACCTCGCACAAACAATTATTGGCGAAAATGATTTTGTAGAAATATTCGTGAACACTCCAATTGAAGAATGTGAGAAGCGTGATGTGAAGGGACTTTATGCTAAAGCAAGAAGAGGAGAAGTTAAAGATTTTACAGGTGTAAATGCGCCATTTGAAATTCCTTCAAAACCCAACTTAGAAATTCAAACACAAAATAAATTGGTAGAAGAATCAGTAACAGAGGTTGTCGATTTTGTGAAACAACTTATTGTATTCAAATAGTAATTTGTACTTCGATAAATAGTAATTCCAGCAATGTCATATACCCTCAATCATCTCAAAACTCTCGAAGCAGAATCTATTTTCATTCTACGCGAAGTAGCTGCACAGTTTCAAAACCCCGCTATACTTTTTAGTGGAGGAAAGGATTCTATTCTTGTAACCTATCTGGCTAAAAAAGCTTTTTACCCCGCAGCTATACCTTTTCCGTTAGTGCATGTAGACACAGGGCATAATTTTCAGGAGACACTTGATTACAGAGATTCGCTCGTAAAAAAATTGGGGGTAAAATTGTTGATTGGTTCTGTGCAAGAATCCATTGACAATAGCAGAGTAGCCGAAGAAAAAGGATACAACGCTTCGCGCATACGTTTGCAAACAACTACGCTGCTCGATACGATTGAGAGATACAAATTTGATTGCTGTATGGGTGGTGCCAGGCGCGATGAAGAAAAAGCAAGAGCAAAAGAAAGATTCTTCAGTCACCGCGATGAATTTGGTCAATGGGACCCGAAGAATCAACGACCTGAACTTTGGAATTTATTCAACGGAAGAATGCACGTAGGTGAAAATTTTCGCGTGTTTCCTATTTCAAATTGGACAGAATTAGACGTGTGGCAATATCTCGCAATGGAAAAAATTGAAATGCCTTCGCTTTACTTTTCGCATAAGCGCAAAGTCTTCAATCGCGATGGAACTTGGCTGGCAGAGTCACCATTTATTCCAATGAAACCAAACGAAAAAGCCGAAGAGCAAGTTGTTCGCTTCAGAACGATTGGCGACATCACTTCAACCGGTGCAACTTTTTCTACAGCTTCAACTTTAGATGACATTATACAGGAGGTAGCAAGTTCAAGAACAACAGAGCGCGGAGGAAGAGCCGATGATAAACGAAGCGAAAGTTCAATGGAAGACAGAAAGAAGGAAGGATACTTTTAAAACAATCGGCCCCGAAACCCCCGAAGGGGGCTTAAAGACAAATACAAAACCAGAATAGTGATGAGTGATGCAAAAAATATAGACAAAACTATAGTCCCCTTCGGGGATTTAGGGGCTTTTGATTCAAAGTCATATTTAAACATGGAGCTGCTGCGTTTCACCACCGCAGGAAGTGTAGATGACGGCAAATCAACTTTGATTGGAAGATTGCTTTACGATAGCAAATCAATTTTCGAAGACCAGTACGAAAACATAAGAGCAACTTCTGAACGCAGAGGAGAAACTACGGTGAACCTTGCGCTGTTTACAGATGGTTTAAAAGCAGAACGCGAACAGGGAATTACAATTGATGTGGCCTATAGATATTTTTCTACGCCTAAAAGAAAATTCATTATTGCCGATACCCCCGGGCATATTCAATACACACGTAACATGGTTACCGGTGCAAGCACTGCAAATCTTGCAATCATTCTCGTTGATGCGCGACAAGGAATTGTAGAACAAACAAAACGACATTCAATTATTGCTTCTCTCCTAGGCATTCCGCACATTGCTGTTTGCGTAAACAAAATGGATTTGGTGAATTACGATGAAGCTGTTTACAATAGTATTGTTGCCGAATATCGTGAGTTCGCCACACGATTAAAAACAAGGGACATACACTTCATTCCTATTTCTGCTTTGAATGGCGATAATGTGGTGAATCGGTCGGATAAAATGAAATGGTATGAAGGCGTTACTCTCATGTATCTGCTTGAGAACATTCACATTGCCAGTGACATCAATCATATTGATATGCGCTTTCCGGTGCAGTATGTGGTGCGTCCTTATAGCGATGAGTTTCATGATTATCGTGGTTATGCAGGAAGAATTGCCAGCGGTGTAATTCGCAAAGGCGATAAGGTTACGGTAATGCCTTCAGGTTTTTCTTCAAAAGTAAAATCGATTGAACTGGACGGCAAAGAATTGGAAGAAGCCTTTGCTCCGCTCTCGGTTACTATTCAACTCGAAGATGATATTGATATTTCGCGTGGAGATATGTTAGTGCGCGAGGGTAATGTGCCAAAGCAATCACAAGATATTGAAGCAATGGTTTGCTGGATGAGCGACAAACCGATTCAACTTAACGGGAAATATTTTTTGAAGCATACTACGAAAGATGCACGTGCAGTTGTAAAAGAAATAAAATACAAACTAGACATCAACACACAACACCGCATTACCGAAAACCCGAGTATTGGAATGAATGATGTAGGAAGAATTTCTTTGCGCACAACCGCGCCTTTGATTTACGATGCTTACACGAAGAATCGTGACACAGGAAGTTTTATTCTGATTGATGAAAGAACAAATGTGACGGTGGGAGCATGTATGATTATTGATTGACCCCTAAATCCCCTTCCCGCTAAAACGGGATGAAACAAAAGGGGACTTTGAAATACAATTACATAAATTGCATTTTTGAAAATAAATTTCAACAACTTATGAAAGAAAAAACAGTTTTAGAATTGAAAGCAATGCTTGACAACAAAGAAGATTTTCAATTGATTGATGTTCGTGAAGAACACGAATTTGAAATTTGCAATTTGAAAGGCGAATTGATTCCAATGGGAGAAGTTCCTAATAGCGTAACGAAGATTTCGAAAGACAAACCAGTTATTATTCATTGTCGCAGCGGAGCACGCAGCGGAAACGTTTGTAATTATCTCGAACAGAATTTCGGCTACACCAATCTCTATAATTTGAAAGGCGGCATTCTTGCTTGGGCCGATCAAGTTGACCCAAGTATGCCGAAGTATTAGAACGGGTTTTGTAACAACCTGCCTATTTCAGCGTTCATACAAATGATTAGATTCGTTTTAATCAAATGCTGAAACGCCTCAACCAAACCTTATCGAAACTAATTGATCATGAACTGCGCACTGCGCAATTGCTGTTCTTGTTTTTGTCAGTTGGATTTACCGCGTTCACATTGTTTGGCGATAACCTTCCGGTAAAAGGACCACTCAAGCATGAGTGGCTAAATGGTATTGATGCACTGGCCGCTACTGTAATTCTACTTGGTTTATTGTTTTTGAAACCAATTCAAATTCGCTATCAACAGTGCGCCTACGTGTTCATGTATGTCATGAACTTTGTAAATATTTATTTGCTCTATGGCACTTCGTTTCATATTCAATACGCCTATCAGTTTATCGTTGCGTATACCATCTCAGGTTGGTTTTTTCGCGATAAGCGAAACTGGTTGATTCATACTGCGGTCATGAATTTCCTCTTAATCTTTGTTATACTCATTGCCGAAAAAAACACCGCTTCCTCTTTCGATTTTTATGCTACTTACATAGTTGCCTCGTTTGCCCAGGCCATCCTAATTCATTTCCGTTTTTCCATTGAAGAAAAGTTATCGGTAAGCGAAAAAATGTATCGCTTGCTTGCCGAAAATTCTTTTGACTTAATCTGCATTCATAATGCTGATGGGTCATTGGAGTTTGTGAGCCCGTCTATTAAACGTTTACTAGGTTATGAGCCCACAGAATTGGTAGGTAGAAAGCCTTACGAATTTATTCATACCGATGATAGAGATATAATTCGTTCACTAAATTTAAGTAAACCTAACCATCCTTCAATACAACACCCCAGTCAATATCGTTTGCAACACAAAAATGGAAGTTCTGTTTGGGTAGAAACAATTTTTATTGCCCTGGAAGAAACGGATGGAGTAAAAGGCACGGTGCTTAGTCAGTCACGCGATATTCGCAGAAGCAAAGCCATTCAACTTCAATTAGAAGAACGCACAAAAGAACTGGAGCGCAGCAATGCAGATCTGGAAACTTTTGCTTTTGTGTCGTCACACGATATGCAAGAACCGCTGCGCATGATTTCAAATTACATGCAGCTTTTGAAAAAGCGTTACCACGGGCAACTAGATAAAGATGCAGACGAGTATATCGAATACGCCAACAAAGGTGCCGTTCATTTGCAACAACTCATTCGTGATTTACTTTCGTATTCGCGTATCACTCGCACCGAGTTAACTCGGGTTTCGGTGAACATGAATGCTGCTATTGATGAAGTGATAAAAAACATACAAATAGAGATTAAAGAAAAAAACGCAACCGTTGCTCGTGAGGACTTATGCTCAGTGGAAGTAGATCGAAATTTATTGCTGCTTGTTATTCAGAATTTAATTTTGAACGGAATCAAGTACAATCATTCGTCAAATCCCGAAATTAAAATTAGTTGTACAAAACACGATAAGGAAACTATTTTCTGTTTTACTGATAATGGCATTGGCATTAAACCCGAATATCAGCAGCGAATTTTTGAACCATTTCACCGTCTGCATACAAAGGCTGAAATTTCGGGAACGGGTTTAGGACTTTCTATTTCCAAAAAAATTATTGAACGTCTAGGTGGTAAAATTTGGATGGAAAGTGAGTTTGAAAAGGGTTCAAAATTTTTCTTCTCCCTACCGAACAGCTAAGCCAGTTCGGTCATTCGTTCTACCAGCGTTTTTACTTTAGAATTTTCTTTTGAAGGAATTTGCGCCATTGCGTACTCGCTCAATGCTGTAATAGTAAGCGAAGGATTCACACCTAAATTGCAAGGCATAATAGAACCATCGAGCACTAGCATGTTCGGGTATCCATGCACCCGGAAAAACTCATCTACCACACCTTCATTTGTTGTTTTCCCCATTGGGCAACCACCGAGAATATGCGCGGTGGAAGCCAGACCAAGCGTAACTTCAGTCAGAGCATTCATAGGAATGCCGTTTACTTTTTTTGCATAGCGCAAAAGGGCATCTTGCCCAACCGGAATAAAAGTAGGCACAGGTTGTTTGCTCTCGTTAATCATACTTATGCCGGTGCCAAAAATTCCACGTTTCAGTTTTATCTGCATCGAATTTTCGAGGGTTTGCATGATCAAGAAAATAATTCCTTTCTCAGCTGGTGCAATGGTGAAAAATAATTTGAGAAACGAAATTGGCTTCATCAGCATTTGTCCTATTAGTTTTGCAGTGCGTACTGCCGGTGTGCCATCACCCACAGCAAGAGTGGCTAAGTGCATCATAGAGCCGCTACCATTGGGAAACTTGCAAACTTCAATGTTCGTGTTTTCATCGGGCGAAAAAATTCGAGATATAGCAAGTCCGTTATTCAGTTTTCTATCCGCACCACCTACACCGCTCAACATTTCTGAATTGGTGAGAATATTGTCGCCTAACTTATCAGAGAGATTTGGCAATGTTTTGTGAATGTGTTTTTGCTTCAGCAATAAATCCATAGTTCCAAGAACACCACCTGCCACCACCAATCCTTTAGAGCGAAACACTTTTTTGTTCTTCGAAAAAAATGAAGTTGAACATTCCGTATGAATCAAATATTCATTGTCAACGAATTCAATTTTAGTAACTAAGGTTTCGGCCTCCACTTTTGCATGGAACATGTTTTCGGCAAACCATAAATAGTTTTTATCGAGTGTATTTTTTGCTCCATGTCTGCAACCAACCATACACGCAGCACATTCCGTGCAGCCTTTGCGTAAGGGACCAAGTCCTTTAAAATAAGGGTCAACTTCTTTTTCGGTATCGCCTAAATAAACACCCACACCATCTACACTCGTGAAAGAATTTCCATAGCCCATATCTTCGGCTACTTCGCGTAGCACTAGATCTTCGGCATTGTCCTTTTTATATTTTTCAGAGCCGAGCATAAAATGCGCCCGTTCGAAAAAAGGTGCTAACACCATCTTCCAATCTTTTATATCGCTCCAAATTTTATTGGTATAAAAATTTTCCTTCGGTTTCATATGCGTGTTAGCATACACGAGCGAACCACCCCCCACTCCTACTCCACTTATCACAAACACCTCTTTAAAAAAAGTGAGTTTCTGAATGCCGAACCATTTTAATAATGGTACCCATAAATATTTTGGAAGGTTCCAATCGCTTTTTGGAAAGTCCTCTTTCTTCCAGCGTTTGCCTTTTTCAATTACTAAAACTGAATAGCCTTTCTCTGCCAAGCGCATCGCGCTAACGCTTCCGCCAAAGCCGGAGCCGATAACGATGTAATCAAATTTCTCCTGCATCGCGTAGTGTTTTGTTAAATAATTCTTGAGAAATAAATCGTTTAAAGAATTTCATCTGCAAGAGAAATGGCTTTATCGCTTGAATATATCCCGCTTCTTTTGCTTTAAGAAAAACAGCTATTGAACCAAAGCAAACAATGCCTTTTGTTTCGGCAAAATTACGTGCATCTTTATCTTCGATTAAAAGAGCATCTGCTTTTGTTTGGTAATAAAGAGCAATACAAGCATCCTCACCTTCATCCAAATCTTCATGGCGCACTATTTCATCCGTCACTTTTCGAACATGCTTTAATAACGAATTGGTTTGCTCGGTGAAATCTCTCATGGGCGCATAGCCGATTAATTCATCAAACACTTCTTGCGGTAAAACAAAATCAGGATACAATTTGTGTAGCAATTCCAGCTGTTGTAACTGAATAAGAGAAATAAGTGGACCAGTCTCTGCAACTACGAGCATTGCTTTATTTTAATCCAAGTGTTTTCATGTCCTGCTCTAAATTTTCAATTGTATAAAACTCGTACGGTATGCCTAAGTCAAAAAGAAAATCTTCAAACTCGCGCTTTGTCATTCCAGCTAATTGTGCTGCTTTCCATAACGATAATTTTTTTGATTGAAACAAGGTTACCGCTGCTAATTGCTTCAACACCTCGCCTGAATTTTCCTTTGTAACCTTCATGATAGAAAGCAGCGATTCGTCAATGTCAACTCCAATGTGTATGGTTTTCATAAATCAAATTTGTTTCAAAGATAGAAAATACAAACAGGCAAATCAATCTTCATAAACTGAACTAAAAGTAATTTTTGTAGTGTATAAATCCTGCACCGAAACGGCATAATGCAAATAGCCGCTCAACACATGAAGTTGTTTATCGTAGTTCAAATCGGTGAACCAATATTTTAACGCATCGGTTTTTAAAATTTGATTGAATTGCAAATTGCCTTCAATGTGCGAACTGTCATCAACAAAAAAAACAAGTTCTTGTTTCAGCTGTTTCGAATCCAAGGCTTTTGCAGGCACTTCAAATTTTTTCAGCTCTTCGTTTTCGAATTTATTAAACACAAGGTGCTCCACCTTAATATGCAGTTCCGGACTGTAATTTTCTGTTTTCTCAAACGCAAATGGAATTTTTATTTCACCGCTCAGTGGGTTTCTGCTCCATTGCGGAAAGCGATTACTGCCTTCGTGAAACAGGCCAATCAACCAAGTTTTATCAGTTGAGTTTTCATTCTGCAGATTCAGCCACCAGGTCCATTCATACGGATGCAATTCTGGATGACAGTTATGATTGCAATCCAAACAATAGCTACCATAAAACCCCATAGTAGGATGGGGGGTTCCAAAATTCGGATGTTGTTTTAATCCGCCAGCTCCCGGCAATGTTGGAAAAAACAAATAATTGATTTGAGGAATGAAAGCGGGAGGAGGTGTTAGTTCGCAACCCAAATCGTAAAGTCGAGAATCAATGTTGCTGCTATCACGCACAAAAGGTGCCACCCCGTAATTGGTACGGTGCGATGGACGAATATCCTGTCGGTGGTACTTGCGCTGTAAATCATACGCGGTAAATTCTTTAAACAAATATTTTTGTAAATGAAAATTGAGATGATACTTAATGTCCCATTCAGTATATTCAAAACTACCACTTCTGCCATCACCTGTAACAGTGCCTACAAACTTTTGTTTGTGCATATCCACCGCCCGCCAGTTGTAACCGCCAAAAGCATGAATCAACCATCCCACTAAAAAAAGACGGTGATGCTGTTTCTTTCGCGGTAAAACAGAATCGAGTAACATGGGTTCAACCAGGTCAACAATTTTTTCATTGGTAGTATCGTTATCTGCTATTTCCTTATTGGTGAGCAAGAGATATTTGAAATCAGCGGGCGTGGTCTGAAAAGAAGAAATTTGAAAACTTGTTTGCGACAAAATTGTTTGATGTAATATTGCCGTTGCAAAAGCAAGCGAAAGAATTTTTTTCACTCTAGGGTATTTGTTTTTCAATCTTCAATATTAAATCTTCAATTGTTACTGTGGCAAATAAATTTGAAATAACACCTTTAAGCGACTGGACAAAAGTAAACGCACATCCTTTTGTAATCGCAGGACCTTGCAGTGCTGAGGGTGAAGAGCAAGTGATGAACACCGTGAAGGAAATTGTGCAACACGCCAACGGCAAAGTACACATGATACGCGCAGGAATTTGGAAACCGCGCACACGACCAAATAGTTTTGAAGGAGTGGGCGAAATTGGTTTGCCCTGGGTAAAGAATGCAGGGCGCGCTTTTGGTTTGCCAGTGTGTGTAGAAGTCGCAAATCCTGAACATGTTGAAGCTGCTTTGAAAACTGAAATTGATGTATTGTGGATTGGTGCGCGCACGACAGTTTCGCCTTTTGCCATTCAGGAAATTGCCGATTCATTGCGCGGTGTTAATATTCCGGTGCTGATTAAAAATCCGATCAATCCTGACTTGGAATTATGGATTGGGGCAGTGGAACGTTTTTATCAAAGCGGAATAAAAAAATTAGGAGTGATTCACCGCGGTTTTTCGAGTTACGAAAAAACAGTTTATCGAAACCCGCCTATGTGGGAAATTCCCATTGAGCTACGCAGACGTTATCCGGAAATTCCAATCATTGTTGACCCGAGCCATATGGCAGGCACGCGTGATTTGATTTATATGCTTTCACAACAGGGAATGGATATGGGCTTTGAAGGACTGATGATTGAATCGCATATTAATCCTGATAAGGCGTGGAGCGATGCTAAACAGCAGGTAACCCCTGAACGTCTCGGGGAAATTTTAAATGCTCTTATTGTTCGTCAGCCAAAAGTTTCGGAAGATGGTTTGCATTCGTTGCACGACTTGCGCGCGCGCATTGACAGAATTGACGATTATATTATTGAATTGCTGGCAGAGCGAATGGGAATTTCGGAAGATATTGGTGCATTAAAAAAAGAAAACCAACTCGCCATTCATCAGAGTGAGCGCTGGGCTCAAATTGTAAAACGTGCCCTCGATAAAGGTAAAACAGGTGGACTCACCGAAGAGTTTATTCTGAAATTATTTCAGCAGGTGCACAACGAAAGTATACGACATCAGGTAAATGTGATGGAAGAATAAATTTTAATCGAAGTGGGATATGTCATGGTGAACTTGTCGAACCAATTTGAAAAAACCCTTCGACAAGCTCAGGGTGACATATCACAAAGCAAATTTTAATCGAGTTGCCCTTTCACGTCAAGTGCATCGCGCAAACCGTTACCAACTAAATTAAAAGCAAGCACGAGCAGCATAATTGCTAAGCCCGGAAATAAAGCGAGATATGCTTTGTTGGTATCAATGAAATCTTTGTATTCATTTAACATGCTTCCCCAACTTGGCGCAGGTGGTTGAATGCCAAGGCCGATATAACTAAGTCCGCTTTCAACTAAAATTGCACTTGCAAAATTTGAACAAGCCACCACTATAATAGGTCCCATGATGTTTGGAAGTATGTGTTTGAAAATAATTCGCGCATCGCCAAAGCCCAAACTTCTTGCAGCACTCACAAAATCCATTTCGCGAATGGAAAGAAATTGACCGCGCACTATACGCGCGGTTTCCACCCACATGGTTAAACCCACTGCAATAAAAATCATCACGAGTTTGTTTTCAATCAAACTTCCCGCGCTGATGTATAATCCCATAGCTAAAAGTAAAGTAGGAATGCTCCAGAAAACATTTATCACCCACATGATGCCTTCATCAATCCATCCTTTAAAGTATCCTGCTAATGCACCCAACACAATGCCGATGATGAGCGAAATGAAAACAGAAATGAGACCCACAGAAAGCGAAACGCGAACTCCTATCAGCAATCGAGAAAGAATATCTCTTCCGAATTTATCGGTGCCGAGTAAAAATATTTTGTGGGCAATGAATTCATTTTCGAAATCCTTTTCGGAAATCGAACTCAAATCTCTTCCTGCCAAATCTGTTAAGGAAATTTTATTCGCTTCAGCATTGAAACCTCTACCCTTATATTCAGTGTAGGCAACACTATCGGCTGTAACTTTGTAATCAAGAACTGGAATGGGCTCATAGTTTTTAAGAAAGCCATTCAACATGCCATCTAAAATTCCTGACGCAGTTGCGCCTTCTCTTTTCTTCTTTAAAATTTTTATAGCAAAGCCGGGTGGGTGAGTTTCGAGTTGCAGAATCTGTTCGTTGCCCGATGGAGAGTTATCAGGAGCCGCCACATAAGCAAAAACAGAAAGTAATACCGCCAGCACAATAATGGCGAGACCAACCATAGCACTTCGGTTGCGCTTTAATCTGCGCCATGCTTTTTCGTTAAGAGAAATGCTTTTTAGTTCTGCCATTTTGTATTTGTATTCACTGCATAGTGCAGCTGCCTACTACTACCTGATTTTTCTGTCTTTCCATCGGTATCTTCCCATTAAACTCAAAGGACCAATCAACACTACATACAGCACGTAAAAAATTTCGATGATTGGTAAAAGTAAAAGCATATACCATTTGCGAAAGAAAACGGTTATGGGAATATTGAAAATAAAATCTACAAAGAGTTTTGTTCCTCCTGCAACTGCTACTGGCAGCCAACTGAATTCATCCATTTGCAAGGCAAACAATGCAGTGAGAATAATCAGCAGATTGAACAAATATGCGAAGTAGAGAATGGTTGTAATTTTAAAATTGCTGTAACGTGCCGATTTTGAAATCCAGCGAATACGCTGAGAAACAAAATTTCCCAATCCCTTTTCGGGTTTTGTAAAAACACAGGCATCGAAATTTTTCACAAAGCCAATGCTTCCTGGAAATTTCTCATTTACTTTTTGCATCAAAAAAATATCGTCACCTGTCGGCACATCGTGGTTGCCTTTAAAACCTTCCACTTCGTGAAAAGTTTGCTTCGCATACATTAGGTTCGCGCCATTACACATGGTAGGCATACTGTTCCGAATGGTCGCTCCTGTAATCCCCATTAGGTTCATTACATCCAATTGCTGAAAAATCTGCAATGGGAAATAAGCCGGCTTCATCATTACAGGTGCAGTCACTAATTTGAAATCGTGGTTGGTGAAATAATCCACCAGGGTGCTCAACCAGTTTTCTCCCACAACACAATCGCCATCGGTAGTAATAATCAAATCACCTTTAGCGTTTTTAATGCCGAGCGCAATTGCTTTTTTCTTGTTCGGTGAATATTCACCTGCATTACCAATGTATTGCATGAGGTCAAGCACTAATAAATTCGATTGATTTATTTCGCGGGCGAAACGCAAAGTAGGGTCAGTAGAAAAATCATCTACCAGAACCACTTCAAACAAATGCTGCGGATAATTTTGTTTAAAGATACTTTCCAAACATGTCTTAATGTTTTCGCTTTCGTTACGTGTGGGAATAACAATTGAAACGAACGGCTGTTCTGCTTCTGACTTCGGTCTTCCGACTTCGGACTTTTTCAATCTTACCCATCCCACAAAAAAATAAAACACCAGTAGAAGGTAAAGCGCGGAAAATAAAATGGAAACAACGAGGAGAGGCGAAAAAATCATTGCGCTAATTTGACAAATAGCTGAAAAGCAAAAAGGGAAAGTACTAACACCGAGGAAGTTTTACGAGACGGAACTCGTTCAATTCAAATTGGCTTTGTTACGTTCATAAGGCATAAACACAAAACTCATTGCCTCTTCTTCGGCTACAAACACGCACATAAACTCCAGCGGATTTTTATACGCTTTAATAAAATCATTCGCCTTGTCGCGCACCACTACTCCTTTGGCTACAAACTCTTCGAGGTGCGATGCGTTGAAATTCCAACTGATATCAAAGTCGGCACGGTTCACAATAGGCAAGCCAATATCTACATCGTTCTCTCCGCGCGTAGCAACAAAAATCGGATACTTCGTCACTTCACCTTTAATCATGCCCAACGAAATTTGTCGGATGTAATCGCGGCAAATTTCCAAATCATCGTGGAGCGACTTATAAATTTCTTCGTCAAGATTCATGGATGTGATTATCTGACACAAGAGTAGAAAAGAAATTGAAGAGAAAAAATTCGCATTATTATCCGATATATTCGCCCTCGGCTACTATGGATTTCATCAAACGAACTTTCCCTTTACTCTTTGGAATTTTTCTGCTTTCGGTAGCTGTTCGTTTGCCGCAGCTGAACCGACCGCTTAGCCGGCATCACGAATTCTGCACAGCTATTTCATTGCGCATCATGCAAATTTGGTACGACAACGGAATTGAAAAATACAATTATAATCCTGTAATGACTTTCAATAATCCAGCTGATAAATTCATAAATAATAGCGCGAACCAAAGCGGTAAGATGCTTGACAATGAAGGGAACTACTACTACGTTTCTCATCCTCCATTTGCATACTACTTTCCTTTTTTCATTTTCAAGTTGCTGCATATTCGACCAGATGTTTTGCCTATTCAAATTTTTAATCTTGCGCTTCATTTCATCAGTGCCCTCTTTGTTTATTTCACGGTTTGTCTTCTAAGTTTCAGTCGCGCGCGCTCTTTACCGTATCGAAGCGCAGTGGTGGCGTTTACCATTTATCTTTTCCTTCCTATCACACTTTGGTTTCAGGGGAATGTTTACATGAGCGATATGGCGGTGCAAACGCTTTTCATCATTGGCGTTTACACTGCGCTCAAAATGATTACCCGCCAGAAATTTTATTCGGCTAAATACATTTTCTTTTACTCGCTCGTGCTCGCGCTCATGATTTACACTTCATGGCTCGGAGTGTTTTTTGCTTTTGGAGTTTTGGTTTATTCACTACTACACGTGCGCGACATCAAAGGTTTCCGTGTTTTAATCTGGAGCACAATTGCAGTTACACTGATTATGCTCCGAGTTATCGTTTATCAGTATTCGCAAATAAACGGTGCAGGTGCTTACATTGAAGAAATGCTTAACCGTTACATCATTCGCGGAAGTCTCGAGGAAACCAATCAGGGTTTATGGCATTTTATGTTTTCGTATTTGTGGCTGATTAAAACGCTGCTCTACAATTATGCGATGCACTACATTCTTATTTATGTTTTGGTGGGAGCGTTTCTCTGGCTCACTGTCAGCCGTAAAAAGTTGAAAATTGTTTTCAGCGAAAACGGCTATCGTTTTATTTGGCTCAGTGTAACTCCTGTGGTGTTGATGCACGTTTTCTTTTTGAATTATTCTGTACAGGATTTTTCGGCATTGTATGCTTCGCTTTTTTTCAGTGTGCTGCTCGGCATACTTTACGACAAAGTAAAAAAGAGCGGGGCTATTCCGGTGATGAGGATGCGCATTGGTTTGGTGATTACCTTGGTGTTGATGGTGGCGCAGTTTGAGATGATGAATTTGAATTTTCTTTTGCTCAGCGATTTGGGTTTTGAAAAAAAATTAGGAGAACAAATTCGTACCATGGATAAGGACGCGATGTTGTTTTGTAAACACGAAACCACCCCACAAAGTATTTTTTATAGCGGCAGAAATGTGCAACTGGCGAGAGATGAAAACGAAGCGCAAAGTTTTTTGAAGAAGAAAAATTTTAAGAACGGCTATATTTTTACTTTTATTGATGACAGGGGCTTGCCCAAGGTAAGTGGTTATTCAATTACTAATATTGATTCGGTCAAAGCAAATTGATTTCTAAAATTTAATTTAAACCTTATGTCGTTAAATACTATTCCTGTTGTTGACCTGTCGCAATTTACTTCGGGCAATAATGAATCGAAACAAAAATTTGTACACGAGCTTGGTCGTGCGTTTGAAGAAGTCGGTTTTGTTTCTGTAAAAAATCATGGTGTACCACCTCAACTGATAGATGAATATTATGACGCAGTAAAAAAGTTCTTCGGCATGAGTCGCGAGGAAAAGAAAAAATATGAAAAGATAGAACTCGCAGGCCAACGTGGCTACACTTCATTCGGAAAAGAAACTGCCAAAGGTTACGATGCGCCTGACCTCAAAGAGTTTTGGCAAATGGGGCAAATTGTAGAAGGCGAAGTGATGCCAGCAGCAGATTATCCCGATAATATTGCCGTAGATGAAGTGCCGGACTTTTATGAACTGGGGCAAAAACTTTTTAAATCCTTTGAAGGCAGCGCACGCGAATTACTGCGCGCTATTGCTATTCATTTAGGCATTGGTGAATTTTATTTCGACAAGCATATTCACAACGGCAACTCTATTTTGCGCGCTATTCATTATCCGCCAATCGTGAACGAACCTAAAAGTGCTGTGCGTGCCGAGCAGCACGAAGACATCAACCTCATCACACTTCTTGTTGGTGCAAGTGCCGAAGGTTTGCAATTACTGAACCGGCAAAAGGAATGGCTTGACATTACCGCACCTGAAGGTTGCCTGGTGGTGAACGTAGGTGATATGCTGCAACGCCTCACCAACAACAAATTGAAATCAACTACACACCGTGTGGTAAATCCACCGCGCGAAAAATGGCACACCTCGCGTTTCTCTATTCCATTCTTCACTCACCCGCGCAGCGAAATGCGTTTAGATTGTCTGCCGAGTTGTGTGAGTGCAAATCATCCTATTGCTTACACACCGACTTCAGCGGGAGAATATCTCAATGAAAGATTAGTGGAGATTGGATTGAAGAAGAAGTGATTTGTCTACTTGTTTCTCGGTACAAAGTGTTTTTTACTTACAGCTAAAGCGGGAATTATCAACAAGGCCCCGATGGTTATAGTCTTTAAGTGCTGCGTAATTTCGCTCAACCTCCTCCCAATAAAAAGATCGCTTGTGAGTGTTCCTAAAATAAAATTCACTAGTAAGACCGATACACAAAAATAAAACGCCACACCCCTTTCACCTTTTAAAATTTTTTCAAAAATCAAAAGAGCTAAACAGCCAATGGCAGGCATGGTTAGAAGGAAAGCGTATTTCTGTTGATGAGGGAATATAAGCGGACAGATTAAGAGCATATAGCTCAACTCATATAGTTCGTGTTTTACAGAAAATGCTTTTCGAAACGGAAGTGTGGAAAGGAAAAACAACGTAAAAAAAACGAGAGAAAGTGTAATGATATTGACAACGACTGTAGCATCAGTATAGTTCAAATGAAAAATGTTTATAGAGTAGTCGGCATTTGTTTCTGTAAGAAATCTAAAAAGGAGAGGGCTTAAATTCTGCGGGAAAAAACTTTGATTGTCAAAACGCAATTCTGCGCTATTGGGTTGTAGTGTATGAACCCAATACTGAATTATTTCCCAAAAATTATTCCATCCTGTAACGATTACGGGCACGAAAAAGAAAATCGAGCCACTGGCCAAAGCAATACCCACAGCTTTAAATTTTTTACGAAACAACAAGTAAGGCAACAAAATAATCGGCATCATTTTTATAATTGCAGCAAAACCTACTAGTATACCAGCGGGCAAATCTCTTTTGCTGTTCAACAGAAAAGTTCCTTCTACCATTGCCCATAAAAGGAATACTGTCATTTGACCATACAGAAAATTGTGTTCTAAAAACCGCACAACGCATACTACAATCAGTATCCACATCCATGTGTTTAATTTTCGGCTTTCTAATTTTAGTTCAAAATATGTTTGGAGTAGAAATACAACCCTTACAAAAAGCAACAGATTCAAAATGTTCCAGATAAATATTAATAAGTGCTGAGGCAACCAAAGAAATGGAATGAGCAGAGTAGCTAACAAAGGATGATATAAATACCTGCTTGATTGAAACGGAGGTTCGTAAATATTTTTTTTGTCCAAAAGTTTTTGAGCGGCATCGAGGTAACAAATGAAATCTTTGCCCTTACTACTTTCGATGAGCAAAAACAAAAGCACTAAGCCAACAATGATTACAGCGGAAATTTTCTGTTTTGCTTCAAGTTTTTCGAATTGTGAATACAGAAGTTTGATTTTCTTCATTGGCAGGCAATAGCTTCTATTCTTTTATAATCTTCTTCGTTACAAAAAAATCTTTCCCTTCTATCTTCAAAAAATAAACTCCGCTCTCCAGCATCATCAAATTTATTTTGGTTGCAGCCTCAATTATTTTCTGCTCAAAAACTTTTCTTCCCTCTACATCAAAAACAAAAAGCTGCATCGGCTGTTTAAAGTCACGGTTCGCAAATCGCAGTTCGTATTCGCCTTCACTCGGATTTGGAAACACTGTAACCACATCTTCCTCCTTAACTTCCTCTACGCGGTTCGGTCCGATCAACGTAAAGCGATTGAAAAAATTCCAAATCTCCTGACTGGCATCCAAGTCTTTGTTGGTTGGTCCATAGATATAACCGAAAGTGGCATTGGGCCAGGTATGTCCTCCTCCTGTAATTTTATAAAACATCACTTCTGTTCCGTCACCACAACTTTGGTAACGAATTCGTTCTACTGTTGAACTGTCAAGCAAATTCGTATTCGGCCAAGCAAGCGTATCGCTCGTTGCATTACATTGGTCCTTTCCCAACCAAAAGTTAATCGTCTCTTCCACACTTTTAAAACCTACATCGCCTCCATAAGGCACGAGCGGGTCTGCTGTTCCGTGAATTTGTAGCACCGGAATTTTACGCGATTGACTTGTGCAATTAAGGGCAGTGAGTGTAGAAATTGTTCCGGTTACCGAAGCAATAGCTGCAATGCGGTTCTCCAAATCACAAGCCAAACGGTAACTCTGGAAACCACCGTTGCTCATGCCACAGGCATACACGCGGTTCAAATCTATGTTGTAAAGATTCGCAAGCGTGTCAATAATTTTTGAAATAAACCCTACATCATCTGGCGAACTATTATAGGGCGCTGTAAATCCAGAGTTCCATGAATTCGCTAAACCATTCGGATAAACCACCACGAAGTTATTGGCGTCCGAAGTTTCGCTCATACGAGAATAAAATTCCTGCTGCCCGCCATTAGAGCCAAGGCCATGCATATTGATTACAATCGGAAGATGTTGTGCGGTGGTAAATCCTGTAGGCAGATGTACTAAAAAATCTCTTGCCGTGTTTTCATAACTCATGTTGAGCGTAAAAGAAGTAATTGCGAAAGCAGACCCAGAGAACACGAGTACGATTAAAGCGAGTAAACATTTTTTCATGGTTTGAATTTTGGTTCAAAGTAAAAATAAAACAAGCGCAAAATAATTTTTGCGCTTGCTCTCTTGTCAATTAAAAAAACTACTGATAATTATTCCGCCACTTCTCCTTCTGCGTCTACTTTTACTATTTCAATTCCTGCCATCACTTTGGCTTTAATCTTGGCTTCAATTTCTGCAGAAAGTCCCGGGTTGTCGTCCAGCATTTGTTTTACTCCATCACGACCTTGGCCAAGTTTTGTTCCTTCATAACTATACCATGAGCCGCTCTTTTGCATCACACCTAGTTCGCTTCCCATGTCAACTATTTCGCCATTTTTAGAAACTCCCAATCCATACATAATATCAAACTCGCAGGTTCTAAAAGGTGGAGCCATTTTGTTTTTCACCACTTTCACGCGGGTTCTGTTACCAATCAGATTATCACCATCTTTCAATTGGCCAATTCTACGAATATCTAAACGCACCGAAGCATAAAACTTCAAAG
>CANJZE010000022.1 GCA_947479455.1 Bacteroidota bacterium
AGGTCCCGAGCCGATGATGAGGGTGTGCTTAATCGAGGCGTTCTTTGGCATACGCTGTAAGAAATTTTAGAAGTGATATTGAAATGCAAGTGTGCCTTGCGGTCGGGGTGCGAATATATGAAATGAGACGAATTGAGAATTGAAGAATTTGGAATGAATTATTTCCACTCAAAGGTCTTCAGCATCTGTCGCATATCTGCCTTTACAAAATCAAGTACGGGAGCCATGCTGTCGGCATTGGGTTGGTTGTAAAAATAAAGTGCCCCGCGAATAAAATGTTTGTTGCTGTCGGTTAAAAAAAACTGAACGTTACTTGCAGCGTCTCCGCCAAGGTCGTAGAGAATTCCGCCTACGCCATGCTCATTAGGAATTTTTATCTCATCAATGTAGTTCGCTTTTTTTGTGTGCTTGAACGCAAGCTTGTGTGCGTCTTCAACAAGCCTTTCCAAACTCATGCTGTCGTTAATGTCTTTGTAAGTAAGATTGATTACGCCATTGAGCGAAGGAAAATAAACATTGAGCCAACATTGGTCATTGCGCAATCGCTGACTGAAATACGCGGTATCGCGACTTACAACGGTGTAAACCGGTTTCTCAAATTTAAACGGACATTCCTTCGGGTCATACAATTCATATTTTCTCTCGGGAAAAATCACCCGCGGATATGATTTTTGTTTGGGAACATAATCACCGTGGCAAGAGGAGAGCAATAGGCAACAGGCAACAGGCAATAGCAAATTTGAAAATGATGAATACAGAAACGTGTTTTCGGTTTTCAAACTTCGGACTTCGGACTTCGGACTTCTAGTTCTCATTGCTAATCCTCACTTTTTCAATACGGTTATTCAGCACCGATATAATGGTGAATTTGTAGTTGAGCAGTTTTATTTCTTCTCCGTTTTTCGGAATTCTGCCAACCTTTTCCAATAACAAACCTGCAAGAGTTTCGGACTCTCCTTTCACTTCATCAAAGAAATCAATTTCAATTTCTATTAAACGGCAAACATCATTCAATGGTGTGTTGCCATCAAACAAAAAGTTTTTGTCGTCAAGTTTTTTAAAGCCCGAATCAACGGCTTCGTCAAATTCATCGGTAATGTCACCTACTACTTCTTCCACAATATCTTCGAGCGTAATAATGCCGCATGTTCCACCAAATTCATCAACTACCACAGCTAAGTGTTTTCTGTTCTGTTGAATTTCGCGCAGCAGGTCGTCAATTTTTTTTGTTTCGGGAACAAAGAACGGTTCGCGCACCATGCTCTGCCAACCAAATGCTTCATCCTGATTTAAGTGTTCTATCAAATCTTTTATGTTGAGCACACCCACCACGTTATCGCGATTGTCTTTAAAAACCGGATAGCGCGAGTAGCCGTTCTCCTTTACAAAACTCATGAGCTCGGTAAAGTTGAACTCATAATCAATCGAAATCACTTCACTACGCGGGCGCATCACCTGCTTCACGGTAATGTTTCCGAAGTGAACGATTCCCTTCAGCAATTTTGCATCCTGTTTCGATTCTTTTTTCTCTACTGTAATTTCAATTGCCTTGTTTATTTCCTCAATATCAATTTCGGCATTGTGGCGTTTCAATCTTTTTTCAATGAACTGTGTGCCGCCTATTAAAACAAAATTTACCGGCTGCATAAATTTTATCATCAGATCGAGCACACCACTCATGGCGCGTGCAATTTTCAATTTGTTGTGTGTGGCATAAACTTTAGGTGTGGCTTCGCCAAAAAGCACGAGGAAAAAAGTAACGATGATGATATTCCATAAAAATTCAATTACGAAAGCGGGCAAAACAAAATTGCCCAGCTGCACATCGTGAAAGTTGAACATGCGCTTGGTAACATAATACGAAGTAACCACCACGCCAATATTCACTAAGTTATTCGTGATAAGAATAGTAGAAAGTAGATAGCGGGGCTTGTCTAATAATTTTCCAACACGATTATCAGCTGCATCTTCGCTTTCGCGCAGGGCATCTACTTCAACATTGCTTAAAGAGAAGTAAGCAATTTCACTGGCAGACATGATTGCCGAACAAACTATTAAAAAGAGAATAATGCAGTTGGCAACAAAAACAGATGTTGTAGGCGCATTGATTAGCGACTGAAGAAGTATTTGCAAACTGACGGGATGATCCATAGGTAGTGAATAGTGAATAGGAAATAGTGAATGGCTTTACATTCACTATTTCCTATTGCTCAAAAATTAAAACGGTAAATCATCATCCGGTGCCGAAGATGCAGCAGGTGCTTCTTCATTTACCGATGAATTATTGCTGTTAGATGCTGAAGAGTAATTTCCTGAGCCGCCATCGCCACCTTCTTTGCTTCCAAGCATACGGAAATTGTCAACGATAATTTCGGTGGTTCTTCTTTTGATGCCATCCTTGTCATCGTATTCGCGGGTGCGAATTTTTCCTTCAATCCAAACCTGCATGCCCTTTTTCAAATTCTTTTCTGCGCGCTCTGCGGCAAATTTGTTGTTCACTTTAATGTTGTGCCAGTCGGTAATGTCTTTCCAATTACCGTCTTTGTCTTTGTAGCTTTCGTTGGTAGCCAACGAAAATTCGGCAATGGCGCCACCGTTTTCAAAATGTTTAATAACCGGGTCTTTGCCCAATCGTCCGATGAGGAATACTTTGTTAACCATAAGTATGAGTTTAGTGTGATAAAAAAATTTCGGATGTCTAAAGTAAAGAGTTTTCATATAAAACCAAATGGATGGTTTTGGGAAAAGCCAGGCGACCGAGCGATTTGAGTTTTACTTTTTTGGCATTGCTCAGCTCAAACGAATCGAAATTTTTCAATTCAATTTCAATAAAACGGAAATGAATTTTGCGATGCGAAAGCATTTGAGAAATTTCTTTGACGCCAGACACAATCGAAAAATTTTTTGTGCCGAGGAATTTGCCGATGACTTCTTTAATATTTTTCTTCAGCGGTTTTGGAGTTTCAATCAAAGGCAGTTCATAAAGATTTTTCCAGATATCGTTGTCCGTTCTTTTTTGAATGAAGATTTCCTTTTTGCTTTTGATGATTAAGTAATTGAAATACCGCTCGGTGATTTTGGTTCGCTTTTCCCGATACGGAAGAACAGCTATCAAGTCTTTATCCTTTGCCACGCAAATTTTGTTGAAAGGGCATTCACCGCACTTTGGATTTTTTGGAGAGCAAACCACTCCGCCAAAATCCATGATAGCTTGGTTGTAAGCCGCAGGACTTTTTTCGTCAATCAATTGTTGTGCAAGCACAGCAAATTGTTTTTTGCCTTCGGCAGAATCGAAGCCTGTTTCAATACCAAACACGCGGGCAAGAACACGAATTACATTTCCGTCAACCACAGCTTTTTTTTCACCAAAGGCAAACGATGAAATAGCTGCTGCCGTATAATCACCCACGCCTTTGAGTTTTTTCAGTTCAACAAAAGTTTCTGGAAATTTTCCTTTGAAATTCTGTTGAATATTTTTTGCGGTTTCGTGAAGATTGCGCGCGCGCGAGTAATAACCCAAGCCCTGCCACAACCGCATTACTTCATCTTCTTTGGCACTAGCCAAATGTTTTACCGTAGGATATTTTTCTTTGAATCGCAGAAAGTAAGGCAACCCTTGTTCAACACGCGTTTGCTGCAAAATAATTTCGCTCAGCCATATGTAGTACGGATTTTTTTCGCCTTTCCACGGCATGGAACGGGTGTTTTCGTTTTCATGCCATGGCAGTAAAAGAGAGGCGAATGATTTTTTCATGGAAGTTTAGAGCAAGAGCGAAAGAAAGATATTTTGTTTTGGAGGCAAGAGTGGAAACAAAAGTTTGAAGCCAGTTTCTTTTTTTGAAAAAAGGAAGTTTAGATTTGATCGAGTATAAAACCACTTAGTAACTATGCCATTTATTACACCAGAGAATTTACTAATGGTTGGCTTTAAAAGAGCCGAACGTTTAGAAGGTAGATGTTTCGTCCGGAACACAGACACAATTCTGTTCAAAAAACACCTTATAGGTGAATATTTGGGAACGCACGTAGAATACCCCGAAACAAACATGTCGCAAGAGGCTCTTCGTGAATTAGAACTGGAGATTCAAACCGAGTTGTAAATAATTTAGTCTGATATATGATTAACTTTCCAATAAATCAGGAAAGAAAAAAATGACGATATGAAAATTGCTTGCCTTGGTTGGGGTTCATTAATTTGGAGACCACAAAACTTAATGATTCAAAGAGTTTGGTTTAATGATGGACCTTTTCTACCAATAGAATATACCAGAAAATCGCAGGATGGAAGGTTGACACTTGTAATTAATCCTGGTTCTAAAAATGTCCGAACGCTTTGGGCGTTAATGGATACCCAAAATTTAGAGGAAGCTAAAACTTCACTCAAGATAAGAGAGGGAATTAGAAGAGAGGATATTGGTTCGATAGATAAAACGGGTACACCCGATGACTCAATTAATAAAACCATTGTTAGTTGGGCTAATTCAATAGATATTGATTCTGTAATTTGGACAAATTTAAAACCCAAGTTCAACGAAGAGAAAAAAACACCTACGCTCTCAGATGCACTAGAATATGTAGCTGGACTTGATATTAATATTCGGCAACACGCTGAAGAGTATATTAGAAAAACGCCTCAACAGATTGATACGGATTATAGAAAAGCATTTGAGAAAGAATTTGGATGGACATACCTTGGATAGGATGTAATATTAACTTACAATCAAAACGAATAAAAGAAAACGATGCTTTTATGAAAACGAAAATTTATCAGTCAATCGCTGTTATTCTCCTTGTTTTTTTACAATTATATTCTAATGGACAGTCGACAAATTGGACGGAAGAAAGGTTGAAGAAACATTGGAAAGAAATTGGAGCTGATGAATTGGAAGGTATTTATAGTAAGGAAGTTCGTCATTCTATGTATTTTAATAACAGAATTGTACACAATGTTGCAAAGATTGTAGAAGAGAGGTATTACATAATAAAAAACAAAGACGGATACATCTTGTCAAATTTTTTAGGAGAGTATAATGCTTTGCTGACTAAAACATATAGCCCATCTAGTTTTTTAATGAGTACCAAGGTGGAAAATTTTGGTATCCCTTTAAATGAAACCGTAACAGCACGGCTTATAAAAATATCTTCTTCTGAATTAGATATAGACAACTATAAATATATACTTGACGATGATGAATTTGTGGTTATTAGTGATGCTTTTACCATGCTTTACAAGCCCGAAAATGAACCTGTAATTAAAAACGAGGCTGTCATTAAAAAAGCAGTCTCAGGTACAGGCTTTGCCATAACATCTAATGGAATAATTGCAACCAATTACCACGTAATTGAGGAAGCAAACTCTATCAAAATTAGAGGTGTAAATTCTGATTTCAATAAAACTTACAACGCTAAGGTTTTAGTTTCGGATAAAAATAACGACCTAGCTTTAATTCAAATTGATGACTATGGTTTTACTTCTACAGGAGTAATTCCATACACAATAAAAACAAGCATTTCAAGTGTAGGTGAAAATGTTTTCGTGCTTGGTTATCCGCTTAGGGCAACGATGGGAGATGAGATAAAATTAACTAATGGAATAATTAGTTCTAAAACCGGTTTTCAAGGAGATGTTACCGCATATCAAATATCTGCACCAGTCCAACCAGGTAATAGCGGAGGTCCTGTATTCGATAGTCGAGGAAACTTAATCGGAATAGTCAATGCTAAACTTGTTGAAGCGGAGAATGCAGCGTATGCCATTAAAACAAGTTATTTGTCGGGTCTGTTAGAACTGCTATCAACACCACCCAAACTTCAAACAGTAAATTCATTGACAGATAAAACATTGCCAAGTCAAGTAGAAATTATAAAGAAGTTAGTATTTATCATTGAAACAAACTAGGAGAACAGCTTATCACAAGAGGGGTTGGTTTTTGTTTTTCACTCCATTAGGAGTGCTCTGTTTGTAGTATGAATATGAACGGCAAATCCGGCTGTTTGTATTCGGGTTAGGATAGAGCGGAAAGCCATTTGCTTAGGGAAACCAGACGCCACCAGGGAGCGTTATTGATTTTGTTTTTTTATTTCTACAAACAGAGTGCTCCTTCCGCTCCCGAAAATATCGGGATAAATACGGAAGGCGGAATGAAACAAATGGAGCAAAACAAAAAAAGCCTCCTGCAAAAATTGCGGGAGGCTTTTTAATTAGTTGTTGGTTTAAACTAATTGCAATTCTGATTTTACGCGCATATATTTTCTGCGTGCTTTCGATTTTGCTTTTCCATTTTTTTCCAGCTTAGAAAAATCTTTTTCTACAAATTCTAAAGTAGACCCGTTAGGTATTTGATCAAGTAAGGAAGGGTCTTTAGCTACCTGACGCAAAAAGTCAAAAGTCAATCCTATGTTTCGGTTAATGGTTTCTTTCTTGGTCATTTCTTCAGTTTTTTAAGATAACGTTCTTTATAAAATTCCCATCGGTCTTTAATGTCCTGTTCGGCATAATTTAAAGCATCATCTAGCGAGTTGATGTTGATAGTTTGTTTTTCCTTTTCGTCTTTAGGATATAACAAATCTCGGTGAAAAAATCCATGTGCGCAATCGTAGCGTACTATTGGTGTCCATTTTTCGTTCAGCAAAGTTTCATACTGCACAACAATATCTATTACCTCTCCTTTATCTGTTTTTATACGCAGCCGCAGCCGTTCGAGTTCATTGTCGTCTAAAAATTTTTGGTAGGCAATTTCTCTCACCTTAATTTCTTTACGGCTAATATACGCAAAACCGGCTGTTTGTATTCCCGCCACCTCGCAATTAAAGGCAAAATCAAGCGGGACAGGTCGGGTTAGGGATAGAGCGAATATCTTTTTTTGCTGCTTTGGGCAAAAAAAATTGTAGCGAAAGCACGACCCGAGGCTTTGCGAGGGAAACCCCAAAATTGCATTCCTGTTTTTCTTTGAAAAAATATTTATCACCTTTATGCAACAATTTTACTTTCAAGTTATATCACACTAAAACATCACGCTATGAGAAAAGTTGACATTGTATCGCAAATAGCCGACAAAACCGGAGTTCCGAAAACGGATGTGTTGCTTACGCTTGAATCGTTTTTTAAGGAAGTGAAAAACTCGGTGAAAAATGGCGAGAACGTTTATGTGCGCGGCTTCGGAAGTTTTATTGCGAAGAAGCGGGCACAAAAAATCGGCAGAATTATTTCGAGGAACGAGTCTATTGTTATACCCGAACATTATATACCGGCTTTTAAGCCCGCGCAAATTTTCATTGACCAGGTAAAGAAAAACTACAAACCCGGTGATGAAAAACCAGAAGCAGAACTTGATATCTAAATCTTCATCAACCTTTTCATGTACGATTTTATAGTAGTGGGGCAGGGCATTGCCGGCTCTATGCTTTCTTGGTTTTTACTCAAAGCCAATCAAAAAGTTTTAGTAGTTGATGAGTTCAATCTTTCATCAGCAAGTCATATTGCTTCGGGAGTCATTAAGCCCATTACCGGAAAACGATTTGTAAAAACTTGGCTGGCAGATGAGTTGATTCCATTGGCGGAAAAAACATATCGTGAGTTTGAAGAAATATTTGGCGATAGTTTTTTTCATGAGGTTTTGTTTCTAAAAATCTTTGAATCGGTAAAAGCACAAAACGATTGGAGTGGGCGCTGTGCATCGCCAGAATATATTGCCTATCTCAAAAACGAAAACATCATTTACCTCGATAAAGAGAAAGTAAAAAATGAATTCGGCACGTTTGAAATTAATGGCGGAAGTAGATTAGACACTAACAAGTTTTTATTGCACTACCGAAAATATTTAGAGCAGAAAAAAATTCTACTCAATGAAAAATTTTCGTTCAGTGAGCTGGTTGTAGAGAAAGACTTTGTGAGTTATAAAGGAGAGAAAGCAACACGAATAATCTTTTGCGAAGGAGCGAGTGCTATCCAAAATCCTTATTTTAAATTTCTTCCGTTTCAGTTAGCGAAAGGAGAATGTTTGGTGGTGCGCATTGAAGATTTTTACAGCGATAGAATTATTAATGGCGAAGTTTTGATAATGCCGATGCAGGAAAAAAATTTGTATTACATAGGCGCAACACACGAATGGAAATTTGATGATGCGCTGCCAAGTCAAAAAGGGAAAGATGAATTGCTCGGGAATCTGACAGCAATTTTGAATTCGCCTTTTGAGATTGTTGACCACAAAGGAGCCATTCGCCCTACGGTGAAAGACCGCAGACCATTTATTGGTTTTCACCCTGAGCATTCAAACGTTGGCATTTTTAACGGCATGGGAACAAAAGGGATTTCGCTGGCTCCGTATTTTGCAAAACATTTTACTGACCACCTTTTGAACGGAGAGAAGTTGATTACGGAAGTTGACATCAAACGATTTTTATAAACTTGCGGCATGATAAAAGCAACCATCAATGGCAAGCAGGAGTTTACAGTAGAAGGCAATTCGCTTAACGGCACTGCGGTAGACTGGGATTTACTTGAATTGCGAAACGACACGTTTCACATTATCAAGGACAACAAAAGTTACAACGCCACCCTCATCAGTTTTAATGCCGAAGAAAAAACGATGGTGCTGAACGTAAACGGAAACGAGTACGAAATTTCGATTAAGGACAAAAACGATTTGCTGTTGCAGCAGCTTGGTATCAGTGTTAAAACTTCTTCAGCTATTCAATTGCTTAAAGCACCAATGCCCGGCCTTATCATCAACGTTTCGGTTAATGCAGGCGATGAAGTAAAAAAGGGCGACACGCTTTTAATTCTCGAAGCGATGAAAATGGAAAACGTAATTAAGTCACCACGCGATGGAAAAATTAAAAAGGTGAATGTTGAATTGCGGAAAGCGGTGGAGAAGAATCAGGTGATGCTTGAGTTTGAATAACTAGCTAAATGTAACAGCCGCTTTAAATTCTTCGGCAACACTTGCAAAATTCTTGGTGGCAGAAGATTCATCTAACGCAAATGTTTTTGATAAAGAGTTGCTCAACTCTTCTATTTGTTTCTCAGAATTTGTTCTGTCGAAAAATATTTTTCCTGTTCTGCGAATCATAAAATCGGAAATATTGAAAATCATTTCGTGCTCTAAACAATAGAGCAACTCGGCTGCTTCCAATGACTTTCCGTTTTTTGCGTTCACAATCAGTTTCGAAACGCTTGTTCCGTATCTGTAAAACCATTCGCGAATTTTATCGGCAGAAATATTTTCTGCTTTTCCTGCTTCTATAAACTGTGCTAACGATTTTTGAAATTCTTCTTCGTTTTTAAACTCGCCACCGCTCAATCTGAATTTTTTCGTTTTGCATTTACCGAAATCCCGCTTCAATTTTTTCGAAACCAAGTCTACAATCTTCTCTGCCATTAAACGATAGCCAGTCAGTTTCCCGCCTGCAATTGAAATTAAACCTGAAGGAGAAATCATGATTTCGTCCTTGCGCGAAAGTTCTGAAGCTGATTTCCCCTCCTCGTAAATCAATGGACGCAAGCCCGCCCAGCTTGAAACTATATCTTCAGCTTTTAACCCAACCGATGGAAACATTTTGTTCGTAGCATTGAGCAAATACTGTGCATCTTCTTTGTTGCATTGCGGTTTATCGAGGTTCTGATTGTAAACGGTGTCGGTAGTTCCCACATACGTAATTCGATTGCGCGGAATAGCAAAAATCATTCTGCCGTCACCTACATCAAAATACGCAGCTTGCTTCAGGGGCAGTTTTTCATAAGGAAAAACGATATGAACTCCTTTGGTAAGTTGAAGACGTTTTCCTTTAAGCGAGTTATCTTCCTTGCGTAATAAATCAACCCAGGGTCCGCAGGCGTTTACAATAGTCTTTGCGCATATTTCAAATTCCGCATTCGAAATTTTGTCGAACACTTTTACTCCGACAATATTTTTCGAATCATCGTACACAAAACTTTTGCTTTCGGCATAGTTCAGCAATACGGCTCCGTTTTCGTGAGCACTCTTCGCAATTTCAATTGTCAAACGGGAATCATCAGTTCGATATTCAAAATACAAACCACCACCAACTAATTTATCGAAGGCAAGTAATGGTTCCGCTTTAACTGTAGCGTGACGGTCGAGCATTTTTCTGCGCTCATCTTTTTTTACTCCTGCCAGCAAATCGTAAACAAGCAAACCAACCGAAGATGAGTTTTTTCCGAGCGAACCATCTTCTACAATCGGCAACAACATTTTTTCGGGAATAACAATATGTCGCGCGTTGCGATGTACAACGGCACGCTCGCTGCCTACATCGTGCACTAATTTTATTTCTAACTGTTTTAAGTAGCGAAGTCCACCATGAATCAATTTGGTAGAGCGCGAACTGGTGCCCGATGCAAAATCGTTTTTCTCAATCAGCGCAACTTTCATTCCGCGCAATGCAGCATCAAGGGCAATTCCGCAACCTGTAATTCCGCCACCTATCACTAACAAATCAAATGGCGTAGTGCTTAGTTGTTGAACAAAATCTTTACGGTGAAGGTTCGAGAAATTCATGGATGATACCGCGGGCGATTAGTTATTCGAAAAATCAGAACCCGATTTTTCCTTTTTCTTTTTATAAAACGGAAGCTTGGCTTTTTTCAATTCTTCATAGGTGGAATTTACCACTCGCACTCTTTCAAAACCGGTTTGTTTAAAAAGAGAAGCAGCAGTTACTGCTTCTGCAAATGTGTTGGCGTACAAATAATAGCTGTCGGCAGTTTCTAACTCCACCACCATTTGCGGTAAATCGTTCAGCACCATGTTTACAGAATCTTCTACATGCTCAGTTTCAAATTCTTCTTTGGTGCGAATGTCAATCAGAAAAAATTCATCGTAATGATAGTCGATAGCAAACTCATCGGCTTCAATGTTGATGAGCATATCTATTTTCTTTCCGGCATTTGCCCAGGTTTCAAAACCACCTTGCAAAGAACCTTGAACGTTTAGCACGCCTGCGTTTTTAATTGCTTTAGTGATTTCGACAAGTTCCTTTTCATCAGCTACAAAAAGCAACTTCTGTTCGTCTTCGGTTAGTTCCTGCAATGACGTAAAAAAGTTTTCTCCATAAGGAATGGAAAGTGACTCCTCAACAAAGCCATCACAAAAAATTTCTGAAGTTCGGGTATCAATAACTACACAGCCATCGGTTTGATGTTGGACAAAATCAGCCAGCGAAAGAGTGTTCATGAGAAAAAATTAGGCGGCTAAGCTATCCGAAAAGATTCGTTTTTCAAGAGGCGAAAAACCTGTCAACCAATTCTACAATCTTTTTTACACGAGAATAATTAACCGAGTAGAAAATAAATTTGCCTTCGCGTTGTGTAAGTACTAACTTTTCATCACGTAGAATTCGTAGATGTTGTGAAGTAAGCGATTGTTCTAGTTTGAGGGAGAGGTATATTTTGTTGACATTAATTTTACCATGTTCATCAATGAAATCTATAAGGTATAGCCGCAGCGGGTGTGCTAAAGCGCGCAAAGTTTTTGCAGAAACAGCAAGGCTTTTACTTGTAAGAAGAGTTTCGATAGTGTAGCTCATGTGGGTTGAGTTTTCGAAACTAAAAGTAGATTTAAAGAAGGAAGAACAAAAAAAATGCCCTGATATTATCAGAACATTTTATCATGTTTAAACATTAATCAGTTACCCCTTTTGCGCCAGTTGTTCCACTAAGTTGGTTACTTCTTCAATTCTTTTTTTGTTGACAGAATAGAAAATAAATTTTCCGTTTCGGTTTGTACTCACCACTTCTGCTCTACGCATAATTGCCAAATGCTGCGATGCAACAGACTGTTCCAGTTTAAGTATGTCGTAAATTTCTGTTACGGTAATTTTCTTTTTTTGCTTAATAAGCGTAAGCATTTGTTTGCGCAAAGGATGGTTCAACGAACGAAGAGTAAGAACCGCTCTGCGTAATTTAGAATACTCTAATTTAATCTCTCCTCCATTCTCTTTTCCAATCACCAAGGATTCCTTGGCTAGTTTTGCTTTTGCAGACATGATGATGGTTGTTTAAGTGGTTATAAATTTTTTGGACTAAAGGTTTTTTTTAAGGCGTGCTTCAAACTCTTTTAAATAAAACGGTTCAAAATAGGCCGTGTTTTCAATTTGTTTGTGCAGTAGTCTTTTCTCTGCTATCCGAACCATACTTCTTGAATCGCAATTTGTATTTTCTATAAAAACAAAATCATTGTTGAAAATAGGTTTGCATTTTTCTAAACAGTTTCCTCCTATTCCTATCTTTTCAAAACTCGAAATCTCTTTCCTAAAATTCTCGTCAATGGTAACCGCTTTTGGTGGAGCTATTTCATTTCCTTCCTGATCGAATATAGCGGTGAAAACATCC
The DNA here is from genome assembly GCA_947479455.1 of Bacteroidota bacterium. Taxonomy (GTDB): domain Bacteria; phylum Bacteroidota; class Bacteroidia; order Chitinophagales; family LD1; genus Bog-950. The sequence goes on from CANJZE010000022.1 coordinate 12,353, forward strand.
ATTCTTTTAGCATCCATGATTGCTAAATAATAAGACAATGAATTATTCGTTTTTGCTCGCATGTTTTCGGCTATGCTTTGTAGCGTTGAAATAGAAAGCAAGGGAAGGTTGAGCGCGTAGCATAAACCCTTGGCTACCGAAACACCAATGCGCAAACCGGTATACGAGCCAGGACCTGAACTCACCGCTACTGCTTCTATTTGCTGATAAGAAATTTTGTGTTCGCTCAACAGTTCATCAATCATAGTGGTGAGCAATCGGGCATGCGAATTGGCTTCGGTAGTTTCGCGATAGCCAAGCAGTTTGCCATCTTGTGCAATGCAAACGGAACAAACGGGAGAAGAGGTTTCGATGTTTAGAATAAGTGGCATTGATTTTTGTTTTTAGAAATGCGCTGCGGCAAACTAAACGTAATATTCAGCTAAAAGAATTTCAACTACAATCTGAAAAAAAAATTGAATTTCGTTTCATGAGCAAAAGCAAAACAATTTATTTCTGTCAGAACTGCGGCAACCAATCGCCCAAGTGGGTGGGTAAGTGCCCAGCGTGCAACGAGTGGAACACGTATGCCGAAGAAATAATTGATAAGGATGTAGAGAAACTAAAAGAGAAAAAAAGCGGCTACTCTAAAAAGAAAAATGAAGATGCTAAACCTGTTCCTATAAGTGAAGTGCATGAATTGGAAACCAAACGTATTGACACAAGAGATACCGAATTGAATCGCGTTCTCGGTGGCGGAATTGTGTTGGGTTCTTTGATTTTAATTGGTGGGGAACCAGGAATTGGAAAGTCAACTTTGATGTTGCAATTGGCTTTGAAACTGAAAGGACTGAAAGTGCTTTACGTAACAGGCGAAGAAAGCGACCGACAAATAAAACTACGTGCCGATAGAATAGGAGCCGATAACGATGGCTGTTTTATTTTGACCGAAACCAATACCCAACAAATTTTTAAGCAGGCAAATGAACTGGAGCCCGACATCATTATTATTGATTCGATTCAAACAGTGCATACTGTTTATGTAGAATCAACACCGGGAAGTGTTTCGCAAGTGCGCGAGTGCACAGCCGAGTTGATGCGCTATGCCAAGGAAAGTTCAATTCCTGTTTTTTTGATTGGGCATATTACCAAGGATGGTATGATTGCGGGACCAAAAGTGTTGGAGCATATTGTTGATACGGTATTGCAATTTGAAGGTGACAGAAATTATACGTATCGCATTCTTCGCACTACTAAAAACCGTTTTGGTTCTACTTCCGAAATTGGTATTTACGAAATGATTGGCGAAGGTTTGCGCCCTGTTTTAAATCCTTCCGAAATTTTACTGACCCAGCGCGATGAAGAACTTAGCGGCATTGCCATTGCAGGAATGATGGAAGGCATGCGACCCTTTCTGATTGAAACGCAAGCTTTGGTTACTCCCGCTTTTTACGGCACACCGCAGCGCAGCGCTACCGGTTTTGATGCGCGAAGGATGAGTATGCTTTTGGCGGTGCTCGAAAAGCGTGCGGGTTTCCGGTTCGGCACAAAAGATGTTTTTTTAAACATAGCGGGCGGTTTACGGGTAGAAGACCCCGCTATTGATTTAGCGGTGATTGCCGCGCTGTGTTCTTCTTATAATGATATTTCGGTTTCGAGCAAAACGGCTTTTGCTGCCGAGGTAGGTTTAAGTGGCGAGGTGCGCGCGGTGAGCCGTGTGGAGCAACGAATTTCTGAAGCCGATAAACTGGGTTTCGAAAAAATATTTGTAAGCAAGTTCAACCAGAAGATTGACACCAAAAAATTCAACATCGAAATTGTTTACCTGAGCAAGGTGCAGCAGTTGATGGAGGAGTTGTTTGGATAGTTTACTCCTTCACCACCCTCACCGTTTAAGCCGTTGTTGGTGTTTAGTCCCGCAGTTTCTGCGGGCGTCACCAACAATATATGTCCTGTGCTTTTCTTGTTGGTGGCGCACCGCGAGGCGCGGAGCTAAACACCAACAAGGGCTAAAAGGGCGAATATTTTTGTTTTCATAGGTCTTATTTAAGTAAGTAACAGGAATCTCCATAAGGTGCTATGCTTCTTTCACATTGCTCAATGTAAAATGTAGTCCATTTTATCTCCCAACTGATCTCAGCATAACCAGTATCAAAATGAAGTTCAGGGTTGGAGGCGAGATTTGGTATACCTTTTATAATTATGGTATCCGTTCCTTTTACATATTTGTATTCAATGTAGAGTTCTTTACAGTTATAGCAATGAGTTTCCTTTTTGCAGCTATACAAAATAACAGTGCTTGCTATTATTATTAACAGGAGTATTTTTTTCATAGAAAATTATTTTTTGTTATCTCGGTTCTTTTTCCTTATAACAATCGTATCCTAACCAGGTATAGTAATCGTATTCTTCTTTACTGCCGCAGTAATCAGAATAAGTGAATCCAGGTTGTGTATCGTGTGTTGTTAACCCTGTATCCCGGCAGGTATAGCCATTAGACCTATAATACGCTACCTCTTGTTGTAGAATTTTTGTCTCCCCCCAATCAGCTACATAAATAGTGTCGTTGTTGCTTTGGCAGATATAGCAAACATATTCTCGCGCATGGCAGTGGTAACAAACCTTAGTGCAAGCCCCTATGGATAGCATAACTATTAAAAGAGGCAATAGAACTTTCCAGTAGCTTTTTATCATAGTTTTACTTTTTAACTTAGTTTTGTTATTACCTCATCCTGCAAGGCGAAATGTAGGTAGTTTAAGCCGTTGTTGGTGTTTAGTCCCGCAGTTTCTGCGGACGTCACCAACAATATATGTCCTGTGCTTTTCTTGTTGGTGGCGCACCGCGAGGCGCGGAGCTAAACACCAACAAGGGCTAAATAAACACCATCGGGGTCGTGAAATTTGTATGCAAAACCCATGCTTAAATGTATACTTATTTCAATCAACGAAGTCACAGACTTCTTCTTATTTTAAAGTTCCAAGTCGCCCTTCGGAAGACTTGGAACAGCGGGGATTTTGTTTTGAAACAAAAGGCAGCAAATAAAAAAAGGGCTGTTACCTTTCGGTAACAGCCCTTTTTAATTGGCAATGTCAGGCTGAGCCTGTCGAAGCCCTTCCGCTTTAGTTAATAGCAATTGAATATGAAGCCGATTTTACACCAGTGCTTATTTTAACGGTGTAAGTTCCTTTAGCCAATCCTTTCACGCTAAAGTTTTCGGTAATTCTATCAGTCAACCCTTGGTTTCTTGATTGAACTTTTTGACCAACTGAATTGAAAATTTCAACCGTTACATTTTTCGCATTTACTAACTGTGCGTTAACTGTAAAGTTATCGCTGGCTGGGTTAGGGAAAATTTGAACGTTGGTCAATTCATTTACCAAGCTATTAACTCCTGAGTTAAAGCTTACAGAAACTGTGCCGCTTGCCGAACAACCGTTAGCATCGGTAACTGTAACCGTGTAAGAACCTACAGCAAGACCAGTAACGGTAGCAGTAGTTTGTGCTGTGCCTGTCCATGCGTATGTGTAAGCACCATTTCCGTTAGCAGGTGTAGCAGTTGCTGTTCCGTCTGTAGCTACAGCCGAACTTGCGTTAGTAGAAGTAGCAGTCACGGTAACCGTTGGCACATTGCTCGACACATTTGCGCTGGCTGTTCCACCGCATCCATTTGCATCGGTAACCGAAATAGTATAAGAGCCGTCAGTAACACCCGTAAAAGCACCGGTGGCATTGGTGCCTCCCGAATAAGTATAAGTATATGGAGACCCTCCACCCGAAGCTACTACGGTAATCGTTCCGTTAGAACCTACACAACCGGTTTGAGGTGTGGTGGTAACCGTAGAAGAAACTACTGGTGAGTTATCTGCAATTGCTTCAGTAGCACTACCCGAACATGAGTTAGCATCAGTAGCAGTAATGGTATAAGAGCCAGCAGCCAATGGATCAAAAATTCCAGAACTGTTAGAACTAACCCCGTCTGTAAAAGTATAAGGGCCTGTGCCTCCACTAGCACTCACGGTTATTGCACCGTTTGCGGTAGTGCACGAAGTTTGTGGTGTAACAGATGAACTGCTCACTAACACTACAGGCACAGTGCTGGAAACCGAAACCGTTACAGTTCCTGTGCAGGCGTTCACATCGGTAGCTGTTACCGTGTAACTGCCTCCGCTTAAGCCGGTAAATGTTCCGGTAGAGTTACTACTGCCACTAATTGCATAAGTATAAGGGCTGGTTCCTCCGCTAGCTTCAACAGTAATAGAACCTACTGGCGCTGCACATGAATTGTTGCCGGTAGAAGATTGCGTGAAAGTAAATGGTGTGCAAATAACAGGGCTGCAATTTGCCGTAGGGCTGTAACCCACTGTATACAATGAAGCTGTTTGAAGCGTATCGCAGGCTGGCACTACATCGCCATAGTTTCCTAAGCGCACAAAATAGTTAAGACCCACCGTAGCTGCATCTACTAGTAAAGAAGTAATACCAACGTTTACAAAAACCCAAATACGCAATTTGTATTGACCGGGTTGAGCGCAAGGCGTTCCCACCACACGAATACATCCGCTTTCCTGATTGGCGTATGTGTTGTTGGCTTTATTAGTAGCCCAACACAAACCCGCAGGTAAGTTTTCAATAGAGTCAATTCTTAATGACTGAACAGTTACAAAAATACCGAACGGTGCATAAAAAACCGTGTTGTAGTTTTTAAACTGAATGTAAGTAGTGTCTGTAATGCCGTTATAAACTGCCTCCAAACTATCGGTGCGTGGTGTTAAACCCGGCTGAGTCATAGTGCCTGAAGCAGTACAAATACTTGAGCCGGAGTTACCGCACGTTTGTGCAAAAATGCTTCCGGCAAAAAGCGAAAGCGTAATAAATGTGTAAATGATTTTTTTCATGGTGTTTAAATTTTTGCCAAAAGTAATTTTTTCATGGACAAAGAACGAAGGTGCGAAATGGCTTTACCGTTGATGCACAATTTATATTTTCACCCACCGTTATAGCGGTTCAAATTTCATTGTGAAAAAAATCTTCCATCTACTTTTAGTGTTCAGTATTCCGGCTGTGGTTTTACTGTTAAGCAATTGCCGTAAAGAGCAATTTGGCAAAGGCAATCTTTCGTTTAGCACCGATACACTTACGTTCGATACCGTGTTTACTTCGCTGGGCTCTACCACCAAATATTTTAAAGTGTTTAATACCGAAAAGAAGGCGGTGAAGATTTCGAATATTCATTTGAAACATTTAGTAGGTAATCAATTCCGCATTAGTGTAGATGGTTTGCAGGGCGATAATTTTAATGAGGTGGAAATTCCTGCAAAAGATTCGGTTTACGTTTTTGTAGAAGTAACCGTTAACCCCACAAGTGCCGCCACTCCGTTTTTAATTATTGATGACGTAGAGTTTACGGTCAATGGCGAAACTTCAACCGTTCACTTACAGGCATTCGGGCAGAACGCGCATTTTCATTACGGGCAAATAGTTAACGGAGCCGAAACATGGAACAACGATTTGCCACATGTGGTTATTAGCCACGATACGGTGCCTGGAGTTTACGTGAAGTGCGGTGGCTCTCTTACCATAAACTCGGGCTGCAAAATTTTCTTTGCGAATAATTCTGCACTGTTTGTGGAAGGAACACTCACCGCCAATGCAACAACCTGGACAGACTCTATTGTTTTTCAAGGTGTGCGTCATGAAGAATATTATAATGATAAACCCGGGCAATGGTTCGGCATTGTTTTTCTGCGCAATGGCTGTGCTACTGTGCCGCAAGGGAATTTTAATCATTGCATTGTCAACGAATCTTCCTACGGCATTTATGCCGGTGCGGGATTGAGCATAGATATAACTTCGTATTTAGGAAGCGGAAGCAGACCGGAAGTAACCATTCAAAATTCGATTGTAGAAAACAGTTTGTATAACGCAGTGTATGGATTCAATGCAAAAATTTTGGCAGAGAATTCCATCTTTCATACTGCCGGTGAAAACTTAGTGAAGTTTGGTTTAGGAGGCGATTATACGTTCAATCAATGCACCATGTACAATGGCGGCTCAAAATATATTGACCATCAAAAGGAATCATTGTTCCTCAGTAATTTGGTTTCGGACGGCACTAACACTTACCTCGAACCACTCAAAACCACTTTTACTAATTGTGTGGTGTATGGAAGTTTAGAAAATGAAGTTTCATTCAACAATGCAGAACAGAATTTCACCAACTTCGCCAACGACTTTCATTACTGCGATGTAAAAACCAAACAGGACACTTTTGAATTATTCTCAAACGTTCACGACAATATTCTTTTTAATCAGGAACCTCGTTTTGAAAAAGCGGAAGAGTTCAACTTTACACCAAGCGACAGCGCAGGATTTTTTTCTCCGTTGATTGACTTTGCTTCTACTGGATTATCGAATGATATTTTTGGAAAGCTACGACCGGTTTCTAAAACTACAAACACAAACAAGTTTGATTTGGGAGCTATTGAAGCACCGTAGAAATAATTTTGTGTTTCAACTGAATCCTTACATTTATCAAACACAAAATTTTTGGTCATGAAGAAAATCATCTACTCACTCCTTGTTCTCTTCAATTTCTCTTTCCTTATTTCTTCGGCACAAGATGTAGCTGCGCTCGAAACATTTGAAAAAGCCATGAAGCCAGGTGCTGTGCTTACCTACGATGTAAACATGGCAGGCAAAAAATATCAGTTCATTGCCACCATAAAAAAATTGGGTAGCGAAATTGCTTTTGATTGGAAGATGACGGAACCCATCAACAAAACCGGGAGTATAGCTATGAGTGCCGTAGCCGTTTCAAAAGCTGATGCGCTGTTTAATTATTTCAACGGTGGCGAATCGAAACTGGAAAAGGAAACTTCGATGTTCATCAGCGGAAAAATTTTTAATGATGCTGCTACTACTTTTAAAGCAAGCCTTAAAGTAAACGGAGAAAGTGATACCGTCACGGTGTTGAGTAGCACTGTGGCAGAATTAGGGGTTACGGTAAACGGAGATTTTCTTTCTATTCCCGGCATTGAACTGCAAGGTGGCAGCGAAGTGAAGTACACCATAGGCGTAATTGAAACGCAAAGATTCCCGCTCATCACCCGCATGGATTTAGGATGGACCATTCAATTGATGGAAATAAAAAATCCGTAGTTGTATATTCCTATACACAAGCACAAAGCACTGGTTAATTAGTAACGTTTTAGGCTGCACTCTTTTTTCTTTCTTGTAGTTCGAAAACAGCGCATGCTTACTTTCTTCAAAGACCTTTACTACTCGTTTCCTATTCAACTTCTGTTGTTGTCGTTTAAACGGCAACAGTTTTTATTACTCGCCTGGGTTTTACTTTTTGCAATTGCTATAGGTCGATTTGCTTCGGGTGTTGGTGCGCCTGCTGTTTTTCTCGACCCAGAATATCTGGGTGATGTTGGCTATTTAAGTTTTGCTTTAGTTGGTATTGGTCTTGGCGCTATGTTCGTTACCTGGAACATTGTAATGTATATTCTGCACTCGCACCGATTTCCTTTCATGGCAAGTTTGCAATATCCGCTTGGCATGTTTTGCCTCAACAATTTTATTATTCCGCTCACTTTTTTTATTGGCTATTTCATCAGCATTACCCTGTATCAAATCAATAATGAATACCAAAACTATGTGGAAGTAGGTACTGATTTACTAGGAGTTACCGCAGGTTTTGTCTTGGTGATTCTTATCACCGCCATCTATTTCAGTTTTACCAATAAAAACACCGGAAACATTCTGGAAGAGAACAAAGCAAATCTCAAAAAGAAAAAATCAATTCGTAAAGTATTTTTTAATGAAGCACTGGAAACACAACACACGAACAGGGTAGATTATTATCTCACCAATAAATTCAACATTCGTCATACACGAACGGTAGAACACTACGACCCAAAACTACATCAACTTGTTTTTCGCAGACACCACTGGAATGCATTTCTTGCTTCGCTCGTAGCTTTTGCCGTTTTAATCATAAGCGGTTTTTTTATTGAGAATTCGTTTTTCCAAATTCCGATTGGTGCAAGTGGTCCGCTTTTTCTTTGTGTGCTGCTTTCGTTGTTTGGTTTGTTTTTGTATTGGACGGCAGGATGGGGCACAGCAGCTATCATTGTTTTCATTTTAGTAGCCAATCAACTCACCAAGTACGATATTATGGGTTCGCAGAATCGCGCCTATGGTTTAACTTATGACAAGGGAAAGGCCGCTTACAACCTTGAAACATTCCGTTCGCTTTCGACCGATTCCATGATTGAAGAAGACCGGAAATATTTTTTACAGATTCTTGAAAACTGGAAACGAAAAAATGTAGATGCGCGCGCACCATTCAAAAAACCTAAACTTGTTTTTATAAACGTGAGTGGCGGTGGGGTGCGTGCCGGCATTTTTGTGATTTCGGTTTTGCAAAACTGCGATAGTTTGTTGAACGGAAAATTGCTCGACAAAACTTTTCTTGCCAGCGGAGCTTCGGGTGGCATGTTCGGCATTACTTACTTGCGCGAATTGTTTTTGCAAAAGAAAAATGGCTATTCCATCAATTTGCATGACCGGCAATATGCCCTGAATGTTTCCAAAGATTTATTGAATCCAATTGCCCTTTCTATTTTGAGCAACGATGCGTTATTGCCTTTTCATAAATTCAAACTGGACTCCAATACTTATTTCAAAGACCGCGGGTACATTTTTGAAAAAGCTTATTGTCGCAATACTGATTTTAAATTCGAAACAAAAATTTCGGATTATAAAAATGATGAGTTCAATGCCAAAGTTCCGTTGGTGATTTATCACACCACAGTAATGAACGATTCGCGCAGATATTTTATCAGTCCGCATCCGGTTTCGTTTCTCATGCGCCCTTACGGAAAAAATGCGGCCGATAATAATCTCGAAATTGATGGCATTGATTTCTGTCGCTTTTTCAAAAAGCAAGGCGGAGAAAATTTGTTGGTTACTTCTGCCATGCGTATGGATGCCACCTTCCCTTTCATTCTTCCGAATGCCGCACTGCCGAGTGACCCCACTACTTATGCTATGGACGGTGGCGCGCTTGACAACACGGGAGTAGAAACCACCTTTCGTTTTTTGCAAACATTCAAGGACTGGATAAATCAAAACACGAGCGAAGTAGTAGTGATTCAAATTCGTGACGATAAAAAACAAGACGAACCCGATGCACAGGAACAGAAAACTTTATTTGCACGACTCACCGACCCGCTGGGAACTGTTTACACCAACATGGACAACATGCAGGACTTTTTGATTGACCAAAAACTGAATTACATGGATGAAGAATTGCGCGGCAAACTCCATTTCGTATTTTTTGAATACACCAGCGAAAAGAAAGATGATAAAGCAGCTATGAGTATGCACATCAGCTCACGCGATAAGAACGATATTCTTCGTTCGCTTAACCGTGCCAACAATGTTGCTGCATTTAACAAGCTCAAAAAATTGTTGGAAGAATGATTCGTGTCATCTGAAGAGGTGAACAATCCCCAAATATTTCTCTTAGGTTTAGCGCATGAACCTGTTGTTCGATTTTTTAAAACATTTACTGGAAAAGGAAAGGCAGAAACTGAAATCGCTTGTGCTGAAAGGGCGAAGCGAAGAAGTTTGGCTGCTCATGAATCAGCAGGTTCAAAGCATGCAATTTGAGCGCGTAAAAATTCAAGCGGCTCTTGGCATTTCTTCTGCCCACCTCGATAAAATTACATCACAACTTCTTTCAAAATGCTACGAGCATTTATTTGGTGCTAACAATATTGAATTGCTTTTGTTTTTGAGTGAGCGTGCTGCTTTTGTAAAACAGTATTATCAGGAAATGAAAAGGCAAATGAGTTATGCCGAAACAAATTTTACGAAGAAACAACTCGCAGAATTTTACAAAGCCAATATCAACTTCATTCACTTCAACATGCCTATCATTCATAAGGATGAAGAGGTTTTAAAAATGCTGGCACACAAATATCTGGCGCTAGAAAAAAACAAAAATTCGAAACTGCTGATTGAATGCAAATTGATGTATGTGCAGATTGATAAACAATTTGCCGCATCAACCATTAAAGCAAAAGAGGCGGAGATGAAAACAGAAATAGAAGCACTGGGCAAATTGCCTAAGGATGCTGATGAAGAACTCGCATTTTCTTTTTACTGGTTGAAAATCTACTTCAACAATGCGATTGAAGACTTTAAGCAATCGCTGGTAGTTACCTCAGAAGCTTTGACGGCTCTTCGAAAATTTAAGAGCGCACAAAACCATATTCAGATTTTGCGCGTTGAATTAAAGCAGGCAGAGTTGCTTTATTACTTAAGCCGTTTTGAAGAATCGTTTCAAAATTTTGAGAAATGGATGAAAGCACCAAAGGCAGACAAACTTCCAGATTACAGTTATTACTCTACTAAATATCTACAAGTTTGCTTAATCACCAACCATCTTGCAGAGGCCAAAAATGTTTTGGCAGAAAAGGAAACATTGCCATTACCACATTTGAAACAAGCTTTATTGCCGCGCGATATAATTTCGTTTGCTAAGTATTATTTGTTCAGCGAGGAGTATGATAAGGCATTTGAATTTATTCAACTCGGTTTTGAAAAAAATCCGAAAGGAAAATATTTTCAGTATGAAGTGGAATTGCGCAATCTGCAAACCGCTTATTTCTTTCTTACAAATCAAAAAGATATTGCGGTTCAAATGTGTGCCAAGCATGTTAAATATTTGCGCGCTCATGGGTACACCATACGCAATAGCAACTTTCCGTATTTCTATGTACTCACCAAAGCTATGTATGAAAAGAAAAAGCGCGCTAAAAATTTATCGGTTAAAGAAACAGATATGTTGCAACGCTATCAATTGGGAAGCTATGCGGTATATGGCAAGTTGTTGTTGAAAATGCTGGAATCGTAGAACCGGCCCACTTTAAACTAAGGGCAAAAATTTTGTTTTCAGTTTTTTTTAAATGTTATAACTTGCTGTAAAATTAAAAAGCCATGAAAAATAAATTTTTACTCTTGTTACTTTTAGTTGCTGGAAGTCACTTTAGCTTTGGGCAAACCAGTTACCACGTATACGATTCTATTTACCAAAGTGATTATGATTATGCTACCACATCGTGGAAGATTTCAAAAAGAGCTTACGCATATATTGCCAATGGCTGTTTGCACGAAGATTCGTTTCATACCGAAGAGTATGATTATCTATCGTCTACCTGGGGTCCATTCTCAAAAGATTTGTATCAATATAACGGCAACAATAAAATTACCTATGCCGAAACGATGAAGTATATTTCGGGAATTTACCGTGGTAGTTCTAAGCTTCAATATTTTTATAACGGCACTAATTTAACAGAGTACATTACACAACAATGGAAAACACATTTAAGCGCTTACCGAAACACTGCCCGTAACGTTTACAACTATAACAACATTAACAAAACAGATACCTTTTTTGCGCAAACATGGGACACGGTTTCTAACATTTGGCGACCAAGCACTTTCACAAAATATTTTTACAACGCAGATTCAACTTATTCTAATTCCACCACGTACAAATACTTTACACATCTGAGTGGTTACCGCATCTACTCTAAAAGCGATTACACTTATGGTGGAGGTTTGTTGAATTTAACTATGAATTATAATTGGGATACGCTCACCACTACTTGGATAAAAACTTCGCGCAAAACATATACCTAAAACGGGCTCAACCAAAAAACAGCGGATTTATCAGAGGCATGGGATAACATTAATAGCACCTGGAAAAATTCATATAAAGACGAATACACCTACAATGGCTCTTCTAATGAGTGGGCTAGTTATGCGCTTTTATATTGGCAAAGTGGCGATTGGTCTGTTGGTTTTAAGTCAGATTATTTTTATGGCTGTGCTACACCAAGTGCTGTAAATGAAATTACTGAAGCCGAAAAGCAGGTGAACATTTATCCAAATCCAACGCAGGAAAAATTGACTATCGAAACTTCTTCTGCTGTTTTGAATAGCTATAGCATAATTGATTTAGCCGGTAGAAAATTACAAAGAGGAAATATTGAAATAGGCAGCAATGAAATTTCTGTAACGGAATTGCCGAAAGGAATTTACCTCATTCAACTTCTTGGCAACTGGGGCGAAGCTGTGGTGAAGAAGTTGGTTGTAGAGTAAACGGCTACTTGATCCCTAACTCCTCCCTCAAATACTTCGCAGTAAAACTTTCTTTCGATTGCGCTACTTCTTCGGGTGTTCCGGTGGCAATTACATTTCCACCGCGGAAACCACCTTCGGGTCCGATATCAATAATATGGTCGGCAACTTTTATTACATCCAGATTGTGCTCGATAACGAGAACGGTATTCCCTTTTTCAACTAAACGATTTAATACATCGAGCAACACGCGAATGTCTTCAAAATGCAAACCGGTAGTCGGTTCATCTAGAATGTAAAATGTTTTACCGGTATCTTTTTTCGAAAGCTCTGCCGAGAGTTTTACGCGTTGTGCTTCGCCACCAGATAATGTTGTAGATGATTGTCCTAATCGCAAATATCCAAGACCAACATCATTCAATGTTTTCAGCTTCGGATAAATGCTTGGAATGCTTTCGAAAAATTCAAGCGAATCTTCCACCGTCATGTTCAGCACATCGCTAATTGATTTTCCTTTGTAGCGCACTTCCAGCGTTTCGCGGTTGTAGCGTTTGCCAAAACATTTTTCGCACTGCACTTCTACATCGGGCAGAAAATTCATTTCAATAATCTTCATTCCACCTCCACCACATTCTTCACAACGTCCGCCTTTTACATTGAACGAAAATCTTCCTGCTGCATAGCCGCGAATTTTTGCTTCGGGTAACATCGCATACAGCTTTCTGATTTCATCAAAAACTTTTATGTAAGTAACCGGATTGCTTCGCGGTGTTCTTCCAATTGGCGACTGGTCGATTTCAATTACTTTATCTATTTGATTTAACCCTTCGATAGTATCGTGCTTCAGTGGTTTGTATTTGCCGTTGTAAACGTAGTTGTGCAGTATAGGATAAAGTGTTTCGTTAATCAACGATGATTTGCCGCTGCCCGAAACTCCGCTTACACAAATGAAAGTGCCGAGTGGAAAATTCACACTTACATTTTTCAAATTGTTACCGGTGGCTCCATTCAACTGTAAAAAATTTCCATTCCCAACTCTTCGCGTTTTTGGAACTTCAATTTTCAGTTCGCCTGAAAGAAATTTTGCTGTAGTGGAACCCTGCTTTAAAAATTCTTCCGGTGTGCCGTGAGCCACAATTCTTCCTCCATGCTCGCCCGCGCGCGGGCCAATGTCAATAATGTAATCGCTCTCCAACATTATTTCTTTATCGTGTTCTACAACTAAAACTGTATTTGGATTTGATGCAAGTTGTTTAAGTGCAGTAATCAGTTTGCGGTTATCTCTTTGATGAAGCCCTATACTAGGTTCATCTAAAATATAAGTGATGCCCGAAAGCTGCGAACCGATTTGAGTAGCAAGGCGAATTCGCTGGCTCTCTCCACCGCTTAAACTTTTTGAGGGACGGTCGAGTGCCAAATAATCTAAACCAACATCGAGAATGAAAGCAATACGCGTGCGAATTTCTTTCAGCAATTCTTTAGCAATAGTTTGCTGGCGTTTGTTCATGCGCTCATCTAAACCGGTGAACCAATTTTGCAAATCATTCAAATCGAGTTTCGAAAGTTCGCCAATGTTTTTTTCATCAATCTTAAACCACAAACTTTCTTTTTTTAAGCGTGTGCCATTACAACTTGGGCAACTGTGCTGCTCCATATAACCTTCTGCCCAACTACGAATAGCTTCGGAAGTTGTAAACCGAAAACATCTTTTGAGTAAGCCGATCAATCCGCCTTTGTTTAAGGTGTACCATCTGTCATCATAGTCTTCTATAATTAAATCCTCATCATCAAAAACGACTTCTTCGGTGTCGCCATACAAAATAAAGTTGAGTGCTTCGTCAGGAATTTTCGAAATGGGTTCATCCAAATTGAACTTAAATTTCTTGGCAATCAAATTCAGTTCTTTGAAAATAAAATTGTCGCGCTGCTCGCCAATGGGTTTGATTCCTCCGCGATTGATCGAAATTTTTTCATCGGGCAAAATTACTTTGCGGCTTACTTCATACGTAACTCCTAAACCATTGCAGGTATTGCACGCACCGTAAGGTGAGTTGAACGAAAACGAATTAGGTGATGGCTCTTCATACGAAATACCCGACTCAATACACATGAGATGTCGGCTGAACATAAACACTTCGTTCGTTTCGCTGTCGAGTAGCATCATCAATCCTTTGCCTTGTTTCATTGCCAGCGCCACAGAATTTCTTACTCGGTCTCTATCTGTATCATCAACTTTTAAGCGGTCGATAATTAATTCAATGTCGTGTACTTCATATCTATCCACCTGCATCTTCAACTTCACATCTACAATTTCTCCATCCACACGAATTTTTAAATAGCCCTGTTTGCGCACCTGCTCAAACAGCTCGCGGTAATGTCCTTTTCGCCCACGCACAACAGGCGCAAGAATGATCATCCTCTTGTCTTTGTGGTTGGTTAGAAGTGTATCAATGATTTGCTCATCGGTAAACTTCACCATCTTTTTACCGGTTACATATGAATACGCTTCACCTGCGCGCGCAAAAAGCAAACGCATGAAGTCGTAAATCTCGGTAACCGTTCCAACAGTTGAACGCGGATTTTTATTGACTGATTTTTGTTCGATTGAAATTACAGGAGAAAGCCCCGTAATTTTATCTACATCTGGTCTTTCTCCATTGCCAATAAACTGGCGCGCATAAGCCGAGAAAGAATCGAGGTAGCGTCTTTGTCCTTCGCTGTAAATTGTATCGAATGCAAGAGATGATTTTCCACTTCCCGATATTCCCGTGATAACCACAAACTGGTTTCGCGGAATGGTTACATCAATGTTCTTGAGGTTGTGCACGCGCGCACCAAACACTTCTATGTTGTCGGGCTCTAATCCCACCTCCCCAAACCCCTCCGAAGGAGGGGCTTCAACAGCCGCCTTCTCATCAACGAGTGTTGCTGTATTTATTCCCTCTCCTTCTGTTTCATCCCGACTTATTCGGGAGGGGAGGGTTAGGGTGGGGCTGGTATTTTTCTTTTTTGCCATTTGCGAGGGCGCGAATTTATACAAATGCAATTGCAAAAATGGATTGTCTGATCAAACATTTTATATGTCTGCTAGCCACAATCTGTATTAAACCGATTTTTCGTAGTACGGAGAAACCATTTCTATTCCCGCTTCGCTGCAAGCATCCTGAATGTTTTGATGCAAGTCTGAATAGATAGAATTTTGCAAAGAAGGTTCTTTGGTGTACACATTGATTTGGTACGAAATATAAAAATCATCAAGGCTTAGGTTAAGCACGAATGGTTTCGGTTCCTGAAGAACGTGTTCTGTTTTAAGCGCTGCCTTAATTAGTATTTCATGTACTTTCTTCCATGGCATTTCGTAACCCATAGTAACTTTTGTATGCAAAATCAAGCCGGTATCCTCTGGCTTGGTATGAGCGGTGTAATTGGTAGTATTACTTGAAAGCACCGTTGCGTTAGGCACCGTTACTTCTTCGTTTTTGACTGTTCTAATGCGGGTAACCAATAATGTTTTTTCGATTACATCGCCAGTTATTAATCCAATATTTACACGGTCGCCCACTTTAAACGGGCGCATGTAAGTAATCACCAAACCGGCTATTACATTGGCAATGGCGTTTGAAGAACCTAAGGAAAGTAACACGCCTAAAAAAACTGAAACGCCTTGAAACGCAGCAGAGCTTGAACCCGGTAAGTAAGGAAAAATCAAAATCAACATAAACGCATACATCAGCACCCGAAAAATATCAAAGGTAGGTTGCGCCCAATCCCGATGAAAGCCGTCAATTTCTACATCACCCTCTTCTACCTGTTGCGCAAAAAATTTGGCCACCTGCAAGCAGTATTTAAAAATATAGTAGATGACCAAAATGGTAAAGAAATCAGGAATAAAATTGATGACTCCATTCATGGCTGATTTTGCCGGTGTAAAAACCAAACCAAACAAGGTAATAGCCCATTTTTCGGTTACAGGAAAAATACCGAAGAGCAAAGGCAGGGAGAAATAAACCGCAACAAGAATGGTGATAAGCCGGGTAAAATTGACCAGCCTGTGCGCTACCATTTCATGTTCATCCGGAGTAAATAGCACAAACTTGCCAATAGTAATTCCGTTTAAGAAATGTAACCTTTGGTTGCTTAAAAATCCTTTGATGTATTTGAAAACTTTGTTGATTAGAAAAATAACAATGCATAAACACAGCACAATCAGCAACACCCAAACCGATTTTTCGATTCTATCTTTGGTCAAATTAATTTGCTTTTCTGCCTCTACACCGGCAATAATTTTGGCCGTTAGGTCTTTTGCCAGGTCCTCGCCTTTTTTCGAAAACCAAAGCGCATCTACCTGCGAAACGGTGAGTACGGTTTCCTTGCTATTATATAGAATATGAAACAAGTTGCCGCGGTCAAGAATAGAAAGCGATTCTGACGTGAACCTTGGATCTCGATACATTTTTTTCATCCATTTATTCAGCGTGGCTACTCTCTCTTTGGCAGGAATTGAATAGAGGTTGGCATACAGATAAAACATGGTGTCGCTGAACGGTGCAACTGGTAATGCAACTGTGGTAGTTTTAAGTAGCCCCAGTTTTTCTGCTAACTGTGCCTTAGCTATTGAATCATTCATTCCAAGCGTGTCTATTTCGCCCATCAGTCGAATTGCTTCTTCGCCCTCGCTCAATTGTAACCGCCCTTCCAATTCAACTTTCTTTAGCGAATCTTCTTCGTACACTTGTGTCTGTTCCGCAAAAATTTTTTCTACTGCTGCAAAAACACCGTTAGAAATTGTGTCGAGCTCATTCTTGTTTTGTGCCTGCGTGGTTAATGCAAAAAATAAAAAGAGAGCAAATGAAAATTTTAAGAAGGCAGAAGAAAAAATAGTGCGTTTTGAAACCATTTTTTGAAGACACATATGGAAGTTGTTTAGGTTTTAAATAAACATAGATTATTTGAATTGGGAAGATTCATTTCTCTTTTGCCTGCTTCGGTTGCCATGCTAAACTTTCTCCAAAACCTATTTCATGTTTCTGATTTCTTTTACCTACTTTTCGTTTCAATAAAATCATTACGTATGAGAAACCATTACTCCTTTGTCTTCCTCTCGGTTTTCATTCTTTTTTATTCTGAACTAAAATCTCAGTGCAGCAACGGTCGTTTCTACGACAAAATTTTTTCGCAGTCGTCTTCCACCGTAACTTTTGGTAACGCTATGAAATTTGACAGCACTTTTGTGGATTTGAAAATGGATATCTACCAACCTACAGGCGATAATCTTTTACATCGACCGCTAATTGTGTTGGCATTTCCGGGAAGTTTTACCGCAGGAACCCGCCTAAGTCCCGATATAATTACTATATGCGACAATTTTTCGCGAAGAGGTTACGTGTGCGCATCTATTGATTACCGTTTAGGATTTGAAGGCGGCAGCGATTGCGACACCAATCAGTTTAAAGCGTTAATGCGTGCCGTTCAGGATATGAAAGCTGCGGTTCGTTATTTTTATAAGGATGCGCAAACCACCAATACGTTTCGTGTTGATACCAATCAAATTTGGATTGGTGGAAGTTCGGCCGGAGCATTTATAGGATTGAATTACGCATATGGAAAAGTAGATACACTCTCACGCTCTGAACCAGTTTGGGCAAGACCAGCATTGGATTCATTGGGCGGGCCCGAAGGCAATAGTGGAAACGCGGGTTTTGGCAGCAAAGTAAAAGGTGTTATTGATTTGTGCGGTGCCATTGCCGATACTGTATGGATGATGCCGGGCGACCCGATTTTAGTAGGTGTACACGGCACTGCTGATGCCACTGTTTCTTGTTACTATGATAGTATTTATGCATCAACACATCCCGAAAGTTTGTTGTTTGGCGGAGGCGATATAAAAAACAGACTTGACCATATTCCTTTAAACCATTTCCTGTATTTGTTTCAAGGTGCCGACCACGTGCCTTATATTTTGCCTATTCCATTTATTCCACCGGCTTCTAGTTACATGGATTCTACCGTTTGGATTGTGCGCGATTTTCTTTTTCAGAATACCACTTGCGATTCCACACAAATTTCTGGAATGGAAGATGTAGCGTTTGAAATTCCTGTTTCTGTTTTCCCGAATCTGAGCGATGATGTAACAACAATTTACTCGCGCTACAATAATGATTTGATAGCCGAAGTCTTTTCGGTAGATGGAAAATTATTGACGAGGAAATTAGTACCCGCTCAATCGTCACAAGAAATTTCGAAACAAGAACTTGGCGCAGGAATTTATGTGCTTCGGATTGCCGACTTGAAAAATCCAATCTGCAAAACCGAGCGAATTGTATTTTACTAAAAATGGTTTTTCTAATTTACTTTCATTTCTTATCATCGCTTTATAAGAAATGAAAAAATATCTACTTCTGCTTTTTCAAAGCTTCGCTTTTGCTTCCATTGTTTTCTCACAAGAGATTTCAGGAACGCTGTTCGATAAGCAAAATAATGAAGCCCTGATAGGTGCCACTGTTTCAGTAAAGGGTACCGCCACTGGAACCACTACCGATATTGACGGAAAGTTTCAACTAAAGATAACCCAGCAACCACCGCTCACCCTTTTGTTTTCATATATAGGGTATACCGCTCAGGAAATAGAAATCAAAACTTCTGAAGAATTGAAACGTACATTCAGTATTAAATTAGGTGCTACGGAAAAGGTTTTAAAAGATGTTGAAATTGTTGATTCGCGCATTACGCAAAAGCAAAAGGAATCGCCACTTACAGTAGAGAGTATGGGGTTGCAGGCAATCAAGCAAACGGCTTCATCTACCTTTTACGAAGGCTTGGGCGGGTTGAAAGGCGTGGATATGACTGCAGCTTCAATGGGTTTTGTGATTATAAATACCCGCGGATTTAATTCCACCTCTCCGGTTCGCTCATTACAGTTATTAGATGGTGCCGATAATCAGGCACCGGGTTTAAATTTTAGTGTAGGAAATTTTGCTGGAGCTACCGAAATTGATATCCAAAAAGTGGACTTGATTGTGGGGGCTTCATCATCGTTGTATGGCCCAAACGCTTTCAATGGCGTAATTAATATGCAAACAAAAAATCCTTTTTTCTATAACGGGTTGACCGTTTTTGTAAAAGGAGGGGAGCGCAATTTGTTTGAAGGCGCCCTCCGTTACGCTAAAGTTTTCAAGAATAAAAACCAGACCGATAAGTTTGCCTTTAAACTAAACTTTAGTTACCTGAGGGCCGATGATTGGGTGGCAGATAACCTCTCGGCATCTACCGGTTCTTGGCAGCCGAGTACAAATGCAGGAGGTTATGATGCGGTAAGCCGTTATGGCGATGAGCTACTGGTTCAGGGCTCTAACAATTACATCCTGCTGGCCCGCACATTTCCTGGCTTGAAACAATTTTTTAGAACCGGATACCTGGAAAAAGACTTGGTGAATTACAACACACGAAACATTAAAGCAAATGCATCGGTTCATTATAAAATTACCGACAAGATTGAAATAAAGGCAGCCTATAATTTTGGAACAGGAACTACCGTTTATCAAGGCGATAACCGATATAGTTTAAAGGGACTTCGTTTTCAGCAGGCAAAGATTGAGATTTCTCAACCCGATAAATTTTTTATTCGCGCTTACACTACCTTAGAAAATTCGGGTAATTCTTATGACGCTGTTTTTACAGCATTGAAATTACAGCAGTTTGCCAGAAGTGACGAAGAATGGAATACCTATTACACCCGTTTTTGGACCAATGGCAGCCCTGGTGTTACTGCACCTTCTACTCGGGTAAAAAATCTTCCTGGCTTTCCCAACACAAATTCCTTTGCCTGGATATATCAATTTGATTCGACCAATACGGTAGCGAATGCGGTGTTGGATACTTATCACGATTCGCTTGTGCTTTGGCATCAAATGGCACGCAATTATGCCGATACTGCTACCGGGCTTTTTGGCGGACGTGCCAGACCTGCTCCCGGTACACCGCTTTTCGATTCTGTCTTTAACGATATTATTTCTCGTACTGCTTTTGAACAGGGCGGCACCTTGTTTTACGACCGCTCGAAATTAGTGCATGTGCAAGGCGAATATAAGTTTACGCCTAAGTTAAAAGGAAGAGAAAATCCGTTCATGGATATTATTGCCGGTGCCAGTTTCAGAATGTATTTGCCCGATTCCAAAGGAACAATTTTCAGCGATACAATTACTGATTATAAAATAAGGAAGAAGATAGATGGAAGTGAAAGTACGGTAACGGTGAACGAGTTTAATGCTTTGAAGAAGGATAGTTTTGAAGTGCTGGATAACATCCGTTTCAGAATAAAAAATTGGGAAGTGGGCGGTTATCTCAGCGTTTCGAAAAAATTTGATTTCGGAAAAGGAAATAAGCATTCCATCATTCTCACAGCCACTTGTCGAGTAGATAAAAACCAAAATTTTCCGGTGATTGCTACTCCTGCTGCATCAATCGTTTATTCCTTCAACAATAAACATACGCTGCGCTTTTCGTTTGCTTCGGCTATTCGCAATCCAACTTTGCAAGATCAATACCTGTATTACAATGTTGGTCGTGCATTGTTGATTGGAAATTTAAACGGCTTTGATTCTCTCGCAACTATTGAATCGGTACGAGCTTATTTAAATAGCCCAAGTCCTAAAGATTCGATGATTCATTATGTCAATGTTCCCAAGGTGCGTCCTGAGCAGGTGAAAAGTTTTGAGTTGGGTTACAAAGGCGTAATTGCCAATAAACTTTTCATTGACGGAAGCGGTTACGTTAGTTTCTACAAGTATTTTTTGGGTTATCAAATCGGGCTTACGCTTCAAAACTATGGAACCACCAAACAACCTAAACAAGTGTATCGTGTTTCTGCCAATTCGCCCGACCAAATTATGACTTACGGAGTTTCGGTAGGCTTTAATTATTACTTCATCCGCAATTTTTCATTAAACGGAAATTACAGTTGGAACAAAATAAATTTGCTGGGTTCTACCGATCCAATAATTCCGGCATACAATACGCCTGAGCATAAATTTAATGTGGGTGTGAGTGGCAGTAATATTAAATTAGGAAAGGCAAAAGGATTTGGATTCAATATTACTTACAAATGGATTCAGGGTTTTGAGTTTGAGGGCTCACCCCAATTTACCGGTGCCATTCCAACTTACTCCTTGCTCGATGCACAAATAAATTGGGAGGTAAAAAAGATTTACAGCACATTTAAATTAGGCGGCTCTAACTTAATCTCTAATCGCAATTATCAGGCGTATGGAGGGCCGGGTATAGGTCGATTAATTTATGGTTCGGTGCTTATAGATATTAATACCGAGACTTTGCAAAAAGGACATGCTAAGGTGAAGACAAACTGGTAGAAAAATTTTCTGGTTGAAAAATTAAATGTTTACTTCACACCTCATTCTTAAACCAAAACTTATCACCATGAAAAAAAATTTACAAACCCTTATCGTTGCCATGCTCCTGATTACGGCATCAGCAACACAAGCGCAAGTAAGATACCTGGACGAAGTATTTCCTAATGTACAAGTAGATACAACTATTACGTATGCGCAAAACCTTGAATTTTTTACCGGCTTCACCGCCTTAGCCCCTCTGGTAATGGATGTTTACCGTCCGGTAGGCGATACAGCTAAAAACCGTCCTATTATTTTGCTTTCTCACAACGGTTCGTTCCTTCCCGAAAACCTTACGCACGCGCTTATAGGTTTGTGCTTTAACGGTAGAAAAGATTCTTCGATTGTTGAATTGTGTAAGCGATTTGCCAAGAGAGGTTATGTAGCTGTTTCTTTTGATTACCGCTTAGGATGGAGCGCAACTGCAACTGACCAAATTACACGCACCAAAACAATTATACAAGCCGTTTACCGAGGCATGCAAGATGCAAAATCATGCATCCGTTATTTCAAAAATGATTACGCTAATAACAGCAACTCATACGGTATTGATACCGGAAAAATCATACTTGGCGGAAGCAACTCAGGCGCGTATGTGGCTATTGCCGCAAGTTCGTTTAATGACACTGCCGAGTTCAATAACATTAAATTCGTTGACATCAATGGCTCTTTTGTAAAACAAGATACCATTGGCGATTTTGATGGTTTTGGTGGCGTTCAAAATCACGATAACTATCCTGGAATTTCTTCAAGATTTGAATGCGTGCTTTCTCTTGGAGGTGCTGTCGGTGATACTTCTTGGATTCAACCTGGCGAAACTCCAATTCTTGCCTTTCACGGAGTAAATGAAACAGGCACGCAATTCAATACAGGTATTGTAACTACTTCTACCGGCCAACCGGTAATTGAAGTAAGTGGTCCTGGTGATTTTATGCCGTTTGTAGATGCCGCGGGTAATAACGATGGTTTCAAACCAAATAATTTTGCACAAGGTCCACCTAATAGAGATGGTCTTGGAACAATTACCACTCCTATTGAAGGTTTATATCCTTTTTATGGGCAAAAATTTGAACCATGGAATTGGTTCGATACGGCTTGCTATAATGGTTCGGCTCCTATGCTTTCGATAACAGGTGGAAACGCAAGCCCTACAAAGGGTAACAGATATATAGACACGATTATGGGGTACTCTTCGCCACGTCTTGTCAAACTTCTAAATTTAGATACGGTAACTATACTACCTACAGGAGTTAATAGTGTAGCAGCAAACACCGAATTTAGTTTGTTCCCTAATCCGGCAAACAATGAATTAAATATTTCTGTAGCGGCTACGCAAAAACAAATTTCAAACATTCGGATGTTCGATGTAACAGGAAGAATTACAAAGGAAGTTTCACAGGTAAATTCGTATACACACAAACTCGATGTTGGTGAATTGAATAACGGCATCTATCTTGTATCTATCAAACTGAACGATGGCAACATTATTACCCGCAAGGTTGTTATAGAGAAATAACTTGAAACTGAACATTTTTTTAGAGCAGCGCAGAAAAAAAATCTGCGCTGTTTTTGTTTTTGGCAGGTACTAATTCTATGGTGCGACAAAAAATTTTTTCACTTCTACTAAATGGTTATGTTTGTTAGGAAAACATAAACCAAAAACTATGAAACGAATAATTTTACTCCTGCTCTTGTTAAGTCTATCCATCGGAAAAGTATTTTCTCAATGCACCGAAACCAATGTACCCAAAGTGCTTTTGGTGGGTGACAGTTGGGCATTTTTTATGAACACAGAATCAACCATTAGTAATGTTTTTAAAACATGGGGACATTCTAATTACAAGTTTATTTCCAACGCAACGTTGTCGGTAAATGGCGCGCAAACTGACGATTTTCAACAACCCGGAACACAAGCAGAAATTATCAACCAACTTACTTTAAACCCCACTATAGAAGTGGTACACCTCAGCATTGGAGGTAACGATTTTTTAGGTGATTGGAAAGTAAGTAACACCCAAGCAGAAACCGATACATTAATTGCGCATGTTTTCGTGCGCCTCGACTCAGTTATTCGTTTTCTTAAAAGCTGCAAGCCGGGGATTAAAGTTTTATGGAGCGGCTATGTATACACAAATTTTGAAGAAGTAATTTCCGGTGCTGGCGGGTTGGGAAGTACACACCCCTTTTATGGCACTTGGCAGGGTATGGAGTTTCCAACGGCTCTGCAAATTAATACCCTTCAAAACGACCAGTCGGCAAGAATGAATATTTATGCTGCGGCTGACCCACAGGTAGAATACTTCGAAGCTACCGGACTAATGCAATATCTTTATGGACAAAACCCTGCGCTTTCTGTACCCCCCGGTGGCACGTATCCTCCTTATTCGGTTACCATGCCTTTAGGTGATCCTAATTATCCATCACCAAAATCAACTATGCGCGATTACATTTTTACGAAAGATTGTTACCATCTTTCCACGCAGGGATACAAAGATTTAATTGGTTACAACACACAGAAATTTTATCACAAATACTTAATGGATGATTTGTATTTACTTTCTGATAACAGCGCACAGACCGGTTCTGTTTCAATGAACGGAGTTGTAACTGATACCTTATTTTTGGGAGAAAACGGAGGCGACCAGTTTTCGACTGTGCTTTCGTTTAATACTACAGCTATGGCAGATACCACGCTCAAAAAGGCAAGTATTTTTATAAGAAGGAAAGAATTAACCGGCACTAATCCTATAACCGGAAGTAGTATTGTAGTAAAAATGAAGAGCGGCAATTTTGGAGCGACTGTAAATGTGGAAGCAGCAGATTATACCGATGCCGGAGATGCTTCAGGTGCCCCATGTCTTTTTGGTTCAAACACCGCAAACGGAGATTGGATTCGTTTAGACTTACCCGTTTCCCTTCTGTCGCACATCAATCATAATGCAGCTACACAATTTGTTATTTCTACTCCTGGCGCTTCGGGTGGTCGAGTGAGATTTTATGATGCAACGGACCCTGAGTTAGCACCTGTTTTGAATCTTGCTTATGGCGAAACGCCATCGGGAATTACTCAAACTGCCGAAAACAAGGAGTTTTATATTTACCCGAACCCAACCAGTGGCTTGCTCACAATCGAAAAAGGTACCGAAACAATTACTCGTTTAGAAATTTGCAACTTACTTGGCGAAGTAGTGCTTGTTCCTAATGCACAACAACAAACAATAAATCTTTCTTCACTTGCCAAAGGCATGTATATGGTCAACATCACAACTAAAAACGGAAAGACAACACAGCGAGTAGTTAAAGATTAAAACACTTCCCTAAATCTCCCGAACCAACGGGAGCATTAAACAGCCGTCCCGCAATATCTGCTGGACGGCTGTTTAATTTTTGTATTTCATTCTCGAATTCTCACATTCGCGCGTTTACTAATTTTCGAACATTCGAATTTCCACAATTTCAAATTGGTATTATGTCTCCTCTCGTTCGCAAAATTATTGGCACCTGGTTACTCATTGGTTGTGTCATGGTTTTTTTTCAGGTGCTGGTTGGCGGGGTAACCCGACTTACTGAATCAGGATTATCTATCACTCAATGGAAACCGCTGAAAGGAATAATTCCTCCACTCAACGAACAAGAATGGAATGCTGAATTTGAACTCTACAAACAAAAAACGCAATACAAAACCATCAACGAAGGCATGCAGTTGAACGAGTTCAAATGGATTTTTTTCTGGGAATATTTCCATCGCTTTTGGGCACGCTTTATGGGCTTTGTGTTCATCATACCTTTTTTATTTTTTGTTTTGAAAGGTTGGTTCGATAAAAATTTCTTCCGCAAAATAAGTGTGCTCTTTATATGGGGCGGCTTAATTGGAGTGTATGGTTGGGTTATGGTCAAGAGTGGTTTAACCGGAACCTTCGTACCTCCAATTCATTTAAGTATTCACTTAGTGCTTGCATTGAGTTTGTTTGCGTATTTAGTTTACATGACGCTCTCCGTTTACCGAGAGAATAGTTATGAGTTGCGAGTTGCGAGTTGCGAGTTAATACAGTTGAAGAAGTTATCTGTTGCCATCCTTATAATTCTGTTTCTCCAAATATTTTTAGGTGGAATTGTCTCTGGTATGAAAGCAGGACTTGCTGCTAACACCTGGCCCGACATGAATGGCGAATATTTAATTCCTTCTGCCTTATGGAAATTCCAGGCAAGTGTTATCGGCTTTACACAATACAACGCTCAAGATTTCTGGGGCAGAATATTTATTCAGTTCGCGCATCGCACAACAGCTTACACACTTGTTGTATTGGTCACTATTTTCTTTTTCAAAAGCAGAAACATAACGGAGGACAAACTTTTCAAACTTGCGCTTAATCTCTTCCCTGTTATTGTTTTGTTGCAAGCCACTATCGGAATAATTACTGTGTTGAATTGCGTTGGAAAAATTCCTGTCTTCTACGGAGTGCTTCATCAGGCAGGTGCTATGCTGTTAATTGCAGAAACTGTTTTTGTTATTTTCCATCTCACAAAAACCGAAACTAAATAAAGCATGATCGATTCCAACAAACAAAATCTCTGGCTTCGCTATGGAATTATCATTGTTGCTTCGCTCGGTTATTTTGTAGACATCTACGATCTTATTCTTTTCAACGTAGTCAAGAAAGAAAGTTTGGCTGCTATCATGATTGGAGCTACAAGCGATGAAGTTAAGGACACGGGATTGTTTCTTTTTAACATGCAAATGATAGGCATGTTAGTGGGAGGTTTGCTTTGGGGTATTCTTGGTGATAAGCGCGGACGGCTTTCTGTTTTATTCGGTTCTATTCTACTTTACTCGGTTGCTAATATTGCAAATGCCTTTATCACTACCATTCCCATGTATGCACTTGTGCGTATCATTGCAGGTATCGGTTTAGCCGGTGAACTCGGCACCGGCATTACCTTGGTTACAGAAACTATGCATCGCGAAAAGCGGGGCTACGGAACAATGATTATTGTTTCGTTCGGTGCGCTCGGTGCGGTACTCGCAGCGCTTGTAGGAACCTGGGGCGATTCATTAGCTTTCTGGTTGGGAAATATTCTACATCTAACTTTAGCAAAATGGCAGGCTGCGTATATCATTGGCGGAATTCTTGGCTTGCTATTGCTGCTGCTTAGAATTGGAACAGTAGAATCGGGTATGTTCAAGAGCGTTTTACAAACTGAAATCAAACGCGGAGATTTTCTTCACTTATTCAGAACTAAGGAGCGCTTGCTCAAATATTTCAAGTGTATTTTAATTGGCTTACCCATTTGGTTTATTATAGGAATTATAGTTGCTAATGCCGAACTGATTTGGAGCAAGGAATTAAATGTGCAAGGGGTGCAGAATGGTTTTGCCGTAATGTATTCTTACATTGGGTTAAGTGTTGGCGATTTACTCAGCGGAATTTTAAGTCAGGTTTTTCGTAGCAGAAGAAAAGTGGTGATGGGCTATATTGGGTTTTGCGTAATGGCGGTTGTTTATTTTTTCTTTTTCGCCAACAATATTTCGCTTAATGCATTCTACTTTCTCTGTTTTTTACTTGGAGCAGCCACCGGTTTTTGGGCTTTGTTTGTAACCATTGCCGCTGAACAATTCGGCACTAATATTCGCTCAACGGTTACGAACACCGTTCCTAATTTTGTGCGTGGTTCGGTTCCGATTATTACCTGGTCGTTTCAATCGCTTATTGCGCTTTCATTCGGCAATATCATCAGTGCATTTATTGTCGGTATGGTTTGCATGGCACTTTCTTTTTGGGCTACGTATCATTCGCAAGAAACCTTTGCAAAAGATTTAGATTATACAGAATAAAAATAGGTCAGTCGAATTTTTTTCGACTGACCCATACACGATTACTTTCCTTTTTTCAAAACCTGGAGTGAAAGAAAAAAACGTCCCCTACTATTTCTTTCCTTTCTTTTTAGCTACCGGCTTTGCTGCTTTTTTCTTAGCCACAGGTTTTACCTTTACTACTTTTTTCTTCGCTGCGGGTTTGTCGGCTTTCTTTTTAGCTATTGCTTTTGCAGGTTTTTCTTTTTTGGCTGGCTTTTCCTTCTTTTCTTTTACCACCAACTTTGCCGCGCCTTTTTCAAGTTTAGGTTTTGCATCAGGATTGAAAGCGGCTGCATCGTCCAACGAAGCTTTGCCTAAAAGTTGTGCTAACTCATCTTCTTCAGCATCCGCAACTTCCAATTGTTTAGGTAAAACAATTGTTTTTATCGACTGCTTGCTATGGTGTCCTGGCTTCTCAGGTTGCCCATTTACCCATTGGCCTTTTCTATGTTCTCCCAATTTCACCACGTCCTTAGCTATTTTGTAAGTCTCCGTGGCGCGCTCCATTTCAGCTGGCGTATCATAACGCAATCTTACAATGCTGCCGGTGCGTTTATCGCGAACATCAATATAAAATCCATCGCGAAATCCTTTGGGTTTTGATGAGGGTCTTCCTTTCTTCATAATGTTACTATTTTTTACTAGGACGAAAGATATCCTTTCTTTTGAAAGTGCAAACTATTCATGCTTTCGAAAACGAACTATTGACCACTCTTGCTTAAATTTTACTTTCGCCACCGTATGATAAATTTCATTTCTCCCGCATCGGGGGCAAAGCTTACGCCACAGAACAATGAATTAACTGCTGAGAGCGGAGAAAAATTTCCGGTGGTAAATGGTGTGCCGCGGTTTGTTCCCGCAGATAATTATGCCAGTGCTTTTGGTTTGCAATGGAAGAATTTTGCCAAAACACAGTTAGATAGTTTTAACGGAACTAAGATTTCACAAGAGCGTTTAGAGCGTTGTTTAGGTTTTACTATTGAACAATTGAAAGGCAAAAATTTGCTCGAAGTAGGAAGCGGTGCCGGAAGATTTACCGAACTGTTTGTGAAAGGTGGTGCGCATGTGCACACGATTGATTTGAGTGTGGCGGTAGAAGTGAACAAAGAAAACATAGGCAATGCCGAAAATTATGCGGTGGCGCAGGCAAGTGTTTATGAACTTCCGTTTCCGAAGCAGAGTTTTGATGTGGTCATTTGCCTTGGTGTAATTCAACATACACCTTCAAGCGAAAAAACGATTGATGCATTATGGCAAATGGTAAAACCAGGAGGCTTGCTTGTGATTGACCATTACATCTGGCGATTGGGATATTATTTTAATCCCGCTACCTACTGGCGATTAGTGCTGAAAGAAATGAAGCCAACCACTTCAAAAAAAATTGTGGATGTGCTTACGGCTATTTTCTTTCCGTTTCACTGGGCGTTTAGAAATGTGCCTGCTTTAGATTGGTTAGTAAAAAGAATTTCGCCTGTAATGTGCTATATGCAATTACACCCTGAAATGAGCAAAGAGGAACATTACGAATGGGCGCGTTTAGATACGAATGATTCATTGACCGATTACTATAAACACCTGCGCACAGCCACACAAATAAAAACTGAATTAGAAAAATTAGGTGGCAGAAATATTTGGGTGAATGAAGGTGGGAATGGAGTTGAAGCGAGGTGTGAAAAATAACAAGAAGATTTTTTACACAAAGTCGCAAAGACTCAAAGTAATTAAACGCAACTACAATTTTTCTTCGTGCCTTTGCGTCTTTGTGTAAATCCTGCCTTTTCTTTTAATGCATTACCTCAAATCTCTTCACAGTATAATTCGTGTTACCGTCTTTCATATTGAAGAGATAAACTCCATCAGCCATTTCTTTGGTAGAAACACGAAATGAATTTTGAGCCGTGTTACCGCTCTTTATCAATTTACCATCAATAGCATAAATCTCATACTCTAATTTCGAACCCACTATTCCATCAATTGCCACATTCAATTCTTCGGTAGTTGGATTTGGATAGAGTTTCATTTCCTGTCTATCACCGGGAGTGTTGGTTAAATGGCTGATAACGTTACTGCAATCGGTGAACTGACTTACGAAGCTATAATAAGTGGTATTGTCCCAATCGTATCCACCGGTAAAGTAACCGCTATTACCAATGGTAAACATACCTGTAACACCACGGGGAGCACCCGGCAAACCGGGAACCGGAGTCCAGGTATTTGATTGCGGGTCGTATTCATAAAAGTCGCTTACACAATAAAGTGCCGAACCAATCAAACAAATGCCACCGCCTACATATGCTCTCCCATTTAAAACAAAAGCCATTGCACCCAATCTTGCTTTGCCTGGAAAATTTGCAATTTGAGACCAGCTGTTTGTGTAAGGATTGTATTTGTAAAACTGTTTGTAAGCAGCACCTGCTCCATTACCACCTAAACCTGCATATCCAAAACTATCAATAGCAAAACCAACAGCATCAATACTCAACGCACCCGGATAGTTTGCTTTTTGGGCCCATGAATTAGTAGCAGGATTGTAACCATACATGGTGGCACTTGGCTGTGCAGCATTTCTCGTTCCCGCACCCACATACCCAATTTCGTTCAACACAAATTGAAAAGTTTCGCCAACACCAGCTTCGGGGAAATTTGCTCTTTGTGTCCAAGTATTTAATAACGGGTCAAAACCATACATGGTGTTGACATAAGTAACGTGCGAATCATCTTGCCCTCCAACTACATATCCTACACCTTCTATGGCAAAATAACCAGGCCATGCAAAGTTGTAGGGAAATGCCGCTTTCGCAGTCCAGGTGTCTGTGCTGGCATCATATTCCCATGTGTCTTTAGCATAAGTAACTGGTGAATTCGAAACCTTTCCTCCTACTATGTATCCCTTTCCGTAAATTTCAAATGATGCGGGCATGCCACGCTTAACGGCATTGGGTTCTTGTTTATTTACCCAAGTGAATTGAGCGTTCAAGAAAAAAGAAAAAAAACTGAGCAGTAAAACGGTGTAGATTTTTTTCGTGGTTTTTATTTTACTTCAAAGAAAAGAATACGATACAATCTGTAAAACAATTTTTTCTTTAAAAATTGGAAGTCGGTAGATACTTCTTGAAGAAAATTTGATTTGAATTCAAATTTTACTTTTGCCAACCTCATATACAACTATGGCAGAATTTTCAGACAAAGCAGGCGAAGTGTACTGGACAAAAGTGTGGAGCGAATCTGCCTTACCCCCTAAGATTGATGTGCATAGCAAAAGCATTAACAATTATCCCTATCGCAAGCTGCATCAATTTTACCAGCAACTTTTTGATGGAAAGAATACAAAGCAAATGAGTTTGCTTGAAATTGGTTGTGGCAATTCTGTATTCTTGACCTACTTTGCCGAGGAGTTTGGTTTCAAAGTTTCAGGGCTTGATTATTCGCAACTCGGTTGCGAGCAATCGAAACAAATTTTGAAACGCGATGGAATTGAAGGCGATATTTTCTTAGGTGATGCCTTTGCCCCTTCTGCCGATTTACTCAATAAGTTTGATGTAGTTTGTTCTTTCGGAGTGGCAGAACATTTTACCGATACCGCAAAAGCAATCGAAGCATTTTCAAAGTTTGTAAAGCCCGGGGGCATTCTTGTTACATCCGTTCCTAACCTTGCGGGAGTTACAGGCTTTTTACAGAAGAACATGAACAAACCCGTTTATGATATTCATGTGCCTATGGATAAACCGTATTTGGAAAGTGCAATTGCAAAAACAGGATTGAAATTGTTGAGCAGCACTTATTTTGTAAGCATCAGTTTCGCTGTAACACTCGAAGGTTTAAACGGAGAAACAATTCCTTTTTTCTTACCTAAAAAAGTGTTTCTTAAATCTATCCGCTACTTTTCAAAACTTGTTTGGATGGGTGAACAAATTATCGGTTCACTTCCGCTCACAAAAACTTTTTCGGCAGGCATAATTACTGCGGCAGAAAAAAAGTAATTCTACAGTTCAAATTTATAAACCGGGTCAATTGCCGAGTTTGGCGGCATCTCGACAATTGATTTGAGAATACCATTGTGCAGTGCATAAACCCAACCGTGCAAATAAGGAGCGTTTTCTGTCTTCCATGCCTTTTGAATGATAGATGTCTTGGCAAGATTCATCAACTGCTCTTTCACATTGAGTTCAGTCATACGATTTAAACGTTCTGCCTCCTTAGGCAAGGCATCAATTTCGGTTTGATGCAAGCGGTAAACATCTTTTATGTTTCGAAGCCATTCATTCAACACTCCGAAATGACGATGGGTCATAGCTGCCTGCACACCGCCACAGCCGTAATGACCACAAACAATAATGTGTTTTACTTTTAAAACTTCCACAGAGTATTGCAACACACTCAGCAAATTCAAATCGCCATTCACCACTAAGTTGGCAACGTTGCGATGAACAAAAATTTCTCCGGGGCGTGTTCCTGTAATTTGGTTTGCCGGCACCCGACTGTCACTGCAACCAATCCATAAATACTCGGGCGACTGAAGAGATTCTAAGCGTTTAAAAAAATCGGGGTCTTCTTCAACCTGGTGCTGAGCCCAGCGTTTGTTATCGTCTAAAAGTTTTTGAAACGGAATCATACGATGCAAATTGTTATACAAGAATAACCGCTTTTTCCATTTCTAATTTCGTAATTCTTGTTTCGTATTTTTTTAATACGCCTCATGTTTTCCTTCCTTCCTCAAAACTTCATTCACTTTTGGGCGATAGGTTTTTTTGCGCTCTACTAATTTCTTATCAACGGCATTCATATCGCGCTGCAATTTGTTTAAGCCATCATTTTGCGATGTAGTTGGTTTGCTGTCGCTGTAGGTAACACCAAAATAGATATCGCTGATTTTATCGCGCAGCTTTTCTTCATCGGCAAACAAAACAGTTCTTCCTGTTTTTACAGGAACCAACTCAGCTCGAATAACTTCCAGTGAATCAAAATATTCTTTCACCACGGGTGCTTCGCCTTGCAAGTCTTTAATCATTTTCTGCTCGGCTAAAACCGAATCCATCAGCTTTGCTAAATCTTCCTGCATTTTGTAAGTGCGCATTACCGCATTGTAATTTTCTTCGCGTTCGGCTGCAGTAGTTTTTGCTTTTGGGTCAACAATTAATTCTAACTCGCCTTCAGCAGTTTTATCGTTGGCAACAATTTTCACTTTGTATTTTCCCTGGCGAACAAACGGTCCGGTAGTGGATGCACCGAAATCTGCTTTTGCTCCACCTTCTGCTACACGAGGTGGTTTCATGCGCATGTTCCAGGTAATAATGTTTAATCCTTTACGTTTTGTTCCGGGAAAATCAACCACAAAATTTCCTTTATCATCATAAATCTGAACGGTTACATTTCCACTGTTCAATCGTTGTTTCAGATAATAAGTAATCACCGCATCTTCGCTGGAGTTGGGACCAACATACCCGTATTCACTATCCCAGAAATATTGATAGTGACCGTTGCTGATGGCATAGGGTTTACCCATAAGAACCGCTACATCTTTATTAAGTATTTCAGTATTGATTTTTCTCAAGGGAGAAATATCATCCACAATCAAAACTCCTCTGCCGTGTGTGCCAACTACAAGGTCATTTGTTTTGGGTTCTATAGTCATATCTCGCACAAGAGCGTATTCAGGAATATGCCCTTTCATTTGCAGCCAATTATTGCCACCATCAATGGAAGTATAAAGTCCCATTTCTGTTCCAAGGAAAAGCAAATCTTTGCTTACGAGGTCTTCTTTGATTTTATGCGCGTAACCCTTGAACACATCACCCGAAAACATTTTCCATGTTTTACCCATGTCAGCAGATTTTGCTGCATAAGTTTTCATATCGCCATAAGTATGGTTTTCAAAAGTTGCGTAAACAACATTTTTATCGAAGCTGCTCGGCTCTATACTGCTCACCCATGTTTGAGCAGGAACTCCACTTGCCGCATAATTGTTCGCCAAGTTTGTCCATGTTTTTCCTCCATCGGTAGTGAGTTGAAGATTGCCGTCATCGGTTCCAGCGTAAATCATATTTACATCCAATGGAGATTCTGCAATTGTGAAAATGGTGCAATGATTTTCTGCCGAAGTATTGTCGTTTGTCAATCCACCACTTTCTTCTTGTTTCAGTTTATTCGGGTCATTCGTAGTTAAGTCGGGTGAAATTTTATCCCAGGTAATTCCTTTGTTTTCGGTTTTGTATAGAAACTGCGAAGCCATGTAAATTCTTTTTGGATTGTTCACGCTCTTCACAATTGGCGTGTTCCAATTGAAGCGCAATTTCGGGTCACCTTCACCGGCTTTGGGTTGAATATCCTGAAACTGTTTCAACGTTCCATCATACTTGGAAATATGACCGCCTTGATATTCGCTGTAAACAATCTGGTGGTCTTCGGCATCAGGCTGAACCCAAAAACCATCACCACCGCCCACATTTTTCCAATCTCCATTTTCAATTCCACCAGGCGATTGCGAAGGAGCTTTCCATGAACCGTTATCCTGCATTCCACAATAAACATTGTACGGTTCCTGGTCATCAACCTGCACATGATACAATTGTCCAACGGGAATAGTATTCAGATAAATCCAATTGTTTCCTTTATCAACGCTCATGTAAACTCCACCATCGGAACCAACATACATTTGCGAAGTATTTTTTGGGTTTATCCAAAGCGCGTGCAGGTCACTATGCACATAGCCGCTTGCAGTTCTTCCACCTCCCACCCAACTAAAGCCACCATCCTCACTGTAAGAAAATTGAAAGGCGGGACGATAAATACGTTTCGGATTTTCGGGGTCAACAACCAATGTGCTGAAATAAAAAGGGCGAGCGCAGATATTATCATCGGCACTTTGCTCTTTCCAATTTTCGCCTCCATCATTACTCAATAGCAATGTTGTTCGTTTCGATTCTACAATCATCACTAAATTATCAGGAGCAGAAGGGGCGAGTGCAATAGCTGCTCTTCCAATATCACCTTCCGGTAAACCTTTCTGAATTTTCTTCCAGGTCTTGCCACCATCAATTGATTTCATTACAGAACTTCCGGGTCCGCCAGAACTAAACGCATACGGCTTTCTGCGGAACTGCCAGAAGGTAGCATACATCGTATTTGGATTTTTAGGGTCAAGCACAAAGTCGGCACAACCGGTAGAATCATTTACAAAAACAATCTTCTCCCATGTTTTCCCTCCGTCTGCAGTTTTATATAAACCACGGTCAGGAGAATTACTCCAAAGTTTTCCCGGCACTGCTACGAAAATCGTGTTCGGGTCATTGGGGTGAATAACCACCTTGCTAATGTGTTCTGAATTTGGCAACCCCATAAACACCCAGTTCTCGCCACCATCCGTTGTTTTATAAATTCCGTTGCCAATTGAAACCGTGTTACGCATATTGCTTTCACCGGTACCCACCCAAACCACATCGGGATTGGTTTGGTCAATTGCAACTGCACCTATGCTTTGACAATATTTATCGAACACTGAATTGAACTGCGCACCACCCGATGTTGTTTTC
This sequence comes from Bacteroidota bacterium, assembly GCA_947479455.1. GTDB lineage: Bacteria > Bacteroidota > Bacteroidia > Chitinophagales > LD1 > Bog-950. The sequence continues at coordinate 47,276 of CANJZE010000022.1, forward strand.
CAAACTCCTCCACCTGCAGTGCCCACATAAATTATTCTTGGGTCATTATTGAATCCGTCAATGGCTGTAATTCTCCCACCGGTAATGGCAGGTCCGATATGGCGTGCTTCGAGTTTTCCAAGGGCAGCACTTGTAAGTTTGACATTTGTCATTTGCGATTTGTCGTTTGCAGTTGTCTTCGCTTTCCCCTTTTGAGCGAATACATTTACTGACAGAGAAAAAATGATTGCGAGAAAAAATATTTTGTTCTTCATTGTATTTGCTTTTTAAATTTCCATTTACACATTTTCAAATTTCCAAATTCTCGAATTTGGCTTTATGGATTCTTCGGTTTATCAAAAATTTTTACGTCAATACTTGAATTCACTTCTACCTTCGAATAATTAACAGGACCGCCTTGTTCATTTCCATTTTCATCTATTCGCTGCACACAAAATGGAATCACTAAGCCAAAATCATTTTTCTTAAAATCGGAATAGCTGAAATAATTTTTCTGCTCTTTGTCTTTGAGTTTCACCCGTTGCACTTCTTTCAGTATGTAAAATGTTTCTGCATCCAAATAGTAATAGACCAAGTCGCCTTCGGTTGTAGTCAAGCGAAGTTTCAACACATCGGTGCCATCCATATCATCAGTGCCGAGATATTCAACAGTGTTTCCTTTTGCTTTATAATTAAACAGCAAACCCTGAGGGTCGCTGCCTAGTTTATCGCTGCGAATTTCTTCAGGCGAAACAGGGTCAGTTTCTCTTTTTCCACCGAAAGGATTATAACTCCAGCCACTATCGGCACGGATAGCCGTTTTGCTGGTCATGCCTTGCCAACTAAAGTCAGAATAAGAACCTTTGAATGGTTTACTCAGGTAAATTCCATTTAGCGGTGCCAACATACCCGGCCCCATTTGATAAGTGCCTGTATATTTTACAGAAACGACCTTGCTCCACTTTTCGGCTCCACCTGTGGCAGAAATACATTTGTTTACGATTTCATCAGCCGTTTGAGAAAATATTTTGGTGCTGATGAAAAGAAGAAAGAAGAGAAAAGTATTTTTCATGATGCTACAATTTTGAATGCAAAATAGAAATGTTTTTGAAAACTATGTAAGTGGTTACGTAATTTTTAGATACTGAAATGGAACCCTTTGGAGTTAAGCAATCACTATCCGATTTTCCTACATTCGGTTTATGAAAAAAATATTTCTACTCCTTGTTGCTTTTGCAAGCACATCATTTCTTTTTTCACAGATAGATTACACCAAATATGTTGACCCCTTTATAGGCACTGGCGGGCACGGACATACTTTCCCCGGACCGACTATGCCTTTTGGTATGGTGCAGTTGAGTCCTGATACACGACTGAAAGGTTGGGATGGCTGTTCGGGATATCATTACACTGATAAACTGATTTACGGTTTCTCGCACACGCATTTGAGTGGCACCGGGTGCAGCGATTACGGAGATATTTTGCTAATGCCTACTGTTGGCAAAGTTCAGTTCAGCAATAAAAAATATTCTTCTTCTTTTAAAAAAGAAAGCGAGAAAGCAAGCGCTGGTTATTATTCTGTGTTGCTAAATAAACCAAACGTGAAAGTAGAACTCACTGCTACTACACGCACCGGTTTGCACAAATACACTTTTCCGAAATCAACTTCTTCAAATATTATTTTGGATTTAACGCATCGCGATTTTGCGAAACAAGGAGAAATAAACATTACGGGCAACAACGAAATTTCGGGAACGCGCGTGAGCAAGCAGTGGGCCGATAATCAGATTCTGTATTTCGTTATTCAGTTTTCTAAACCGTTTACAAAAAGTGGAATTGCAAAAGCAGATGCAGTAAACACAAATTCTAAACACGACACTGGTTCGTTGCTGAAAGCATTTGTAAGTTTTGAAACTGCCGAAGGAGAAGTTGTTTATGCAAAAGTGGGCATCAGTGCAGTGAGTGTAGAAGGTGCGCGTAAAAATCTGAATGCAGAACAACCCGCTTTTGATTTTGATAAAACTGTTGCCGATGCAAAAGCGGGATGGAACAAAGAACTCGGCAGGGTAGAAGCAGAGAGTAAAGACGAAACTGTGCTGCGCACTTTTTATTCTGCATTGTATCATGCCATGATTCCTCCGAATATTTACAACGATGTGGATGGCAAATATCGTGGCAGAGATTTTAAAGTGCATGATGCAAACGGATTCAATTACTACACAGTATTTTCGTTGTGGGATACTTACCGCGCACTGCATCCGCTGTTGACTTTGATTGATAAAAAACGCAGTTCCGATTTCATGAACACTTTCATTCATCAATATGCCGAAGGTGGTCGTTTGCCTGTGTGGGAACTAAGCAGTTGCGAAACCTGGTGTATGATTGGTTATCATTCTATTCCTGTAATTACTGAAGCGGTGATGAAAGATGTAGCCGGTTTTGATGCCAATAAAATTTTTGATGCAATGAAGTTCAGCGCCATGGAAGACAAAAATGGTTTGAAGAGCTACAAAGATAATGGCTACGTAAAGTATATGGAAGCCGGAGAAAATGTTTCGCGCACCTTGGAATATGCCTATGACGATTGGTGCATTGCGCAGGTAGCGAAAAAATTGGGCAAGACAGATGACTATAACTATTTTACGAAGCGCGCATTGAGCTACAAAAATCTGTTTGATGCAGCATCGGGTTTTATGCGACCGCGCAGCGGAAGTTTTCTAACGCCTTTTGACCCATATAAAGTTGACCACAATTATACCGAGGGCAATGCGTGGCAGTATTCTTTTTATGTGCCGCAAGATTTAAGCGGACAAATGAAACTGCTGGGCGGCAAAGAAAAACTCGCGAGTTTTCTCGACACGCTGTTTACTACTTCCTCCAAACTCACAGGTAAAAAGCAGCCCGACATTACCGGTATGATTGGGCAATACGTTCACGGCAACGAGCCAAGCCATCAGATTGCATATGAATATGATTATGCAGCACAACCCTGGAAAACGCAAAGCATGGTGCGCAGAATTATGAATGAAATGTATCGCGATAAACCCGATGGTTTATCTGGCAACGAAGACTGCGGACAAATGAGTGCCTGGTATGTTTTCAGCGCCTTGGGTTTTTACCCCGTGTGCCCGGGCAGCGACCATTATGCGATTGGCTCACCGATGGTTGACAAAGCAACTATTCATTTAGAGAGCGGAAAAACGTTTACGGTTACGGCTAATAACAATCAAAAGGGAAATGTTTACATCAGCTCTGCTAAACTGAATGGAGCAAATTACACCAAAAGTTATTTGCTGTATGATGATTTAAAAAATGGAGGCACATTGCAATTGGAAATGAGCAGTGAGCCAAATAAAAATTGGGGAAGCAGTGAGCAAGATGTTCCGGTAACAAAAATTGATTAAAGCGCATGCTGCCTCGAAAAAAAATTATGAAAATTAAAATCACATCGCTCGTTATAATCTCGCTTCTATCTGTCAACAGTTTGTTTGCGCAAACAAATCATGACTTAGCTAAAAGCATTGAACAAAATCGGGACTTCAAGTTGGTGAAAGAAAAAGCGCAGGCAATAATTAAAACCGGATTCAATGCCGGTGATGGTTATATACAGGTTTGGATAAGAGATATGAATACGTTCATAGAATTGGCAATGGATGAAAATCCGAAAGAAGTTGAAAATGCGCTGTTGGTGTTTTTTAAACTTCAGGCAGAAGACGGAAATATTTTGGATGGATATACTCCCGCTAAGGATAAAAAACCCTTCACTAAAAAAAAGGATTGCGTGAATACCGCTTTGGCTCCAGACTACTGCGGCCATAAAAACACGGTTGCTACCGATCAGGAAACCTCACTGATTCAGGCCGTTTATAAATACGTAACTAAAACAGGAAATACGCAATTTCTGCAAACTAAAGTTGGTGAACTAACAGTGGCACAACGAATGGAAATGGCCATGGTTTATTTGATGAAACATAAGTGGACTGAAAAATACGGGTTGATTATTGGAGCCGCTACAGCCGATTGGGGCGATGTGCAACAAAGCGGTTTCAGTGGCGTGGATATTTCGAAGAAGACAAAATTTTGTGCCGATGTTTACGACAACGCCATGATGATTATCGCTTTAAAAAACATGATTGAAATTTTGCCCCAGACTAAAAACAAATGGCAACCAATCTGCGATTCCATTGCACAAAACACCATGAAGTATTTATGGGATAATAAAAATCAGAAGTTCATTCCTCATCTGTATTTAGATGGTTCGCCATATCCTGCAAGCTTTGATGAAAACAAAATTTTTTACCACGGAGGAACAGCCGTGGCAATTGAAGCAGGACTTTTATCTAAAGAGCAAATTCTGGTTTCGTTACAAAAAATGAAAGCCAATGTAAAGGAATCAGGAGCCGCTTCTATTGGATTAACGCTTTATCCTGTTTACCCAAAATGGGCTTTTGAAAATCCGGGCTTGACTCCCTGGCAGTATCAAAACGGTGGCGACTGGACATGGTTTGGCGGAAGAATGATTCAACAGTTAGTGCGCTTCGGGTTTGTTGAAGATGCCTACGAATGCTTACTACCTATGACCGCAAGGGCTGCAAAAAATAATGGATTTTACGAATGGTATACAAAAGAAAACAACCCAAGAGGCTCAGGAACTTTTCGTGGCGAAGCGGGTGTGTTGTATAAGTCAATTACCATGTTAGAAGAATGGAGCAGAATGCAAATCAAAAATTAATGCAGAAAGTAAAATCGTGAAGAAGCAATTTTCGTTTTTAATAATACTCTGCATTTTTTGCCATTCAGCATTTTCTCAAAATGCTGATTACCGCAACACTTCTTTGTCATTTGAATTAAGAGCCTGGAACTTAGTTCACAAAATGACGCTTGAGCAAAAAATATCGCAACTCGGAAACGATGCTCCTTCTATTTCCACTTTGGGTATTGAAAAATACGATTGGTGGAACGAATGCTTACATGGTGTGGCACGAGCCGGTGAAGCCACCGTGTTTCCTCAAGCTATTGGTATGGCAGCAAGTTTTGATACTGCGTGCATGTATATAGTGGCTGATGCTATAAGCACCGAAGCACGCGCAAAATACAATGATGCTGTTCGCAGAAATCAAGAGGGCAAGCGCTATTACGGACTTACTTTCTGGTCGCCTAACATCAATATTTTTCGCGACCCTCGCTGGGGGCGCGGGCATGAAACCTATGGCGAAGACCCCTATTTAACCGCACAAATGGGCGTTCAGTTTGTAAGAGGTTTGCAGGGCAACGACCCGAAGTATTTTAAAGTGATAGCCACTGCCAAACATTATGCTGTACACAGCGGTCCGGAATCGGAACGACATTTTTTTAATGCAGAACCCGAAGCCCGCGATTTGTATGAAACTTATTTACCGGCTTTTGAAAACTTAGTAAAAAAGGCAGGTGTGTTTTCAGTAATGAGTGCTTACAATCGCGTTTATGGTCAATCGGCAAGTGCAAGCAAATTGCTGCTTGAAAATATTTTGCGCAACGAATGGGGTTTTAACGGCTATGTGGTTTCTGACTGCGGTGCCATTCGCGACATTTTTAAGTTTCATAAAATAACGGAGAACAAAACGCAAGCATCGGCCCTGGGTATTACCAATGGTTGCGATTTAGATTGCGGAACGGTTTATCAGTCTGCTCTAAAAATGGCCGTTAAAAATAATCTTGTTTCAGAGCAGGATATTGATACTTCTGTTTACCGGTTAATGTATGCCCGCATGAAATTGGGCATGTTCGATAGCGCTGAAGACGTGTCTTTTTCGCGCATTCCATTCTCTGCAAACAATAGCACCGAACACGATGCCTTAGCGTTTGAAATGGCGAAAAAATCAATGGTGCTTTTAAAGAACAATGGCATTTTACCGATAAACAAAAACGCAATAAAAAAAATTGTGGTCTTAGGTCCCAATGCAAACAGTCTGAAAGTTTTACGCAGCAATTACTTTGGCGAAGCATCGCATCCTGTAACGGTGTTGGAAGGAATTGAAAAATTAGCAGGCAATGCGGTTGAAATATTTTATGCGAATGAAGTTCCCATTGCTTCAGCCAATCCCCCAAAATTTAAATTTTCATCTGCAACACTTGATAAAATTAAAGCTGCTGATGTGGTATTATTTGTTGGCGGATTAGATGCCACGTGGGAAGGAGAAGAAGGAAGCGTGATGAAAGCAGTAGGCGGATTTTCGGGTGGCGACAGAACAAAAATTGAATTACCCGACATTCAGTTGCAAGCGTTGCAGGCAATAAAACTAACCGGTAAACCTGTTGTATTTGTTTTGATGTCGGGCAGTGCTGTATCGTTCAATGGCATGGAAAAAAACATGGATGCTATTTTGCAAGGGTGGTATCCGGGCCAGCGAGGAGGCGATGCCGTAGCCGATGTGCTTTTCGGAAATTACAATCCAGCGGGGCGTTTACCTGTTACTTTCTATTCATCAACCAATGAGCTTGCCGACTTTCGCGATTATAATCTTCGCTCAGGCAAAGGACGAACCTACCGCTTTTACAAAGGCAACGCACTCTATCCGTTTGGCCACGGACTTAGCTACACCCAATTTGAATATTCTAACCTTGAAATAGATAAAACAACATTTTCAAATACGGAAAACATCAGTGTTTCTGTAATGGTAAAAAATACCGGGAAAGCGGATGGTGAAGAAGTTGTTCAGTTATATATCAAAGATCTGGACTCAAAACTTTGGATGCCCGAAAAACAACTTAAAGGTTTTCAAAGAATTCATTTAGAAAAAGAACAAACAAGAAAACTGATTTTTGAAATTCCGGTTGCTGATGCACTCAAATACTATGACGAAAACTTGAAACAATTCAACGTAGAACCTGGCGAATTTCAAATACAAATTGGAGCATCTAGTAACGATGTTAGGCTGCAAAAGAATGTGGAGGTGAGGTGACGTTTTTAGCACTTAATAAACGTAGTAAGATCGTTGTAGGCCTTTGTTTAAAAATTAACCTGCCAACGCGTTTTAGTAATTCTTTATTTCTTTGATTATGCTAAAACCACACTCTCTGAAAAAGGCAATCCTTCTTTTTCTGCTCTTTCCCTTGTTTCTTTTTTCTCAAAAAGATTTTTCTGCTTATGTAAATCCGTTCATTGGCACAGGTGGACATGGACACACTTTTCCTGGTGCTACGGTTCCTTTTGGTATGGTGCAATTGAGCCCCGATACAAGATTGACAGGTTGGGATGGTTGCTCGGGCTATCATTATTCCGATAAAAAAATTTATGGCTTTTCGTACACGCACTTGAGCGGCACCGGTTGCAGCGATTATGGCGATGTAATGCTGATGCCAACCGTTGGTAAGGTTCAGTTGAGTAACAAAAATTACGCTTCTACTTTCAAAAAGGAAAACGAAAAAGCAAGTGCGGGTTATTACGCAGTTTATCTCGACAAACCCAACGTACACGTGGAGTTAACCACCACCACCCGCACGGGTTTACACAAATACACTTTCCCCAAGTCAAATTCTTCAAATGTTATTCTTGATTTAACCCATCGGGATAAGGCGAAGAAGGGAGAAATAAATATTACCGGCAACAACGAACTATCAGGTTATCGCATCAGTACTGCTTGGGCAAGCAATCAGCACTTATACTTCGTTATTCAGTTTTCAAAACCATTTAAAAAATTTGGCACTGCCAAAGCCGATGCGAAGAGTAAAGGAAGCAAACATTTGCGTGGAAGTTTTTTGAAAGCGTATGTGCAATTTGAAACCGAAGAAGATGAAGTGATTTATGCGCGTGTGGGAATTTCAGCAGTGAGTATAGAAGGCGCCCGTAAAAATTTAGAAGTTGAGCAGCCCACTTTCGATTTTGAAATGATAAAAACTGATGCTGTAAAACTTTGGAACAAAGAGCTTGGAAAAATTGAAGTAGAATCTGACAGCGAGAACGACAAGCGCATTTTTTATACGGCACTCTACCACAGCATGATTGCACCTAATGTTTATCAAGATGTAGATGGAAAATATCGCGGACGCGATTTGCAAGTGCACGAAACCAAGGACTATACCAACTACACTGTTTTCAGTTTGTGGGATACCTATCGCGCTTTACACCCATTGCTCACCATCATTGACCGCAAACGAACTTCCGACTTCGTCAATACTTTCATTACACAATATAAAGAAGGTGGTTTATTACCCATTTGGGAACTTTCAGCCAATGAAACGTACTGCATGATTGGTTACCATGCCGTACCCGTAATAACCGATGCTTATTTAAAAGGAATTGCCGGCATAAACGCTGCGCTGGCATTGCAGGCTATGCAAAAAAGTGCTGAGACTGATGAGCGGGAACTACGCGCCATTAAAAAGCCACTCACCATCTTATCTGCTGTATCGTTATACAGATACAAGAAGGGCATGAGCCACTATTTCAAAAATGGCTACATCAAGAATAGTTTTATGAGCGGATCAGTGGCGAAAACACTGGAGTTTGCTTATGACGATTGGTGCATAGCGAAGATGGCTGCTGCTATGGATAGCACTTCTGTTTACGATAAGTTTATAAATCGCGCAGCGAACTATAAAAATGTTTATGACCCTTCTACAGGTTTCATGCGCGCACGAACCAAGAGAGGTTTCATTGGAGGATTTGACCCTTACAAAGCAAGTCTCACCATATATTGTGAAGCAAATGCCTGGCAATATTCACCTTATGTACCTCAAGATATTTCAGGACTCATGAAGTTATCGGGAGGCAAAGAGCGTTACAGTCAATTTCTTGATTCGCTTTTTCATACTACTTCAAAAGTAAAAGGGCTGCACACACAAGATATATCTGGCATGATAGGGCAATATGCGCATGGTAACGAACCCAGCCATCATGTTGCATACATGTATGATTATACAGGGCAAGCATGGAAAACTCAGGAAATGACCCGGAGAATAATGTCGGAATTTTATCTTAATAAACCTGACGGATTGCCCGGCAACGAAGATTGCGGACAGATGAGTGCCTGGTATGTTTTCAGCGCGTTGGGTTTTTATCCCGTGTGCCCGGGCAGCGACCATTATGCTATTGGCTCACCGATGGTTGACAAAGCAACTATTCATTTAGAAAATGGGAAATCGTTTACAGTTACTGCCAACAACAACCAAAAAGAAAACGTTTACATCAGTTCTGCAAAACTGAATGGCGCTAACTACACCAAGAGTTATTTAAGCTATACCGACATTGCGAACGGAGGAACGCTTGAGTTAAGCATGAGTGCTGAACCAAATAACAACTGGGGAAGTGCGGAGGGTGATGTGCCGGTGACGAAGATTGAAAATTGATTTGATTACTGAATGAATTTGTTGAACCGATTTTTATAAATTAAATTTAACTGTGAATACGATTAAGCGTAAACAGAACGAAGCCGAATTTGAACATTGGGAAGAACTTTCGGAAGGTGGAAGAAAATACTGGTTTGATGTGAAAGGAAAGGTGAGTGGTTTTGCGCGATACATTAAAGAGGTGAATTGCGAAGAAGAAACTGTTTCATTTATACAGGAGATTTATAACAACGAAGGAGAACTAACAGATAGACACGAAAAATATCCCATAGATAAAGGACATCAAAAATTGAAATCATGATAACGAAACAAATAATAGCACAGCAACTTCTGAAATATTTGAACCATCAAATAACTCTAAAAGCATTAGTTGACTGGGCAGAGACTTCTATCATGCAAGGAAACATAGAACCCACCGAACCACGCGCACTCATGCAAATACTCGGACGTATTGGCGCGGCTGATGTAAAAGAATTTGGTTTACTATGGGAAGACTGCGACTCTATTATGCACCAACTCGGCTACGATATAAAGGTGGATGCAAACTTGGCTGCGTAGTGCCGGTGACGAAGATTGAGTGAGAGAGAATCTCTTAACTATTCTATAGTTGTTTTAATAAAGAGCATAGCAATGAAAAAAATAATCTTAACGAATAGTGCAATTTTATTGATTGCATTAGGTTTTGCACAAGCGAACTTTAAATGGGAAAAAATAGATTCTGCTGCTAAAACTAAAGCACAGATATATTCTGATACAAAAATGTTTATTGCTGAGTATTGGAAATCTGCACAAAACGTCATTCAAAACGATGACAAAGACGCTGGAATGATTTTAGTTAAAGGAAATATCAATGAATCTACAACTTCGGTGGGGGTAGGAGTGCCGGTTGAATGGCATTATTCTTATACAATAAAGTTTCTAATAAAAGAAGGTAGATATAAAATTGTAATTGAAAATGTAAATTGTGAGTCCTCCATATGGTATGGTAAACCTAATCTTGTTGATTGCCTTGCACCATGCGACAGCTGTGACTTTCCGGGATTCGGAAGAACAGGTTTAAATAAAGCGAAGTATGTGGAATTATTGACTTCATTAAAAAATGACCTACAAAGTATTGTTGACAGCTATGAGAAATACATTAAAACCCCAAGTGTATCTAATGGTGATTGGTAAAAATAATTTGCACTTTGTTAGTGCTTTAGTATCGGCTTTGCGATACGCCACCAACAATTTTACTTACTCCACCATCACCTTCTTCACCCCCAAACCATCAGCGGTTCGGTATTCAATAAAGTAGATGCCCTTAGCGTATTGACTGATGTCAATCGTGGTTTCATAAAAAGGAGAAGCGGTTTTTTGCGAATAAATAATTCGTCCGGTTATGTCGCGTACATTTATTTCTCCATTTGCTTTTGCAGGTGAGTTAAAACGCAGTTCAAAAACTCCGTGGTTAGGATTCGGATAAACAGAAAAATTTTCGGCTAAGGCCGGGCTTTGTTTTTTTATTGCTGTAGTCGTATTTGTGCAAACTTCTCCCGAATCAATTACCGTCAACGCATAGTCAGGCAAACTGCCGGGAACATTTGCTTTCAAATACCAAAACGGAGCATTGCCCGCGCTGGTGTAAGCGGTACCATCGTAAGTAATTTGATAAAAGCCCACGGTGTCAGTGGTAGTTCCCGAAATGTGAATGCACATTCTTCCTTCGGGGTGCATAATGCCGTTAATTGGTGTAGCCACTTTTGTTATTCCTGTTGGCAGATTATGAAACGCACTTACTTTAATTGAATCAATGGTAATGCCGCCTATCGATGGCGGACAAAATAATTGCAGCGTAATATCATAAGGTTGATGTCTGATTACGCAAGGCAACTCTTCAGAAGGCGGTGAAAACAAGCTGTAGTTGTTGGTGTCAATCACACACGATTGACTGAACGCAGTGCTTGCAGAAACAAGAAGAACAAAAAGGAAGAGTTGAAGTTTTTTCATGAGTATTTATTTGAAAAGAATTTATACATGAGCAATTACTGAAACATTCTCCAGCATATCTTTCGTCATTTTCGAAAGATTGAATTCAGGTTTCCAGCCCCAGTCTTTTTGCGCCACCGCATCATCAATACTCTGCGGCCAGCTTTCGGCAATTGCTTGGCGAAAATCGGGTTTGTAGGAAATAGAGAAATCGGGAATTTTCTTTTTGATTTCTGCGGCTACATCCTGCGGAGCAAAACTGCAACCGGCAAAATTATATCCTGAGCGCACCGAAATTTTTTCGGCAGGCGTTTCCATCATTTCAATTGTTCCTCGAATAGCATCGGACATATACATCATGGGAAGTACGGTATCTTCTTTCAAAAAGCATTCATACTTTTTCTTTTCTGCCGCTTCAAAAAAAATATCTACCGCGTAATCGGTAGTGCCGCCACCCGCTTTTGTTTTGTAACTGATTAAACCGGGATAGCGCAACGAACGCACATCCAGTCCGCGTTTTTGAAAATACCAATCGCACCAGCGCTCACCCGCTTGCTTGCTTATGCCGTAAATAGTATTGGGTTCCATTACTGTGTATTGCGGTGTATTTACTTTTGGTGTAGTTGGCCCAAACACGGCAATGGTAGAAGGGAAAAATAATTTCTTCACTCCGTTTTCTGTACAAACATCCAACACGTTTCGCAAACCTTTCATGTTTACGCGCCACGCAAACTCCGGATTTTTTTCTCCCGTAGCAGAAAGTATAGCCGCTAAATGATAAATCTGATTGACGTTAAAACGTTTTACAAAATCAGCAAGTCCGTTTTTGTAGAGCACATCTAAGCGCACAAAATCTCCGCCTTCTTTCAATTCGGGAGTTCCGTCTTTAAGGTCAGAAGCAATTACCGTTTTATAAATTTTTCGAAGTGCCAGAACCAATTCGGTTCCGAGTTGACCGCCTGCACCGGTAACAAGTATCGTGTCTGAATGCATAAATGCTGTGTGATAATTTTATCCTATCCGCGCTTTACTGAATTGTCATTTCGAACGTAGGCTTTGCGAAGTGAGAAACCTTGTATTGCATCAAAAGCAAAATACAAGATGTCTCGTTCCTCGACATGACAAACCGTTTTCGATTTGTCTTTTCGCCTATCTAATCAACGTTGAACTTCCTTTATCATCTGCGGCAACACCATTGTTATAAACCACATGATAAACGTAAATATAAGTTCCTACAGGCTGCTCTTTGCCACGGAAAACTCCATCCCATCCATCACCAGTTTGCATGTTCAGGTTTTCGTAAACCATTTCGCCCCAACGATTAAATACTCTGAACTGCAACTGCTGCACGTTCTTCATAATTGCAACCAACTTGTCATTTACGTTATCGCCATTTGGTGAAAATGCAGAAGGCACGAGCACTCTGTTTTTATCGCCCTGGCAAGTGGTAGGATTAGTAGAAGGTTCGCGCAGCGAATCCTGTGCCTCAGCCTGGCAACCATTGGCATCAGTTACCATCACGGTGTAAAAACCTTTACCTATTTTTTCTACATGCGAAGTCGTATCGAATGGGGAAGTGTTCCATACAAACGTAAACGGACCAATTCCTCCGCTTGTGTTTGCTACCACGGCACCCGATGAATCGCCAATGCAATTAGGGTCAATGGCAACTAGTTCTACGGTAAAAGGCGAAGGTGCGCTTACTCCTATGTTAGAACTTGCTGAGCAGGAATTTAAATCGGTAGCAGTAACCGCATAAGTTCCTGTAGCCACCTGCGGGCTTTGTTGTGCGGAAGTAAATCCTCCTGTGCCCGACCAGTTAAATGTAAATGGCGAAGTTCCTCCGGTTACAGTTGTTGTAATAACTCCGTTGGCAGAATCAGAACATAAAGGTTCAGTAGAACTGAGTTGAATATTTATTTCGGCAGGCGAAGTAATGGTTCCGGTTAAAATCGAATCGCAACCGTTGGCATCCTGAATAACTACCGAGAAAGGACCTGCATTTAAACTGTTGACGCTTGAAGCAGTAGAAAAATTACTCCAAAAATAAGTGTAAGGCGAAGTTTGGCCACTCACATTTACCGAAGCTGTTCCATCAGTTGCGCCATAGCAAAGAAGATTAGTAGAGGTAAGAACAATAGCAAAAGGAGTCGGCTCGCTCAATGTTGCACTTGATGAAACGCTGCACCCATTGGCATCTGTAACCGTTACCGTATGCGTTCCTGCCTTAACATTATTCAAATTTTGTGTGGTTGCATTTGTTGGCGACCACAAATAGCCATAAGGTTGAACACCTCCGCCAACAGTTACGTTTACAATTCCATCGCTTCCTGCATTACAACGCGGATTAAACGTGAAAGGAATAGTTGAAGTAAGAAGTGTTGGCTCTGTAACGGTGTAAGTATTTCCGGCAGTACAGCCAACGTTGTCGGTTACTGTAATGGTGTAAGTTCCGGGTCCGAGGTTTGGATTGTCTTCTGTAGTTACAGAATTATTTGACCACGCAAATTGCAACGGATTTTGACCGCCAGTTGAAGTGAGATACACGCCACCATTTGTCGCACCAAAACATTGCACATTTTTTAAACTGTCGAGAGTAATAATGACAGTAGTAGTGTTTGCCACATTCGCTGTTGCCGATGCCGTGCATCCGCCAAAATCGGTAACAGTTACATTGTAATTTCCTACGCAAAGCAAAACTGCATTTGCCAATTGTTGTGGCGGATTCGAATTCCATGCATAAGAATACGGAGTAGTTCCTCCCGTTGCCGTTGCACTTGCTGAACCATCACAAGCACCACCGCAGGTAACAGGATTTCCGTTTGCAGTTATACCAATTTGTGCCGGAATATTAATTGTAACCGAAGCACTTGCCTGGCATCCTTTTGAATCAGTAACGGTAACTCCATAATTTCCTCCGGCTAAACCGGTTTGTGAAGTTACGTTGCCCGCACTGTTGCTCCAGGTATAAGTGAAAGGGGCAAGTCCGCCTTGAAGCGTTGAAGAAATTTGCCCGTCAGTTCCGTTAAAGCACGAAACATCTTGCTTGGTTAACGCCACTGCAAAAACAAAATTCGGATTGTCGGTTAATGAAAGGGTAAACGTTCCCATGTCGGTTGCGTTTGCACCATCCACCACTAAATAATAATCGCCCGGTTGGCAAATTGAATAATTGATTAGCGATTGATTTCCGCAACCGTTATCATCTGAAGTATCAGGAGTTGCAAGACTGCAACCGCTAAACAAGTAAAGATAGCTGTCGAACTGTGCACCGTTCACTCCGCAAAGCGAAGCGGTAATTCCAATCGTTCCGTTTACATGAAACTTATACCAAACATCATTGCCCGGTGATAGTGTATTGGTATTTGAATAACACTCATTGCTATTGTAATGCGAAAGCGTTGTGCCACTGGTAAGTGTTCCCAAATCAATTGGGTTAGCACACGAAGTTCCTTTGGTGTATTGCCAATAGCTTTCAATGTTTGGGTGGTAAAAATCATTTGGTCCGGTGTTGCCGTTTACGTAGCCGTGACTGTACCACTGACAAGGAGGGCCTAAACGGTAATTCATATTGGTTTTGTAAACCGGCACATCGTTATTGTAATCATCTTCTTCGCTAAACAAACAACCTATAAAAGGAATATTTGCACAGCAACTCGAGGCTTCATAACTGCAACGGTTTCCGCTACTTCCACAAGGCGTTAATCCACTAATGATGGCAAAGTCCGAAGGGATATCATCTTCATAGCAGTTTTCTTTTATTTCAAAAAACTGAGGAACGGTTGCACCCGGATAAGTATAGTTATACAAAACCAAATTGTAATCATTTGAATACTCTGGTCCGCCAACGGTCATTGGCAAGTCGGCTTGCAAACAACCACTTCCTTGCCAACCAGTACCACTGATGTTTCCCTTGTCTTGTGCCGAATAATAAAATGTGAACTCATCGCCTGCCAACGAGCCCGGCAAATTGAAATTGCCAACTTGAAGGGTTACTCCATCGCGATTGTTGGCACTTGGATATTGCACCTTTACATCGCGCAACCGAACCTGCAATTGAATAGGTCCATCACTTAAAGTTTGAGCTGATAAATTTTGAAATGCAGCAAGGAATAAAAACGCTGCAGTAAATAACTTGTAAAAGTTCTTCATAAGGGGTTGTTTTTTCGGTGGGTAAAAGTAAATTTTTCACTGGGCTTTCTGCATTTTCTATTGGTTCATTTTCTTAATTCCGAATTTTCAAAATCCTGCTTTGCCGAATAGTAAATTCATGTAGGTTTGCCGCCTTAATTTTTACGATGATAAAATTTGAAGAAACCGTTTTGAAAAACGGATTGAAAGTAATTGTTCATGAAGATGCCGCTACTACCATGGCAGCAGTGAACATTCTGTATAAAGTGGGCTCGCGCGATGAAGATATTCAGCAAACAGGTTTCGCGCATTTGTTTGAGCATTTCATGTTTGAAGGTTCTAAGAATATTCCTGAGTTCGATACGCCTTTGCAAAATGCGGGCGGTGAAAACAATGCGTTTACTTCTACCGATATTACCAACTACTACGATATTCTTCCGGCTAATAATCTCGAAACTGCTTTTTGGTTAGAGAGTGACCGCATGCTTTCGCTCGCGTTTGACGAGGAAAGTTTGAACACGCAAAAAAATGTGGTGATGGAAGAATTCAAAGAGCATTACATCAACCAGCCTTATGGAGATGTGTGGCATAAGATGTGCGCGCTGGCTTATAAAGTTCATCCGTATCAATGGCCTGTGATTGGTTTAAATCTGGAACATATTGAGCAGGTGAAAATGCAATCGGCAAAGGATTTCTTCTTCAAATATTATCGGCCTAACAATGCCGTGCTGGTAGTTGGTGGCAATGTAAAAGCAGCTGAAGTTTTCGCCTTAGCCGAAAAATGGTTTGGGGAAATTCCTTCGGGCGAAACAATTATTCGCAATTTACCGAAAGAGCCAATTCAGAACGAAGAAAGAGTCTTAGAAGTGAAAGCCGATGTGCCAGTTCACTCCATTTACAAAGCCTATAAAATAGGTACGCGCAACTCGGCCGATTTTTATGCCACTGATTTGCTCCGCGATATTTTAAGCAATGGCGATTCATCGCGCTTGTATCGTCAACTCGTGAAAGAGGAAAAACTATTCAGCAGCATTAGTGCTTACGGAACCGATAGCATAGATGAAGGATTGCTATTAGTAGAAGGCAAGTTGAGTAAAGATGTTTCAATGGATGCGGCTGAAAGTGCGATTGAGAAAGTGTTGTATGAAATGACACAGGAAAAAATTTCGGATGATGAATTAGATAAAGTGAAAAACAAAATAGAAGCATACATGGTGTTCAGCGAAGTGAATGTGTTGAACCGTGTAATGAACCTCGCGTACTTCGAAATGTTGGGCAATGCGGCTGATGTAAATAACGAAGCGGAGAAATACCGTGCTGTAACTGCCGAACAAATGCAGGCTGCTGCAGCAAAAGTTTTCAGAAAAGAGAACTGCAATACGATTAGATATTTTTCGAATAATTAATTCTACACGAAGGCGCCAAGACGCGAAGCGAGCAAATCTGTATTCTTTGTGTCTTTGCGACTTTGTGTAAATAAAAAATAACATGAACCGACAACTAGCCCCTGAAATAAATCTTATTGACTCTATCACTTTCCCGAAAGTTGAACAACTTAAACTCGACAATGGTGTTCCGGTTTATTTGCTGAACGAAGGCGTGCAGGATGTGGTAAAAATTGAACTGATGTTCAAAGCAGGTAAATGGTTTGAATCAAAAAATCTTGTTGCCGATTTCACCAATCGCATGTTGCGCGAGGGAACAAAAAATTATTCCGCAAAACAAATTGCCGACACGTTCGATTACTACGGAGCTAATTTCAACACTTCGGCAGGATTTGAAACTGCGGGAGCATCATTGTTTTCTTTAACCAAGCATATTGACTTGTTGCTCCCTGTCTTTGCCGAAGTATTTACTGAATCTGTTTTCCCTGAAAATGAATTGAACACCATTCTCAGCAATCGCAAGCAACGCCTCTCGGTTGATTTAAAGAAGAATGATTTTTTGGCGAACAGAGATTTTCTGAATGCGCTCTTCGGTAAAAATCATCCTTACGGAAGAGTATCTGAGTTCGAGCATTTCGACAATATTTTTGTGGACGACCTAAAATCATTCTACAAAAGTTATTACAGCGCAACTAACCTCACCATTCTTGTTGCCGGAAAATTCCCTCCATCTCTTGTTGAGCAACTCAATAAATACTTCGGCAGCAAAAGTTTGTTGCGCGATGTGCCTGCTGCTCCAATAGATTACGCGATTGAATCTTCTGCCGAACTTATTCATCATACCGAAAAATCAGATTCTGTTCAAAGCGCCATTATCATCGGCAACATGAGCATTAACAAAACGCATCCTGACTTTTTAAAACTTTCTGTGCTCAATACTGTGTTTGGCGGTTACTTCGGTTCGCGACTCATGAGCAATATTCGCGAAGAGAAAGGATACACTTATGGCATCTACTCTTCGTTTGCTTCTTATCCTCATGCGGGCTTTATTGAAATTGCTTCTGAGGTTGGAAAGGATGTGCGCGAAGCCA
Source organism: Bacteroidota bacterium (assembly GCA_947479455.1). Taxonomy (GTDB): domain Bacteria; phylum Bacteroidota; class Bacteroidia; order Chitinophagales; family LD1; genus Bog-950. The sequence goes on from CANJZE010000022.1 coordinate 65,157, forward strand.
CACTTAAAGAAATTCAACGCGAAATAAATGTGCTGCGCACCGAACTGATTGATGACGAAGAATTGCAGGTAGTAAAGAATTACATGAGCGGAAAAATTCTCCGCAGCATTGACGGGCCTCTCAAATTTTCAGAAACGCTCAAAGGATTACTCATCTATAATCAGGATGTAAGTTATATTGACCAATTACTCAAAACCATTCGTGAAGTTACGAGCGAAGAACTCCTTCAACTCGCTCAAAAATATTTCGACTACGATAAAATGTATAAGGTAACGGTGGGGTAGACGTAACGGTTTGCAGATTTGCGATGGGCGTGCTTTTCAGCACAAATGTCTATTCGGAGCACCGCACTTTCAGCTAACACAAAACTGTCTGCGGAGCACGAAACCCCGCCTATTGCAAATGTGCTGTTAGCGGCTGGTTTCACAAAACAACTCTAATCAGTTTTAATAATACTTGCATTAACATTAACAGTTGTGCCGCGTAGCAAGGTTTGTAATACTATACAACTTCGTTCTGTCGCTTTTATCAGCTTATCTGCCAACTCTGTTGGGAC
>CANJZE010000023.1 GCA_947479455.1 Bacteroidota bacterium
AGAATGCCGTCTTTACCCTCTAACTTTTTGCCTGAACGTAATTGTTCAATGGCATCTGATTCAAACTTCTTGAAGTCGAATCCTTCTTTGTTTTTTTCTTCCATGCTGTATCAAATTTAATTTTTGACACAGTTTGTTGAACAGACTCGGTTGAAAGCGGAGTGTAGTTGGTGTTGTAAGTGCCCACAGAAATTTCACCGTAAGAAAGTGCTAGTGTTCCAATACCTAAAGCGGTAGAAGATTGCCCACTTGCGTAGTTATTGGTACCAATAGCAATAGATGAATTGCCTACCGCGCTGCAAGTATTACCCAATGCAATAGCCACTTCGCCAATGGCCGAGTTACTTTCACCAATGGTAACAGCACTTTCTCCAGAAGCCACATTTGCATATCCTATAGTTGAAGAAAAATTACCTGTGGCATCATTTAAAGTACCTGACGCAAAAGAGCCTTCCCCCACTTGCTTTTGTAGATTGACCTACAGCAAAAGAAAATTGTCCGATGTTAGCTGGATCCCAGGAAGTGGGTCCTGCATAACCCGCTCTGAAAGCTGCCTTTTTAGGATTGAAAAACATTTTTACACCAACTCCATTTGGCGCATCAGCTCCTGCTGAAATTGTTCCGGTTACTACTAATCCATCGGTTCCTTGAATTTGAACAGCACCCGCATCAGCAGTAATTATTCTTCCTGCACCTGCACCGCCAAAATCATAAGCATTATCGAGTGTTCCTGCACCGGCACCTGTGGCACCTTGTGCACCCGTAGCTCCATTCGTACCATTGGTTCCATTTGTTCCTGCTACTCCTTGCACACCGGTTGGCCCGGTGGCACCGGTTACTCCGGCTATTCCTTGCAAACCTTGTATACCTTGTGAACCTGTAGCTCCATTTGTTCCGGCTATACCGGTAGCACCTACCGCACCATTAGCACCCGCATTGCCTTGAACTCCTTGATTTCCTTGTGGGCCCTGCACACCTTGAAGGCCGGCCGGCCCGGTAGCACCTATATTTCCTTGTATGCCTTGCAAACCTGTAGCCCCTGCGCTGCCTGTGTTTCCTTGTGCACCTTGTACGCCTTGTGGGCCAGTGGGCCCGGTAGGGCCAGTAGCCCCACCACCCGCACCAGTAGCACCATTTGAACCTGTTGGTCCGGTAGGTCCGGTGGCTCCACCGCCAGGGCCTTGTGCTCCAGTAGCTCCAGTGGCTCCGGTTGTACCATTACCCGTTGCTCCTGTATTTCCTTGAATACCTTGTAAGCCCAAGGTGCCCGTAGGCCCTGTTGCGCCAACTATACCTTGCACCCCTTGATTGCCCTGCACTCCTTGCGAACCTTGCCCACCTTGCACTCCCTGCAATCCTGTTGGTCCGGCAATTCCCTGCAAACCTTGTAAACCTTGCTGTCCTTGCAAACCGGTTTGCCCGGTTACACCTATGTTTCCTTGTATGCCTTGCACACCAGTTGGTCCTGTTGGGCCAGTAGCACCACCACCTGAACCTGTTACCCCTGTTGCTCCGGTGGTTCCAATGCCTGTTGGCCCTTGAATACCGATATTACCTTGCGCACCCGGTGAACCTTGCGGGCCTGTTGCGCCAACTAAACCTTGCACACCTGGCGAACCTGTATTGCCTTGTGCACCAGTTGGACCGATGGCACCGGTGTTTCCCTGAATGCCTTGTGTACCTGTAGGCCCTGCAATGGAACTGCCCGAAGTTTCAGCATATAATGCATAAGGCACACTCATGAGTTGTGTGGTACCCATGTCTGTAAAATTGGTTCCGCCAGAGGCATCAAATTCTACTTGTAAAAACTTAGAGCCACTGCCCCAATTAATGTTTTGAAAATTTCCTTGTATCACCGAGCCGCCACCAACTACTGCCGTAAAAATTCCGAATTGGTTAGTAGAAAGATTTTGATTTTCCTGATAAACAATTGGCCCGCCTAATGCGCCATCACGAATTGAAAAGCGCACAGCTACCGGTTGCGAAGCCACTACATTTCCTTGCGCATTTCGAGCTACAGCTTGATAGTTTATTCCCTTTGGAACTTGTGCATGCAAAGGCGAAAATGGTTGCAATAAAAGGGTAAGAGAAAGCAAGAGGTAAAACTTTTTCATGGTTTCAGAATTTGAAAGCAAATGTGTTTTCATTGCTACTCTATTGCAAACCTTAATTACTGACTATATAAAATTTCGAGCCATAATTTAGTTTACGGCTTGCTGAAAACCATTACTTTAGAGCTACAACTACAAAAACAAATGGATCCGCTTTTCGATTTAATAAAGAAAATGGATGCTGCCGAAAAAGGGTACTTCAAAAAATTTTCTTCGATAGGTAAGAAGCATGAAAAAAATGTGGGCGAAATTCTTTTTGATGCCATAGATAAAATGAAGGAATATGATGAAACGCTGATTCGGAAAAAATATAGAAACGAAAAATTTATCTCATACCTGCCGGTTGCCAAGCAACAATTGCACGAACAAATTTTACGCGCCCTCGCCAATTTTCATGGCGAAACCACCATCTACCAAACGGTAGATAGTTTGCTTACACAAGCACAAGTTTTGTTTCAAAAAAGCTTGATTCCTTCTTACCGAAAATTGCTTTTCAGAGCAAAAGAATTAGCACAAGAGAGTGAATATTTTTCGCGGCTTGGCGATATTCTGGAAAAGGAATTTCATGATGTTACATCGCAAATTCCATCAAGAGAAAAAGATGAACGCATTGAAAAACTGAATACCGAAATTGAGCTGGTGAGCATAAAGGAATTAAATCTCCGGCAATACATTTATTTGTATGCAAGGCAAATGAGTATTACTGCTGAATCGTATCAAATACGTGATGTGGAAATTGAAAAACGTCATCGTGAAATTATGAAGCATGAGCTCATGCAGCAGGAAGATGGTGCTTTGAGCGTAAAAGCAAAACTCTATTTCTACCACAACAAGTTTATTTATCATTCTGTTTTTCACGAAGAAAAAGAAGCGTATGCTACCGCGCAAAAAATGTTGGCTACTTGTGAGAGCTCAGTAATTTATACCAAGCACGAGCCGTTTCCTTTTTTAACAGCGTACTTGTATGTGTTGAACGGTGCCTACCGCAATAACGATTTGGCGGCCATGGAAAAATACTTAACGCAATTGCGAGAGCTTAAGTTTGATATTGAAAGCGCACGCACTGCACAGTTTATGTATTACATGAAAAACGCCCTGTTCTATTTTTCAGAAACAAAAAATGAGATAGAGTTTATTGCCTTGGTTAAAGAAGCAGACGAAACGCTGCAACGGTTAAACTATAACATTCGCAAAGATTATCTGCTTGTAATTTTCGACCACATGGCGTTAGGCTTAATCAAGTTTGGAAAGTATGCACAGGCAATTGACTGGTTGGAATTGTACCGAAATAAATTTAGAAACAACTTACGCTACGATTTGCAAACAGCCATGCACTTTCATTTATTAATAGCGCATTACGAATTAGGAAATTACGAACTGGTACAAAATTTAATTGTACCCGTGTATCGTTTTGTTGTTCGTACCGGGCAGCAAGGTAAGTTTGAAAAATTGGCGTTGCGCACTTTTCGAAAAATTGCCAACCCATTGGTGGCAAAAGAACATCCTGAATTGTTAGAGAAACTAAAAAACGAATTGACCACAAACAACAAAGAGAAAGTGACTGAGCAAAACAAAGACCTTTCGGTTTTATTGCTTGATTTTATTGAGAGTAAATTGCAAAAGAAAAAGTATCACGAATATTTAATCGCAAAAGATTAAAAACAAAAACGCCCTTACATTTCTGCAAGGGCGTTTTACAGAAGTTCCCTCCCACTGAAAAGCGAGATGGAACTTCTACTCACCTTGTTTACACAAAGAAACTCTTCACCCACATTAAGAATGAAGTGGCTTCGTGGCTATTCTCTGCAATTAGCGGAGCTATAGTTAAACCAACGAGAGAAGATAATTTGATCAAGATATTCATAGAAGGACCTGAAGTATCCTTAAAAGGGTCACCCACTGTATCGCCAACCACTGCGGCTTTATGCGGCTCCGATTTTTTGTAGAAGGTTTCCTTCTTTCCGTTCACTTCAATCTCTACGCCTTTCTCGAAAGATTTCTTGGCATTGTCCCATGCACCACCGGCATTGTTCTGGAAAATAGCCCACAACACACCGCTCACAGTAACACCTGCCATGTATGCACCTAAGGCTTCTGCACCCATTCCCAAACCTACTATAATAGGAGTAAGAATAGTAATAGCACCCGGAGCTAACATTTCGCGCAAAGCTGCTTTAGTAGAAATCTCCACACACTTGTCGTATTCAGGAGTTCCTGTTCCCTCAAGGATACCTGGAATTTCGCGGAACTGTCTGCGCACTTCGTTCACCATATCCATTGCAGCTTTACCAACCGAATTCATTGCAAGAGCAGAGAACACCACCGGAATCATACCTCCAATAAACAATGCAGCAAGAACTTTCGCATCGAAAATATTGATGCCTTTAATTCCTGTAAGTGTTACATAAGCTGCGAACAAAGCAAGAGCAGTAAGAGCTGCCGATGCAATAGCAAATCCTTTTCCTACAGCGGCAGTAGTGTTACCTACTGAATCTAACACGTCTGTTTTTTCACGAACCTCTTTAGGCAATTCGCTCATTTCGGCAATACCACCTGCGTTATCGGCAATTGGTCCGAAGGCATCAACTGCAAGTTGCATAGCTGTTGTAGCCATCATAGCTGATGCGGCAATACCTACTCCGTAGAAACCTGCTAGTGCATACGCACCCCAGATAGCTGCTGCAAAAATGATAACCGGGAAAGCTGTTGAAAGCATTCCTGTTCCCAAACCTGCTATAATATTAGTAGCTGCTCCGGTTGCGGAATTCTGAACAATATTGCGAACCGGTTTACCACCAAGCCCTGTAAAATATTCAGTAATATATGAAATAGAATAACCTACTACCATACCGATACAAACTGCGAAGAAAACGTTGAGCGATGTTGTTGTTGTTGTTGCAAATGCTCCATTTACATATTCGCTCGTGCTCATGATAATGGTTTCGGGCAACATCATCTTAATGAGAAAATAAGAAACGGCCAATGCTATTAACATGGCAACATTATTTCCACGGTTCAAGGCACTTTGCACGGTGTTTACATCTGCTTTTGCATCGTCTTTAACACTTACCAAAAAGCTACCAATAATAGAAGCTATAATTCCGAACCCTGCAATCGCAACGGGCAACAGGATAGCACCAATGCCGCCAAAGTTATCGGAAATGCTTCCGCCATTATCGCGAATGATGTAGTTGCCGAGAACCATAGAAGCTAAAACCGTTGCTACATAAGAACCGAACAAATCGGCACCCATACCCGCCACATCACCTACGTTGTCTCCAACATTATCCGCAATGGTTGCGGGATTACGCGGGTCATCTTCAGGAATTCCGGCTTCTACTTTACCCACTAAGTCAGCACCAACGTCAGCTGCTTTGGTATAGATACCACCACCAACACGAGCGAAGAGTGCGATTGATTCTGCACCAAGAGAAAATCCAGCTAATACTTCAAGAACTTTAGTCATTCCATCATATCCTCCACCCGTTGCAAAATTTCCACCCATAAATTGGAAGAAGAAAATAATGAACAAAGAACTCAATCCAAGCACGGCCAAACCAGCCACACCAAGACCCATTACGGTTCCTCCACGGAAAGAAACTTTCAATGCTTTAGCCAAAGAAGTTTTAGCGGCTTGTGTAGTGCGCACGTTTGCTTTGGTAGCTATGCGCATTCCTAAAAATCCTGCAAGAGCAGAGAAGAAACAACCAACTACAAACGAGCCTACAATTAGAATACTTGAATGTGCAGCAACTTTAGGCACTTGCGAGAGAATACCCAAAGCAGTTCCGGCAAGCACAACATACACTGCCAATATTCTGTATTCAGCTTTTAAGAAAGCCATTGCACCATCTGCAATATTTTTTGCAATGCCTGTCATTTTTGCATCGCCTGCATCTTGCTTGGTTACCCAAGCTGAAAGCACAGCCATATAAACCAGTGCTATAACACCGAAGAGAGGAAGAATGTAAATCAGATTTTCCATAAAAAGTATTGAGTAGTTAGTATTGAGTAATGAGATTAAAAAAATGAGCGGCAAATATAGAAATAGAGGTCAAATGGCAAATGAATACTAAAAGCAGATTTCCTGTTGCGGGCTCCTTTGTATTCAATGCTTGAAGTGTCTAACTCCTGTCACCACCATTGCCTGTCCCAATTTATTAGCTGCGTCAATAGAGTCCTGGTCTTTGATGCTTCCGCCTGGTTGAGCAATGGCAGTTACACCTGCTTCGGCAGAGATAGCGACACAATCAGGAAAAGGGAAAAATGCATCGCTTGCCATTACCGAGCCTGTTAAATCAAAGCCAAATTCCTTTGCCTTTCTGATCGCGTTTTGCAGGGCATCTACTCTTGAGGTTTGTCCGCAGTTACTGCCAACAAGCTGTTTGTTTTTTACCAATGCAATACCGTTGCTCTTTAAATGTTTTACAGCAATTACAGCAAATTCCAAATCAGCAAATTCTTTCTCAGATGGAGATTTTGTGGTAACTGTGTTAAACTGATTTCTTTTTTCGCTTGAAGAATCTGAATCTTGAACGAGAACTCCGTTCAGTAAATTCTTGAAAGTTTTACTTTGAACTTTGAACTTTGAACTTTGAACTTTAATAATGATGCGGTTCTTTTTCGATTTCAAAACAGCAAGAGCATCGTCATCATAAGCAGGAGCAGTAAGCACTTCGAAAAAAAGCGAATTCATTTCGTTAGCTGTAGCCAAATCAATTTTTCTGTTCACGGCAATTACACCACCAAAAGCCGAAGTAGTATCGCAGGCAAAAGCGGCCTTGTAAGCATCGCAAATATTGTCACGTGAAGCCAAACCACAACTGTTGGTGTGCTTGATAATGGCAACCGTTGGTTCTGTAAATTCAGCAACAAGATTTATGGAAGCATCTACGTCAACCAGGTTGTTATAAGAAAGTTCTTTGCCGTTGAGTATTTCAAAAACCTCATTCAGGTCGCCATAAAAAATTCCACGTTGATGTGGGTTTTCTCCGTAGCGTAAAACCTTCCCATTAAGTTCACTCTTTTTGAAAACTTCGAATTTGAATTCGTTGTTGAAGTATTCGAAAATGAGCGTATCGTAATGCGATGAAGTCATAAACGCTTTGGCAGCAAATTTCTTTCTGTCTTCCAAATTGGTTTCGCCATTCTTGGTTTGCAGTAATTCAAGTAGCAATTCATAATCGTTGCGCGAAGAAACAATCACAGTATCGTTAAAATTTTTGGCAGCAGCGCGAATCAAACTGATTCCACCAATGTCAATTTTTTCGATTACATCATCTTCGCCTTTTCCCGCTTTCACCGTTTCTTCAAACGGATATAAATCTACAATCACCAAATCAATTTCAGGAATTTCATATTGCGCCATTTCTTTTTGGTCGCTCACATTATCTCTTCTGCCGAGTATGCCGCCAAATACTTTTGGGTGAAGCGTTTTTACTCTTCCACCAAGAATAGAAGGATAAGAAGTAAGGTCTTCAACGGCTGTAACCTTTACACCCAATCCTTCAATAAAGCTTTGCGTGCCGCCTGTGCTGTATATTTTTACTCCCAGTTTATCGAGTTCTTTTACAACGAGGTCGAGCTTGTCTTTGTAATAAACAGAAATGAGTGCCGACTTTATTTTTTTGCGCATGATGAGGTAGAATTTAGAATGCGCAAAAGTATTTTTAGTGCTGAATGCCGAATGCTGAATGTGGTTTTATTTAACCACAGTTTTTCCACGAAGTAATTTTCATTGTAGGACTTCCTCAATCGCTTTCACATACCACTCATGTTCTAATTGCTGAACTTTAGCTGAAAGTGTTTCGGTGGTGTCATCAGAAGTAACATCAATTTTCTTTTGCAAAAGAATTTCTCCATCGTCATAAACTTCGTTCACGTAGTGAACGGTAATTCCTGTTTCAGATTCTTTATTGGCAAGAACAGCTTGATGAACCTTTATGCCATACATTCCTTTGCCGCCATGTTTTGGTAAGAGAGCAGGATGAATATTGATAATCTTCTTCGGAAAATTTTGAAGCAGATAGGCAGGAATTAATTGCAGAAATCCTGCGAGCACAATCAAATCTATCTTCTGCGCATGCAGTAATTTCATCATCATTTCTTCTTTGTTCAGCGAATCTTTATTGACGATTGCTGAAATAATTTTGTGGTCATGCGCCACCTTCAAAACACCTGCCGAAGGATTATTCGTAATCACCAACACCACTTTTATAGTTGCATCATTTTCAAAATGTTCAATTATAGCTTTGGCGTTTGTGCCTTTACCGCTGGCGAATATTGCAATGTGCTTCATTTCTCAAAGTCCCCTTTAGGGGATTTAGGGGTTTTATTTCTGCAGAATGAATTTCCTTACCATTTTTTCATCATTATAAGTTACCCGAATAAAATATTCAGCAGGCAACATCAATCCTGTTGGAATTTCGAAATCTGTTCTGCCTTCAGGTAAGTCCAATTCGGTTTTAGGAACTACAAGGTGTCCAACTACATCAGCAATTTCTATGACTACCTTTCCTTCCTTAGGTAAAATAATTCCAAGTGTTGATTGATTGAATGCAGGATTAGGCGAAGGACCCACCAATTGAATTGTTCCTGTAAGCGAAGCACATTGACGATTGTTATCCATTCGCATTTCTGTTTCACCATGATTTACAGCTTTTGCTTCAACGCATACAAACGAATTTGCTCTTAATGCATTTGATACAAACTGCGCGGTGAAAGTGTATTGTATAATCTGCCCCGAAGGAAGAACTCCATTCCAATCTTCGGTAATCAATCCACCTGTGCCGAGCGTTGCATATAGCTGTATATGTGTGATGGCACGTGTGCCAAGGTTACTCATAAGAATCTTTATACCTACCAACACAGAGCCATCGCTTTGTGTTTGCGAAGTCGTTTCAACTACATCAACCGATAAATCCAAATCGGTATGCGAAACATAGAAAGTTTGCGCGCTGCTGTTTGTGCACCCAAAGTCGGAAGAGACAGTCAACACAATATTGAACGAATCATTAGTAGAGTATGTATGCAATGTATTTGCAGCAAATGAATGCGTAGAGCCATCTCCAAAATTCCAATCGTAACTCGAAGCACCAGTGCTTTGATTGGTGAGCGTTACATCAACCGGTGCTTCGCCATATAATGGCGCCATAGCAAATGAAGACATTGGATTCGGATGAACTTGAACGGTTTTGATAATGGAATCTTGACAACCACTATTCGTTGTTACTAAAAGTTTCACCGCAAAAATTCCTGTATCAGCAAAATAATATTGTGGTGAATTAATGTGATGGAATAGACTTCCATTAATATTCCAATCACGAAACTGAATTGGTTCGCTTAGCGAAATGCTACTGTCGATAGGTGTGTAATTCAAATCTTCGCAAAGCGAAAGATTAGTGAAGTTGGCCATCGGATTTTGCACAATCAGAATTTGTTTGGCAACAGTATCGGTACAACCAATGGCATTTTCTATAGTAAGTTTTACAGGATACAATCCCGAAACCAAATACCTATGCGCAGGATTTTGAAGTGGCGAAAAAAAGCTTCCGTCACCAAAACTCCATTGCCAACCCACCACCGAAAACGAATTCGTGATGTCCACAAATTTGGTGGAGTCACCCACACAAACATCTGTAAAATTAAAATCGGCTTGTAGTGGAGGAAAAATTTCTACCGCACTCACAAATGTATCTAGGCAACCTTGTGAAGTAGTTACTATTAAAGTAACCGGCACATAGCCCTGCAAAGGAAAATTGTAAACAACATTCTGCGTGGTAAATAAATTGGTTTGATCAATTCGCCATTGCCATTGGGTTACACTATCGGGCGGTAACACACTACTTACATCTAATAGCTGCGAAGAATTTCCGGCACAAATTATTCCCGGGTACGAAAAACGGGCAATTGGTTTTGCATACACCGAAATATTTTTGACGGCAACGCCTGTGCAGCCGGAGTCGGTAAAAAGAATCATAGTAACGCTGTAATCACCCGGAGCCGGAAAAGCGTGCGAAGGATTTTGCAACAATGAAGTTCCGTTATCACCAAAATTCCAAAGCCATTGATGAATGCTATCGGGCAATACCGGAATAGTGATATCCGTAAAATTGGTTTGCTCACCATAACATGCAATGCCCGAAGTAAAGTTGCCCTGTGGTGCTGTGCCTTTTATGGTTACAGTACTTGTACCTGTTGTGCTGCATCCATAAATATCAGTTACCGAAACAGAATATGTTCCCGAAGATGCAATGGTAATGAAGGTTGTAGTTACAGCGGTAGACCAAAGCGTTTGCGCTGGAGGATAATTTCCTGTGTTAATCGCAAGGTCATTGCCAATACACATTGCGGTATCGCTTGGAAGAATAGTGAGTAGCGAAATAGAGTCAACGCGTACGTGAGTAGTATCGGTCATAATAGAACAACCACCGTTATCGGTTATCCTGCAAGAATAATTTCCAGTGGTATCTTTTTGAACCGTGTAAGTAGTTAAGCTATCATTCCACAAAAACGAATAGCCCGCTGCGGGCGAAAGTAGAATTGGATGAATATTCACGTTTTGTCCCAAACAAATTACAGTGTCAATAGGACTCATAAAGGTGTACGGCATAGTAACGTTGATAGCATCCGTACTAGTTCTTTCAAACACATCGGTTACCGTTACTGAATAGGTTCCCGTTTTATTTACACTTATGCTTGGCGTAATTTCTCCTGTGGACCACAAAAAATCTTTAAAGCGATTGCCGGCATCAATGGCAATTGGACACAAACTATAAACTTGAGTAATGTCAGAACCTAAATCGACAGGTGGAGAATATTTGTTGTAGAGATAATTTTCTACTTGCTGTTGAGCTGCATTGTTGAGCGCAGTATTGTACAAAATCACTTCGGCAATTTCTCCATTAAAATTTTGGAAAACAGAAGCAAGTCTTCCAAGCTGATAATTAGCAGTATCTATAAATGAAGCCGCATCAAGTGCTGTTCCGGCATCCACAAAACTTCCATTCTTATAAAGCGTGTCTGAAACGCCAATGTTTTTTTTGATACTTATAAGATTGTAGTCCTGTGGTACAACCGATGGGCCGTAAAGAATTTTTCCCGCATTTCTAAATTGAAGTATTGCTCCTGCATTCCATACCAGGAGACCATTGGCATCACCTATAGAAAAAATAGTTCGATTACCCGTTATGGTGTTGGGCTTAGCAATAATAAACAGACTGAGTGAATTGTTTCCAATGCCGGAAATGGGCACTCCATTAAGTAGGTCATCCGTTCCATCAAAGGACAAAGCAGGTTTAACTATTTGTGTTGGGCTTGCCATAACAGGTTGGCGAGTAACATCAATTTGTGCAGCGTTATAATTGTTTCCGCTTCGGTCTAACCATTGCTCTACTTTGTTTCCATTCAAAACAATTCCATCATCGGCTTTTAACCACAAAGTTAGGTTAGGTAAAAAAGACGGAACAAATAATGTAAACGTATTCACTACTGACTCGGTCGAATCATTACAAATATTATACGCTTTCACCTTCCAATAAAAAACAGGACTGTTACTTAGCGTTGCGATGTATTGCGTTCCGGAAATTCCATTGATAATAACAGGAGAAGTAAACGAAGGGTTTGTTGAAATGATAAGCGAATAAGTGTTCGCATTTTGAGCCGGCATCCAACTAAAATTAACTGTTGTAGAAACCGCTTGAAAATTATTTGAAGGACTTTGCAAAGCAACAATTTGCGGTAGTGGTGCACTCGGCACTACCTGCATGTTATTGGTAACTGCATTTGAACATCCATTGGTGGCAGTAACTGTTAGCGTAATTGAAACATTTGCAGCATTGTTGTATAAGTGCTGTGGGTTCTGAATGGTAGCATGCGTACTGGCATCGCCAAAATTCCAATCCCATTGATTTATAGTTTCACCAGCAGGCGAAGTGCTCAAATTAATAAATGGATAGGGGTTATTTATACAAGCCATAGTAGTTTGAAACGCAGCCGTAGGAATTGGTTTTACCAAAACATTTTGCACAGCAGAATTTAAGCAACCGGCACTCGTAGTTACGCTCAACGTTACTGTGTAGTTGCCTGTATCAACATAGTTGTAAGTAGGGTTTGATACTGCATCAATTCCGCCATCGCCAAAGTCCCAGGCGTACCCTATAATAGTTGATGTGTCGGTCGATGCGCTCGTGTTTTGCGGAACATAGTCAGCGCCTAAACAAAGAGTTGCTCCTGTAAAAAACACATTAGGCGTACTTGCTGTTACTGTAACATGAACCAAATCGGTTCCTTGGCACCCAATAGCATTGGTAACGGTTAAAGAATAATCGCCTGTTGCCGGAACAGTTAGCAACGAAGTAGTAGCACCTGTTGACCAGGCAAACTGAAAACTATTCCATCCTGATGCAGGAGTTTTTAAACCAATTAAATTTCCCGAACACATGCTTGTATCGGCACCTAGTGAAACGGTGTTTTCAAATAAATCTATTGCCAGGTCGATGGTGTCGGAAAAGGAAGAGCAACTACCATAAGAAACCTGCACATAATAATTTCCATTGCTGCTGGCTTGAATGGAGGAAGTGGTTTCTCCGGTGTTCCAATTAAAAGTGTATCCGGTAATAGAAGGCAATTGTGTTTGCAGTTGCACCACATCGCCTAAGCAAAGTGTAGTATCGCTAACGGTTAAGTTGATGTTTGGAAATGTAACAACTACGGTGTCTATACTTATTCTTCCAAAAATATCGGTTACTGAAACCGAATAAACTCCACTGCGATTTACGCTGATGGTTGGGGTTGTTTCATTGGTTGACCACAAATAATTTTTGTAACAAGTGGTGGCGTTTAGTTGTACCGGACAAAACCCTTCACTCACTGTAATATCAGCTCCCAGATTAACAGCAGTGCTGTATTTGTTGTATAAGTAATTTTCTACTTGCTGTTGTGTTGAGGGGTTGAGTGCGGTATTGTATAAAATTACTTCGGCTATTTCCCCACTAAAATTTTGGAATACAGCAGCTAGTTTTCCCAATTGGTATTTTGCGGTATCTATAAATGGTAAAGCAAAAGTAGGTCCTGCCTCATCTACGGAAACTCCATTCCTATAAAGTGTATCGCCCACACCAAGATTCTTTTTTGCAGCATACAAATAATAGTCCTGCGCCACCGAGTTTCCACCATAAAGAATTTGTCCTGCATTTCTGAGTTGAAGCGTTGCCCCCGCATGCCACATAAAAAACGCGTTCACATCGCCAATAGAAAAAATGGTGCGATTGCCCGACACGGTACTTGGTTTAGCTACTATAAATAGGCTAAGTGAACTGGTCCCAATACCAGGAATAGGAACGCCATTAAGTAAATCATCAACGCCATCGAAATGCAATGCGGGTTTACCGCACAACTCGGCAGGATAAACGCGAGTAGGTTGAAGAGTGTTATTGTTTTGAGTAGCACTAGAGCCATTGCTGCTTTGGTCGCTCCATTGATTCACCGCATTTCCAATGAGCGATAAACCTGTATCGGCTTTTAGCCACAACGCCAAGCCTGATAAATCAGCAGGTGTAAACAAAGTGAACGTGCGCTTCACCGATTCAGAAGATGCGTTGCAAATATTATAGGCTCGCACTTTCCAATAAAAAATTTGACTGCCGCTTACCGTAGCGGTGTACTGAGTTGTGGTAATGTTGTTGATGATAATCGGAGTTGTAAAAAACGAATCGGCAGAAATAAGCAGGGAATAATTAACCGCGTTTGGTGAAGGCAACCAAGTGAAGTTTACAGTTTGACTTGCGGCTTGGTAATTATCTGCCGGCTGAATTAATGTGGGCATTTGTGGCAGTGTGTAATTAGCCACTACGTTCAAACTATTTTGAATTGTATCAACGCATCCATTGGTAGCAGAAACTATTAAAGTAACAGTATAGTTGTTCGCGTTTGTATAAGTATGCAAAGGACTTTGTGTTGAAGAAAACGAAGCATCCCCAAAATTCCAATTCCACGAACTAATGTTTTCGCCAGCAGGGGCAGTGCTTAAATCATTGAATTGATAGCTGTTATTGATGCAAGCAATACTGGTTTGAAAAACAGCTACGGGATTTGGTTTCACAATTACTTGATGAGTTGCCCAAGCAGCACAACCAGCACTGGTTATTGCAACAAGCGAAACATTATACGTGCCGCTGCTCAAATAATTATGTACAGGATGCGCGGCAGTATCCATCATTCCGCCATCGCCAAAATTCCATTGGTAACTAATGATTGTTCCGGAAGTGGTATTCAAGGGAAAATACGTTTCTCCTAAACATAAATTGGCGCCATTAAACATTACAGTTGGTGCAATACCAACTACTGTTATTGCAATATCATCTGTGCCGGCACATCCTTTAGCATTGGTCACGGTAACGGCATAGGTGTTTGTAGCGGGTACTGCAAATAAACTATCGGTGCTGTTATCTGACCAATGAAACTGTAAGGCATCCCAACCGAAGGAAGGAGAGTTTAGAGCAATACTGTTGCCAGCACACATGCTGGTATCTGCCCCCAGCGAAACAGTAGTCGCAAACAAATCATTGGTGAGTGTAAGTGTATCTGAAATTGCATTGCAGGTTCCGTCAAACACCGTAACCGAGTAATCAGCCGGATTAGTTATGCGAATAGATGGCGTTGTTTCACCGGTACTCCAATTAAAACTATAATTTACAAATGAAGAAAGCTGTGGTGCAATGGAAATAGTATCGTTTAAACAAATGGTCATGTCGTTACTATTGATATTTACACTAGGGTAAGTGACATGAATAGTATCAAACAGTTGTCTTCCAAATATATCGGTGGTGCGCAACCAATAATCACCGCTTTTATTTACGCTCACACTTGAAGTGGTGGCACCGGTAGACCATAAATAAGCAGCGTAACATCCGGTACTGCTTAGCACAATAGGACAAAACCCAAAAGCTATAGTGGTGTCGGCACCCAGATTCGGTCGCGCGGCATACTTATCGGCTAAATAATTTTCAACATTCTTTCTTTCTGCAGGGCTAAGCGCACTCTTATATAAAACAATCTCCGCTATATCTCCATTGAAATAATTATTGAGCGAAGCCAATCGGCCAATGCTGTAATTAGTAGTATCTGTAAAAGCAGTAGCGTATGAAGCCCCCTGCGCTCCAGCATATAAACCATTTCTAAAAATCGAATCATTAACGCCAATATTTTTTCTGGCCGAAAACAAATAATACTGTGCACTGGATGTACCTGCACTTACGGTTTGTCCATTGTTTCTGAATTGCAGTGTAGCTGCTGTGTGCCATAGAAACATTCCATTTGTTCCTCCAATGGAAAAAATGGAACGATTACCGGTAATAATACTTGGTTTAGCTACTACAAATAAACTTACCGAAGAGTTGCCAATGGCCGGAATTAAAGGCCCAAGAAACAAATCAGTAGAACCATTAAAATGTAAAGCCTGTTTACCACACAATTCAACAGGACTAACCGTATCGGGGCGATTACCCGAAGTAATTTGAATAGCATCATAATTATTGCCGCTTTGGTCTGCCCAAGTACTTACTCCTCCGGTGGCTTGTGTAAGTCCGGTATCGGCACGTAACCACAAGGTTAAATTCGGTAAATCGGTTGGGGAAAAATTTTGCGAAAAAGTTTTGTTGCCAATCAAAAAGGCACACAAAAGAAAAACGCAGCGAAGGGTAATTTTCATTCTCATAGAAGACAGCGATTCTTGTCTCCCGAAAGTAGGATTTATTTCTTCAACGCTCTCCCCTTATCAACGCGCTATAAACCTGTGCATACTTTTGAACACCTTTTTCGAGCGAATAAATTTGATGAGCTGTAGCTATAATTTTTTCGGTGTTGAAGGCGGCACTTTCGGTAAACATTTTGTCAATGGCTATTTGGTACGCTGTAGTTGAAAACTCCCGAACCAAAATACCCGATTGCAAACCTTCGGTAATGCCATCCACATCTCCCACCCCCACGTTACAAACATGCGGAATACCCATACCCATAATTTCCCCTTGCTTGGTTGGCGATGATGCTTGCTTGGAAAAAACCGGAAGAATGAAAAATAAATTCCAGTTCGATAACGAAAGGTAAGTTGGAACTTCATGATGCTTTGCCGGAGCAATGAGAAAAGCAGTTGAAGGGATATTTTTTTGCTCGGCTTTGCTTAAAATATTTTGTGGTAGCTCGTTGGTAATGAAAAGAAATTTTGAATCCGACTTCTTTTCTAACACACATTTAAAGAAGTCCAGCATTTCCTCGAGCATATACCAAGTGCCAATGCTGCCTAAATAACTCAACACAAACTCATTTCCATTGAGTTGAAATTTATGGCGCAGTTCGGCTTTCAGTTTTTCATCCACACTGTTTGCCGAAAACAAATTCAAATCGGCACAACAAGGAATTACTTGAATAGGAATTGGTTGATTGGGAATTTCGTTTCGAGCTTGTAAAATTTTTTTTCCCGCTTCGGTCAAACTGATGGTGTAATCGGCTTCGCTCAAAAAATCCTTTTCTTTCTGTTTGAAGAATTTGAAAATGGAATTGTAAAGCGGGTTCTTCAAGTTCCAAATTTTTCCATCTACTCGTTCATCGGCATAAAAGCCGCGCATATCGAACAAAAATTTGGTGCTAAATTTTTTCTTCATTGCCAAACCAACAAAGGCAGAAATGTAACTGCGGCAATGAACAAGGCTGAAATTTTTTTGCGCATGAAGCACTATTGCTGTTTTCTGCATTCGCCATAAATCGTAAATGGTAGAAACCACTGGCGGTTTCTTGGTATAAGAAAGCGGAACCCAATCAATATTGCTTTGTTTTAAACGAGCAGAAATTTCTTTCGAAAATTTTTCGAAGCGTTCGGGTTTTTCAAAACTAATAAGGGTAAACGCGTAGCCAAGTTTCGACAAGCCTTCTATGTAAGGTATCACCTGACTTTGCCCGAGCGGGTCGGTCATGCCATCGTAGCTTAGGTAGAGAACCTTAATCATTGATGATTTGTTTCATCCCGCCTTCGTTAGCGGGAGATGATTGATGATTAAACAGCCAACGATGAAGCAGTATCAATACCCAAAGTCTGTTGAACAGAAATGCTTCTCCTTTATCAAAACGCGCAACGAGCGATTTAACTTTTTCAAATTTTACGGCTCCGCATTTTACAACTACTTCTTCACTCAAATATTTTTCAAGCAAGTAATGCAAATCTGTTTTCAGCCACTTCGCCAACGGAATAGAAAAACCCCATTTCGGTCTATCAAAAAATTCGCGCGGCACAAAATCGTAGAGCACTTCTTTCAATAAATATTTCGCCACACCATTTTTCACTTTCAAATCTTCGGAAAGGTTCAAGGCGAATTCTACTACCCGATAATCTAAAAACGGAGTGCGCGCCTCCAAGGAGTATTGCATAGTGGCAATGTCAACCTTGGTCAACAAATCATCTTTCAAATAATATTTCATGTCGAACAATGCCTGCTGTTCTGCGGCAGATAGTTTTCGTTTCGTTTTAAAATTTTCATCAAACAAAACTTCGTGTTTGAAATCATCTTGCAATAAATCATTCAATTCATCTTCGCTGAAAAAATATTGCTCCTGCGAGAAAATATGACTCTTCTTATGCGCTTCAGTTTTGTAATTAAAAACATGCGCGCCTCTTTTATAACGCTCACCCATTTGCGAAAGCGAAAACGCAATTGGCTTTCTAAAAAATTTCACCAATGGATTATCTAAACGCTTCGCCCAGTTGTAAGCACCATAACCCATAAACAATTCATCGCCCCCATCGCCACTCAAAGTCATGGTTACATATTGCCGCGCCAGTTTTGAAACCAGCATGGTTGGAATTCCCGATGAATCGGCATAGGGTTCATCATAAACCGTCATCATTTTGTCAATCAAACCCAATGCATCGTTTTCGGTTACAATAAACTCATGATGCTCGGTGCCGAGATGTTTCGAAACTTTTTTGGCGTATTCGCTCTCATTAAACTTAGCTTCTTTAAAACCAATTGAAAACGTTTTTACAGGTTGCGAAGAAATGCTTTGCGCAATTGCAGTTACCGCACTGGAGTCAATTCCTCCACTTAAAAAAGTGCCGAACGGCACATCGCTTATCATTCGATATCGAACGGATGAAGTAAGCAGTTCTTTCAACTCCTTTTTAGCAGAATCAAAATCAGTAACAACAGTTGTTGTAATTTTTTCTTCGGGCTTCCAGTAGTGAACTACTTCGAAGCCGTGTTTATCAACCAAGGCAAAACTGCCTGCCGGCAACTTGTAAATAGATTGATAAATAGTTTCCCGTTCAGGAATATAACCGGCATATAAAAACGTAGAAACAACCCGCTTGTTGAGCGGAATATTTTGCGCCACAAAGTCAATGGCGAGCAACGATTTTATTTCAGAACCAAAAGCAAAATTGTTTTCAGCATAGAAATAATAAAGCGGTTTCACACCCAACCTATCGCGAAAGAGAAACAGTTTCTCTTTCTGCTTGTCGTAAATTGCAATGGCAAACATGCCGTTGAGCAAATGCACAAATTCGGTTCCGCGCTGTTCAAATGCTTCGAGAATAATTTCCGTATCGCTGTGGGTGCGCGGTGAAATATTCAACTGTTTGGCTATTTCTTGAAAATTGTAAACCTCGCCATTAAACACCATCACATATCTTTCACTTTGCGAAAACATGGGTTGATTGGCGGCCGTGCTCAAATCAATAATGCTCAATCTGCGATGACCTAAGCCACACGTTTTTTCTTCATTCAAAAAAAATCCAGCCGCATCGGGTCCGCGGTGGCTCATCACATTCGTTATGGAATGCAAATCAGTTTCGCTGAATTGTTTGGTGAGAGAATAAAAACCTGCTATGCCACACATCGAGATTGATGATTGATGATTGATGATTGATGATTGAAATGCAGAACAACAGAATGGAAGTGTGTCGCGCAGAGAAAGGCAAAACTAATTCGTGTAATTTGTGAAATCCGTGTCTGCATCTTATTCTTTTGAGAAAGGATGTTTGCTGATTTGCAATTTACAAAGCGGATGATACTCGCCTTTCAAACCAACTGGTTGCGCTTCGCGAATTTCATTGGCAATGCGAATACTTGCCAGTGCATCGCTCACACCAAAACCATTTCCCTTTAAAATTTCCTCGTAACTGCGCGTGTGCAAATCTGTAAAGCCATCGCTGAATTCGATTTCCTCGCCTTCCAAAGTCATGCTTCTATAGGTGCGCATGTTTTTTTGTTTAGCGGCTTCGGGCAGTGTATCGGCATTGATGCTCAAAAACCAACGCACACGTGCGCGCGAAAATTCCAAGTAACCAGCCGCGCGGTCGTGTGTATGCAGATGCACCACGTTTTGTTTTACATCGCCAAACAAAAAACTCAACATGTCGAAGAAGTGAATGCCGATGTTCGTAGCAATTCCTCCGCTCTTGCTCACATCGCCTTTCCAACTGGTGTAATACCAATTGCCACGCGAAGTGATATAAGTCAAATCGAAATCATAAATTTTATTCGGGTCGCCACTCGCAATTTTATCCTTTAGCTTTATAATATTTGGATGAAGCCGCAGTTGAAGAATGCTGTTGATTTTCTTTCCCGTTTCTTTTTCCAATGCTATCAAAGATTCTGCATTCGAGGTTTTAAGTACCAATGGTTTTTCGCAAATTACATTGGCACCAATACGCAAACCAAAACGAATATGCGAATCGTGTAAATAATTGGGCGAGCAGATAGAAACATAATCGAGTGGCGTTCCTTTGCGCAACACTTTATCAATGTGGCGGTCGAAGCGTTCGAACTCTACAAAGAAAGCGGCATCGGGAAAATACGAATCCATAATACCTACGCTGTCGAACGGATCATACGCAGCAAGCAAGGAATTGCTTGTGTCTTTTATAGCTTTTAGATGACGCGGTGCTATGTAACCAGAGGCACCAATCAATGCGAAATTTTTCATGTAGCAATAATAGGAAAAGAGGGGCGAAACAGCTTAGGAAGAATGGAATATTGGCTGGTTCGATGAAATATAAACTCTCTCGTTATTCATCTATCATTCCACTCTTGAATTGGAAATTGAAAAAAATAAACCCAGCCGTTAAAAATTGACTGCTTACTTTTCATTGTTTCTCTTCTGTTGAATGATAATTTCACTTACCAATTAAACACGGGTAATATTCTTTATGAAGCAGTTGCTGAAATATTTTTATCGTTACTTTTTAGGGCTATCTGTTTGGCAAAAAAACAAGCGCTACTTATCCATTGTTTCCAACTAGCCGACTAAAAGCGTTTACATAGAACTGTCTGAAAACAAATATGAACGGTATCTGTATTTATTTATAAAATTTTTTTTGCTTGAAGGATATACCGTTTACATCAAAAAAAACTATCGCTTCCTTGGCGATTTTGATGTTTATCCAAAATTGTTGTTCAAAGAAAAAAACTTAGTGTTCACTAATTTCCCAGCAACAAACGCCACATTAAAATTTTCTGACTGTGCAAAATCTGGTTACGTGCAATTAGGTTACGATTACTTCAACAAGAATAAAGAGGATTCTTTTTTTTATGTGCCCATGGCGCTTCACCCTAACTTATATTTTCATAAGTATTGGAATACAACCGTGGCGTTAGAAGCGAAAAGGTTGAACAGCCTTTTTTTTGCAGGTAATTTTGATGCGCAGCAATATCATCAAATAGAAGATATGGGAAAATTCAAAGTGGCTTCGCGGATGCAGTTGATTGATCAATTGAGAGAAAGTAACCTTGCTGCTTTTCCCAAAACGGCAGAAGAGTTTCGCGCAGCCATGCAGCAATGTGCAGTAATAATAGTTGACACCAAATATTTTGGAATTGAAGCAAAAGAACTGCGACCTTGCCTAGCGCAATTCAATTTTTTTCTTGCCTGTCCCGGTATCAGCATGCCGTTTTCGCACAATATTATAGAGGCTATGTCGTGCGGCACCATTCCGGTTATCGAAAGAGAATATGCACAACTATTTTCTCCTCCGCTTAAGCATTTATATAATGCAATAATTTTTGAAAACGCTGCAGCATTAAACAAAACAGTAGAACTAGCTATTCTTCTGGAATCAGAATTGGTGTCCACTATCAGGCAAAATGTTGTTCAGTATTACACCAACTATTTAAGTCCGCAAAAGGTGGTGGAGTCGTTGTAAACAAAAAGCCGAACCGTGTAATGTTAATGGCAGAAGCACATAGCGTGCGCTTAATGAAAAATTAATTGCTGAGAAGGTTTGTCTTTAATAAATCGGCAAATATTTTTGCCTGCGTTCCTCTTGAATATTTTTTGTAGTTGTCGTTGGTTTCGGCAAAGGTTATTCTTGCGTGCTTAAAATTTTCAAACTCTTGCTTCAAAAAATCAGCTACGTCCTCAGCATTATTTGCCGCAAATCCTCCATTGGTTTCTTGTAGCAATTTTTGCAAAACCCCTTCGTCATTTTCAACCAGCAATATTTTTTGTTTGGCAGCCAAATAATCAAACACTTTAGCATTTAGCCAATCAGCACCCTTGCTAGAGAGGAGTAACAAGAGATTCGACTCGCACATTTTTTTTACCATTTGGCTATACGAAATTTTGGGAAGAGGAACCAACCAGGGTAACAATTCGGGTTTATAATTGATGAGTCGGCTAACTGAATTGGGTTGACCTAGCAAGCCGTAAAAATGAACTTCAAAAATATTTTTCTGTACATTTTCTTTGTCAACAAATAGCAAAACTCCATCTAAAAACATTTCAAGATTTTGATGCGGATAGATCGTTCCTGCATAAGTGATAATAAATTTTTTAGCGCTCCGTTCCATTGCAGCAGTGTTTTGAAAATGCTTTTCATCAAAGCCATTATACACAACACGAACATCGGTAGTGGCAAACAGTTTTTGAAGTTCTTGTGCGTAAGAAGGAGCGGCTGTGGTAATGAATGATACACCTTGCAAATATTTTTTTTCAAGTGTTCTGAAAAACAAATTTCTAATTTTTTGCAATAGGCTTAATTGATAATGACCTTGGTTAGTTGTCCAGCCATCGCGATAGTCGGCCACCCATTTAATTTTGTATTTTTTTGAAAGCAGGTGCGCGTATCGAAATAAAATAAAAGGTTCTCCGGTGGCAATAATAAAATCGGGTTTGTTTGCTAGAATTTGCTTTTCTGCGGCTACATAAATTTCACTTTTACTATCAAACCAAAACATGAGGTACTCCAAAAATGTATACAGCAGCGAAAGTATTTTTCGCAACCACACCAGTTGATTAAACCCAAAAGTGAGCAACAGCCGATCGCGCAAATTTGGTTTAAAGGGAACTCTTATCACTTTATTTTTTAGCAAATCAGTTTCCACGCTAACTTCAACCGCAGTTGGTTTTACATAATCTTCGGGGGTGTTCATCGCCTCTTGCCAGTGTCGCGTAACTATTGTTACCGCAATTCCCGAGTCGGGCAAGTAGTTCAACCAACTGTATGGGCGTTGCCCACCAATAGAAATAAGTGGGGGAAAATCGTAGCAGAGAATTAATACTTTCACTTTTCGAAAATAGAAACCTTGCTAAGATTTTGCTGATGAAAACCTTGATATTCTTCACCGCTCAGTTTCCATTGGGTACCAGCGAAACGTTTATTGAAAGTGAATTTCCTGTCCTCGCCCAATCGTTCGACAAAATTTTTATTGTTACGAACGATTTATATTCAGCAGAAAAACGAAAAATTCCAGCACATGTTCAGGTAGTTCGTTACCCCTATGCTTCTTCTTTTCTTTCAAAAATTTTATCACTCGCCAATTTTTTTTACTTCAGGGTTTTGCTTCAGATATTCAAAACTAAAACTGTAAAGGTTCTTGTATGGAATTACAAAATCGAAGCAAGGCTGAAGAACCAATTCGAAAAACGTAAGTGTTTTGCGAAAGAAATTGAAACGAATCTCTTTGTGTTTTACATAAATTTTATCGCGAAGATTTGACTTATAGGGCAGATAGAATACTTCATGCGTTTCGAACACTTCATGTTTTATTTCTGGCGGTGTTGCTTTTGATACATCACTTAAATGCGAAATTTTTTCATCCCATCTTCTGGTAATTATGATTGGCTTATAGCCGTAAAGCGAAAGATAATTTGCCCATGACTGCGAGCGTTGCGCGGCAGTTAAATTACAAGGAGGATAGAAGTAAGCAAGAACCAAAACTTTCTTCAAAAGAATAAGAATATTTTCGGGCTAAAATAACCGTTTGATGAATTCTGACAGGACTTTGATTTTATTCAGCGCCTCTTTTCCCTTTGGCACTGCCGAAACTTTTTTAAAAAATGAATTTCCCCTACTTGCAAAAACGTTCGACCGAATATTTATAGTAACGAATGATTTGTCGTCAGAACTCACCACGCAAATCTCTTCAGAAATAAAAGTGATTCGGTATCCATACACCGCTTCGCTGCTATCAAAGGTTTCTGCCCTTGCTAATTTTTTGCATCTGCGTAAAGAGTTAAAGTTTATGCGCAGACGCGGTATTCCATTGAACAAAACAAGCCTCTTTACCTTGCTCACTTCTTATGCAAAGACAATTGAAGTGAATTTGTTCCTCGAAAAACTTGTTATTGAAAACAACATTCAGCTTTCAAAGCTTACTTTATATTCCTATTGGATGAATGATATGGCAGCGGGCATCGCCATGTTTAAATACAAACATCAGCAAGCGAAAACAATCTGCCGTACCCATGGATGGGATGTTTATTTCGAACGACACAAGCCTGCTTATTTGCCCTTACGAAATTTCATTATCGGTAATTTAGATGCCACTTATTGCATTTCGCAAAACGGAAAGGAATATTTAGATGAACTGACGCAGCATAAGTTTTCACAAAAAATAAAATTATCGCGGCTTGGAACCTTCAACACAAAAGGTGTTTTATCGGCAAGCAATTCGGGCAAATTGAAATTGTTGAGTTGCTCAAACATTATTCCATTGAAACGCACTCATTTAATTATCGAGGCACTTGCATTAATAAATGATTTCGAATTAGAGTGGATTCATTTCGGTACCGGGGTCTTAAAAAATGAAATAGAGAAATTAGCCCACGAAAAGCTTTCAAGCAAAAAAAACATTCGTTTTGAATTTGGAGGTCAGGTTAATAATGAAACGCTGCTTAATTATTATTCCAGCAATGCTATTGATGTATTCATCAACGTTAGCGAAACAGAGGGATTGCCTGTGTCAATCATGGAAGCAAATTCATTTGGAATTCCTTTGATAGCTACTGATGTAGGCGGAGTTTCGGAAATTGCGAAACATCATGTAAATGGTTTTTTACTCCCCCCAAATTGCACAGCTTTCGAAATTGCTGAAGCGATAAAGAAGTTTTATGCATTATCGCAGGAAGAAAAAGATAGGATGAGAAAAAACGCGTTTGATATCTGGAATAAAGAATTCAATGCCGAAAAAAACTACCCTGCATTTATTCAATCTCTGCTTGCCCTCTAATTACTTTCATAAATTTTCAGCAACTTGTTAGTGTAGTTCACTATATCGAACCCACTGGAAAACTCCACCGCATTCTTACTCATCTCGCGGTATTTATTTTCATTTCCCATTAGCGTCATAATTTTATCGGCAAACAGCTCTGCATTTTGCTCCTTAATAAAAAAGCCATTTACGTTGTTTTTTACAATGTCTCTGTTTCCTTTTCCATCTAACGCAATAACAGGTAGGCCGGCAGCCATAGCTTCTAAAAGCACCAAACCAAAAGGTTCATATTTTGCGGAGTGAACATATAGGTTGGCGTTTTTTAAATGCTCCTCTACATTGTTTACGTTTCCAGCGAAGGTTAGAAAATCAGTCAGTCCGTATTCTGCTGTTTTGTTTTTTACGTTTCCCATTTCATCTCCACCACCCAGGAAAGTCAGCGAAACATTTGCATTTCTGTTTTTAAGACAGCGCATTACTTCCACCAAAAAAATTTGATTTTTCTTTAGCAAAAAATTGCCTGTGTTCACGATTTTAATCGTGTCTAATTTTCTTTCATGATTAACGGCATTCAATCTTTTAAAATCAATAGCGTTGTAGAGCAGGTGAATATTCTTCTTTAATTTTTTGGGCAGCACGTTTTCGAAATACTCCTTTGTGTCGTTTGAAATAGCAATGAACTGATTGTTACAAGCAGCGTATTTTTTCAAAATCCAATTCCGTTCGTAGTAATTCGTGAGTTTGTTTCTACTGAGTGGCGTTTGAGACGAAAATTTTTCAAGCTGCACCATATTGTCATGGCAATGCGTAAAAAATTTTATCCCTGCATGAACGTTTGCTCTCGTAACAAGTTCGGCAATGAACATATGGGAGTGGATGACGTGAGGCTTAAATTCTTCTACCAACTGTTGGTATTCTGTTACATCAATTTCGTTTTTTCTTACTAACGAAAAATTGATTTTGTAATTGCAAATTTTAAAATCCTTGTCAGCTGCAAGTGCTTTTTCAAAATGGTCAATATTTGGAAGGTTAAAAATGGAGGAGTGCTGAAAGGAGACTAGTTTTACTTTGACGTTTGCCCGTTGTTTCAGTTCCTGAAAAATATCAAACACTAATCTTTCGGCTCCTCCACCGTGTGCCATAGTTCTGGTTGCTAAAAGTATTCTTAGCTCGCTCATGACCAACGGCTCTTAATAAACGAAAGGATATTCAATAGTTTTAAATAAAAGGGTTTCATGTCTACGTACAAAA
The DNA here is from genome assembly GCA_947479455.1 of Bacteroidota bacterium. GTDB lineage: Bacteria > Bacteroidota > Bacteroidia > Chitinophagales > LD1 > Bog-950. The sequence continues at coordinate 25,841 of CANJZE010000023.1, forward strand.
CCTTGGTGTAGAAAACGTAATTCTTCGAAAAATTTTCTTTGAACTGATTGATGTTATGAATCTGGTCAGCGGGAGTTGCGTAAAAACCTATGCCGCCCATATCAAAAATTTTCTTGTCGGTTTCTTTGGCATATTTAATGGCTTCGAACAGCACTAAATGTGAAGAAGGAATTTTTTTAAAATCAGGATCTGTAGCACCTATTTGATATTCGGTTTTGTCTCCCTGGTTAATAAACAATCCTCCTCCAATCATTTTTTCATCTACAAAGGAACAGAGCAAAAACCCATTTTGGGTTTCAATCAGAAACTTACACAACTTAAAAAGGTAAGTTTCTGTATAGTGAATTGTGCCGCGCTTGTTTCCCATTTTCATGTAGAGGGAAGCAAATTCTTTTATTTCTTCATCAATTACAACTAACCTTACTTTTACATTTTTATTAACCGCTTTTTTCAGGTTTTTTGACAAATCGCTTGTAAACTCTTTCTGAATTTTTTCAATCGGTTGACTCAAATCAATATGAAGAGAGACACGATTGTTTTTGTTGTATTTGTGATAGAAAGAAAAGTGTTTCGATGCTTCGGTAACTATCTTTTCACCCGCTTGACCAGCTACATGGCGCAATTGAATTTCCATGGAAGAAAAGCCGTGTGTTTTGTAATAGTTGTAAATCTCATTCAATAGTAAAACTTCCATTTCCGGTTTTGCGCAAACAGGGCCGTATTGAATTTTTGCTGTTTTAATAAAGGGCAAACTGTTTGAATGCGCTTCTGTCATTACACAATACCCCGCCAAACTTTCTTCAACATCAGTAGCTAAAACGTATTTTAATTTATTGTTGGCTGAAGGCAGCGCGGGAAATGAAACATGTTGAAAGATGGACACATCATTCAATTGCTGATATAAACGTTGGGCGTTTTGTATTTCATCACCACTGAGAGCATCTTTAAACTCAATTTTCATTACTGCGAAATTATTTTTTTTATGTCAGTCTATTGAAGCTTGTACGACTTAAGCTAAATGAAGTTTTTCAAAAATTGCATGCTTTTTTTCCCAGGTTATATCCTTAAATCGGAAAGTTTTCTCAACAGATTTTTGCTGCACAGTTTTTTCGTACGAGCCTGACAAGACCTGTTCTATAACATTCGGGTATTGTTCTAAGATGCTTAAAATATTTATTGATTTCAAAGTGTATGGGTCAATTGGCCATTTGTCTTTGTAGGGCGTTTGCTTAATAACTGGACCCGCATCTACCTTTTCATCAATGAAATGAAAAGTAATTCCTGTGTGAGCAACATCGTCTTCGTAACACTGCCAAAACTCAGGAAAACTTCCTTTGTATTTTGGAAGAATGGACGGATGGGCGTTGATTATTCCTATACTGGGCAAGGCAATAATATTTGGTTTAATTATTCCTGTACCCCAAACAACCATGAGTGCTGGACGGAGCAATTTTATCTTTTCCTCAGTTTTACTGTCATTGATGTTTTCTGTAAAAATGATTGGAACTTTTGTCCATTCGGTTGTTTGATAAGTAAGCAAACGTGCTGTTAAAAAATTTTCTGCTTTACGAACTAACTTTTTTTCTAAGAGTAAGGCCTCTCTATGCTTTTGGGGTTTGGTATAAATCAAAATACGTTCTAGCATTTCATTCCCAAAAATATTTTGCAAAACTTTTACTGCTAGTCTGGACGACTGACTTGGCTTTCTTTTTTGAACAATTACGGCAGCCAGTGAAAATCTTTTAGCAAGTGCATCAGCCAAAATTTTTGACTGCAATGAATCGTTCGTAAAAAGAATAATTGGTAAACGCTGCGTCATAAAGCAAAATATGAAAGTGTGTTATACGAGTTGCGTTTCAAGTATTGATTGCAGAAATTAGCTGATTAGCCGCGCTATCGCAATTGTAAATTCCATTTCTATCCAACAAATATTTTTCCTGTGCATCGTGCGGGTTAATGTAACCATCGCTGCAAGTTTGATGAATAAAACCTAACTGCGAAGCAAAGGCAATGGTGTGCTTAGCATACGATCCATCGGGATAACCCAAGGTAGTAACAGGTTTCTGAATCAAATTTTCTAAATACTTTTTTGACTTTGTAATTTCCTCAAAAGCATTTTCCCCCTTTATGTTTCCAAGATTGTTGTGGTAATAACCGTGACTTCCAATTTCAAACAGATTGCTTTTTGAGACTTTTTTAATTTGTTCATCGGTCATTAACTTCCAGTACTCTTCATATAAGGTCCCAGCTTTAAAATTCAAGGCTTTATCTAAGGCTTCATAAATTTTGAATTTGTATTCCAGTTCAGGATTCAAGCGTTTTGCAATTTCCAAAATGTTTTTTTTGCGGTCATCAGAAACCAACATTCCGTTTATAGAAGTAAATTTCTCCCCATCAATAGCAACAGTTTGTAATAGTTTGCCGGCTATGTTTACATAATCAGCCCATAAAATATCGAGGTGAACTTCGTTTAATCCGGTAATGAAAAAAGTGGCGGGGCAATTATATTTTTCAAGTACCGGCATTGCATGGGTATAATTATTCAGATAGCCGTCATCAAAAGTAACAACACACAAATTAGTTGCGGCATGATGTTGTTCAAAATAATCTTTAAGCGAAACAATTTTATAGTTTTTGATTAAAAAGGAAATCTGTTTTTCAAAAAATTTTAACGGAGTGTGCCGTGTGTTGAATGGATTGTTTCCCGTAGTATCAATTCCGTGATACATCAAGATGATGTTTCGTTCAGGATTCCTTATGCCAAGCGATGTGCCAGCCACATCAAAAGTCAAATCGTTTAAGGTTCTCTTAAACTTCGCAGTAGCTCTTTTAACTAATTCCATGCACACAAATTTTTCGGGTAGCTAAATTGGTTCTTAGCAATGGCAAGATAGCCAGAATTGGGAAAGCGAATTATTTAAACAATCGTAAAACTTTACGTTTAATATACGTCCACAACGAACCATTATGGTAGCGATTTATCACCACTTCAAATTCTTCGTAATAGAAATAAATTTCGGGAGCAAAGCGCCAAAGCGAGTTCGCATTTTTTAAGTGCTGCTTTCTAAAATAAACTATAGGGCTTATAAAAACTTCGTTACGATTGGTCATTAATGGTTTTAGACCGGCCCAATGAAGCACAGTATCCTGTTTCACTACCGGTTCCCCATTCAAAAAAACAAATCTGGTTTCCAGTTCTTCTTTTGATATGACAGAAGCTACCGTTTGCAAATGCGCTTCACCTACTTTTATATTTCCCTTTTTCTTGTTTCTAAAAACCAAAACGTTTAAAAGACTTTGCGGGTCGAGTGGAAAAATTAATCGCTGCCCTTTCACTACTCGGTCGCTTTTCCATAAACGAATAATGTCTTCAAATTCTTTTTGATCAAACATGTTTTTACGGGCAATAAAAACTCCTGAATTAAAAAAATGACAATCCTGCCACTCAAATGCTTCGGTATGCTTAAACAATTTGTCGGCAACAAAATATTGTTCGCGGTAAATTTTATCAGTATACGGTTCGTGCGGTTCGTTATGAAAAAAATCAGCCTCGCTTAATTTTATATTTTTTCTGATGTCGCCCCACAAAACCAAATCTGAGTCGAGATACAGAAATTTTTCGAAAGGCGATTCAGTAAAAGCAGCCAAATTAGAACACCTAGATCCAAAACAATTTTGCTTTACGAATTCGTTCTTAACATTCTCCCTTTTAATAACGTGGGTAATGTTGTAAACGCGTGTTACTTCTTCTAAAGAAAAATCATCATCCTGAATAATACATATAGGTACATCGGGCATAAACTTTTTAATACTTGCCAATACGGCTTTAGTAAAATAAAAATCGCCTTTATAAGTGGTTATGATGATACCGAAGTCGCTCTTCATGGCTTAAACAAATTTCGTTTTCAATTTCAGAATCGGCTTTTCAATAAGATAGTACGATGCCAGCACAACAGGAATAAGAATCAGCAAGCACAATAAAAAATAAAGCAAAGGAGGAGGCAGTTCTAAATGTAATTTCAAACAAGCAATTTTTATAAAGCTGGGAATAGGCTTATGGTAAAGATAAATTCCGTAACTCAACTTGCCTATATACTGAAGTGGTTTTAAGTTAAGTAGAGGATTGAGCAAACTTGTTTTGCCATTGTAAGCAATGAAGAGAAAGAGTCCACTGGTAAGCGACAGGAATAACGGCTTTAAAAAATTATTGGATGAATTTGTGCCCAATACCAAGCATAATACCGCAAAGGAAATTGCAAATGCCGGCAAAGAATATTTCTGCAGAAGATTTTCATAAAACCGATCCTGCTTATGGTAATACACCAAGTAAGCTAAGAGCGCGCCTATACCCAGCGTGTGAAAATTACCATTGGGAAACAAGCGCACGTTGCTTTTATACCAGAGTATGTTGGAGATTATACCAATAAAGAAAACGCTGACTAAAAAATAAAGTGTTTGTCGTTTAGAAAGCAAGATTAAAAGCAATGGCCAAATAATGTAAAACTGTTCCTCCACCGCCAGCGACCAGGTATGCTGTAGTTCAGCCGATTGGTCACCTTTTAGAAAGAACAAAATATTGGAAGTGTAAGTAAGATAGTAAACGCCATTTCCTTCGTTCCAAATCCAAGCATGGAATGTTTTGTTCAATAGAATAAAAAAGAACATCAACAGATAGTATATCGGAAAAATGCGCAACAACCTTCTCATGTAAAAGTTGACTACTACCTTACCTTTTGCATCGGCATTTCGTTCTTTGTCAAACAAAAAAAGATACGTAATCAAAAATCCGGAAATGGTAAAAAACAAATCAACGCCATAAGTAAAATAATGAAATTCGCCTAGCCCGGTATTTACAAGCCAGTGGGTGAGAATTACCATTATAATAGCAAATGCTCGCAGCGTATCAATTTGTCCAAAATGTTTTTCTCTTTCAACTACAGCCATTGTTATTGCTGTTTAAGCACAGCGCTATTTGGTTTGCTTGAATTAAACGTTTAGTGAAGTTGGAACCGTTTGGTCATCGCGAATAATTAACGGCAAAGCAGCATAACATTTCAAATTACCCTGCTCGCGCACATACGAAATGGCTCTGTCCGCATTCATTGTTATTGGAAAATTTGCAGCCAACACTTTTTTTGCACCTTCTAATGTAATAGCGTAACCATGCGTGCCGGCATGAAGACCCGAATGCCAAACATGTTTTTTAAAGGGTTTGGGAAAGCGTTCATTAATGTCTTCATATTTTGTTCCGCTAAGCAGGGCATACATTTTTTTTGCCGGAGTTGAAATATAAAGTCGAAAAAATCTGCGTGATGCACTTTCGCAATCATACCAGCGGTAGCCCCAGTAAAACACTTCAGCGTTTACAGGAATTTCATTTAGCATTTGTGGTATCAAGTGAATTTTAGAAAAATCAATTCGGGCATCATCTTCTAAGACTAAAACTTTCTTCCAGCCTTTCTCCACCATTTCTCTGTAAATTTTCAAGTGCGAATAACTGCATCCTATTTCACTTCTTCTTAATGTGCGATTGGGTTGTTTGCCGTATCTGTATTGGTAAAAGCGGTTAAGCGTTTCGCGACTTTTTTCTAAATCGGCTATCTGATTTATTTCTTCATCGTTAAGCAAAGTTGCATCTACACCCTCAAAAAATTCGTAGTCAAGCCCTTTTAAGTTTTCCTTTAGTTTTTCTAAACGGTGTTTTCGGGTGCGCTCAATACTAACCACGTAAATTTTATCGTAGTAGCCAGTAAGTAGTTTCAAAAATTTTTGGCTATCGTTTTCACCCATGAAATACAAGGCACGCGGTAATTGCATGCGTTAAACACAAACATAAAATATAGTAGTTGAAAACCAACCGTGCGTTAGAATTGGAACGCAGCATGCAATCAGAATGAATCGTTGCGTAAAACAAATTCTTCAGGATGTTTTTCCTGCCACTTGTTTCAGCCATTTATAAAAACTTAAAAAGGGTTTAAACAGGTAGAAGTTAGCCGTAATCAAAAACGATTTTTGTTTGGCCGAGCGAAAAAACTCAAACCGGCAAGCATTTAAAATGGCTGCTAGCATATTCCAGCTTTTGTTGTTATGCGCATAACTTCGGGCTAAGCCCATGTAACCATCGTGAATACTTCTATCAATAATAGCAACCGAAGAAAAATGTGTGCTATGCAATTGTTTGATGTGCTTGCGCGTAACAATGTGTTTTAGATAAACATCGGGTTTGTTAAATCCAACGGTTCGTTCATCATGTTCTACTACTACAACAGTTGCTTGATTGGGCAAATAGAGGAGCTCATACTTTGTGGCTATTCGAAGCCAAAGTTCAGAGTCTTCTGCTACCATAAATTGAGTATCGTACTTAAACTGCTTAAGTATAATTGCCGCGCTGCAAATTTGTTGGCTATGAATGGCGCGTTGAATAAGTACATCAAATAGATTGGTGCTATTAATATTGGCGTAAGGACGAACACTTTTCTTTTCACCCATTTCTGCAACCAAATCAGTGTAGAATAAAACCTCCGGGTTATTCATTTGGGAAATAGTACTTGCCAAAAGTGAAAGCCGTTCGGGCAAAAAATAATCGTCACTATCTAAGAAACAAAGATACTGACCTTGTGCTTTATCAATTCCGTTATTTCGTGCAGCACTGCGCTCAGCATTTTTCTGATAAATGTATTTCACACGGTTATCCTGTTGAACATATTTTTCAACCACCGCTTTTGTGTTATCGGTAGAACCATCGTCAACCACCAGTAATTCCCAATGAACATAGGTTTGTGCCAATACGCTATCAATAGCTTTGCACAGCAACCGCGCTCGGTTGTAAGTAGGAATGATAATTGAAAAATAAATGTCCATGAAAAGAAAATTCAATTGGTGAAATACGAAGCGAATAAAAGCAAATAGCTATAAGGAAGCAGAAGCCGCTTACAATAATTTTATTTGCTTTGCTCAAGTTCTAATGCTTATGAAAAAAAGAGTAATTCGTTATTTGCGCAGGCATATTGATAAGGTTTTGCCACCAGAACCTTCGCCCGTTCCTGCAACCATAGAAACCAAATTTTTGAATTTAACCGAGTTTGAATTTTCGGAAGGACAGAAAGTGGTCCTCGAAAAAAAACCAAACTTGGTCTACCTGGTTGCCCCTATTGCGCGCTCAGGCCACAACTATATTTCTAACCTGTTGCTTAAGCACAAGGAAATTAAATTTCCGTCAGGCACTAATTTACCTGGAGAGCAAAACATTATGCAGCACAGTGCGCACCTCATGTGGTATGCACAAAAAACAGTTGCCGAACAAAAGGGTTGGGAGAGCAAATCGGAAGAGTTAGTCAAATTGCAATCAGCTCTTTTATTACGAGCCATGGGTTATTCGCTCATTGAGTTTTATTCAAAATTTATTCCGGCTAATGCAAAGTACTTGTTGCTGAAAGACCCCGCCACTGTGGGTATCGAAAATTTTTCAAGTGTTTTTCCGGAAGGGAAATTGATTTGCCTGTTACGCGATGGTCGCGATGTGGTGGAGTCTTTTATTAAAACGTTTAAACGATACAGCTTTGAGCAAGCCACAGAGCAATGGCGCGATGGTACCGAAAGAATGTTGCAGTTGCAGAGCAGTTCCACTTGCTTGCAAATACAATATGAGCAGGTGTTTGCCAACCCAACACAGGAAATGAAAAAGGTTCTGGCTTTTTTAAACCTAGATGAAAAGGATTATGCCTTTGATAGTTTAGATGACCTGCCCATTTTTGGTTCTTCCACCAATAGTGTTAATGAAAAAGGGGAAGTAGATTGGTCTATCACCAACAACAAAAAAGATTTTAAGCCTGTAGGCAAATGGCAGCAATGGAGTGCTGACCAAAAAAATATTTTCAAAAAAATAGCCGGAGAAACACTCATACGTGCGGGTTATGAACAGAATGGTAATTGGTAGTTACATCATTGACCGCGCTCTAAACTTCAACCTCGTCAACCAATCCATTTTTTTTTCACTTACTAGTTTTGAATTATAGTACATACTATAACGTTGAGCGCCTAAGGTGGTTGAATTATAGCAGAGATGAAACCATTTCTCTTCTACAAAATCGGTAAACAATTCTTTTTTCAAAAAGCCGGATGTGTTGTTTGCCGCAATTGCTTTCCTTAAAAATATTTCCAACTGATTTATTTCTTCAACAGCAAAACCGAATTTTGAATGGCAGAGCTGAACAAACAATTCAATTTCTTCCCGGCTTATTTTTACTCCCATCTCGGCAAACTGGTTGGCAATAATTTTATTTCTGTTTAGCAATTGCTCTTCTTTCTTTTTTACCGATACGCTTGCTGTATGAAAACGCACCTGCATTAACACCTCAGGAATGTTTGCCAGTTCGCACACTCTTGCCATGCGCGACCATAGGTCATAGTCTTGTGCTGTTATAAATTCAGGGTTGTAGTGCAGCCCATACATATCTAAAACTGCTTTGCGCAACATAGCCGCAGAATGCGAAACCTGGGTTCTATACAAAAGCCCGATCACCATTTGGCTATGCGTGGTGTTATATTTTGCCAGCCCTTTTTTGCTACCTATGTTTTGGTACCAGCAACCACACAATCCAACTTCGGGATGCGCTTGCATAAAGCCAATTTGTTTTTCAAATCGAGTAGGCATACAAACATCATCGGCATCGGTGCGAGCTATGTATTTGCCTTGCGCCAATTCAATGCCGCGGTTCAAACTTTTTGTAAGCCCTTGGTTGGTTTCATTTTTAAAAACTCGTATGCGCGAATCGTTGTACGAAGAAAGAATAGCAGCGGTGCTGTCTGTACAACAATCATCTATGATTATGAATTCGAAGTCGCTAAAAGTTTGATTCAATACGCTGTCTATTGACTCGCGCAAATACGCCTCGGCATTATACACCGGCATTACTACAGATATGGTTGGAGTAATTTTCATGGAGAATTACGCAATGGTAAAATCATAACTTTCCATCCACATACTTAAGTTGAGCAGTGCCCATGTTTTGTTATTGTCTTGCTGGTAAAAAGTGTTTACAGCATCGTAATTCAACACCGAAAAAATTTTGTTGCCTTTGTTCTTTAAATATTTCTCCTTCAATTCAACAACCGATGGAATTTTGAGCCAATGATTTACCGAAGCCGCAAAGCCTTGCTTTTTTCTACCTCTAATTTCCTCGGTCCATAAATGGCCACAGGCTTCGCGCAGCAAAATTTTTTCGGTGGCATCATTCATTTTAAACTTGGCGGGTAACGAAATGCAGAACTCCGCAAAGTCTTTATCTAAGAATGGCGCGCGCAACTCCAATCCACTTGCCATAGAAGCTCGGTCGGTTTTTACAAGAATATCGCCCGGCATATAATTAGTTAGATCTTCATTGAGTATGTCGTTTAACTTTTGCTTCGTCATTTTAGCATAGCCATTAGCTGGTATTGAAGTCGAAAAAAGGGAAGCTAATTCTTCGACCTTGAAATAGTCTTTTTGAGAATTGTGCAACTCAAGAGCATTCGAAAATTTTTGTTTGTCGCTAAATCCTTCCACCTGAAAATGATAGTAGTTGTGCAATTTTGATTTTAATCGGTAACTAATGCTGCGCATCAACTTATAGTATAGCGCAAAAACGTCTGCCTCCTTGTTGGCTTTTTCGAAATGAAATATTCTGCGGTACCAAAAATTATAGCCCGCAAGTAATTCATCACAAGCATCACCGGTCAACACCACTTTTACGTGTTTGCTGGCCAATTTTGAAATTAAATACGTGGGAACATTAGACGAATCGGCAAAGGGTTCATCGTAAATTGAATGCATTTTCACCAGCAAATCGGCAATGTCAAATTCTTTTTCTTCAAGAATTACATGGTTGGTTTTGTACCGCTTCGCAATTTGTTCGGCATATTTCAATTCGCTTTTATCGCCTTCAAAACCAAAAGAAAAAGTGGTGAGATTGGTTTTATATTTAGAGGCTACTGCCACTATGGTACTGGAGTCGAGCCCGCCACTTAAAAACGCAGCCACCGGAACATCGGCCACTAATTGATTCTGCACCGCGGTATCCAATAGTTGAACAAACTTTTCTTTGGCATCGCCAAGTGTAAGTGTTGGGTGCTGAGCGGGTAAGTTCCAATACTGCCATGTTTTTATTTTTTTGTTTTCGAAACACAAAGCATGAGCCGCAGGAAGGGTGAAAATGTTTTTGAAAATAGTTTTGTGCGGATGCACATAAAGTCTACGCAAATAAAATTGAACGCTTTCAACATCTAGTATGGGTTCTACTAAACCCGTTGAAAGAATGGCCTTCATTTCAGATGCAAAAATAAATTCTCCGTTTTTGCCAATAGCATAGTAAAACGGTTTTTCGCCAAAGCGGTCGCGGGCGGCAAAAAGTTTTTTATTCGTTTCATCCCAAATAGAAAAGGCAAACATACCGGGCAATTCGCTCAACATTTTTTCGCCATTGCGTTGATACATGGCTAATAGCAGTTCGGTATCTGAATGAGTTACAAAGTTGTATTGAGAATAATCAGCTTTAATTTTTTTATAGCCATAAATTTCACCATTGAACACAATTACATTTTGCGAACCAGGCTCTTTCATTGGTTGATTGCCATCCACCAAATCAACAATGGAAAGTCGGGCGTGACCAAATGAAAAATCATTTCCGGTATAGTGGGTTTGTGCATCGGGGCCGCGGTGCGCAATTTTTTGAATCATACCACGCACCAACAAAGAATATTTCTCGGCTTCTAAATTCTGTTTTACAATTCCGGCTATTCCGCACATACAGCAATATTATTTCTTTCCCAGTAACGATTTAATAAATCGTGTAGCGCTGCTCATAAATTTTCCTCCGGGTAAATTATACAAGAGCGAAACTACACGCGCGTTGTTTTTCGGGTCGAGAGGGTAACGCCACAAATAAGTTAGAATTGCTCCATTCATTTTCGATTTATCGCCAAGTTTTTCCCAAACCATAATGTATTGACTATCGAAAGCGTGTTGAATTTGTTTTTTGAACGCAGCAGAAATTTTTCCTTTCAAAGCCGGATTCGAAAAAATAATTTGCATAGCTTTTACCTGCGGTGTAATGTATTCTTTGAAAAGCGCTTTTGTGTTTTCTTCATGAATGAGCATTTCTACAGTTACCTCACGAATTTGAACAAGCGGATATTCATTCATAATTCGCGTATTCAATTCCACATCTTCATTTACCCGAAGTGCTGTATTGAACTGGTGCTTCATCAATATTTCGCGATGCAAACATTGCGTAGAAGGGCCAATTTGATTTCGTATTATATATTCAATTGGGTTTTTGTTTTCCGGTGAATCAAAAAAAACATCTTGTTTTCTGCCGCCATCAAAACACCAACGCACCACGGTAAAGTAAAGTGCCGGCTTGAAACTATTTTTTTCAATGGCGGTATACATGGTTTGCAAATGATGGGGCAACCAAACATCATCGCTGTCCAGAAAACAAATGAACTTTCCGGTGGCTTTTAAAATTCCATTATTGCGTGCAGCACTGCGCTCAGCATTTTCCTGATAAAAATATTTTACCCGGTCATCAACAAACGACCCCAACACGTCTTTTGTGTTGTCAGAGCTTCCATCGTCAATCAATATCAACTCCCAATCATTAAAACTTTGTGACAGAACTGAACGAATAGTAGCCGCAATTAAATGGGCTCTATTGTAGGATGGAATGATGACAGAGAAGAAAGGCATTTTCAATGTTCGAAAATAAATGTTTTTTTAGCCTTGCAACACTTCACGTTATTCAATCCACAAAAAAAATGAAATCTGTTTTAGTAACCGGCTGTGCAGGTTTTATTGGCAGTACCTTGTGTAATGAGTTATTGAATCAAGGTTATCGGGTAGTTGGTATTGATAATTTGGACCCTTTCTATCCTCGCGCTTTGAAAGAAAAAAATTTGAACACTTGTCTTTCCAACAATTCTTTTAAGTTTTACGAGAGTGATATTTCCGACAAAACAGTCTTGGGTAAAATAAATGATTCAGTTGATGCGGTCATTCACTTAGCGGCAAAAGTAGGTGTTCGTCCTTCGTTGAACAACCCGCTTGAATACATCCAAACCAATATTATTGGCACCCAAAACATTTTGAATTGGATGTATGAACGCAACTTAAAGAAATTAGTTTTTGCTTCTTCCTCTTCGGTTTACGGTAACGATACGCCTGTTCCATTTTCTGAAGCTGCTCATGTTGACCACCCCATTTCGCCTTATGCGTTTACAAAAAAAGCGGCTGAGTTACTGAACCATACTTACCATTCTCTTTATCAGTTTGATATTGTAAACCTGCGTTTTTTTACCGTGTATGGTGAGCGACAGCGACCAGATTTGGCTGTATACAAATTCGTAGATGCTATATTTAAAAAGCGAGCAATTACGATGTATGGCCAAGGAGATACTTCGCGCGATTATACTTATGTGCAGGATACGGTGGCGGGAATTATTGCCGCGCTTCATTACGTTTTTGAAAACAAAAATGTTTTTGAAGTAGCAAATTTAGGAAACAACCATCCCGTTTCGCTTAAGGAATTAGTAGAAACGATTTATGAATTGATAGGGGAAGAACCAAATATTCGCTATGAACCTAAACAAGCTGGCGATGTGGATGTAACGTTTGCCGATATTTCAAAAGCAAAAAAATTATTTAGTTACAATCCGCAAACAAGTTTACGCCAAGGCTTGACAAATTTTATTGTTTGGTACAGAACACAACAAATTAACTGAGGAGTATCATCAGTAAAATAATTTTTCAAAAAATTATTTTTACAACAAAATCATGCTTATGCAATTTTTCACAGCCGTGCCTTTTACCAATGCCGAAGAAACCACTCGAAACATTAAAGCTGCTTTAGCCACAACGAAAGTGGTTCAACTTCTTTCTGCTCCGCCCGAAATTGACATGAAACAATTTTTTGAAGGGCTGGCTGATAGCATAGGCAACTATTATGATGTAAATGAAGATTTGGAAACAGGCGGCATTCAGGAAGGAAGATGGATTGATATTACTTACGACCCGAACGTGCCTAACCGTTATCGTTCCAGCAATACACGTCAGCCGCTTCATACCGATGCCTCGTATTATCCTATTGATAACAACATTCAATATTTCTACTGTGCTTCGCACGCTTACTTGGGCGGAGCTACCACCTTCATTGATACAAAGTTGATTGTAGAATCTTTGTTGATAGATGGTCGCGAAGATTTGTTGAATCGCTTGCAGGAAACGCCTGTGCATTTTTCAAAATTTGTGCGAAACAAAACCAAACCTATTTTAATGAAGGATGGTGATGACTGGCGCGTAAATTTTAATTACTACTGCCTCGACAAAAATATTTCCTCGGAAGTAAAAGCACTGGCCGATGAGTTTTTCGAATTTTTAGAAACCAGAATTCAGAACGCTGGATTGTTTACTCCTGTGAATTTGCAAAAACGCGAAGCCGTTTTCTTTCACGATGAAAAAGTAATGCACGGTCGCAACGCATTTTTTGCACGCACACCCGCAGAACGTAGCTTAATCAAAGGCACCATTATAGAATGGGAAAACCGCTTAAGTTGAAATTGAAACACGCCATGGGTTTTGGCACCTGGCAGTTGGGTGGCGAAACACAATTCGGCAATAGGCAAACGGGTTGGGGAAAAATTGATGAGCAGGAAGCGGTACGAGCTATTCATTATGCGCTCGAAAACGGAATCGAATTTTTCGACACAGCCGATGCTTACGGCAAAGGAAAATCAGAAATTATTTTGGGCAACGCTTTTAAGCAAAAGCAAAATTATCATCCCGTTGTTTGCACAAAAGTTGGTTCGCGTTGGGATATTGACGGAAGTTTCTATCAAGATTTTTCTCCTGTTTGGATTGAGCAGGCGGTTCTCGCTTCCTTAAAAAGATTGCAACTTGAAAATATTGACACACTTCTTCTTCATAGCCCCGATGTAAATTTCGATTGGCAGAATTATGATTTATCTTTTTTTGAAAAACTGATTGGGCGCGGAATAATTAACCGTTATGGTGTTAGTGTAAAAGCTACAGCCGCTATTCCTCCAATTCAAAAACAAAAAGTAGGCTCTGTGATTGAAGCAATCTTCAATGTAGTGGATAGACGATTGAAAAACTTTGCTGACAACAGTTTCGATTTCATTGCACGCGTTCCTTTGTGTTCGGGTTTTCTTACACAAAAAACCTTTACTGAAATTCCGAATTTTAGCAGCACCGATATTCGACAATACATTCCCGATACAGACAAAAATTGGTTGGTAGAAAATATTCGCAAGCTCATTTTTCTCAACGATTTAGAAGGCGGCATTGAAGTTTCTGCTTTACGGTTTTGTTTAACTCACCCGTTTGTGAATGTTTGCGTTCCCGGTATGTATAAAGTAAAACACGTGGATAGTGTTATCAAAGCTATCGAGCTAGGAAAACTTTCGGACGAAATAATTTTAAAGGTGGAAGAAGCAATGGTGGGTTTGCCACCGGGTTGGACGTAACCTTTACGGCTGCTTCAACACGTTTACATTTTTGTAAACCTTTTCAAACATCTGCGAATACTGTGCTTTCAATTTCCACAGCTCACTAATCTCTCCGCGCATTCCATAGTAGCGCAACACATCTTCGTTTCCTTCTTCGTTTAATTTCCCAATAACAGTGATATAAAATTTAAAGGTTGCTTTTGCTTTATGAAGCCAAGTATCGAACCAAAAAGACAAGCGAAGATTTTGATTTGGCACACGATTGTTTTTTTCTACATACCGGTAAGCGTAGGTATAAATATTGGTGCGCCCGAAACCGAAATACAATTTTTTCAAATAGTCCCAACTCATTCTTCCGGTGGTCATCAAATGTTTAAATTTTAAATCGCGGCTATACCACACTTCTTTTCCGAAGTAGCGCGCGAGATAACACCACTCGGTATCTCCTCCCGAAATCAACTGTCCTCCGCTTCTGTCAGAAAGTACATTCTGAATTCCTGAATTGAAAAGTTGCTGCAAAAAAGATTTGCGAACCGTAAATCCCGCACCATAAACTTCTGTCACTTTCGATAAACTTTCTTTGGAAGCAGACTGGTCGCCTACAGCAAAATTCTTTTCCAACTTTTTAAACCATGATGGTTCTATACTTTCGAAAACAGCCTCACCCATTCCACCGAGGATAGCGATTTGCTCATTTGCCTTCATAATTTCAAAAACCCCTTGCACATAATTTTCGGCCAGCCAATTATCATCATCGCAATAAAGCAGGCAATCAAATTTAGAAACCGAAAACCCTTTTCGTCTGGCGCTTGAAAGCCCAGCAGTGTTTTCTTTTACGACCTGAAACAGAATGGAAGATTTTTGTAAAATTTCATTGGCGAGATCAAACGTGTTGTCTGTAGAAGCATTGTCGACTATAATAAGTTCCCAGGCAAAACTGTTATCGGTCTTTTGCCGAACAATATGATTTATAGTATCATGCAATCGCGCAACGCTATTGTAACAACACACAATTATGGAAACCCCTGCACCCATTCGTTACTTTAATAATTTTTGATACAAACTGTAAATAGGTTTGGGTAAATAATTGTTGATGATAAAACCCTTTACTAAATCAAGGTGTTTTGCGGGGCGAAGAAAAACTATTCCACGAAGGGCTCGTTGATAGGCTTCTGAATCAGGAGTATTCCCTTTTAGCAATCGCATGTAAAGTGTTTCCAGTCGGTCAGCCATTTCGCGTTTAAATTTTCCTTGCGTGAATTCGTTAAAGTTATTGAGCACAAAAATCATATCCAACTCAAAAGCATTTTGTTTACTGCGCCAGTTGAGCTGCGAAATTCCTCCTTCATGCAAACGATAAACGCTCATTACCTCGGCCATGTAATAGAACGGAGCACGAGAAATGAGAAGTAGGTAAACCAAAAAATCAATACACTTTACGCGCACATCGGTCCAATCGGGAAACTGCGGCAGCATATTTTTTCTAAACACCACCGAGCCGGTTTGAACAAATCCCGCACTCCGCAAATATTCATTCAAAGTAAAAACACTGCTTTCTTTGAGATGAAGAAATCCATCCTTTTGTTGAACACCTTGCTCGAAAATAGCAGCTATATCATGCGCTACAAAAGAGAGGTGTTTGTTTTTATCGAGGAAGTCAGCTTGCTTTTGTAGTTTGTTTTCATCAGTCCAATAATCATCGCCTTCTAACAAAGCAATGAATTCTCCTTTGCAAGCGCCTATGCTACTCACCCAATTCAGCGTCATGCCTACATTCTTCTCCAACACATTCAAACGAATTTTATCGGGATATTTTGCGGCATACTCTTTTACAATTTCTGCTGTGCCATCGGTGCTGCAATCATCGCTTACCACAATCTCCATATCAAAATCGCATCGCTGCATTAGCACGCTGTCGAGTGCTTGGCGCACAAAGTTTGCGTGGTTATAGGTAATGAAACAAACACTTAGTTTTGGCGACATAAAACTCATTACTTCTTTTTCCCCTTTTCAAGATTAACACTCACATAAATCTTCTCTCCTGTTTCGGGATGGGTGAACCACGCGTTTTTGTATTCGCCATGTGTAAGCGCGCGCAGGCGGTCAATCGCTTCGCCCATCGTCAGTTCTTCTTTTAAATTCAGTTCACACAAAGCATTAAAGTCCTTCTTCAAATTCACATTGCCTTCTTCTGCGGGCAAAATTGTTATGTAACTATTGTTCAGAATTGCTGGAAGAAATTCTCTAAGCAATTCAATTTCGGTCTGCACAATTTTATTGTAAACGTCAATTGATGTTTCCCAAATTTCACCAGTTACTTTTTTTTGCGCAATGATGGCACCGTGGTCAAGCTGCTCGTCAATTTCATGAATGGTTGCCCCAAACGGCAAACCATTTAAAATAGAAAACACCTGCGGAAACCAGCCGCGGTTGTAGGGGTTATAACCCGGGTGAACGTTAATACACTTGACTGCTTTCACCATTTCGGCAGGAAAAAGTTGTTTGCAGTGTAGCGAAATAATGAGGTCGTAGTTTTTGATTACGGTTTGCCATTCTTCTTTCAACTGGATAGAACTAATCTTTACCGGCAACGAATTGTTGTTGAGCAATGCCGCGTTAACTGACGAGCACCGGTAATCAAACGCAATGCCCTCAAACTTTTTCACCAACGAACAAAACCCGTTGATGAGAAAAAAATTATCGGAGATGATGAGAATGTTTTTGTAATGATACATGGTCATTCAATTATTTACTTTGCGTGAGTTGCAGAAAAGTTGATGACATTGCTTGTGTATACAATCTTGCCCCTTCAACATTTACATGGCCCAAGTCATAAGCATATCGCAGTTCATAAAACTGCGGATAGTTGTAGGGGTCACCAATATCAATTCGGTTTTCGGCTGGTAATGATTTAAAAACAGGGATCACATTTCTATAGTGTGTTTCTTCAAGTTTTGGCGGTAGAACAAAAATCACGGTCACTCCAAATTCTTTTCCTTCATCAATCATTTGTTTAGCAATAGTAGAATAGGTTTCATTCAGTTTCCCTACCGATTCGGTGGTACGAAAAATTTCTTGGGTATTACGGTGCAACACATTTAGTTGGTCGGTGTGTTTCAACAGTTCTAAATGAGGGTTGGTGGTTTTACCCTGCAAAACAAAATTGAGAGTAGTATCGTTGTTCTGCAGCGGAACAAAAAAATTACCGCAAACAACATGGCTGTGTTGTTGGTTTTGTTTGAACGGCATTACTTCATTCAGCGAGTTAAAATGCAAAACACATTCCATCCAGTTTATGGTGTGTGCCATACTCCCCGCCACTTTTCGATAAACAGGATAAGCCGATTGCCATAAACTTTTTAGAGAAGTAAAGTACGTTGATGTGCTGTAATAATATTTTTTACGCAGCGTATGCAGATTAACCGCATCAAAAGTGTCTACATCACAAAGTTCCACCAGTATATACTTGGCGTGCAAATTTTTAATGCGTAAAATATTTTCAAACTCATAATGCAGTTCAGGAATGGTCATGGCATCAATACCAAAATTAAAAGTGTGTGTGCTATTGATATTTTGGTTAAGGGAGTCAAAATACTCGGGATTGATTTGACGAAAAACACGGCTTGAGCCCATGAGTACTGTGTTGTATTGTGCTGCATTTTTTTCGAGGCATTGTTCTTTTCCATAAAAATTTCCCCAGGAAAACGGCAGTTTTATAAACGAAAAAATCAGTTGGTTAATAATTACCGCAACTAACAAAAGCACCCCTGTTTTAAAAAACAATTTTTTCATTCTCTAAAATTGAAAATAGATGAATTGATGATTGCCTAAAATTCCGAAGTTTATAATCAGCAGTAAAAACAATAGGTAAACTATCCACCGAACATATACGGTTTGTTTGTTCAACAAATAATTTACATCGCCTTTGCGCATAAGCCAATGCACCGCTTCCATTAGGCCTATGAATAAAAAACAAAGCACAAAATTGTAAGTATCCTTACCTAGCATATACAAACCCAATTGCGCTTTCGATACGTGCAAACTGTTTTTGATAATGGTAACAGCATCGCTAAAAGTAGCCGCTCTAAAAAAAATCCAGGCAAATGCTGCCAGGAAAAATGTGGAGGAAACCTGAATTAGTTTATTAAGAAAGGGAGTTTTTCCTAATCCAAGGTTTGCTCCCATCTTGCGCCTAAATGTTTTTGTGAACTCGCCTATAACTAAGTAGGCGCCATGTAGCGATCCCCAAATAACAAAGGTCCAATTAGCACCATGCCACAAGCCGCTAATCATAAACGTAATGAATTGATTAAAGTAGGTGCGCGATTTAGAAACTCTGTTTCCGCCTAATGAAATGTAGAGATAATCGCGAAACCAGGTGGAGAGTGAAATGTGCCAGCGTTTCCAAAATTCGGAAATTGATTTTGAAAAATATGGGCGATTAAAGTTCACCATTAAATCAAAGCCCATCACTTTTGCTGAGCCTAGAGCAATGTCGGAGTAGCCGCTGAAGTCACAAAAAATTTGAAACGAAAAAAAGATAGTAGCCAGAATAGTTTGAAAGCCGTGGTAATCGTTGGGGTGATTATAAACCGGATCTACAAACAGGGTGAGTCTATCGGCAATTACAATTTTTTTGAACATGCCCCATAGCATTAATCGCAAACCTTCAACCACTCGGGTATAATCAAAAACATGTTTTTCATAAAACTGATGTAGCATGTTTTGAGGTCGTTCGATGGGACCTGCCACCAGTTGCGGATAGAACATTACATACAACGCATAAATTCCAAAATGACGTTCGGCTTTTTGGTGACCGCGATACACTTCAATAGTATAACTCATGGCCTGAAACGTATGAAACGAAAGACCGATGGGCAATAAAATACTTAAGTAAGGAATAGGATTGGTTGAACCGAACAAAGTGCACAAACCCGACAAATTGTTATTGAGAAAATTGAAGTACTTGAACACCGCAAGTACACCAATGTTGGCAATTAAACTGGCAATGAGCCACCATTTTTTTCGCTGCGCATTTTTTTCGTTCTCCAATAAAATACCCGCGTAGTAGTCAATGATGATGGTGAAAAATAGAATGAGAATGTAAACTGCTTTAAAAAACATGTAGAAGTAGCAACTGGCTGCCAGCAGCCACGCCCATCGCGCCCGGTGCGGCAACAAGAAATAAATAATTGTTACGAGCGGAAAAAAAATTAAAAAGGTGAGTGAGTTGAAAAGCATGGTTGAGTATTACTGTTTGAGCAATCCTTTAGAACTTAATTCGGCCATGCTTTTTTCGTAATTGTCTTTTTCAATTTGCTGTGTGTTTACCCAATCGGCAAAAAGGCTTATTCCGGTTTCGAAATTTGTTTTAGGAACAAAATTTAATTTTGATTTTATTTTTTCCAGCGATGCAAAGTTATGGCGTATATCACCAATGCGATAATTGCCGGTGGTCTTTATTTCTACAGTGGAACCATATAAGCGTCTTAATGTTTCAGCTACTGTTAACACCGAAGTGGCTATACCTGAGCCAACATTAAACACTTCGTAGTTGGCCTCAGGGTTTTCAATACCAAGAATAGTAGCGTTAACCACATCATCTACAAAAACAAAATCGCGGCTTTCTAATCCATCTTCAAACACATTGATGTGGTTGCCGTTTTTAATTTGTGTAGAAAAGATGGAAAGAATTCCGGTGTAAGGGTTTTTAAGCGATTGACCAGGGCCATAAACATTTTGATAGCGAAAAATGACCCATGGAATTTTTGCCGCTGCGCACATCATGCTCACATATTGCTCCTGATTGTATTTGGTAATGCCGTATAGCGATAGCGGATTAATTCTTGAACTTTCATCGGTAGCCAAAACTTTTAAATCATTTCCGGTTTCGTCTATTGGTTCAAACTTTTTTTGTTGCATTTGCTGTTCGCTTCGCAGCGCAGGATAAACCACTTCACCTTTTGCATTCTCATACTTCCCTTCGCCATAAACCGCACGCGAAGAAGAAAGCACCACTTTTTCTACGGCATGTTTTTCATTTAGCAACACATCGAGTAATGTTCCTGTGCCGGTGCAATTCACATCAATATATTTTTCGACTGAATACATGGATTGGCCAGTACCGGTTTCTGCAGCCAAATGAACAATAACATTTGCCTGTTTTACTGCAGCAATTAAACTTTCTCTATCGCGCACATCGGCTTCAATAAACGTAACCTTGTTCTTAATAGAATTGTATAAGGGCGATTGCTCTTTGCTACCGTGAATTTGCGGAGATAGATTATCGAGCACTATTACTTCATAGCCTTTCTGCAAAAGTTGAAGCGAAAGGTTTGAGCCAATGAAACCAGCACCACCCGTTATTAAAATTTTTTTTGCCATCAGAATTTGTTTTCAAGTTTAATCCAGCTCTCTGGAATTACGGTTGAATAATCTTCGGTTGAATTAAGCCAAACTTTAGGTGCAATAATTTTTTTGTCTTCGTTTTGAGTAAGCCAAGCCCCCCACCAACTAAAAGTGGAATTAGGAATAACGTGATTTCTACAATGGGTCATTAAACGAAGGTCTTCATAAAAATTTGGATAGTTGTGGGTTACAAATTCGTGCGCAAAGGGAATTTTGTAATTGTTCAGCACCCATTCGTTATCGTCCGAAAAAATAAATACGCGCATGTTTTTTCCAAGCATATCGGCCATTGCTGTCAATGCATCATTGTAATATTGTTCGCCACAAACGTTGAACATTGGATTGGCTAAAAAATTTGTTCTGCGTATGCTTATACAAACCGAATCGGTGTTCTGCATTCGTTTAATCACTTCTGCATTCTTTTCATTCACAGGATTTTTCAAAGTGAACTCTTTCAGAATTACGTTGCGGTGCTTCTTGAAATAAAGCTCGCTCACAAAATATCCTTCTACGTAAGTATTATCTTTAATGCGAAGCAGGTTTGGGTCAAACAAGGTTTCTTTTTCTTTTACCCAGCGTTTGCGGTAATAGGGTGCGCGTTCGTGTAATTTCTTGTTGATGTAGTAGGAAATACGATTACTGCCGTCAACAGTTTTTACTTTTTTAATTTCTTCTGGTGTGGCAATGTTTTCCTGAATGTTGAATTGATTTAAACCGTAATCGCGTTTGTAAGTAAAACCATACTGCGTTACTTCGGCATAATTGATATAGTAGGAGTTGTCAATTTTAAATTCACAATTTAAGTCAAGCCCACGCGCTCTACCATACGCGTACTGGCACAACTGGTTGCCTATTCCCTGAAATATTTTTACAATAATCATCCGCTTGCTTTTAGGAAATTTTCCAATCTAATTTTGGGCGCACTGCTCCCGAAATATTTCCAAACCATTTTTCGTTTTCGCGGTTATCAAAAATTTCGAAGTTCATTACATTCTGAAAATAGAAAAGAGTAATAGAGCGCTGGCTTACGGCCATAATTGAAACGGTGTAATTACCACTGTTCATCAAATTTGAAGGAATGGTGCAATTGCCTTTTACGCGTCCACAATTTACGCTTACCACAGTTGAAACCGTATTGAATATATGTTCACCTGTAATGGAGAATAGGTTAAGGCTGAAGTTAAATTCAGGATAATCGTTCTTTAAATCGAATTCAAAATGCAAATCGAAACCCTGGTTAATGTCGAGCGTTTCGCCTTCGTGAATGTGCAATTCAGCTTTGCGTAGTTTTACAATTTCATTTCCTGGTGCATTCTCCTCTTCAAAAATTACTTTCGAGTTATATTCTGTATTTCGCTTGAAATAAGAATTGATAACTGCAGTAGGGTTTCCAATTTCGGCTACTTGCCCCTTCTCGAGCAGCACCACTTCCTGACAAAGATTTTTTACTGCTTCCATGTTATGGCTTACAAACAAAACGGTTCGCCCTTGCGATGAAACATCTTTCATTTTGCCCAAACACTTGCGTTGAAAATCGGCATCGCCAACCGCCAGCACTTCATCTACAATTAAAATTTCGGGTTCCAGGTGTGCGGCTACAGCAAACGCTAAGCGCACATACATGCCGCTGCTGTAGCGTTTAACAGGTGTGTCAATAAATTTAGCTACGCCACTGAACTCCACTATCTCGTCAAACTTTCGCGCAACTTCTTTTTTGGTCATTCCTAAAATGGCGCCATTCAAAAAAATATTTTCGCGACCCGAAAGTTCCGGATGAAATCCGGTGCCTACTTCAAGCAAACTTGCCAGGCGACCTCTCATTTTTATTTTACCGGTAGAAGGTGCGGTAACGCGCGAAACAATTTTGAGCAACGTGCTTTTACCGGCTCCGTTTTTTCCAATGATACCCAGTACTTGTCCTTGGGTTACATTAAAACTTACATCGCGAAGGGCGATATGAATTCCGTCTTCACTTTGTTTCTGGCCAATGCGCAAAAGCGGATCTTCTTTGCCGGTTAATCGAGCAAAGCTGCGCTGAATGTCGCTCGCTAAAGTACCGGTACCAACTTTGCCCAGTTGGTAAACTTTTGAAACATGCTCAACTCTTATTACTGTACCCATACTTTTGCTTAAACGGTATCCATAAAACTGTTTTCTACTCTTCTAAACATAAGCACCCCTATTATCAAAATTAAAATGGCTGCGACCGCGCTGTACAAAACTGTTTCTATTGAAAATGTTCCTTTACCCAAAAGAGCATAGCGAAATACTTCTACCACGGGCGAAAGTGGATTTAATGCTGCTATGGATTTAAATCTGCCTGGAATCAACGATAGCGGATAGATTACCGGGGTAGCATACATAGCTAGTTGCACACTAAAGCCAATGAGGTAATTTAAGTCGCGGTATTTAATAGTGAGTGATGAAACCAAAACCCCCAAGCCCAATCCCATCATTGCTAAAATCAGAATCAAAAACGGAATGAATAGGATGTAAAAATTGGGATGAATATTTTCTCTATAAAAAAACAAAAACGGAATAATGAGCAAGCATTGAATGCAAAAACTCATGAGGTTTGAAATAACCACAGCAATAGGAATAACCAAACGAGGAAAATATACTTTGCCAAAAATGCTGGCGTTGCCTATAAAGGTGTTCGATGTTTTAACCAAACATTGAGAAAAATAATTCCAAATAACTACGCCTGTTAGAATAAACAGAATGCGCGGAATTTCATCGGTAGGAACTTTAACTATGGAAATAAAAATAGTGTAAACAGCGGTTGTAAACAGTGGTTGTAAAAAATGCCAAAGCGGACCGAGAATGGTTTGCTTGTAAACGGCAATAAAATCTCTGCGCACAAAGAGCAAAATCAAATCGCGGTAGCGCCAAAGTTCCCGTAAATTAAAATTGAAAATTCCTTCGGTAGGCTCTATTATTTGAGTCCATTCCTCATGTTGTATCTCCTCCTGCGTCATTGCGTACGAAAATATCCTTTTCCACTAAGATTTAAAGCGCAGTACATGGCGCATAATCTGACAAATGCGTTTCACCTGTTCGGCTTCTAATTCATAATAAAGCGGTAGGCAAAGTACTCGGCTCGAAACATCTGCTGTAATGGGAACGCTTTGTTTTTTTACGTAATTGAGAGTTGAAAGTGGCGGATAAAAATATCTACGTGGATGAATAAAATCTGCATGAAGCGAAAGCACCACGCTTTTTAAAATCGCTTCGCTTTCAAACAGCACAGGGTAGTAGGAATAATTGTATTCGGTTTCAGCAGGAATGCATGGTCGTGCGATTTGCAAATTATCTTTTAGCAAAAGTTCGTCATAAAGCTCGGTCAGCTCTTTTCGCTTACGAATAATTTCTTCCACGTAAGGAAACACGCACAAACCCATGGCCGCATGGAACTCCGAGTTTTTTGCATTAATGCCCACGCCCCAAAAATCTTCCTGACCTTTATGTCCAAAGTTGCGCATGTAATTGAATTTGTGCGCAGCGGTTTCATCGTTGGTTACAATTCCCCCACCTTCGGTGGTATGAAAAAGTTTGGTGGCATGAAAACTTAAAGTAGATGCATGACCGTAATTTACCAATGGCTTGCCTTTATACTTTACACCAAAAGCATGTGCTGCATCGTAAATAATTTTGAGCCCATGTTTGGTTGCAATTTTTTCTATGGCTTCCACATCACAAGGTATTCCATAAACGTGGGTCGCTAAAATGCCAGTGGTTTTTGCTGTAATTAGGGCTTCTATTTTTGTGGCATCTATACAAAGCGTAGTTGCATCAATATCGGCAAAAATAGGTTTGCAGTTTTCCCAAACTATAGAAGAGGTGGTGGCCACATACGAAAATGGAGTAGTAATAATTTCGCCCGAAAGTTCTAATCCTTTGATGGCAATTTGAATGGCCGAAGTGCCATTGTTTAAAAAGGAGAAATGTTTTGACTCAAAATAAATTCTCAACTTTTCTTCTAGCTCAAGTAGTAGCGGACCATTGTTTGTGAGGTGCGCACGCTCCCAAATTCCTTTCAAATATTTTTGATACAGTTCGGCTGGCGGAAGAAATGCGCGCGTAACGTTTATCATAATTTTGTTTTAGAGTGAAAATAAAAAAACAAGTTGCTGTGTAAATAGAAAAACGCTAATCAGATTCTGGATGGGTAATGCGGTAATGGGTAACAATAAGCAATACCGCTAATAACGGTTGAACCGGAATGCGATAACGCACCAAAGCGCCATAATTAAAACTGGTCATACCAATAGCAATTCCTACAATTATAATTATGGGAAGACAGAGCATAACTATATGGTCGCGAAACAAAACGTTTAGCGCTCGATACGCTCGGCCAGTTAAAAACACTCGAAAAAAATAGAACAAAAACACCAAGCTCTCGATGCCCGATAATAACATAACCGCATTCCGAATTTGCCAAACAAAGGGGCCAAACAAACAAATAACTAAAGCAAGCGGTGCTTTGCGAAGAATTCCTGCAAGGCTATAATCTACATCGTTTCCTAATGAATAAAACGAACCTCCCTTAGTTTCACCTAACGTGGTATGCCAGCTGTGAAAGCCTTCGGCTTTTTGTGCAAGTGCATCTAAGTTGTAAGACTGTACAGAGTTTCCAATGCCCTGAATAAAAAGATATGAAGCTGCTCCGCCTACTAATAAAAAGATAGGCCCCGCAACAATTCGTAAAATACCACTCCTTAATGCACTGCGATAATAAACAGCGGTCATTAGCATAGCACCGGGTATAATAGAAAACAAAATAAAGCCACGAATTGAAGAAATGATTATGCCCGAAATAACCAGCCAAAGAATATTTGCAACAATATTTTTTTTGCTGATAACTAACTGGTAGTAGGAAGTGATAAATAAAAAAATGCATCCAAGCATAATCGTGTCTTTTGACACACCCGAACCCCAAAACACTACTGATGGAATCATTAAAAATGCAATGGCAAATTGTTTTTCGAGCTTCGGATAAATCGAACAAAAAAGAGCGAATGCGCGGAACACAAAAATGTAAGAGATAAAACTAAAAACTACCGTGCATGCCATATAAGAGTTAAAGCAAAAAAGGTTGACAAATCCGCCAATGCGAATAGTAGTAAGCGATGCTGTTCCTCTTAACAAATAAGCTGCTCCATGTGTATAAACCTCATAATGACACTCGGGCGGGTAACCAGGAAGCGGGGTGAGTACAAAGTATAAACAGGTTACAGGGTCACGAAAAAACAATTTAAACAAGGGCTTCATGGTGATGTAAAAATTGATGGTGTCACCCCCACGGTAGTAGAATAAATAAATGAAGGCAAAGCCAAGCGCGCCAAACATTTTATAATTAAGTCCACGCATATAGTACCGCTGGTAAATAGGATTGCCAGCGTTTTTACTGCGTATAAAATTGGCGAAGAAATAAATGAACCCAAGATAGAGCGGCAATAAGAGTATGTCTATTACATCCATAATTCAATTTCAAAAGTAAGCGATTATTTCAGTCGGCATGAATGGGTTTTGAAAAACCGCGCTACCTTTCATCTTTGCCGAAATTAGAATTACAAAACACATGTGCGGAATTGCCGGATATTTTTCGAAAGAAACTAATCACCACTACGAATCATTTTTGAATGATGCAGTTAAATCGCTTTCGAAGCGCGGCCCCGATTTACAACAAACAGAAGTTCTTTCTCCACAAATTGGTTTTGCTCATGCGCGCTTATCTATTATAGATACTTCCACTGTTGCCAGTCAACCGATGAGTGATGCCAGCGGCAGATTCACGATAATTTTCAACGGAGAAATTTTCAATTACCGTGAACTGAAAGAGAAATTTCTTCGCGATGTAAAATTCAACTCAACTTCAGATACTGAAGTACTGCTTCAACTCTTTATTCAGCAACGCGAAAAGTGTTTACGGCATTTGAATGGCTTTTTTGCTTTTGCAGTTTACGATAACGAGAAGGAAGAAATTTTTATTGCCCGCGACCGTTCCGGAATAAAACCGCTGCATATTTATTCAGATGAAAAAATGATTGTGTTTGCTTCTGAATTGAAAGCCATTCTGAAGTTTCCAATCAAAAAAGAAATAGACTACAACACATTGGCTCTTTATCTTCAGTTGAATTATGTACCTGGAGAGCATTCTATTTTAAAGAACATTCAGCGACTAATGCCTGCACACTTTGCCGTTATTGATGCGAATGGAAATTTGAAAACAGAAAAATATTATTCGGTTCCTTACGAAGGCGGAAAAAAAATTGCTGACAAGGAGTTCAATTATGAATCATCAAAAGCAACACTTCGGAAATTAATTGAAGAGTCTGTTCAGCGAAGACTGGTTAGTGATGTTCCGCTGGGTTCATTTTTGAGTGGAGGAATTGATTCGTCTATAGTTTCGTATTGCGCGGCAAAAAATGTAAAGCAACTCAACACATTTTCCATCGGCTTTAGCGATGAACCTTATTTTGATGAAACAAAGTATGCCAATCTTGTTGCGCAGAAATTTGAAACCAATCACACCGTCTTCTCTATTTCGAACGATGAAATGTTTTCGCACATCTTCAATATTCTCGATTACATAGATGAACCGTTTGCCGATTCATCGGCTATTGCCGTTTACATTCTCAGCAAAAAAACAAGAGAGAAAGTTACTGTTTCCCTTTCGGGCGATGGTGGCGATGAACTCTTTGGCGGTTACAATAAACATCAGGCAGAACTTCGTGCACGTCAAAACAATTTGTTGAATATGGTTATCGGTACCGGACTTCCGGTTTTCAAAATGCTTCCTAAGTCGCGCCATTCAAAATTTGGAAATTTATTTCGCCAGTTGCAGCGCTATAGCGAAGGATTACAGCTTTCTGTTCCTGAACGTTATTGGCGTTGGTGTGTTTTTAATTCTGAAGAATCTGCTCTCTCACTTCTTCAAAACAAAAATGCAGTTGATAAAAATGAATTGGAAAAACGAAAACAATTTGTGCGCGATGCGGTGAAAGAAGATGGGGAGTTGAACGATATTTTTTTTGCTGATACACAAATGGTTTTACCTAATGACATGCTTACGAAAGTTGACCTCATGAGTATGGCAAATAGCTTGGAAGTGCGCGTGCCACTTCTTGATTATACGATTGTTGATTTTGCCTTTTCTCTTCCTGTTTCATTCAAGTTGGATAAAAATTCGGGAAAGAAAATTTTGAAAGATGCTTTCAGAAATGATTTGCCCGATGAACTTTTTCATCGTCCAAAACACGGTTTCGAGGTTCCTCTTTTAAAATGGATGAAAACAGGATTGCGCTCTTTGATTGAAGAAGAATTGCTTTCCAAAAAATTTATTGAGGCGCAAAACATTTTCGATGCTGCTGTTATTGAAAATCTGAAACAAAAATTATTCAGCAATAATCCTGAAGATGCACACGCTACTGTTTGGGGATTGCTGGTGTTTCAGTATTGGTACAAAAAATATTTTTTGTAGATGCTAAAAGACTTCGTTTAGGTTAAACGCAAATCCACGGGAACCGCCAGTGCCAAATCCATAATCAACTGCAGAATTTGTATTGGTGCGTTTGTTCATTTTTATACGAAGACCCAAACCAACTCCCGGCTGGGCTTTCACAAAATTATTTCCGGGCCACTCAGAAAGTGTTTGCAGATTTCCGAATAATACACCTCCCAACAAACCGCTACGTAAAATGTTAAAGCGAAATTCTGTTTCTAAGTATATCATGTTTTTGCCCCTGAATCTTCCCATGGCATAACCGCGGCCGCTGTTGTTGTTCGTATCCCAGCCCGTGCTCGGCAAATCAAGATACGGAGGCTTGCCCGAAAGTGTAAGCCACAAATATCCCCAAAGCGCAAAGCCCGCATCCCAGTGAATGGGCAGCGGAAAATATTTTCGGTAATCAACGGTGAGTGAATTATAGGTGCTACTGCTACCTAAAAATTTTTGATTGCTCCGAAACTGAAAATTGAAATACATACCACCCTTCGGATTGTTGGGGTTGGTTCTGCTATCGTACAAAAAATTAAGCGACAAACCCGATGAGGTGGTATTTTTGGAGTAGCCATATTTTTTGCAAATCGGTTGTCTTGCCTTCGGTTGCGCTTTCATCAATAATGTGCCAGTGATAATCGAAGTGGTAACCCAACCCAATGTTTATGTTTTGGGCTACTTCATAAAGCAAGGTTTCGTAGACGCGGATTTGTGAGTAGTTAATTTTATCGGCATTGGTTAGTAAAGTTTGGCTGCCTAAACCATAGGTGACGGTTGGAAAATTGTAATAGCGAAAATCGCCTACCAAACGAAATTTATCGTGATAAAAATACAAGTTTGAAAGCGAAGTGGTTATTACTTGATTGTATTGTGTGTATTGAAAATTGCTATTGAAGAAGGAAAGTTCATCTCGATTTTTTTTGCCGGTGTAAAAAGAAATATTGATGGGCAATACACCCGCAACACCGGTGGCGATGGAATACCCTGGATACGGAAGAGCTGTGATAAACGGACCGTTAGGATTTTTTTTGCGCGAAAACAAACCACCACTTTTTTTCTTGAAAACCATCTTCACCAAATCAAGTACATCCATTTGCGTGCTGATAGAATCTTTGACTATTGGAGTTGGCGCGGGCATTTCTGCATGCAAACAACCGATAGCGAAACAGCAAAAACAAAAAATAATTTTAGAGTAAAGCATTGTTTCAAATAAATTCAAACAGCTAAATTTTCGGTCGCAACAATAAGGAATTGAGCTACGACACTCTAGCCTATGGAATGTTTAATATCCTCGGTTAAATTTTTGATTTCTGAAATATAGGACGGAAGAATAAAGAGCCGCTCTTACACTTCGGCTACCGAAGATTCAATATTCAAAACTTTTAGCGCGTTCATTGCAGCATTCTGTTCAGCGACTTTTTTGCTGAAGCCTTCGCCACGCGCAATAATTTTTCCGCTTATCTCCAGATCAATTACAAAATACGCTCTGCGGTTTTTGGTTTTTTCATCGGCTACTTTAAAGTCAATGCTCTTGCCTTCGCGTTGTATGTAATGGAAAATCTGGCTCTTGTAATCAGTGTTGGTTTGCTCGAGCGTGTCCACATCAATCAGATTTTTGAGCACCCGTTTCAGAATAAATTTACGTGTAGCTTCAAAGCCAGCATCGAGATATACGGCACCAACCAATGCTTCAAAAGTATTGCCGCCTAAGTCCTTCGAAACATCGGTCATACTTCTGCGGTTGAAGTTTAGTTTCTCTAACAGACCTAACTTGGTCCCTACTTCATTCAACGATTTTCGATTCACAATCTTCGAACGAAGTTCTGTCATAAAACCTTCTTCTTTATAAGGATACTTTTTGAATAGATACTCGCAAATGATGGCATCAAGAATTGCATCGCCCAGTAACTCCAACCGTTCGTTGTTTTCTTTTGCTTCAATAAATTTTGACCGATGCTGAAATACCTGTTTGTATAATTTCAGATTACTCGGAGTAATTCCCGTAATACTTCTGATATAAGAAGCCAGTTCCTTATCGCCCGAAAGAAAAGTGTTGAAGAGTTTTTTTATCACTTGAGATTAGGGTTCATTGACCAACCAATTTGTTTCAGGATTTTTGTTAAAGTTAATGATGGCCTTAATAGTAATAACACATAATTCTTCATCAATCAAAAAATGAATCATGTAAGGAAATATTTTAACCGGCAGGCAACGAATATTATTTTAGCGAATTTGGAAATAGATTTGTTAAACAAATCGCTTCATAAGCCAATTTAACTTGGTCATAAAATTTTTTGCCGAGCCCTATGCTTTTTGAATCGTAGTACAACACCGCTTCAAGAATATCCGTTTCTACTCTTTCGTCAAAGCGAAGTGTGTACTTCTTCATAAAATCTTCTTGTCCAATTTTTTGAAGAACTCTTTTGCTTCAATATACTTTGCATTGGGGTCATTCACTCTGTCCATCACAATTTTCTTATGCCACTCCGGCACCTCAAAATTCTCTGTGTTATCAATAGTCACATATTCTAAACTACTGAGAAGTTCGAGTAGAAAGCCCGCTTTGTTATCCTGAATATCCAATGTAACTTTCATAGCTGAAATGTTTTGCGAAGATAAAGTTAAGATAAAACTTGTTGAAGCAACTTGAGCTTACTTCACAAACTTCTTAAACACCACCGTAGCATTATGTCCGCCAAAACCAAAACCGTTACTCATAGCAACATTCACCGTTCTTTGGTGAGCTTTATTAAAAGTAAGATTGAGTTTGGGGTCAATAGCGGGGTCATCAGTAAAGTGGTTGATAGTAGGCGGAACAATATTTTCTTCAACCGCTTTAATACAAGCGATTGCTTCCACTGCACCCGCAGCACCAAGTAAATGACCCGTCATGGATTTGGTGGAAGAGATATTCATCGTATAAGCATGCTCACCAAAAATTTTCTTGATGGCTATGAGTTCTGCAATATCACCCAGCGGAGTGGAAGTTCCATGAACATTGATGTAATCAATATCCGTTGCTTTCATTTCCGCATCTTCTAAAGTGTTCTCCATTACGAGTACTGCACCCAAACCTTCAGGATGAGGAGCCGTTAAGTGATGTGCATCTGCGCTCAATCCACCACCAGCCAACTCACAATAAATTTTTGCACCACGAGCCAAAGCATGTTCCATTTCTTCAAGCACAATGGCGCCAGCTCCTTCGCCAATTACAAAACCATCGCGGTCTTTATCGAAAGGGCGAGAAGCTGTTTGCGGAGAATCGTTTCTTTCGCTCAAAGCGCGCATGGCATTAAAACCACCAATTCCACCAGGACTTAAAGGAGCTTCCGAACCACCGGTAATAAAAACGGATGCTTTATTGAGTCGAATCAAATTGAATGCTTCAATCATAGCAATATTGGAAGTAGCACAAGCTGCCACCGTGGCAAAGTTCGGTCCGCGATAACCCCAACGCATGGAGATAAGCCCCGCGGCAATATCAATTATCATCTTAGGCACATAGAAAGGATTGAAGCGCGGTGTTCCATCGCCTTTTGCAAAAGCAATAATTTCTTCGTGAAAAACATCTAACCCACCAACGCCCGAACCCCAAATGACCCCCACTCGATCTTTATTCAACGCAGCTTTATCCAAACCCGCATCACGAATAGCTTCATCGCTGGCGACTAAAGCATATTGGGTAAAGCGGTCAATGCGCTTTACTTCTTTGCGGTCAATAAAATTTAAGGGGTCGAAGTTTTTTACTTCGCAGGCAAAGCGGGTTCTAAATTTTGAAACATCGAAACGGGTAATAGGAGCCGCACCGCTAACGCCATTCAATAAGTTTTGCCAAAAATCACCGGCTGTATTTCCAATTGGAGTTAAGGCGCCAATGCCCGTAACCACCACTCTTTTCAAATTCATGCCACGAATAAAATTTAATTTCCTTTAGTTGAAAAACTTTTTGCTCCAAGCACAAATTAAAACGGCTCCGTTTTAAGCGGAGCCGTCTTCTTTTCTTTCAAATCTATTTACTTGCTGACAGTTTTTTCGAGGTATTCGATGGCTTGCCCTACGGTGCCAATCGTTTCTGCCTGCTCGTCCGGTATAGAGATATTGAATTCTTTTTCGAATTCCATAATCAACTCAACCGTGTCTAAGGAGTCAGCTCCAAGGTCGTTGGTGAAGCTTGCTTCAGGAGTTACCTGGCTTTCTTCTACGCCCAACTTGTCAACGATAATTTTCTTTACTCTTTCTGCGATGTTTGACATGTCTAATGGTTTATTTAGGGTGCGAAAGTAAAAACATATCCTCCTTCACCAAAAAAATGTTTGGAATGAAAAACGGGGCTAAAGTACATAAGAAAGCCCTCCCGTTTCCGAGAGAGCCTCTTTTTTAAACCCCAACCCACTTTCTTTATGAAATCTTTACTTCAATAGTTCCTTTGGTTTTGGCTTCTTCCATTTTGGGAAGCGTTACTTTAAGAATTCCGTTTTCGTATGCAGCGCCAATTTTATCAGCCACGATTGTTTTAGGCAATGTGAAATTGCGTTTGAATGAACAGTAAACGAACTCCTTACGGGTAAATTTTTCGCCTTCTTCCAATTTGTTTTCAGTGGCTTCGGCACTGATGGTCAGAATGCTGTCTTCTACTTTAATGTTAAAGCTGTCTTTGTTGAAACCCGGTGCGGCTACATCAATAGTGTAAGCGTCTTTGGTTTCTTTAATGTTGGTAGAAGGAGAGGAAGTCTTCACCCATTCATTAGCAAGAAAGTTAGGGAAATCGTTTTCGAAAATGTTTTCAATTAAGTTCGAAAATCTTGGAGCGTGAATACGTCCGGTTTCTGGTTTTACTGTTACAAGTGTCATAGTATTTGGTTTTTTGTTTTTGAAAAATGTTTGACGGGAACATTCTTTCAAACCAAGTACCAATACTATTTATCGGAACATTTGTCTATACAACAGTAGTATTAACGGACGAAATTTCTGAAAGGTGGTGTTTGGTGCGGAAATTATTTCAGTCCACACGCTCGCTCAGCTCCAGCCAACGCATTTCTTTCTCTTCGAGTTCTTTGGTGACTGTGCCTATTCGCTCAATCATTTTATTGAGTTCTTCGTAAGGAGCATTACCGGCAAGTAGTTTTTCATTGAGTTCGGTTTTTTCCTGTTCGAGGGCAGGAACTTCTTTTTGTAAAGCTTCGAATTCAAACTTTTCTTTGAAGCTCAGTTTCTTCTTTGCAGGTCCGATGTCGGATGTCGGAGGTCCGATGTTTAAGGAAGGTGTCTCTTCTGTAAGCTGTGTGTTTTGTTTTGCTTCCGACTTCGGACTTCCGACTTCGGACTTCTTTTTTTTCTTCCGCACTTCATCAATACGCCACTCGGTATAGTTGCCGGGAAAATCGTTCACCACACCATCACCCTCAAAAACAAAAAGGTGGTCAACGAGTTTGTCCATAAAATAACGGTCGTGCGAAACAATGATTACACAGCCCTGATACTGCTCTAAGAAATCTTCAAGCACCGTGAGCGTAACCAAATCTAAATCGTTCGTAGGCTCATCGAGAATTAAAAAATTCGGATTGCCGAAGAGAATAGAAAGCAATTGCAAGCGTTTTTTTTCGCCTCCGCTTAGCTTCGAAATATAAGTGAACTGCTGCTCGGGAGTAAACTGAAACAACTCCAAAAATTTTCCCGCAGAAACTTTTGTGCCATCTGCTAACGGAAAATTTTCGGCAATATCTTTCACAAATTCAATAACACGTTTATCATCTTTTACCTGCAAACCCTGTTGATGGAAATAGCCATACACCACCGTTTCTCCCGTATTTATTTTTCCTGAATCGGCTTTTTCCAAGCCCATGATAATATTGAGGAAAGTAGATTTGCCCACTCCGTTTTTGCCGATAACACCAATGCGTTCGCGGTGCTTGAACGTGTAGTCGAAACCTTTGAGAATTTTCTTTTCGCCAAACGATTTATGAACCTTTTTGAGTTCCAGAATTTTGCCGCCAATACGGGTCATCTTCACCTGCAATTGCAACTTGTCTTCGTTTCTGCCCGAGTTAGCTTTTTCTTCTACATCATAAAAAGCATCCTGCCGCGATTTCGATTTGGTAGTGCGCGCCTTTGGCTGCTTGCGCATCCACGCCAATTCTTTTCTGTAAAGATTTTTGGCTTTATCTACAGAAGCAGCATCTGATTCTTCGCGCTCAATTTTGCGCGTGAGGTAATTGGTAAAATCGCCACGGTGAATGTAGAGCTGCTGATTGTCTATCTCTATAATTTCGTTGCAAACGAGGTCTAAGAAAAATCTATCGTGCGTTACAAGAAGGAGAGTCGTTTTGTTGTCCGATAAAAATTCTGCCAGCCATTCAATCATTTGAAAATCGAGGTGATTGGTAGGCTCATCAAGAATCAAAAAACTGTTGCGGTCGCCAAAGCTTATATCAATGAGCACCTTTGCCAGCGACAAACGTTTGCGCTGCCCGCCCGACATAGAGCCCGCCAACTGGTCGAGGTCGGTAATGTTGAGCGAGGTAAGAATTTCCTTTACCGTGCTTTCAAAAGTCCAGGCGTTGAGCTCGTCCATTTTGCCCATCAGTTCGGTGAGGTGGACATCGTCATGGTGTTCCATAGCCAACTCATATTCGCGCACGGTATTGATAACGGGGTGGTCGTAACTCAAAATATTTTCGAGCACATTTTTATCTTCTTCAAAGGTGGGGTTTTGGTCGAGAAACGAAACGCTTACGTCCTTATTAACCCAAATTTTTCCTGCGTCAGCAGTATCCTTTCCGGCAAGAATGCGCAGCAAGGTAGTTTTGCCCGCTCCGTTTTTTGCTACGAGGGCAATCTTATCGCCCTGTTCAATATTAAAAGTGATATTGGTAAAAAGCGGTTTTTCGACAAAGCTTTTGGTGAGATTTTCAACGTTTACATAGTGCATAACGGGCGCGAATGTAACTTATTGAGCGAATCGGGAATTTGGAGTGAGAAATGCAGATTGTAGAATTCAAAATGCGTACTTAAAAGACAAAACCATTAGTTGGTGTTTTAGGTTTGTTTTTCTTAATCAATCACCACTCCTTTTAAAGCAACCTTCTTCATCGGCTTTGCAAAATACATTTCCATTCAAACAACAAGAGTCTGTTCAACAAACTGTGTCAAAAATTAAATTTGATACAGCATGGAAGAAAAAAACAAAGAAGGATTCGACTTCAAGAAGTTTGAATCAGATGCCATTGAACAATTACGTTCAGGCAAAAAGTTAGAGGGTAAAGACGGCATTCT
>CANJZE010000024.1 GCA_947479455.1 Bacteroidota bacterium
AAATTAGTTTTCGGTATTAACACGTGGTAAATAAAGGAAACTAACGCTTAGTTCGAGAGAATATTTTTGTAAAAGGTGCTAAATAACGGAAGAGGGTTCTCTTCTTTAATAGCCAGCTTCATTACTTTTTTACCCTTCGATTTTTTTACATGGCTTTGAACTTTCTCGTCCAGCTCTTCACCAACGATTAACGCATCGGCAAATTCTGTTCCCGCAATGTTCAAGCTGGTGTTATCGCCCGCTTTGAAAAACTCCAGGTGTTTTTTAGAAATATCGCTGCTAATAGCCAACTTAGTTGTGAAATTGCTTTTCAATTTATCCTTGAATTCATTTCTGGCAACCGAGTAAATAACTTTTGCGTTAGCAAAAACAGGGTCGTCTTTGTAAGTAGTTTTCAAATACATAGGAATAAGACTTGTCATCCAGCCAATGCAATGGATAATATCCGGAGCCCAACCAAATTTACGAACCGTTTCCAACGTTCCTTTACAGAAGAAAATCATGCGGTCAGAATTATCGTCAAAGAACTTGTTGTTCTCATCGTGGAAAAGCAATTTGCGTTTAAAGAAATCTTCATTGTCTAAGAAATAAACCTGCAAACGCGCTCCAGGTAAGGAAGCTACTTTAATAACTAACGGAAAATCTTCATCATCAATAATTACGTTGATTCCTGAAAGGCGAACCACTTCGTGTAAACGGTGGCGTCTTTCGTTTATAGTTCCGAACTTCGGCATCAGCACGCGTATTTCCATACCGCTGTCCTGCATGTATTTTGGAAGTTCATTCGCAATTTTGGAAACCTCAGTGAACGCCACATATGGGTCCATTTCCTGGGTAATAATCAGAATTCTCTTTTTTTCCATACTATTGTTTGTATTGTTTGGTGAGAAAATAAATTCAGCGCTTTTTCAGCGGGAGTGCAAAGATACTAACAAAAAATTAAAATAACACCAACTTTCATAGAACAAAACTGTTAAGCAATCCTATTCATGCTCATTTTTAAACAGATTAAAGATTTACAAAAGCATCTTAAGTCCGTTGCTAATCAAGGACAAACGATTGGTTTTGTACCCACAATGGGTGCTTTGCATAAGGGTCATATATCTTTAATTAAAAAGAGTAAAAAGGAGTCAGATTGTACGGTTTGCAGCATTTTTGTGAACCCAACGCAATTCAACGACCCTAAGGATTTTGAGAAATATCCTTCCACTATTGAAGAAGATATCCTGAAATTGAGCGCAGTAAAATGCGACATCTTGTTTCTGCCTTCGGTTAAAGAAATGTATCCGGATGGGACAGGCAATAAACGCAAAATTGATTTTGGTTCACTGGCAAAAGTGTTAGAAGGGGAACATCGTCCGGGTCATTTTGATGGAATGGCGCAGGTGGTGGAGCGGCTGCTGCGCATTGTGAAACCCGATTTGCTTTTTATGGGTTTGAAAGATTATCAGCAGCAGTTAATAGTGAGTAAGCTGATTGAAAAAAGAAAACTGAAAGTGAAACTGATTGCACTGGAAACCATGCGCGAGAAAGACGGGCTTGCCATGAGTTCGCGTAATGTGAGGTTAGATAAAAAGGCGAGAAAGCTGGCGGTGGAGATTTCAAAGACGCTACTTGGTGCGAAACGTGAAATACGAAATACGGAATACGAAATATTGAAAATACAAGAGCGCGCTTTGCAGAGACTCCAAAGTTTTAAAGGAATAGAGGTAGAGTATTTTGAAGTAAGAAATGCAAAGACTTTAATGCCGCCCGAAAAGAAATTTGAAAAACTTATTGCACTCACCGCAGTAAAAATTGGCGGGGTGAGGTTGATTGATAATTTGAAACTATAGAGTAGCGTGTGGTAAGATTACATTCAAAATAAAAAATGCGTCCAGCAAAATTGCCGAACGCACTTTGTGTTTTCAAAAACTCTCTTAATGAAGCGTAATAATATGCGAAGTGCCATTTACCGTTACTACTGCTTGATTATCGCAATCCCCGTTTCCAAAATCAATAGATTTATCCGGTTTGCCGCTGCGCTGAATCAATACGTTGCCTTTTACGAAATGTCGTCTGCAAGTGGGTGCAAGATTGCGAATGAGCGCATCAACAATCGTTGCCGTAAATTCATTTCCACCTGCATCTGTTCCGTTTGCCGAACCGGTAATACTATATTGATCATCATCGCGAGAGGGAGATGAAACTCCTGCAATCCATTCACGGATTCTTGCAGAAGTCCAAACAATAGTGCCCAAATTATTCGCCAAAATTATTTGTCCTTGCACATTTATAGTGAACGAAGGATTACCCGCGCCATTCAATCCGTCATTATGAATAGTCTTTGTGCCCAGTACTTGATTATCATTCACAAAGAAATCTTCAAACATAACTGTGATTGTTGTTCCTTCCTGACGATATGGACCGTTATAGCTGATCATAATTTTTCCTTTGCGTGTTTTGCCATCAATGCCAGTACAACCTGTGCCAAAGTCGATGGTAGTACTTCGTATGGCAGAAACAGTATCTCGTGTTACTATAGCACAACCACTCAGCAAACTGTTGGCGTCATTATCTTTGTAAGAAACTGAACCGGTTTGACTCGCTTCATCTGAAACGTTGTTTACATCATTGTAGGTTTCATCGGCCAAGGCTTGATTGTTTGCCGTTGTAAAATCTGTGTCCGTTTTCTCTTTATTGCACGAGTTGAGTGCAATCATGCCTGCAAACAGAAAAGCAGTGCTCATGGTTTTAATCATTTTAGTTTTCATAACGTTTTTGTTTTTGTGGATACAACAACAGCACCCGCTTTTATCTGTTGTTGAACTCCGTTTGTTATTTATTTATGCGGGCATATCCAATCTACAACTACGACCTAAGGAAAGTTGAATGGTTTAAACAGCGGCAAAAAATTTGCAATTGCCCACACTAAAAATATTGCAGAAGTAAAATGCCTTCTTTATTTTCCGTCAACCAAAAAACAATTGCTAATGGAACCAATCTTAAAAGCCAAGTGGAGAAAATTGGATGGAGCAAAAATTGAAACGCATATAAGCACCGCTGTTGAAAATTCATTAATCAACGAGCGCGAACTGGGCAATCAAATAAAAGTATGCATAGGTACCGACTCACAAGTTCGCGGCAGCGAAACTGAGTTTGCCACAGTCATTGTATTGTTACGCAAAGGCAGGGGAGGCTTCATGTTCATTAACAACGAAAAGACTTCTCGTAAAATGAGTTTGAAAGAACGCCTGCTTACCGAAGTGGCTCGATCGATTGAAATTGCTTACTCTCTTTGCCCGCTCTTTGATAAATACCAAACCGAACTTGAAGTACATGCCGATATCAATACCAATCCGCGCTTTGGCTCTAACTTAGCTTTGAGCGAAGCCATGGGATATATTCTATCTATGGGTTTTACTTTCAAAGCCAAACCCGATGCACACGCTGCAACTTGCTGTGCTAACAAAGTAGTATAGTTGCCTTAACTCGTTTAAGAGTGCCGCTGTAACTTCCTACTATACTGCCTGCAATAAGTTTTACATAATCAATCACTGGAATGGAGATATCCAAAAGTTAGTTCTTTTGAAAATAGTAATTGGCACTCCTCAACTAAACTGAGGTGGCAATAAATTAGTTTTGGAAACTTTAAATCTATTCTTGGTTTCCACAGTTTTTATCGCATACATTCGCACCCGTTTTGAAAAACAAGCAACTACAACTCTTACTAAGCAAAAGTGGCGAACTGTTTAAGAAGTATGGCATCAAGAATCTTACGATGGATGATGTGGCGCGCGAGTTGGGCATGAGTAAGAAAACCATTTATGTTTTTGTGGAAGACAAAAACGAACTGGTGAAGCTTTCGATGGAGAGTTATTTGCAGGAAGAGCGAAATCAGTTGGAGGAGATTTTGAAAACATCAAAAGATTCAATTGATGAAATGATTCAGATGATTTCGTATTTCATTCATCAGGTGAAAGAGTTTAATCCTTCGGCATTAAACGATTTACAGAAATATTATCCTGAAACCTGGGACATTTATAATGAGTATCGTTTTCATTTTATGCTGGGCATGGTTACTAAAAATCTGGAGAACGGAGTGGAGCAAGGTGTTTACCGCAAAGACCTGAATGCCGATATTATTTCAAAAATTTATATTGCGGGCATCGATATTTTGATTAACCAGCAATTATTCCCCAGTAAGAAATACGTGTTTTTGGATACTTACAAAGAGTATTTGAAATACCACCTTAGCGGAATTGTTTCGATAAAGGGATTAAAAGTTTTAGAACAGCACAATTTATTTAAGCGTTGAACGACATGGTTAAAACCAAAGGGATGAGAAAAATTTTACTGAGCATATTTATCGGGGCGTTTGTTAGCTCTTTTGCAGAAGATAAGCCTATTAAGACCTTTACTTTAAAGGAAGCAGTAGCATTTGCGTTGGATAACAACACCAATGTAAAAAATGCGAAACTGGGAATTGACGAAACCAAAGCCCGGAATCTTGAAATTATTACACAAGGTCTTCCGCAAATTACTTCAAGTATTGACTATACCTATAATTTTAAAAAACCCGAAATGCCCGGGCTTAGTAAAATATTTTCAGACACCTCGCAGGCCTCTACAAAAATTTATAGCTATTTAGCTTCACAAGGCATAGCCAATGGCGACTATACTATCTATAATATTCTTACACAAGCTGCAAATAACAGTAAAGATCAAAAAATAACTTTTGCTCTATCGCACAACCTAGCTGCGAGCATGCAGTTAACGCAGCTAATTTTTGACGGACGGTATGTTTTTGGAATTAAAGCTACAAAAGACCTGATGCGCAATGCCCGTTTGTCGCATCAAATGAGTGAGCAAGACATTCGTTACACAGTAACTAAAGCTTACTACCAGGCGCAAGCTTCACAAGAAGCTAACGGTATGTTGCAGGGGAATTTGAAACTGGTAGACAAATTACTGAACGATACACGCGCTATTTTTAAAGAAGGATTGATTGAAGAGTTGGATGTAAACCGTTTGGAGTTGATTCAAACGACTTTGCAAAGCCAAATCAATGTACAGAATAACATGGCAGAAGTGGCGTTGGCAAATCTTAAATATCAAATGGGTTTATCGTTTGACGAAAACATTATTTTGAAAGACAATCTTGATGAACTAAAGGCTGCTGTAGTTCAGGATTTACCGGCACAATTTGATGTAACACAACGTATAGAATATGATATGCTGGAAACGGCAGTTCGTTTGCAAGGATGGGACATCAACCAAAAAAAGGCGCAATATTTTCCATCGCTGTTTGGCTTTGTAAATTATGGATGGAGCGCGCAGGGAGATAATTTTTCTAAACTCTTTAAAAAGGAAACTACTTATTATCCTGATGGTGATTCGCGCTCACGTTCACCTTGGTACGACCAGGGACTTCTCGGGCTTAGTTTAAAGATTCCAATTTTTGATTCCGGTTTAAAATATGCTCAAATAAAGCAGACAAAAATTCAACAACTTAAAACAAAAAACAGTTTGGAGAATTTCAAAAATGCTTCTCAATTGCAATTCATAGCAGCGCGCAGTGCTTTCTATGCTGCTATTACCGAAGACCAGAATTCGAAAAAGGCGTTGGATTTAAGCGAGAAAATTTTCAAGACAAACACCATCAAATTTACAGAAGGCGTGGGTTCAAGTTTTGAGTTAGTGCAAAGTCAAACTGACTTCAGCACGAATGAAATTAAGCGCGTTCAAAGTGCATTGAATTTGCTCAATACAAAAGCAGATTTGGATAAAGCAATGGGAGTTAAATAAATAGTAAACAGGAAAAACAAAAAACAATACAATGAAGTTTCAAAAATTATTTTTCGTGGCTGTTGTGTCAGCAGTTTTGGTTTCGTGCGGAAGTGCTGTAGAAAAGAAAGGAATTGACGACAAGAAAAAGCAACTGGCAGAATTGAAAACGCAATCGAAAAAAATCAGTTCAGATATTGAATTGCTCGAAAGAGAAATTGCCAAGTTGGATACTTCTTTCCATGTAGCGCAAAAAACAAAATTGATTACAGTTGAAACATTAAAAAAACAGGATTTCAAACATTATATAGAAGTGCAGGGCAATGTAGATGCAGAAGAAAATGTAATAGCGTTGAATCAGCAACCGGGTATTGTGACTTCTGTTTTAGTAAAAGTTGGCGACCATGTCACTAAAGGACAAATTTTAGGATTAACACAAACTACTGCTGCTATTGAAGACCAAGTTCGCTCCACAGAAACACAAGTAACCCTGGCTAAAACTGCTTTCGAAAAACAATCGCGTTTATGGGAGCAAAAAGTAGGAAGCGAGATTCAATATTTACAAGCTAAAACACAAAAGGAGGCTGCCGAAGCTGGACTTGCAGGTTTGAAAAAGCAGTTGGAAATGACAAAAATAATAGCTCCTATCAACGGCACTGTTGACGCGGTGAATTTGCGCATAGGTGATATGGCTGCCCCGAGCCAGTTAATGCCGGGAATTAGAATTATTAATGAGCAGAACTTAAAAGTAAAAGCAAAATTAGCCGACAGCGATTTCGGAAAAATTAAAAACAACGATAAAATTCATGTGGAGTTTCCGGACATCAACAAAGAAATTGAAACCACGGTTAGTTACGTTTCAAAAACTATTGACCCGCGTTCGCGCACTTTCAGTTTAGAAGCCAAGTTGAATAATTCGCATGGTGAATACGGTGCAAACATGATTGCGAAACTTAAAATCAACGATGCGGTTTTGAAAAATGTTTTGGCAGTTCCTTCCAACGTTATTCAAAAATCGGCCGATGGAAATTATGTGTTGATAGCAAAAGATGAAAACGGAGTAAAGAGCGCAGAAAAGCGAATGGTGAAAACAGGAGCAGAATACAATGGAGTAACCGTTATTACTGAGGGACTTACTGAAGGCGACAACATTATCACTTTTGGTTACAGCGAAGTGGTAGACGGACAGCGAATACAATATTAAAACCCCCAACCCCTTCCCGAAATTGGGATGAAACAAAAGGGCCTCATACAAAATAATTTTAGATGAACACGGAACGCCTCAAAGAATTAAAATTTACCAGTTGGTGTATTGATAATGCTACCAGCATTTATGTTTTTACTACACTCATTGTTGTTTCCGGTTTGCTTATTTACCAGAGCCTGCCCAAAGAATTATTTCCCGATGTGGTGGTGCCCACCATTTCCATAGCCACCATTTATCCGGGTGCTACTCCGGAAGATATTGAAACACTTATTACCAAGCCAATTGAAAAGCAGGTAAAAAGCATAAGTGGTGTAAAAAAGGTAACCAGCAATTCGCTTTCCGATGTTTCCATTATTACGGTAGAGTTTTCTACCGATTTAAAACCTACCGAGTGCAAACAAAAAGTTACAGATGCAGTAGCTAAAGGCAAAAAAGATTTGCCAACAGATTTAAAAACAGACCCGCAAATTCAGGAGTTTGATTTGAACGAGTTGCCTATTATGAACATCAACATTGCCGGTGATTTTCCGCTCGACCAAATTAAAAAGTACGCCAAACTGCTAAAGGATAAAATAGAAAGTCAAAAAGAAATTACCCGTGTAGATATTGTGGGTGGAGTAGATAGAGAAATTCAAATTAATGTGGACTTGTATAAAATGACGAGTGCCGGAATTTCTTTTTTGGATATTGAAAATGCGGTGCAGCGCGAGAATTTGAATATTTCGGGTGGCGAAGTAAACGTTGACCAGGTGAGAAGAAATTTGCGTGTAACCGGTGAGTTCAAACAACCAAAAGAAATTGGGGACATCGTTGTGCGTTCATTTACCGGCACTACTGTTTTTCTTAAAGACATTGCCAAAGTAGAAGATGCGTTTAAAGAGAAACAGGATTTTGCTCAGCTGGACCACAAACCGGTTATTGCGTTGAATGTTGTAAAGCGCAGTGGCGAAAACTTAATCAACGCCACCGACCAGATTTATAAAGTACTCGAGGAATATCAAACCACAAAATTCCCTCAGGGGCTTAAAATAAAAGTAACAGGCGACACTTCTGAAAACACACGCGTGCAATTACACGATTTGTTGAACACCGTTATTATTGGTTTTATTTTCGTGGTTTTCATTCTCATGTTTTTCATGGGATTCTCTAATGCGTTTTTCGTAGGGCTTTCAGTTCCACTTGCCACACTCGTTGCATTTTTGTTTATGCCGGCTCTAGGAATGACTATGAACGTAATGGTTCTGTTTTCACTCCTTCTTGCACTAGGTATAGTTGTAGATGATGCCATTGTAGTAATTGAAAACACACACCGCATTTATAATCGTTACGATTATGGCATTAAACAGTCGGCAAAATTTGCCGCAGGCGAAGTTTTCCTGCCGGTACTTGCGGGAACCCTCACCACGCTTGCTCCCTTTTTTCCACTGTTATTTTGGCCCGGCATTATAGGAAAGTTCATGAAAAACCTTCCTATTACACTCATCGTAACTTTAGGGGCATCGCTCTTTGTGGCGTTTGTTATGAATCCTGTTTTTGCCGTTTCATTTATGAAGAAGGATGACCACAATGCCAAATCAAATTTGAAAGACTAT
Organism: Bacteroidota bacterium; assembly: GCA_947479455.1. Lineage (GTDB taxonomy): Bacteria > Bacteroidota > Bacteroidia > Chitinophagales > LD1 > Bog-950. The sequence continues at coordinate 8,566 of CANJZE010000024.1, forward strand.
TTAAAGGGATTTATCCTATTTGGTTTATTGGCAATAGGTGGATATGCCACCGGATACATTGGAGTCGGAAACTTTGCGATAACAGTTATTGTGTTTATTCTGCTTTATCATTTTGGGTTGTCGAGGGCTATTATTTTATGGCAAACAAAAATTTGGCCTGCGGTTACTAATGTCTATCGTAAAATTTTGCGCGTTTTTATTCAGCGCAAGCGACCAATTATAGTTGTTTTAGCTACTTTGCTTTTACTTGTAGTTAGCTGGACTATACTTTTTATTACCGGGGTAAAACGCGAATTGTTTCCCAGCGGAGATCCTAACTTTGTATATGTGTATTGTCGTTTACCCAGTGGCACTGATGCTACTGCTACCGATTCTATAACTCGCATTATCGAAGGACGCGTTTACAAAATTATTGGCGAAAATAATCCTGATGTCACTTCCGTAATTTCTAATGTAGGCTTAGGAGCAGGTGACCCGCAAAATCCTGATAAGGTGGCTACACCCAACAAAAGCAAAGTGACAGTGGCGTTTAAAAAATTTGCTGACAGAAAAAATCCGCATACGCAAATTTGGTTAGATAGTGTAAGAAATGAGTTTAAAAAAATGGGTGTTGCAGGGGCCGAAATTTCGGTAGAACCGGAAAGCAATGGACCTCCGGTAGGTAAGCCAATTAACATTGAAATAAGTGGCGATGATTTTATTGTGATGAAAAGTCTGGCTACTGAGTTAAAGGCAAAAATCGATAAAGAAAATATTCCGGGCATTGATGAATTGAAAAGCGATTTACAAATAAGCAAGCCTGAAATAATTATTGATATTGATAAAGAAAAAATGCTGCGCGAAGGAATTTCGCTGGGGCAAGTAGGCAGCGAGTTGCGCACGGCCTTGTTTGGTAAAGAAGCCTCTAAGTTTCGCGATAAAGATGAAGATGCGCCAATTCAGTTACGACTTCGCGCGGAAGACAGACTGAAAGTAGAGCAATTAATGAACGTCAATATTTCGTACATGGATTTTAGCAGCGGGCAGTTTCGTCAAGTACCCATTTCTTCTATTGCAAGCATGCACTACGATAATTCAATTAGCGTTATCAATCGCAAAAACCAGAAACGCGTTGTAACCTTAGCTTCAGAATTAAGTGAAGGACACACAGCAAACGAAATAATTCCTTCACTGGAACAAATTATAACCAACATGAATGTACCTGAAGGTTACGACATTAAAATGACCGGTGCCGAAGAACAGGAAAAAGAAACAGGTGTGTTTTTAGGGCTTGCCTTTTTAGGTGCCATAGCCATGATGTTTCTGATTATGGTTTTTCAATTTAACTCTGTTATTAAACCGCTTATCATTTTCACCACCGTTATATTCTCGTTGATTGGTGTAGCTATTGGTTTTACTATTACACGAATGACCATGAGTACTGTAATGACAGGTGTAGGAGTGTTCGCATTGGCAGGCATTGTTATTAGAAACGGAATATTGCTAATTGAGTTTATTGATGAATTGCGCGAACGCGGTATGGAAGTAAGCGAAGCGGTGATAGAAGGAGGAGCTACGCGTATGACACCTGTTATACTTACGGCCGCTGCGGCAATACTTGGATTAATACCACTGGCAATTGGATTAAATATGGATTTTGCCACTCTATTTAGTGAACTGAATCCGCATTTTTACTTAGGCGGAGATAACGTAGTATTCTGGGGACCGCTTGCCTGGACCATGATTTATGGTTTAATAATGGCTACCTTCCTCACACTACTTGTAGTACCTACTATGTATATGCTAGGTTACAAAACCCGCGAAAAATTCAGAAGAATTTTTTCGAAAAAATAAAGCCGAAGAACACTCCTTATATATAGAACCGCAAAACATTAAAATTTTGCGGTTCTTTTTTTTCGGTTATGCAAAAGTCAAAACTTGTATTGGCAAAAAATGATGCGCTTGCGTAACCTTTTGCAAATGCTTTCCGTTAAAGAACGCACCGAGCAATGTTTGGCGACAAAACAAAACAAAGCCCTGCACTTCGGTAAAAAAATTAAACAACAAAAAACTAAACTTTAAGTAAAATGAAAACTACAACAACCAGATTCGCGCTTATTGCATTTTTTGCATCAGCTATGGCACTTAGTTCATGCCAAAAGGAAAAAACGAACGTTACTTTAAAAACAAACGATACCAATTCAATTCAATTGACCGATCAAATTATTGGCGAGGTAACTGGATTCAGCGATAACACCGGTACCGGCAAAATGGATGGCGCTTCATGCAGAACGCTTACGATTGATTCTTCGAATCCGTCAACACGAGTTATTACTTTTGATTACGGTGCAGGTTGCCAAACCAGAAGAGGTATTGTTCGCTCAGGACAAATGATTGTTACCATGGATCAAAGCAGTATTACAACCGTAGGTGTGAATGTGGTTATTTCATTCAATAATTATGCGATCAACAATGTGCAAATTACAGGTGGAACTACAGCGCACAACGATGGTTATAATGGCAGCGGAAATTTGACTTTTACGTTTAATTCAAACCTAACATCTACCGATTTAAGCAGTGGTGCAATATCAACGGCTGTAACTACTAACTATTACGAATGGTTAACCGGTTCGGCTACTTCAACAAAAGAAGATGATACTTATGCCATAACAGGTGGTGGAACAGGAACCGATGTAGCTGGCAATAACTTTACAGAGAGTATTACCACTCCATTAATTAAGAACAAAGCATCCAACTGTGTTCCTTTCGCAATCACAGGTGTGGTGTTAAATCAAACAGCAGGTCAGTCAGATAAAACAACTGATTACGGTAGCGGACTTTGCGATAACCTTGCTATAGTTACACAAAACGGAAACTCACAACAAATTGTTCTTCAATAACAAAACACAACATTGTTTAAACAAAAAACCCTCTCGAGTATCGGGAGGGTTTTTGTTTTTAAAGAACTATGTCTTTAACCTTTATATCCTGTTTTTGTTTCTTAGCTATGAATGTATCCTTATCAAGAATATTTCTTACTGCACCATATTTCAGAAAACGCTGACGAGCATATTTTTTAAGATTAGCATCCGTTAGTTTAGCATAGTTTAAAGCAATGTCGTTTACATTCTTAATCACTTGGTCGCGAATTGATTTGTAATAATCTTCTTGCATTTTTTGATCAGCTGGAGAAGGGTAACTATTTCCCGAAACACTATCGGTAAGTAAACCTACAAATGGTGCATTCTTTTTTAGGTCCTCCATATTGTCTGCTAAATCCTTAAGCGGGGTCAATGTTTTTTCGTTATCGCTAATCATTTTTGCAGATGCAACATCGTTAATACTGTTGAATAAACCTTTGGCTTCATCTAAGCGAAAACCAGTTAGTGCATCGTAAGCGCGGCATTTATCACCTAAAGACATGTTACCGGCTTTGTCGTATAATTTTGAAGCAAGCAAATAACTTCCTTTGTTCATGGTAGAAGCTGCCAGTTTTTCGAGGGCATCATCATTTTTCTTTTCGCTTAGCGCATCGCCTAAACGCATAATCAAATTGTCTGCTTCTTCTGGTCGGTTATCAGCATACAAATAGTCGGCATATTTTTGAATTCCTTCCTCAACTCCCTGGCTTAGATATGCATCAATTGCCTTTACATATTCTTTGCGGTTGTAGTAAATATCTCCTGCTTGTTTAGCTCCTTCTAAACTTTTAAGTTTCAAATAAGTCTCGGCTGCCTTTGCCTCGTTGTCTCCCCCTTTATCAAAATACTCTTTTCCTATTTGTTCAATTTTTACAGCTGCATCGCCAGTTACATAGTAGTCAAGTGCTTTGTTGTAACTACCCGCACCTTTTTCATAAAAACGGTCTCCAATTAATCTTGCTCCTTCTTTGGTGGCATCTGCTTTGCCAAACAAACTCATGGCTTTGTTCAGCGATTTAGTTTGATTTTTATCATCCTCATTAAATGCCTGGTCAACGTATGCTTCAGCAACTCTTTTCAAGCCTTCTTTCTTTGCTTCTTTAGTTGATGCGTTGTAAGAATTTGTGGCGTTCACCAAATCTCCCTTTTCGAGATACGCATCACCAATAACAGCCGACATTTCCTGGGGTTTCATTCCGCCTTTCTGGAAACTTGCTTTAGCCGTATTGATACCATCTTGTCTTTTGGCAGCATCGGCCTGAGCCATGGCTTTTTTAAGTGCTGCGTTACCTTTATCAATGTCCTTATTCTGTGCGTTTAACTGCATGGAAACTGCCAGCATCATCATAATACAGGCTGTTATGCTCAAAATTTTCTTGCTCATATATTTTAGATTTAGTGTGATTATGGTTTAAATGTAAAAACAAATGGCTTTTGCAAAACTTTATTTTGTCAAAAAACATTAGCAGGGTAACAGTTTATGTCTTAAAAGTGCCATATTTCTGAGAGCTAATTCAAACTATACCTATAAATGCAGCGCGAAAAAATTTACGAACTCCTCGAACGCAAATACAAGGAATGCAACTCGGCTGCTTTCCTTGAAGCCGACCCTATTTCTATTCCTCATCGCTTTTCAAAAAAACAGGATATAGAAATTGCGGCTTTCTTCTCTGCTACCATGGCTTGGGGAAATCGTAAATCAATCATCACTTCAGCCAATAAGTTGATGAACCTGATGGACAATGCACCGCATGATTTTGTGTTGAACCATAAGGATAAGGATTTGAAAAAATTACTTGATTTTAAACACCGCACATTCAACACAACCGACACACTTTACTTTGTTGAATTTCTAAAACAACATTATTCAAAGAACGATTCGCTTGAAGCCGCGTTCGTAAATCCGTCAATTGGTAAATCTGTAAATACCGAAAATGCAATCGCCACTTTTCACGAAAACTTTTTTTCACTCGAAGATTCTCCGCATCGCACACGCAAGCATGTAGCCACTCCCGTTCGCGGAAGCACTTGTAAGCGCATGAATATGTTTAAAAGGATAATTAAGGTAGTATAATGTAGCTGCGACATTCTATTGTATATTCGTTTTGGCAAGCATCTATAAAGAAGAATGAAATTACAACAAAACGAGCTAAAGGAATTTCTGGATTTTAAGGTAAGCCAATACAACACAAAAGCATTTATTCAAGACGACCCTATCCGAATCCCCCACCATTTCAAACTAAAAGAAGATATTGAGATTTCTGGTTTCTTGGTTGCCACTATAGCTTGGGGAAACAGAAAAAGCATTATTAAGAGCGGGGAAAGAATGATTGAATTAATGGGGGAATCTCCATACGACTTCGCTATGTCCGCAACCCCTAAACAAATTGCAAGTCTTAACGGCTTTGTTCATCGAACTTTTAACGGGGACGACTTTGCAACCTTTTTAAAAGCAATTAGGAATTTATATAAAAGTCATGGTGGCTTTGAAAATGTATTTGCAAAACATGCCACTCCAGAAAGCCTTCAGCCTGCCATACATGAGTTCAAAAAGGTGTTTTTTTCAATTAAGCATAGTGAAAGGACAGAAAAACATGTTTCTGACCCTTTCAAAAACTCTGCGGCAAAGAAAATTAATATGTGGCTTAGATGGATGGTTCGTAAGGATAAAAGTGGAGTGGACTTTGGTTTATGGAAATCTATTTCTCCATCACAACTATCTTGCCCATTAGATGTTCATTCTGGCAACGTTGCCAGGAAACTCGGAATATTGAAAAGGGCACAAAATGATGCAACTGCTTTGGCTGAATTAAATGTTAGTTTACGAAAGCTTGACAGTAAAGACCCCGTGAAGTATGATTTTGCTTTATTCGGACTTGGTGTATTTGAAAAATTCTGATTCAAAACCTTCTCACTTACCAACCACCAAAAGATTTATTTTTTTTCGGCTTCTCCGTTCGTTAGATTCGCCTAAGTCGCCTTTCTGCTATGTGGAAGGGGGGCAAAAAACAAAAACAACATGGGAAAAAGATTTTTCTCGGACTATTTATTGGTGATTAATCATCAAGTAACGGCATTGGGAGGTTGTTGATAGCTCTCGCCTCCCTTTGCCAATTTTTTAAAGGGAGCTGCGAAAAAAAGAGCTATTATGAAAGTAAACTACAACAGACAGAGCAATGCTATTGGCGGCAATCTCACCAGCCAGATTCAATTTCAAATTCATGCAAAACCAAGCGGTTTAAGCTGGCTTCCAGAAGAAGATAAGCCCAGCCAACAATTATTCGTTTCCGAATACCTTGTATGTGAAAATGGAGGGCTTTTAAAGCAGAAAATAACCGAACAGAACAAAAAAGGTGGCGGCAAAAGAAAGCCCGTTAAAACGAAGGTAAAGAAGCAGTTTGCCCTTCCCAAATTGGTTAAGGAATGGGTGGATGCCAACTTTGGCGAAGAAAAATCCCGCGAAACCGCCTACCTGTATGCTTACTCTGCCCAGTTGCAAATTCAAAACCGACATAAATGGCATTCCGACTTTATCTGTCTTCCTGCATCAACTCTGAAAAAACATATAACGGATAAAAACCTGTCAAAAATTAAATCGGTTTTTGAAAATGGGAAAATCGTTTTTAAAGAAGGAAAGAAAAAGACCATTAATAATCAATTAATGAATGTCTATGATTTTAATAGAAGTATGTTTTTGGATTGCGAATTGGTCGTGGTGTCCGTAAATAAGTTTGTTGAAAAAGAAAGGGATGAAAAAATGAGTGATAATGATATGTTATCTAATACAATCCCCAACCCCCTCTCTTCTAAGGAAGAGGGGGATGGTATTAATTTGGTTTATATCGTGCGCAATTTACCTCAGAGCGCGCAATTTACCAGTTCAACCACCCAAAACAGCCTTATTGAGCCTAAATGGGGAGAAAAAACCCCCGAAAACAGTGAAATTGCGCAGTCAGCAAATACAAAAAGGGAAATTGCGCAGTCAGCAAAACCAATACAAAGGGAAATTGCGCACGCAGCAAATACAAAAAGAGAAATTGCGCACCCAGTATTAAAGCTACCAAGCCCCTTCCCCGCAATTAATAAACGCAGATTTCAAGCCGAGGAGATTAATGAGTATACAAAAACGAACCTTCGAAAATTAAAAATTGACTTGAATAAATTGCGCAACCTGATTCCCGACCAAGTTGAAAAGTCGGTTGGAAAAATTGAAGTTATTACTACTAATCATCCTGATAAAGTAGCGGGATATAAATACCTGGGCGGAACAGATAAGATTTACTACGATAAAATACATTCTATAATCAGCAAGCTCAAACATGGGCAAAGCCTGATGAAGTATAAAGAAGATTGGATTGTGGGGAGTTATCAGCAATATGTGGAGCTAAAACGAAAGCAGATAAAAGAAAGCCTTTTGCTAAATATTCAGAGCTTATCCAATCCTGAATGTTTTAGTTCTTTCCTATCTGATACCAATGGTCGCTTATTCCACAACCTATCGAATGTCTGGGGTGGATTCCGCGAACTGATAATGATGGATAATAATCTGGTGGAGATTGATATAGCTAACTCCCAAATGGCATTTCTTGCTAAAGAACTTATGCGAGACCATAACTTTGTTTTTTGCAATCCAGACGTAGATAATTTTGTTAGTCATGCAGGGGATGGTGTTCTATATGACCGCATTGCAAAAAATATGGACACAACAAAAGATTTCGCCAAACAGATAACCTTCAACATCATTTTTAATCCCTCAACAAAAGCGAACCAGTTAGCCAAGGGTTTTGAAAAGCATTATCCGAACGTATACCAGTATTGTACCGAGTTCAAAAAAATATATGGAGGTAATGCACTTGCTATCTATCTCCAAAAGCTGGAATCGGATGTGATGATAAAATTGATTTATAATCTGCTTATGGAAAACAAACTCTTTTCCTTAACCATGCACGATTCAATTATTTGCCGAGCAGAAGATTTGGAAATGGTGCAGGATATAATGAAGAGAGCATTCTACGATATTACTTTCCATGCCAAACTCCGTATAAAAAATCCCCAACAGAAAGAAGTGCTTAACAAAACGCTTCCTCCAGTTAACACAAGCAACAATCCAGAAAAAAATTGCATCGAAGCATTGAATGTGCAAATTTCCGGTCCATTGATTAACGGAAGTAATCCCGAAGAAAATTTTGGTCGTATATCCACAGCAACAGGCACTGATTACTTCGGCAGTTATGCAAAAAAGAATAAAGAACCTAAACCGCTAACCCAAGAGCAAATGGAGTGGGCAGAGAGTTTAAATTGGGAAGAAATTTTAGCTGATGAAACAGAGCCAGCAGAAAAGCCATCCGTTAAAGTTCCACAGCTTACGGAAGAAGATGTGAAAGATTTAATGTTGGAGTGGGAGATGGAAGCAGTTGGGCAATCCAATGATGAACTACCAGATTTTTCTGCTGATATGTTTGAGTAGGGGGAATAAAAAAAGCCAGTATAAAACTGGCTTTTACAATGTTCTGAAGCAATATACAATTGCAATATGCGCTTTATGCGCTCAAATGTTTGTTGTTGCATTTTCATCACATCTTGTATATGATGAACTTAGTGAGAGTGCGAGTCGCCAACATCAGTTGAACTAACAAGGTCTCGCACCTAACCTTAAGGCATTGCAACATGCCCCACGAAAAGTTTACATAAGTTTACTTTTCTTTCAATCGTAAGAACTTCATTATAGAACATATAATATAATAACGAAACACATTAAATAAAGTTTCAAATTCTCAAAAATATTTTTTAAAAAAAAAGCCAGCTCTTTCGAAACTGGCTCTAATAGTGTGTTTCGATAAATTTATTTACTGCAAAATAATTTGCTTCTGCGATTTAACCGTTTGGTTCTGGTCGGTGATATACATGATGTATGTTCCAGCACCACCCCAAGTGCTCAGGTCAATATAAAACTGTTGCTGATTTACTGGTTGGTTAAACACCACCTGACCAAGGGTATTGGTTATCTTTATGCTATAACCGCTCATGCTGGCATAATTGCCGCAGTTAATCAATAAATGGTCTTTTGCGGGATTAGGATAAACCGTTAACAGGTTGGAGTTGTTGGGAGGGTTTATGCCAGTGAGGTTCACATCAATCTTCAATGTATCCGTTACGGATAGATAAGTGGTTACTGTATCGTTTACGGTGGTTGTCACAGTATCATAGCTTGTGCAAACAACACCAGTAGTGTCATAAACCAGCGTGGTAGAGCTGGCTGAACCCGAACAACCGTTTCCGTTTGTATAGTTATAGCTTACACTCTTTAAACCTAAACCTGCATTGGCAGGGTTAAAACTATTGCCACTTACACCTGCACCCGTGTATGTGCCACCAGACGGGTTCCCGTTCATGTTGAAAGCAGCTGCGCCCAAGTTGGTGATGGTCGGTAACGATAAGCTAACTGATGGATTTGGATTAACAGTTACCACCTGGCTGGCAGTTGCCGTGCATCCATTACCGTCAGTTACAGTTACCGTGTAGGTATTCCCTTGTGTTACGGTTATGCTTTGGGTTGTTGCACCATTGCTCCAGTTATAACTACTTCCAGAACTTGCCTGTAATACCACACTACCGCCCTGGCAGAAAGTGGTGTTGCCGTTGGGTAATATTGTCGCAGTTGTATTTGCACAATAATTATACAGGTTTGTTATCTCTTGTTGCGTTAGGACTCGGTTCCAAAAACCGATGTCATCTAACTTACCATTTAAAAACTCTGCATATACTGAATTTATTAATCTTGCACCAAATGATGTATTGTTTGCAGCATTTGCTGGGATTTGTGTGGGTGTGTTAGATGAGCAGTTAGTGCATGAAAAATCAAGAGTAGTCAATAATCCATTGATATAAACTTTTGACCTATTAGTCTGAGTAACTTGTGTGCCATCGTATATTATAATGACATTGAACCAATTATTGGCAGAAATGCTTGATAAATTTCCTATTTCTAAGCCAGCAAGATAATTTAAATATGGCCTGTCCCTTATTGATGCATAAAATCCATTTGGTGTGTTTTGTGGAACAGATGGGCCCCATAAAGCAAAGATAGTTCGAGGGGTGTTACTTGTAGTTGAAGGATTAACCCAATAGCTTAGCGTAAATTGTGTAACTCCTTGTAATCCACCAGCATTAAGTGGTAGTTGAATATAATCATTAACCCCATCAAAACTATATGCACAGTTTGTATTTCCATTTCTATCTGTGGTTAGCGCTGCTCCGTTAACCGTTCCATTATTTCCCAAAGGACTTAAATCATTGGCATTGCCAGTAAAAGGATACCAGCCTTTCAAACCGTTAGTGGGGACATAATTTGGTATCTGAGAAAAAGTAATTGCACTGTAAACTACAAGTGCTGTAAGGGATAATAGTTTTTTCATTTATATTGTTTTATTGTTTGGTTCCTTTAAATAAATACTGGCTCTCGTATGGATGGCTGTTGCCAGTTAAATTGTTGTTTATATATCCAGTAATGTTCTTGCCGTTTATGCTTGCCGAACCTGAAGTTGTGTAGCCTCCAGATGAGGTTTGGTCAAGTGTTAAGCTATTGCCTGATACAGTTCCAGTTCCGTTTAAACCACCATTTACCAATTGCAAGTTTACTTTGCTTGAAGTTGCTCCTGATGTAATAATCAATGTTTCTGCAACCACCTGACTGGTATCGTATACTTCATTGGTGGCAGCCACTCCTGGGGCGTAGTAATCAATCACATAAAGAGTTCCTGAATAAGAGCCAATAAAGTTTTGATTACTCGCTGTCTCTTTTTTACACCCTGTAGTAACCAGTATTAGAACGATTGCAGGTATTAGTAGTTTTAAGTGTAGTAAATGTTTTGTCATCGTCTTGCTTTATGCTTTTTCAATGGATAAAATAATTACAGTAGCATCTTTGGGCACATTGTTTTGTTGTTTAAGTTTGGCTACAGCCTCACTTTCGGTGCCGTTGCCAATTAATTGCAGGGTGGTAGAAGTGGTGGTATTGTTCACCTTGTATTTTACTCTGTAGCTTGCCATAAAGTGTTGTTTTCTTTTTAATAGACTAATCCTGTAAAAGGTTACCAGTCCCCGCAAAAAATTGTTTCAATAGTCCATTTAATATTTTCGGTTTAGGACTTAAAAAAACATAGGTTTGTAAAAATTTCAGAGTTTGACTTTTGATAAAACCAACATCATCCATGAACTTAAAAACGGCAACCAACAGGTTTTGCTTTACCTATACAAAGAGTTTAGGGATGAGTTCATCCAGTTTGCACAAAAAAATTACGGATTAAACCGCGAGGAGTTAAAAGATGTCTTTCAGGAGACGGTCATAGCGTTCTATGAAAACGTTTCCTCAGGTCGGCTGCAATTTCTAACCAGTGATATAAAGACCTACCTTTTTGCCATCGGCAAGCGTCAGGCAAGCACTTACAAAAAAAATCTTTTCAAAATCGGTAACCTATCTGCTTCAGAAGATATTAAATCTATGTTAAACGACATAGCCGAAGAAATGGAGCAGCCGAACGAAATAGAGGAATCAATAAAGAAAGTGCTCGCGGAATTGCCTGACCACGAAAGACAAATCCTGGAGCTATTCTATTATGAAAAGAAAAGCATGGATGAGATTGCTGCTATTATGGGCTATGCCAATGCAAACAGCATGAAAAAAAAGAAATCGCTGATACTTAAAAAAGTTGGCGAGCAAGTGATAAAATTAAGTAAGGGATTATTGGGGGTATTGTTATGGATGCACATGAGCTAAAATATTTTGAGGAGATAGAACGCTATCTGGACAGTGAAATGACCGAACGGGAGCGTGTTCTGTTTGAGCAAAGGCTAATTGAAGAGCCGCTGCTTAAACAGGAGTTTGATGTTTTGTCGGCAGTGGTAAGGCAAGTAAGTGAAAGTAAGAGGCATGAACTAAAAACATTGCTACAGGAAGCAGATAAAGAATTAGACAACGGTAACGTTTCATCAACTTCAGGTAGGCAAAAGCAAACTGCTATAGATGGTAATCGTTTTTGGAACTATGCCATTGCCGCATGTATTACATTGATTGTTGGAATCAGTATGTTCTGGCTATTTAATCATGCAGATGCCGACCGAGAAAAACTGGTGGCAAATTATTGGCAAAAGGATGAAGGTCTACCTGTAATGATGGGAGAAAGTGAAGCCGTAAAGTTTGATAATGCCATGTCTAACTTCAAGGTTGGCAAGTTTGACGATGCTCTTAATCTTTTTAAACAAGTTTATGCTTCCGATACGGTTATCTATTACACCGCGCTTTGCATGAGCGAATTAAAACAGGATGCTGCACAACAATTTAAAACAGTTGCTGAACAGCCTAATAGTGCATACCAGGATAAGGCAAAATACTACCTCTTGCTCCTATACATTAAAGCCGATAAAAAAGCAGAAGCGAAAACTTTGTTGAATGATTTGCTGGAGAATAAATCACATCCTTACTATACACTTATCGAAAAGCTAAGCAACGAAGCTTACTTTAAAGATTGATGCTTTCTTCGGTATACTATACCTGCCAATAAGAAACCCCCAACAACTAATATTCCAGATAAACAATAGAACCATAATTTGGGGTAATGTCTTTTGTGTATGGCTATTGTATTGTCGTTTCCATATAAAACTAATCCCGACCAATAAAGGGGATTTACATTTTCACCTTCTGCATTTGCAAGGTAATCCAGTTTGGCAAGGCGCAATGCTTCGCTTTTTATTTTCTCTTCATCCAGATATTTATAAAAGCCTTTCAATAGCTCACTGGTAGCTTTATCATCAACCGACCATAGAGTGCTGATAACTGATTTAGCACCCGCCACTTTAAATGCCCTTGTAAAGTTCATTGACCCTTCACCTCCATAACCCCTTCCCAACGTGGTTTTGCAAGCGGATAAAACAACCAATGGCGAATTACATTTTACTTCAGAAATAGATTCTAACTGAAGAAAAGATGAATCGCCTTCACCTGAAAAGAACAACCTGGACTGGTCAGTAAATTCGGATACCGCATTACCATGTGCGGCTAAATGAAAAACAGAACTGCTATTGCTAAATGACTGAATAAAATTGCTTTTACAGGCATTGCCATCGGTAAAATTTATTCCTTGATAGTCTTTGCTGAGTTGATTGCAAAGTGCCTGATTAAATGGTAAGGTGGCGAATTTGGTGTAAGAGGGATTAAAGATGGTTAAGTCAGAATTATCTGAATGTATAGTGTCTGCATACCAAAGTGTTGATGAGAAGTGGTAATGAATGTTATACTTCTGAATAAGAAAATTCTTGGTGCATTGTTTAAATGATAAGCAGTTAGCGGTATCGGTTAGCAGGGCTTCAATAGGCATAGTAGCGGTGCCAGAATGTGGTATAATGGTAATTGAGGTCACACCGTTTAGCTGCTTTAATACAGGCTGAAATGTTGCTTTGTAAGCCTGATATGAAACCGATTTAAACTTACTGAAGTCCCCTTTGGCTATTAACTCTGAAAGCAAATACGCCTCGTTCTTTTTTATAGAGTAGGGAATGAACTCTTTATGGGTTATAAGTATTGCAGAGAAAGGTGTAATAAATTCAAGTATAGCTTCATCGCTTTTTAGCTTTGATTGAATTTGTGTGGGCTTGGCTACTATAGTCCGTAATGTTTTACTGTTTAAATCGTTCTTGCTGATTGTGGATGTAAGCAATGAAAAATGATGCTGTAATTCGGTGTATGTAAATAATTCGTTCAGATATTTTTTGTCTTTCTTAATTCTATATAACTCGAAAGTAATTTCTGCCAGGTTGGGGTAAGGCAATATTCCATAACCGCCTACTACCAATGAAATATCCTTCGATTTGTAATTTCGCAATAATAGCTCATACCAGCCCTCCTCGTCTTTTGATTGTTTGTAAGCCAGATGAAGTAAACTGGTGTCTTTGGTCAGATGATATAAATCAACAAGAGCGGCAGATTTGTAATGGATGTTTTGCAAAACACGGGCAATATCCGTTATGTTATTTTGTGGAGGGGGATTGTCGTAATTGGATGAAGATTTAAAGTTGGGAACAAGAACTTCTAATGCCTGATTGAAATACTGAAATGAAGCTCTGAGGCTATCTTTTAAAAATTGAATATTATTAGCTAAGCCCATCAGCATATAGCTCATGGCAATTCGGTCTCCCCCTTTAAAAAAAGCTTGATGGGTTTTTATTGATTGCTGATATAGTTGGTTTCCGTTTTGATTGCACCATTTTAATAAACTATCTTTTTTCTCCGAGAACCTGTAGTTATAGCATCTGTCTACCCATAAATTTCCCCAGTCATGTATGGCAGAACCTTTATAGTAATTATTTTTGCCGAGGGATAGTTCGCTATAGTAAATGGTTTTTTTTATGTCGTTAACAGCACTATCAAAGTCAGACTCCGTATATTCTTTGAACAAAATCATCTTGTGAGCATAAGCATACTCGCGATAGATAGCTCCTGCATTAATTAGCTTTATACTTTTCAAATGTCGTTGTAATAAGGCAACTGCATCCGAAGCCAGCTTCATTGCTTTATCGTGCTCAATTTTGTAGTTTGCAACACGGGCAAATCGGGCAAAGAAAAGTGCATAGTAAATTGAATCAGCGTTTACGGTTTGCAGAACTTTATAACCCTCTTTCCATTTAAGTTCGGCTGCATCCACATCCAGCATTCGGTGTAATAATTCTCCTTCGGCATCCAATAAAAGGGCTTTCTGAAGGGGGCTTTCTAAACCTTGCTTTCTTTCTTCATCAATCAGTTTTTGTGTATTTGCAAAATCACCCTGGTAAATTTTAAAGTTGATTTTTTTTAGCCGTTCATCAAACGATAAAGATTGTCCGTATAGCCCTTTGAAGGACATTAGGAGGGGTATAATGAAAATTAAAACTGAGAAGTGTTTTTTCATTCAGTGGCTGAATATACGGAAGATGTTTGGTTGTGTATTGCATGAAAAAAGCCAGCCCTTTCGGAACTGGCTTTTGTAAAACAGTTTATTTTAAAAATCAGATTTCAGGTTGTTCTGAAATTATACATTGATTTGATTTTATTTACCAATGAACTATGACTAAACCATCAGAACCTTTTCCCCCAACAGATGCAGGATAGTAACCACAACCATTACTTCCAGAGCCTCCACCTGCTGCATAACCTAATGCATTGCCACCTGGAGTTGATACGTTGCTAACTGCACCTCCCGCTGACCCTCCAACGCTGTAAATATTTGTAGCACTTCCTCCTAAATTACCACATACTGATGGGAAACCTTGACCAGAGCTGTATCCAGCAGCGCCACCATTTCCCCCATTTGCTATAATATAATTTCCGAAGGAACTTGTTCCTCCATTACTACCATTGGCATTTAAACCACCGCCTGTACCGCCTTGCCCTATAGTTGTAGATACAGAACCATTAATTGAAACAATATTTCTGATATACTGACCAGCAGAGCCACCTATAGATCCACGGTCTCCTCCTGGATTTCCCCCACCCCCCCCACCTCCTGCTCCCCATACTTCAATAATAAAGTTTGTAATGCCAACAGGCGGTGTAAAGGTTCCAGAAGAAGTAAAAACTTGAAAGTTTGAGCCCGTATTGATGGTGCTTCCTGTTGGGCCTGTAGCTCCTGTAGCGCCTTGAGCACCTGTTGCTCCTGTAATCCCTTGTATACCCTGTATACCTTGTGTCCCAGTTGCACCTGTAGGTCCTACCTGTGTATACATAACCTGACTTACAACAATCATTGCTGATGAAACACCAGGTTTAGAAGGAGTGCTGCCTGCTGTTGCTGAATAAAGTTGCACACTTGTATTACTCGAACTCCAAAAGAATTTAACAGAATCACCAGCACTAACAGTTACTTGGTAATCAATGGGCACAGCCATATACATTACACTTGCACCAGATGAGTTAGACACCTGCCTTGTAGTATAGGTAAGAGCTGATGCGTTTTTCACAAGCCATAAATAGACAATTTGACCAACTGGAATATAGAATGAAAGAGTTGAATTTAAAATATATGTACCAGCATTTGAAAACACAATAGCTGAACCCGAAACACCTGTGGGTGATAAGGCTGGAAC
This sequence comes from Bacteroidota bacterium, assembly GCA_947479455.1. GTDB lineage: Bacteria > Bacteroidota > Bacteroidia > Chitinophagales > LD1 > Bog-950. Next base: position 24,579 of record CANJZE010000024.1, read on the forward strand.
AAAGCTAATTCCATTTGTAGCCACGGTCGAGTCAATTTTAATTAAATTGGCGGCATTGGCTACGCTATTCGTTTGAGTTGTGCTTGAATAAAATGTTCCATAATATCCCAATGCACCGCCAGTTCCTATCGCACCAGTTGAACCAGTATTACCTTGTGCTCCTGTTGCTCCTGTATTTCCAGTTACACCCTGCACTCCTTGGGCACCCGTAACTCCAGTATTGCCTGTAGCACCAGTGTTACCCGTTGCCCCCTGTGCGCCAGTATTACCAGTTGCTCCCGTCACACCTTGAGTCCCCTGTGAGCCTGTTGCACCAGTATTGCCTGTAACTCCCATAGCACCAGTTGCACCCTGCAAGGAAACAAGAAATGCTGATTGGCTTCCAGTGTTTCCTTGTAATAACCAAACTTCATAGGCACTTAATCCAGTTGCCCCCACGTTTCCTGTTGCTCCAGTAGCTCCCTGAAGACCCTGTGCACCAGTTGCCCCTGTATTACCTGTTGCGCCAGTAACACCTTGTATCCCTTGTGAACCCGTTGCACCAGTAGCACCAATATTACCTGTTACACCCTGAATACCTTGAGCGCCTGTGTTACCAGTTGCACCTGTATTTCCAGTAACCCCTTGTATGCCTTGTGCTCCGACAGCACCCGTATTACCAGTAGCTCCTGTTGAACCTTGAATTCCTTGTGCTCCAGTTGCGCCTGTATTGCCAGTAGCTCCCGCCACACCTTGAATCCCTTGAGCACCAGTATTACCAATTACTCCAGTATTTCCCGTAACGCCCTGAATGCCTTGTAATCCTGTATTACCTGTTGCACCCGTGTTGCCAGTAGCTCCTGTTACACCTTGGATGCCTTGCAAACCTGTTGCGCCCGTATTACCTGTTGCTCCCTGGATACCTTGTGAACCTGTTGAGCCTGTATTTCCAGTTACACCAGCTACACCTTGAATCCCCTGTGAACCTGTTGCGCCAGTTGCTCCCTGAACGCCTTGCGCCCCTGTGTTACCTGTTGCACCCGTGTTGCCAGTGGCTCCTGTTACACCTTGAATTCCTTGCAAACCTGTTGTGCCTGTATTTCCCGTAACTCCTTGAATACCTTGTTGCCCTGTTACTCCAGTTAAACCCTGAATACCTTGTGCTCCCGTAGCCCCAGTATTTCCCTGAATTCCTTGAGCGCCAGTTGCTCCAGCATTACCAGTTGCTCCTTGCCCACCTGTGTTGCCAGTGTTACCTGTTGCGCCTTGAATACCCTGTGCTCCAGTATTTCCAGTAGCCCCTTGTATTCCCTGTGCCCCTGTATTTCCAGTAACTCCTTGACTCCCTTGCACACCTGTTGCTCCTGTATTTCCAGTAACACCTTGTATCCCTTGTGCACCAGTGTTGCCCGTTGCTCCTGTTACACCCTGAATGCCTTGAGCACCAGTTGCACCTTGTATTCCTTGTGCCCCAGTATTACCAGTAGCTCCTGTTGCGCCCTGAATACCTTGCGCTCCTGTTACGCCTGTAATACCCTGAATGCCTTGTGCTCCCGTATTACCATTAGCACCTGTATTTCCTGTAGCTCCTTGTAAACCCTGTGCTCCAGTAGCACCCGTAGAGCCTGTTGCACCTGTAATTCCAGGTGTTCCCGATGTTTCGGCATATAGTGCATACGGAACGCTTACCAACTGTGTGTTGCCCATTGCGGTGTAATTTGCTCCCCCGTTAATATCAATATCTACTTCCAAATACTTATTTCCATTGCCCCAGTTAACAGTTGCCAGGTTTCCGTTTTTGCCTATTTCTGTGGTTACTAAACCGAACTGATTGGTGGTATCTGTTTGAGTTTCCTGATAAATGATTGTGCCTGATGGGGAACCGTTGAATATTATAAAGCGAACACTTACAGGCTGATTGGCGACAATATTGCCCTGGCTGTTTCTAACAACTGCCTGATAATTTAACCGCTGCGGTGATTGTGAATATGCAATAGAGGAAACTAAAAAAAGGACAAAAAGTAAATGATTTTTCATTGCTTTAGATTTGATAATGCGTAGCCAATTACTTGTTAATAGTAAAAGTATGATGAAGGTTACCGCGATTATAACAAAAAATATTTTAAGCTAAAAAGCCAGCCCTTGCGGAACTGGCTTTGCACTTTGTTGGCGTGTGGTTGAGCAGTTTATTGTAGCACGATTTTCTTAATCTCTTTAACCGTTTGGTTCGGGTCTATAACATAAAGGAAGTATGTTCCGTTTCCGCCCCAGGTTGATAGGTCTATATAGAAACTCTGTTGTGTTACTGGCTGATTAAACACAATTTGCCCAAGTGTGTTTGTTATTTTAATCGAATAGCCATTCATGCTTGAGAGATTTCCGTTTTCAATCAATAAATGGTCGTGAGTAGGATTCGGATATACGGTGAGTGTGTTGGTATTTTGTGGCGGAGCAATCCCCGTTAGGTTAACGTTTATTTTAAGCGTATCATTTACTGATAAGTATGTTGTTACTGTATCGTAAATAGTTTGTGTAGTGGTTATGGTGTCATATACAGTTACATTGGTAGTGTCGAATACATTTGTTGTTACAGTGTCATATGAAGTGCATAAAACTCCTGTGGTATCAAAAACTATAGTGTTTGAGCTGGAAACACCGATACAACCATTTCCATCGGTATATGTATATGAAACATTCTTTAAGCCCAAGCCAGCATTGCTCGGATTAAAGTTACTGCCATTAACTCCAGCTCCTGTATAACTACCTCCAGATGGATTACCATTCATTGCAAATGAGGGTGCATTAATACTGGTATAGGTAGGAAGTGAAAATGAAACAGTAGGATTTGAATTTACAGTTACGATTCTGCTGGCAGTTGCTGTGCATCCATTGCCGTCAGTTACAGTTACACTGTAAGTATTACTTTGTGTAACTGTTATTGATTGTGATGTTGCTCCAGTGCTCCAGCTGTAATTGCCACCTCCAGTTGCAGTAAGTGATACAGAACCGCCTTGACAAAATGTAGTGGCACCACTTGCATTTATGACAGCAGTTGGTGTGGGGTTCACAGTTACGGTTCTGCTGGCAGTTGCTGTGCATCCATTGCCGTCAGTTACAGTTACACTGTAAGTATTACTTTGTGTAGCTGTTATTGATTGTGATGTTGCTCCAGTGCTCCAGCTATAGCTGCTACCACTGCTTGCTTGAAGAAGTACACTGCCTCCCTGGCAGAAAGTGGTTGAAGATTGGGGGTTGATGGTGGCTGACGTGTTTGGACATGAGCTATAAATTGATGAAACCTCTTGAGGGGTTAACACTCTGTTGTAAATAGCTATATCGTCTAAAACCCCAGTAAAATCAACAGCGTTAATGTTTACCCAATTAGCCTTGCCTAATCTAAGTGGAACCGTATTTGCACCAATTGTAGCTGTTTGAGAGCTACTTGTCTGCGAAATAGTACCGTTCAAATAAGCTCTTGCAGTTGTTCCATCATAGGTAAAAACTACATGACGGAATGTATTTAATGTGGTTGAATTTGATGGGACGGTGCTACCTCCAAAATTAGCACCCCCACTACTAAGTAATAATCCAAAAGAAGTTTGTGAGCCTTGATTTATATTGAAGCCAGATTGCGTTGTGCCACTACCTGATTGTTTACTTACAGCAATGGAGGTAAATGAGCCAGGAGGAAATGCTTCAACCTTAACCCACATACTTATTGACATTTGATTTGAACTAAAATTAAAAGTGGAGCTATGTGGAACTTCAATGTATTGACCATTTCCGTTAAATCTGTAAGCGCTATTAGGATTACCTAAATGGTCAGTTGTAAGGGTTGCCCCGTAATTTGTACCATTGTTTCCATTGCCACTTAAATCCGCTGTACTACCTGCGTTAAATGGATAATAAGCAATTAACCCGTTCGTAGGAACTTGGGCACTTACTGCTATCCAAATAATAGAAGCTAATCCGAGTAAATATTTTTTCATCGTTTAATTGTTTTACATCTTTATAAGCAATACTTCACAAAGGTTACCACTACTAAGGAATTTTTTTGGCGGAAAATTTTTTCAAGACCCTGGATGGTTCAAAGATTGCGAAAATTTTGGCGGGAAATTTTTTCGTGCGGGTTTGCTTGTGCTTGAAAAGTTCAATAATAGGGTGGTAAAAAGCTGCATACAACCAGCTTAATAGCCCCCTTATTAAGCCCCCTACTTTTCCTGCTCCCAATTCCAAAATTCCTGAAACATTTTTCAAATCAATTCGTATAACAGTTTTTATCCCCAAATTCTAAGACCATTACGACACAGAAAGACATCGAAACAACTCATACCAAGCGAATAATACGAGAAGAACTACTCTTCTGTCGCATTTATCAATTCGATGTTTTTCAAGCTACCCCGATTAAGAAATCAGATTTAGACGAACTGTATTTCGTGGTTCGGCATGATAACGGAGCCAGTGCAATATTCCGATTTGAGTTTGCGGAATTCTTTGATGGTGGCTTCTTGGTTTTAGACTATCTGTTTCAAAACCCATCAAAATTGGACGAAGAGATGCTGCTCTATATAAGATTGCATTTGCTGAATAAGCTATGGGATTATGCAGAACTATACAACCACGAAGTTTATTTCTGGCTATTAGACAAGGAGGAAAATGATGAAGAACTAAAACAAGCAGCATGAAGAAGATTGCATTCGCACCGATGAACTTGAAACAAACTCCCATCACTTATAATGGTGAGGCATATTACGAAATGAATGATTGGACAGCTTATGAGATTTATTTTCCTGTTCAACATTTATTTCCAGACGAAGAGCAAATGTTCTTTGCCTTAATCGCAAATGGCGGAGAGATTATCCTGGGCATTGACTATTTCTATTGCGAAACAAATAAGGAGATACTAATGACTTACGTGTTCGAGCATTCGGAATTTTTGGATGAAGAGGCATCAGAATATATTGTCAAGGCATTTCTTAATAGCAAGATTATATCGGAGATTAGAAACTACTACAGAAAAAAAGGCTACCAACAGAACGGTATCAAATACTGGAGACGAAAACCCATCGTTATAGATGTGGACGACCAGTGTATCTAAGTTTATCACCATCGGAAGAAAGAAAACACCATACGACAATTGGGTTGGCATTGATTTTAAGCAACCTTTTCATCCGCTAATACGGAGCAGAGATTATTATGCAACGATATTACGCTTCGAGGTTTACATCTATGTTCCTGCCTGCAAGGAGTTCCATGAGAACATCAATTATTTCTGGATAGAAAGCCCCGACCAGTTAGAGCAAGCCATCTTTGCAATCAACTGGGGTATCGAACACTGGAAAAGCAAAGAGGTAATCTGTTTTCATCGTCTGATTGTATTACGGGGCGATGTAGAAATGTTCGGGTATGCAAAGATGCTACTCCTTGAAAAATTATATGACCAAAAAGAGAAAGAGTTCATTCAACGAGGATACGACTTGACCTTAAAAAAATAAGTCAAAAATATTTCCCCTTTTTCAGCACTTTGTTTGTATATCAATCTTTGTTCCAGACTTCCCTGGTTGTCCTGAAACCCTTTCTGGGCTTGCATTTCAGCTCATTTATTGTGAAACATTTTTGCTCCTTTTCCGTATAATATAAAGAGTAGAGAGACCGAGATTACAACTCTATTTTCCACTCACTTTTTCCTAACCCAAAACATACTGCTTAATGAATAAACTAACCGTGGATATTTCCACGCTGGCGAATGCCATGCGTATCAATAACAAAGGTGTAAGTAAGAAGTCTGTTATACCGATTATTGAAAACTTAAAGTTGGATGTTACACCAACTCACCTTACCATCACATCAACGGATTTAGAAAACTTCATTCTTACAACTATTCCATGCCATGCAGATGAAACATTTTCATTCTTGCTTCCAGCGAGTGAATTAAAACTTATTGAAAAACTGGATAGCGGTTCGCTGACAATTACTATCGAAGAAGAAAGTGGCAATGCGGTGCTAACAACAAATGATGAAACAGTAAACGTTGCAATAGATAATGCAGATGATTATCCAGTTACACCCGCCACCAATCAAACTTTGCCGATTGTAATGTTTGGAAAAGATTTTATTGAGGAATTAAAAGGTTGTCTTGACTTCGTAAGCAAAGATGATTTGCGCCCCGCAATGACTGGCGTGAACATGCTTATTGAAAATGGCAATGTAGAAATTTGTGCAACTGATGCCCACCTTATGAGAGTAGCAAAACTATCGGAAGAGAATATAACTGATGCAGCTTGCCTTTCATTTATTATGAATCAGAAGCAATGCAAACTATTGACTGGTTTTAAGAAGGTTGAGAAGGTGAGTGTAGAAATGCAGAAGATAGATTCTGCGGTATACACTGTTTTTACATTTGCTGAAAACGGAGTAGATGTGAAAATCATAGGTAGAAATATAGATGCGAGATTCCCCGATTATAAGCCTGTTATTCCAAGTTCACATTTAACCGAGGTCACTGTAAATAAAAATGAACTCGGAAAAAGAATTGATAAGGCAATGCTTTATTCCAACCCGAACACGATGCAAGGTGTATTCTCAATCAACGGCAATGTTAAGTTGACTTCAAAAGACATTGACTTTAAAAAAGAATATACCTGTGAAATGCCACACGTCTTTAAAGTGGGTGAAGATTTGGAGATAGGATTCAACATGTGCTTTCTGAAAAAGATACTTGGTTGGGTTGGGGGAGAGAATGTAAACATGAAAATGAGTTACCCCAGTAAACCTGCCATCATTGAAGAAGGTAATACCCTGATGCTGATAATGCCTGTTCTGATTTAGTAAACCTTACACATACAAATGAGCACAACAATTAAAAAGTCTGTATGCTACATACGCACAAGTACGGCATTACAGACCCCTGATATTCAATTGAGGGATATTTACACGATTGCTCCTTCCAACATTATAGAATATGTTGAACAGTTAAGTGCATGGAAAGAAAACGTAAAACGCCCTGTATTTGAGCAACTACTTACTGAAATAAAATCTGGTAAAATTGAAGCTGTTTACGTTTGGGATTGGGATAGAATATACAGGAACCGCAACCGATTGAAAGAGTTTTTGCTGCTGTGTCAAATTTACGGTGTGCAATTACATAGCTATAGGCAAAGTTGGTTTGAGCAATTTCATCAAATACCCCGACCATTCAATGAAATTGTGATGGACATGGTGGTTAATCTAATTGGCTGGATTGGCGAAGAAGAATCAGAAAAAAAATCTTCTCGTGTTAAGATGGCAGTTAGAAAAACGACCAAGGGAACATTCAGCCACAATGGAAAGAAGTGGGGAAGGAAAGGTTTTCCTCAACAAACAATAAACAGAGTTTTAGAATTGCATCGCCATGGAGCATCTATTAGGAAAATTGCAGGTGAAGTGAAAACTTATGATGAAAATAATAACGCCAAGGCTATAAGCAAAAGTGTGGTTCAAAAAATAATAGTTGAAAATTCTGAATCGGGTGTCCACAAATCATTACCCCCATTAAGTCTTTAAAAAGATAGTTTTTTAGCCTGTCCATAAATCAGTCAATTTATGGTCAACCTATAGAAACTGAGGAGGAAAAATTTTCCATTTATTTTTCCCCCTTTTCATAAGCTTTGTTTGTATATAATTTCAGGAAGCTCATTTCCCGCAGCTTTCCAGGACTTCAGACTCCGCTGACGGGATAGTAAGCTGACCGTGGTTTCATTGTAGAAAATAATTTTTTCTAAAAAAATCCCCCTTCCAAAACACTTTGTTTGTATATAGTTGAATTTGGCTGCGGTTCCCTGGAAATCAGACTCCAGATTCAGCATCAAGTTCTGCGGCTCTGACCAGTTCACCCTGTATGTAATCTTCTATGTTTGGCATTACCTTCTCGCTGACATCGACAATCTCATTTTCGGTAATCGTCAAAATATGTTGAGGATTTGTTTTCGCTATATTATAGAGCTGCTTCAATACTCCATCTTCAAAATGGTCATTGATGACTTGCTCCAGTTTTTTATGTCTAAGCGTAAATGCGGTGGGCAGTAATGATTCTAATCTTGCTTTTTCAGGATACAGGTAGGCATAATATTCATATACATCCATGTCAGTGCTTTTAATGCTATGAATGATTTTTTCTGGTGTGCTTTTTTGCTCCAATTCTTTTAACTCTTCATCAAAGAACTTTGCATCGCGTTTAATGACTTTATTCTTTCCTTCTTCATCTTCGAGTAGTAAAGTAATTATCAATAGTGGTGTATCTGCTTTCATCGAAGAAAATACTCGCTGCCAATTCATTCCTGCTATATAAAGCGTGTAGCCATCTTCATCAACGAATACTTCGTATGTTTTCTTGCCCATAGTTTTTCAAATAAATAGTTACAGAAATAATAGTCTGAATAAACTAACGTTAAGAAAGTATGCGAAGTATCTTGGTTGCCATATTATTCATATCGAGCCTGGTAAATATTCATGCTCAAACTTTCTCCCCCGACCTTTCAACCTGGGATAAGGAAACGTTGAATAAAGCAAGACTGGCTTCATACAACCCACTGTGCCAGAAAAAATCAAATGATGTGGTTTTTTACACCAATCTGGCTCGAATGGACGGTACAAAGTTTGTGGAAACTATTTTGAGACCTTACATGGAGTTTTATGGGGACACATCGTTTTCTCCATATCTGCAAAGTCTTATAGATTGGTTGTACACCAAGCAAAATCAGCCTCCTTTAAGGCATAACCTGGGTCTGGCAATAATGGCGAAGTTTTATGCTTTGGATGCAGGAAGAAGGGGGATAGTAGGTCATGACCGTTTTAATCAAAGATTTCAATTGGTATTAGCCACCAGAAGAGAAGTGGCTGAAAATTGTAGTTATGGTGAAGAAAACCCTCTGGGCGTTGTTATTCAGCTATTGGTTGATGAGGGGATTGATAATCTTGGACACCGAAGAAATATTCTATCAAAAAGCCTTAAACGTATCGGAGTTGGCTTTGCTCGCCATAAGCGTTACGGCATAAACTGCATTCAGGAGTTTTCCCGATAAGTATTGGTTGAAGATTCTTGGATTTAGTAATGCAGGAAAATGTGCGTGGAGTGGGATGGTGCTCTGGAGTGAAGGCAGGAAGGGTTTTGTTAAGATTGTTAAACCTAAACTACCTTAATTATCCGATTAAAATATTTTAGCAAATCAAAGTATATGATAGGAATTTATTGCAGAATAAGTAAACGAAAGGAAGAAGGCAGAGATGTATCTATTGCCGTTCAGAAAGATGCTGGAATAAAGTTTGCAACTAAACAAAATATTCCTCACAAGCTATTCATAGACGAGGGTATATCGGGTGCAAAGGGTGAAATAGCAGACAGACCAATGTTTGCTGAGTTGTTTAAAGCAATCGAAGAAAAAAAGATTTCGATGGTTTATTGCTATGACCAATCCCGAATTGAGCGTAACAGTAATATATGGAGTCTGTTTGTGGGTGTAATGCTGAAAAATGATTGCAAGTATTATCCAGAGGGTAAGTTCTTTGACCTTGATGACCCGACAAACCGATTTTTTAGTGGTATATTATCCCTATCCAATGAGCTTTATTCTTCGCTGACCAGTAAGAAAGTTAAGGCTGCCATTTATAAGAATGTTATGGAAGGGAAGGCGCATGGACTTACTGCATACGGTTATCAAAAAAATGAAAAGGGTTATTTTGAAGCAAATACCGATGAGGCTCAGATTGTAAGAAAGATTTACAATCTATCCATTAAGGGCATTGGAGTTTATTCTATAGCCAAGATTCTAAACAAAGAAAACATACCAACAAAGTTCAATCGCTTTGACGGAAAAATTAAGCGTAAGGACGCTTATACAAAAGAGGTCTATGAGTATGAAAAGAAAAAAGTAAGATGGAGGGGAAATGTAATCCATGACATGATTACCAATACAATTTACAAGGGAATAAGAAAATGGAAAGAAAATCAAATAATAATACCCAAAATTGTTAGCGATGAAACTTGGGAAAATGCTAATAGAAATCTAAAACACAATAAAAAGAAGGCAGGCAAAAAAGTTCATTATCATTATTTGCTAAATGGACTTTTGGAGTGTGGTAATTGCGGTTCAGTAGTGAGGGGGAAACGAAGGCTAAAAGGTCATGACAATGCCTATAAATGCGTCAACAAAACCTCCTATGTTTCATCAAAATGCAAGGATAGCAGAGGTCTGAGCATTCCAAGGCTTGAGGCAGTTATAATTCGGTTACTTTTTTTAAATGAAGGTTTTCGAGAGACTTTATTAAAAGTGCCCAAGAATACCATCTCTGAGAGTGAGCATATCAAGAAAACGATTGCTAAGGGCGAAGCCGAACTCATCAAATGTCAATCAAGAATAAAAAGACTTCAAAATGCAATAGAATTTCAAGAGCTTGAAACTGATGAAGTATTATTGGCAAGACTTGTAAAAGCAAAAAAAGAAAGAGATAGTTTAGTAGATAATATTTCAAGTGCGAACCTGAAATTATCTGAGCTAAACTCTACCACAAACAAAAAAATCATACACAACGCCAGCATTGAAGTTTTAAAAGATGGCAATTTTGAAGCAATTCGGTCTATCATACACTCGATTATAGAAAAGGTTATCATTAACCACACAAAGAAGAACAAGGGAGGTAGATTTGTTATATCTATAAAATTTAAAAGAACTGATGCTGTTACTCATCTTACAACCGATTGGCAAGCTAAAAAATGGAGTTATGGTTTCTTCATGGGTGACTTTGGAGTAAAACAAAATAAATTTGACCAGGGTAGGGTTTTATTGATAGATGAAGATGATTTTATTGATTTCGATTGACTACTTTAATTATCCGTATAAATATGTTTCTGCGCTGGATGGTGCGTAAGGATGAAAGCGGAGTTGATTTCGGAATTTGGAAAAAGATAAAACCCGCACAACTTTTAATTCCGCTCGATGTACATGTGGACAGAACCGCCCGCAAACTCGGCTTGATAAAACGCAAACAGACGGATTGGGAAACAGTAATAGAACTAACTGAAAACTTAAAGCAGTTTGATGCAAACGACCCGGTGAAATACGACTTCGCACTTTTCGGAATTAGCGTGTTGGACAAAATGCAGATACATTAGCACGCGATGGAATTTCCTAAAACAATTTTCGATTCTTTTGAAATTGATGAGCAACATCTTCCTGCGGCAACTAATGAAGAGGAAAAGTTTCGTGCGTTTCGGCTGTTACTGATTCAGCGAATTGAAGAACTGATTCATCGCGATTTTGAAAAACTGAAATGGATTTTGTATCGGATTGATGTGAGTGAAAAAAAACTGAACGAAGCTTTGCAGAATTCAGAAGTGGATGCTGCTACCGTTATGGCAGACTTAATTATTAAACGTCAAATTGAAAAAGCAGAAAGCAGAAAAAAATTTGGTAGTAACGAAAATGATTGGAATTTTGATGTATGAGTAATGCAAATAATCCTCAATTGAAAAGTTGGGTAGAAATAAAACCCGGCAGCGATTTTCCGATTCAGAATCTTCCGTTCGGAATTTTTAAAACGGAAACAAATAACGAGCCACGCATTGGCGTAGCCATTGGGGAGTTTATTGTAGATATGAATGTGGCAGCAGGACTTGGAGCAACTGACGGAATAGATTTACCCTTCAATATTTTTTTAAAAAATTCGCTTAATGACTTTATCGCGCTCGGAAAAAAAACAACCAATCAAGTGCGCGAACAACTTTCTGATTTTTTAAGTGAAAGCCATTCGTCAATTCTTCAGCATCCAATAATTATTGAGCATCTATTGGTAAAACAAAGCGAAGCAGAAATGTTGTTGCCTGTTCACATTCCCAATTACACCGATTTTTATTCAAGTAAGGAACATGCAACCAACGTAGGCATTATGTTTCGCGACCCGGCAAATGCTTTGTTGCCAAATTGGAAGCATCTGCCCGTGGGTTATCATGGGCGAGCTTCCTCTATTGTTGTTTCGGGAACTCCAATCCACAGACCAAAAGGACAAACCAAAGCGGATGATGCACCTGCTCCTTCATTTGGACCTTGCCGGCTTTTAGATTTTGAATTAGAAATGGCTTTCATTACCGGTAAGTCTACCGAGTTGGGAACAAGTATTACAACCGCACAAGCCGATGAGTATATTTTTGGAATGGTGTTGTTCAACGATTGGAGCGCGCGTGATATTCAAAAGTGGGAATACGTTCCGCTCGGTCCTTTTCTTGGGAAAAATTTTGGTTCAACCCTGTCGCCTTGGATTGTAACAATGGCAGCACTTGAACCTTTCAGAGTAGAATCGCCAATACAAGAACCAGAAGTTCTTCCTTACTTAAAATTTGAAGGCAAGAAAAATTTCGATATCAATTTAGAAGTGGAAATAATTCCCGAAAACGGAAAAGGCAAAACAGTTTCGAAAAGCAATTTCAAATACATGTATTGGAACATGGCGCAGCAACTTGCGCACCACACCGTGAACGGTTGCAACATTTGTATAGGCGATTTATATGCCAGCGGAACCATCAGCGGACCAACACCTGATACGTATGGCTCAATGCTTGAAATTAGCTGGCAAGGAAAAAATCCAATTCAAATGCCCGATGGTACTGAACGAAAATTTATTCTCGATAATGATACGGTAGTAATGAAAGGATATTGTGAGAAAGACGGAGTGCGAATTGGCTTTGGAGAATGTTCAGGGAAAATCTTGCCTGCTTTATGAGATATTATTTAATCGCATTGCTCTTCCTAATCATGGGCGCAGGCGCGCGAACAATGTTCGAAATTGCGCATCAAGGATTAACACATGAGCACGGGTTAACTCCAGATGCCGAAACACAAAAACTTATATTCCTCACGCTTTGGTTTATAGTAATGATGATGGTAACTGTAGTTCTCCTTCGCAACAAAGAATTAAAAAACAGAAATGTTTTTATCGCGCTACTTTCAATAGGAGTTTTGGTTCCAACCGTTTACAAATTCATTTCAAACTGATATGCTTTCTATAAATCCTTCAGAAATTCCAATGCCGAAACTGCACGAGTATTTACTCAGTGCTGTTGCTCCACGCCCGATTGCTTTTGTTTCTACTATTGACAAAGACGGTTACGTAAACCTTTCTCCGTTTTCTTTTTTCAATTGCTTTGGCTCTAATCCGCCAACGCTTGTTTTTTCTCCTGCACGTAGCGGACGCACCGGTGTCACTAAACACACGCACGATAATGTGTTGGAAGTAAAAGAATGTGTAGTCAACATTCCGCATTACGATATGTTGTATCAAATGAACCTCGCGGCACACATGTATCCAAAAGGAGTAGATGAATTTGCAAAAAGCGGATTGACGAAGCAGGAAAGCGTAACCGTAAAACCACCACGCGTGGCAGAATGTTTTGTACAAATGGAATGTGAAGTGAAAGATGTAATCGTTACGGGTTTAAACGGTGGCGCAGGCAATTTGGTAGTGTGTGAGGTAAAGATGATTCACATCAACGAAAAGGTTTTGAATGAAGAAGGCAGCATTGACCCGAACAAAATGAATTACATAGCGCGGCTGGGAAAACAATTTTGGGCGCGTATTGGTGCGGAAAATATTATTTCTATTCCCGGTTTTAAAATGGCGAATGAATTAGGAATTGGCTGGGATGAATTGCCGGAAGGAATCAAACACTCTAAATATCTTTCAGGAAATGATATCGCTAGAATTGCAGAACTACATCTTTTTCCAACAGAGGATGAATTAAACGAATTGGGCAAAGCAGATTTTGTAGAAGAAATATTTTCAGAACAGAAAAATGATTTTGCCGCTTTAGAAAAAGCAATTCATTTACGCGCTAAAATTGAAGTTGAAAGAGGGAGTTTGTCGTTAGCTTTTCAGCTGTTAATGATTGCAGAAAAAAATAGAAAATAAAATCACCATGCCATATATCCCGCTCTTCATTCTCAAATCATTTTTGCGCAGAGTAAAAAAACGTGGCGATGTTTCAAATCATCATCGCGCGCGAAAGGGTTTTGAAAAAATGATTGGTAAGCAGAATAAGCCGCTAAGCGGATTTGATTATCATCTCGAAAATGCAAATGATGTTTCTGGTGAGTGGATTTTCCCTCACGGTTGCGACAAAACAAAAGTGTTGCTCTACTTTCATGGCGGAGGATATTTTGTTGGCAGCACAAACACGCACCGTGCATTGGTTTCTAAACTGGCGATGAACGCGGGCATTAGTGCGTTGAGTATAAATTATCGCTTAGCACCGGAGCATCCGTATCCGGCAGCTATTGAAGATTGCGCAAAAGTTTATGATTGGTTGCTCAGCAAAAACTTTCAGCCAAATCAAATTTGTTTTGGTGGTGACAGTGCCGGTGGCGGTTGTGTAATAGGAACGCTTACCTATCTGCGCGATAAAAATATTCCGCTGCCAAAATGTGCTATCGCCATTTCCCCTTGGCTCGACCATACTTTAAGCAGTGAAAGTTTTACTACTAAAGAACATATTGATCCGCTTTTATCGGCTAAAGAATTTCCAACCGTTGTTCAATATTACATGAACGGTGCCGATACAAAATCACATTACGCTTCGCCTATTTTTCATTCCTTAAAAAACCTTCCACCGGTGTTTGTGCAAGTGGGTGAAGAAGAAATTCTGTTGAGCGATTCTCTAACGTTTGCCGAAAAGGCAAAAGCCGATGGAGTGGATGTGCGCTTAGAAGTTTATCCAAAAATGTTTCACGTGTTCAATGCGTTTTGGAAAATTTTACCGAAGGCAAGAGAGGCAAACAAAAAACTGGGAGAGTTTATGCGAGCACAACTTTATGGCAATTAATTTCATCTTTATACAAAACCATATCCATGAAAAATCTTTCACTCCTCCTCTTTGTTTTTGCATTGTTGTTTTCTGCTTGCAAAAAAGAAACCGAAACTACTCTAACTAACACCAACCCTTCGTCTAAAACTTACAAAGTAAAATACACCATTGGTTGTACTGATTGTGAAGTGATTTATGTTTCCGATACACTGGGCACACAATCTACTGCATTTCATCAAAACAGTACTTGGACCTATAGCTTTAACGCTAAAAAGAATCAAGAACTATTATTCTTGGCTTACAATACATCCACCGCACCTCAAGGTGTTACAGCTACCATTTTTTTAAATGACACCATACTGGTTACCCGAACCAATTATTGTCCTATTTCAGGATATTCATTTTGTGTGGACACGGTTCGCTGATTTTTTCTTCCTAAATCCTGCACACGGTTTTAAGATGGGTTGAAAATTATTCGCTTCCGTTTTCTGTTGGTATCAATTCAAAATTCAATTTTGATTGTAGCTATAATTGAAATTGAAAAATGCCTAGAGTTTTAAGAATAATCAATCGATTAAATTTAGGGGGACCCACTTATAACGCGGCTTACCTTACCAAATATCTCGAGCCCGAGTTTGAAACGCTTTTGGTATCGGGCATGAAAGATGAGGCAGAAGAGAGTTCGGAATTCATTGTAAAAAACTTAGACCTACACCCGGTATATATGCCCGAGATGTATCGCGAGTTAAACCCTTTTCGCGATTACAAATCGTATTACAAACTGCAAAAGCTCATTGCAGAATTTAAACCCGACATTGTACACACACACGCAGCTAAAGCAGGAGCTGTAGGTAGATTGGCCGCATCACATAGCGGTGTTCCGGTTATCGTTCACACTTTTCACGGACATGTTTTTCATTCTTACTTCGGAAAAACAAAGACAAGATTATTTCTTGAAATTGAACGGTATTTAGCCAAACGAACCACCGGAATTGTAACGCTAAGTGAAATTCAAAAAACGGAATTGGTAGAAGAATTTAAAATAGCCCCAGCCGAAAAATTTGAAATTATTCCTTTGGGTTTTGATTTAGACCGCTTTGCATCTAATACCGAAGAGAAAAGAAAACGATTCAGAACTGAATACAATATTGACGATGATGAAATTGCCATTGGCATTGTGGGTCGATTGGTGCCCATAAAAAATCATACGTTGTTTTTAAAAGCGCTAAAAATTGTTGCTGATAAAACCACAAAAAAAATAAGAGCATTTGTTATTGGCGATGGAGAAGAGCGACACAGGATGGAGCAAATCGCCATTGGTCTTGGTCTAAAATTCAACAACCAAAACCTGCACGAGAAAAACATTTTAACTTTTACCAGTTGGATAAAAGACATTGATGTCTCCAACGCGGGCATGGATATTATTGCGCTTACCTCAAATAATGAAGGCACACCTGTCAGTTTGATTGAGGCTCAAGCCTCTTCTAAACCTATCGTATCTACCAATGTTGGAGGAATTGAAAACATAGTTTCGAAAAACGAAACTGCTTTACTCTCCACCAGCGGAGATGTGCAGGCGTTCGCAGAAAATTTATTGCGGTTAATAGAAGAGGACAATCTTCGCCAAAAACTTTCCTCATCAAGCAGGCAAATGGTCATTAATAAGTTCAGCTACCAGCGATTGTGTACTGATATGGCTGCATTCTACCACAAGCTTTTGCAAAACTCTAAGAGCAGCTAAGTCCAAATGCCTTGTTTTTTTTCATAGGTTTGTGCCACTTCGTTAATACATGAAACAACTTTTTAGATCCCTGTTTTTTATAGCGCTTCTTTATTTGATTCCAGGTTGCCGCACGCTTAATCCCAGCCAAATGTTTAAGCAAAATGATTATCAGTACTTTCAGTTGGCGCAAAAAAAAATGGAACAATATACCATTGTGCCAGGCGATGAAATTAGCATTCAGGTGTACTCAAGGGATGGCTTTAAGATGGTAGATGTAATGGGGAACTTGCTCAACACCAGCGCAAATTTGGGCAACAACGGTAGCGATTTGTTTATTGTGGACAACGAAGGATTTGCCAAAATTCCAATTCTTGGACAGTTTTATGTAAAGGGTTATTCAGAAGCTGAACTCGAAAAAGTTTTGGCTGAAAGATATGCCGGGCTTTTTGTTGACCCCTATGTAATAATTCGGGTAAGTAATAGACATGCTATTGTTTTTGAAGGTGAAAAAGCAGAAATTATTAAATTGAACAACTCACCCACAAACCTAATTGAAGTGTTAGCTAAAGCAGGGGGCTTGGATGTTTATGGCAAAGCATTTCGTATAAAAATTATTCGTGGCGATTTAAAAAATCCGGTGGTTTATATGGTGGACCTATCTACCATTGAAGGTATGCGTAAAGCCAATTTAATAGTGGAGAACAATGACATTATATATGTGGAGAGAAAAGCCAATTACCCTAGGGAATTACTTAAGGATATTACACCTGCTATAGCCCTTGTTACTTCATTATCTACTTTAATATTTTTAGTTCTAAGACTTGGAAAATAATAACACTGAACCAGAGAATGCTCAGCAGTCATCTTTAAATCCTGTAGATGACTTTAATCTAGGGCTGTTTATTTACATCGTCAATAAATCGGTGGTGTGGTTGGTTTTTATTGTTATCATCTGCGTTACGCTCTCCATCATTTACTTGCGTTATGCTCCCCGCATTTATAATTCGTCAACCACTTTAATGCTTAAGACCGAGAAAACAACTCAAATTCTTGGTGTTCAAAATATAGTGGTGGAACAGGATGAAACCGAGATAAGCCGCGAAATGCGTTTGCTCAAATCGAAACTTCTTATCGAGCGCATCATTGGTTTTTTGCCCTTACAAGTTGGATATTACAAAGAGGGAAAGACAAAATTCATTTTTACCGAGTTATATACCTCCTCTCCATTTGAGGTAGAAGGCAAAATAAAAGACAAAGGCATTATCAATACACCCATTTATGTAAAAATATATAGTCAGAATAAAATTTACATAGGATTCTCCTATAACGGAAAGGAGTTTGAATATTCAAAAGACACTGGTAAAGTAATTTCCAATCCTTATTTCACTGCCTCCATTCATTTGCGTAGAAATGTAACTGAAGAAGACTACTCGGGCATTTACTATTTTAAGTTTCAGGATAAAACTGACTTAGTTGAAGATATAGCTAACAAGCTTGAGGTGCTTCCTATTGATCCTAAAACCAAAACTATTGGATTAGTTTATAAAGATCGAAATCCTGCACGCGCGCATGATGTAGTATCCGCTGTAGCGAAACAGTTTATAGCCTACGATGTAGAGCGAAAAAAAGAAAGCATTCTCAACATCCTCGATTTTATTCAAAATCAAATTGACACCTTCGGCTTTGCTTACGATAAATATCAAGATTCAGTTTCTACACTTAGAATTTCGGATGGGTATATTGATAAAGGGGTAGGATATTTGGGGCAACTTTCCGATCGCTTAGTTGATTACGAACAAAAATTTCGTGATTTTGAATACGACATTACCCTACTGCAAACTTTTAAAATTTTATTGGCCACCAATAAAGAATATGCCAACCTGCCTTCATTAAAATTTAAAGTTGCACCACAAGATTTTTCGGGAGCGGTAACCACCATCAACACGTTACAACAAAGTAGAAATTTAATGTTGTTAGATGCTACCCCGCAGCATCCAAACGTGCGCATGACCGACCGTCAGATAGAAGACACAAAAACTAAGTTGAATAAAGATGTTGACAACACCATTAACGGTTTAAAAACCAGCCTAACATTGTTGAGACAAGAGTATCGTAAATATCTAGATGAAATTATGCGTATTCCAGGCCTGCAAAACAAGTTTGCACGCCTTGATAAAATGGCAGAAGTAAAAAATGATTTTATCCTTAATTTATATGAACAACTATCAAATTATTTAATTGCCAGCGCAGGTATAGTTTCGGATTATGTAATTCTTGAAAAAGCAAATTTGCCGGTAACCCCCGTTTCACCAAAGGAAACGTTTGTGAAAATTGCCGGCTTTGCTGTAGGACTTTTGCTTGGTTTGCTGCTCATTATAGTCAGGTATTTACTGCACAATACCATTATATCAATTGAAGATGTAGAGCGAAAAACTAAAGCCCCTCTTTTAGGAGTTATTCCAAGACACAAGGAGGAAATGTTGCGGTCACAAATTGTGGTTACGCAAGATCCAAAAGCTACCATTACCGAAGCATTTAGAGCAGTGCGCGCCAACCTTCAATTTATTTCGAGTGCTCCGGGACCAAAAGTTGTTTCTACTACTTCAACCATTCCTGGTGAAGGAAAAACTTTTGTGTCGCTAAACATTGCTGCTATTCTGAGTTTGCTTAATAAGAAAGTTATCATTCTTGACTTTGATATGCGCAAACCAAGATTGGATAAAATTTTTGAAGTGGATAGCCATCGCGGGGTTAGTACTATTTTGAGTGGGCAAACTCCTATTGCCGATTGTATTATGGAATCTGGTATTCCTAACCTTCATTTTATTACTTCGGGGCCGGTACCACCAAACCCATCGGAACTAATTTTGCTTCCAAGATTAAAGGAGATGGTGAAAGAACTTAAGGAGAATTACGACTACATTGTTATTGATACACCGCCTATTGGATTGGTAACAGATGCCCTTGAAATTTTAAAGCTGTCCGACTATCCTATTTATATTCTTCGTGCTGCTTACTCTAACAGAAACTTTGTACACGGTATCAATCGAATTATGACCGAGAGTAAAATCAAAAACCTTTCAACAGTCATTAACGATTACGGAAGAGGAGCATCGGGTTATGGCTATAGCTACGGATACAATTACGGTTACGGCTATGGTTACGGCTATGGTTACGGCTATGGTTACGGCTATTATGGCAAAAAATATGGGGAGGGTTATTATACCACGGAAAGCAAACCGAAAACATCTTGGTTGAAAAAATTGTTTGAATAGAAAAATACACGGGTTATGATTATGGACAATCAATACATGATTGCGTTTCTGGCTTCGTTCTTATTGATAAGTGCGTTGTTCTCCTTTCTTATCAATTGGTTGTTTCTAAAATTTTCTTTCAACCTGGGCGCACGCGACAAAGACGGACTTACACAGCAAATACGGTGGGCTAAAAATGTAAAGCCTGCTATTGGAGGTATTTCATTTTTTATTGTGTTCTTAATCTCAATTTCAGTTATTGGAACCCTTCCACGTCAATCCAGTTACCTTCTCGATAAACATCTCATAGGCATAATTGCTTCTTCTTGTCTTGGCTTTATCCTTGGCTTGGCAGATGATGCATACAACACTAACCCGCTCGCCAAATTTATTATTCAACTTTCTTGTGCTTTCATCCTCATCATTTCCGATGTATACATCCGCGTTACAGGAAATCCTGCTTTCGATTTCATGCTCACTACTATTTGGGTAATTGGTTTGATGAATTCTGTAAACATGTTGGATAATATGGATGCTATTACAACAACCGTTTCCATGTCTATCATTATAGGACTTATTTCAATAGTGGCAATTAGTGGAAATGAATTGGGCACTTTTTATTTAGTCATGTTAGTAGGCGTGTTTGGCGCACTGTTGGGATTTTTATATTTCAATTGGAACCCTTCTAGGGTATATATGGGTGATACGGGAAGTCAGTTTCTAGGAGTTTTTCTTGCCTCCACCAGCATTATGTTTTTTTGGGATTTTAGGGACGAGGGTTCTATTGAATTTATTCAATTGAAACAATTTGTAGTGCCGATGCTGTTTTTTATTGTTCCAATTATTGATACCACAACTGTGACCATTCGTAGATTAATGCGCAAGCAATCGCCCTTTGTAGGGGGGAAAGACCACATCACTCATCATCTCGCTTACCTTGGCTTGTCGGACAATATGGTGGCCTTGATTTTAATTTCCATCTCGCAACTTTCACTGCCGTTCGTATCTCTCATTATTACCGATATCATTCCGTGGACATGGCATGTAACTTTGTCTTCCTTCATTTACTTTTTCGTGGTTTTCATCATCATGCAAATAGTTTACAACGCAGGTAAAAGGAAGCATGAGGCGAAATTGAAACAGAAGTAAAATTTATTTCAGCTTTTCATTTAACTGATGCCGTGCTGCATCGCGCTTATTTTTCTTCTCCAAGTTTTTTTCAAGTGCTTCGGTAAGATTCACACCGGTTTGATTGGCTAAACAAATCAAAACCCAAAGCACATCTGCCATTTCATCGGCTAAGTCAATTTGCTTATCACTCTCTTTAAAACTTTGCTCTCCATATTTGCGCGCAATGATGCGCGCCACCTCTCCCACTTCTTCGGTTAAGCAAGCCATGTTGGTCAACTCGTTAAAATATTTTACACCTGTTGATTTTATCCATTCGTCAACTGTGTTTTGCGCTTGCTGTATTGTCATAACTCGAAATTTATTCTACTTATTTTTTTCTCTTCTCCATTTCATCGGCAATTCTCTTTGAATCGTAGGCTTCCGATTTTTTTAATTCCTCAATTATGTTGGCGTGACTTTCAGAATCTCTGTTTTGCGATAGCTTACTTGCAGCTTCAATTCGCTCCACTTTAATTTCGAAACCAACCAAACCGCGCAAATCCATTTCTAAAATTTTCGAAGGTGTGTCATCATAGCTTTGCGGTTTTTCGGCATGAGCGTTTTCGTAACGTGCCATCAAGTCGCGAAGCATCAATTCCAGTTTTTCTCCTTCTATCAATTCAATTTTTCCATACGCATGAACCGCGCGATAATTCCATGTAGGCACATTGCGGTGATTATACCACGATGGAGAAACATAAGCATGTGGGCCCATAAAAATTGCGAGCACATCTTTATTCGTTTCAAAATTTTTCCATTGTTCATTAGCACGTGCCATGTGCCCTTGCAAAATCCAATTTCCATTTTCATCTACAATCAACTGTAATGGAATATGTGTGGCAATGGGTAAGTTTTCTTTCACAGAAACTAAAAGCGCAAAACCAAATTCGCGCACAAGTGCTACAATTTCTTGTTGGTCGTTTTCTTTAAATTGTGGTGGAATGTACATGTAAGGTATTTACTTTGTGGTCGTCTGAAATCAAAACTAATATTATGCGCAAGAATTTCACTCTCTTCCTTTTTCTCTTTATCGTAGTGCAAACTTTTGCCCAATCGCCACGAACAATTTTGATTGAACACTTCACCAATACACGTTGCAGTATTTGTGCTTCTAAAAATCCTGCTTTCTATTCTACACTTGCAAACTATCCGCAGGTGTTGCACATAGCCTTTCATCCAAGTGCTCCTTATTCACTCTGCTATTTTTCGCAACAAAACAAAACAGAGAATGATGCGCGAACAAACTATTACGGCATTTTTGGTTCGACTCCTAAAGTAGTTTTGAATGGTAAAAATTTGGGGAGCCCTTCTCCGCTTATCAATAACACAACGCTTGATACGGCACTAGGACAAACTTCACCTATTGAAGTTTCCGCTACCGAAGAATTGATAGGAACAGATTCTGTAAGAGTGAAAGTAGTAGTTAAAACAACCGGAGCGACTCTGCTTTCAACGGTAAAACTTTTTGCAGGTGTGGCAGAAAACCCCATCAACTATAATGCGTGGAATGGCGAAACTGTTCACCACGATGTTTTTAGGAAAGCGTTGACTGATGCAACAGGAAATTTGTTTGCATTACCTGTTTTGAATGATAGTTCAGTGTTTGAGTTTATTTATGCTATTGGAAACGGATGGAGTGTCAATAATATTTACACACTCGCTTTTGTTCAGCGCGATGACACTAAAGAAATTCTAAACGCGGCAAAATCGCACCGTGTAGCTGCGCCATCATCAATTGAAGATATTGAGAACGAAATGTTTTCGTTGTTCCCCAATCCAAGCAGTGCCACATTATCCCTAACAAAATTCAAATTCAACAACGCCCAGATTTATTCTGTGTTTGATATAGCAGGAAGAAAAGTAATAGAAAGCAAATTGGAACAAAATGAAATCGACATAACCGCTTTATCGAACGGAATTTATTTTCTGCGGTTAAACAACTCGCTTCGGAAATTTGTAAAACAGTAATCGGAATTTTATTTCACCACAATAATTTTCCGTATAGTAGAATTTTCATTGCTGCGCAGCTGCAATAAATAAGTTCCGTCATTTAAATCTGCAAGAGAAATTGTTTGCAGATTGCTATTGGCAAAATTATTCAGTGTTCGCACCACTCTCCCCTTTACATCATACAACGAAGCAGAAATTTCATTGCTGTTTTTTGCATTCACCGAAACAATCAAAACATCGCTAGTCGGATTTGGAAAAACTGAAAAAGAAATTTCATCATTCAATTTTGAAATTGCTGTAGTGAAATCAGTCACTGTTTCTGAAATAACATTGAAGCCGCTGTTAGGTCCAAGGTTACCGGGCTGAATTGTTCCATAATAAGTTGGTCCTAATACATACGGATAAACGGGCTCGTAATTATCATCGATCGTAACGAAGTAAGCGTAAGTGCCCGCAGGATATTCAGGTGTAACACAAAAGCGACCGTTATGAATATCCAAATCGCCAAGCCCGGGAACAAATTCAAAATCTTCTATGTAAGCACCTAGTTGATATTGACTCAACAGCGGGCCGTAATGCAAAGCATCAAGCACTGTTCCATCGGGAAGAATAGTTCTGTCAGTAATTGAACGCAAACGATAGCTCGTGCGCATGCGCGTTATTGTGCCAGTGCCATTGGTATCCTGATATGCATAAGCACCATAAATAGGATAACCATCAAACACAAAACCGATGATGGGCGAATGAACGGTGTCGTTGTATTTATCGTAAAGACATTGCGGATTTACGTGCGTGTGATACTCATGCAAACCATTTGGGTGGCCGAGGCAATTATCGAATGTGTTGTTCTCGAAATAAAAAGCATTTTGAAACCACACTGATGAATCGAGAAAACTCTTCGCGTCTTTCGGATTGTAAATAGAAACGCCATTCTTCCACAACGCAATGTGTCCGTAAGGGCATTTTACCAATGGTCCATTATTTTTTTGCGGATGCAAAGTAATTTTGAAAGTGAAGTTCATACTGTCAGGAAACCACGGATTGTTAGGCCAATCGTAACCAACCGGAATCCAATCGGGGATATCGGTGGTGTGCACATACACATTGTTAGAAGAATATTTCACCCATTGCACATTCGTTGGAATGGTATCGAAACCGGTTTGATTGGTTGTGTTTATTACCCACGAAGTAACCGCTGGAGATAATTGTGCTTGGGAGAAGAGTTGACAAAAAATAAAACCAAGTGTAATAATTTTTTTCATGGAGAAAATTTGAGTTGAAAGACTTTGAAAGTTTATGGAAGTTTAAAAACAAAAATAGGATTAAGCACATAAAGAAAAATCAATTACGCTTCGCGATGATTACGCGGATAAATACATTGATTTTCGGATTAAATCTTTGAAATCTATGGCTGCTATCTGCGTATCTATCCCGCTATTCGGGAATCATCAACGAAGTTGTATGAATTTCTTTAAGCGCCTAATTCAGTTGAAGTTTAAAACAACGAATTACAACGTATCTAAATGCCGAGCCAGAATACTCGTTTGATTTCTGCGGCTGTAAATTTGATGTTTGTTATCGTTGTACTTGAAAACTGTTTTTGTCTGCTCAAAATAATTCAACGCAACGCGCAATTGCTTTTCTGTTTCGTCAGCATCGTTGTAAGCAATCATTTTTTTTCTTCCTGTTGCGTTCAGAATTTCAGCAGCGTTTCCAGGAACAGGCCCAAACGAAATCATTTCTGTAGTTGAGGCGAGATACTCGAACAACTTTCCTGTAAGAATTACTTCATTGTCTTTTACATCAGGAATTGCAAACAGCAACATGCTCGCCTCCTGCATTAATTGAATTGCTTTTCGGTGATCCACAAAATCGAGATAATGCACCATGGAATCCAATCCATTTTCCGAAATACTTTTCTTGACTGCATCATCAACTCTGCCTATGAATTCGAGATTGACCGATGACCGATGTCCGATGTCCGATGTGCTCAATACAGCAATGCACTTCCACAACACTTCTAAATTTTGGCTTGCCATTAAATTACCTACATAACGAATTACAAATTCTTCAGACTTCGGACTTCGGACTTCGGACTTTCCAAAATCCTCTTCATCATAACCATTACTAATTACTTCAATTTCCCCTGCACGGCTTTCAAATTCTTTTTTCATGCCTGGGCTTATTACCGTAACTAAATCGGCAGTTTGAAGAACTTTTGTTTCGAGTGCTTTGTCTTTTTGTTTGGTGACTTCTGTGCGAGGTAAAAAGTTATTGTAGAATATTCCTGTCCAAGGGTCGCGGAAATCTGCCAGCCACTTTACACCAAATTTTTCCTTGAGTTGCAAACCGATTAAGTGCGCTGAGTGTGGCGGACCGGTAGTAATAATCGCATCTACTTTTTCGTTCTTCAAAATTTCTTCTGCCTGTTTTACTGCATAAGTCACCCAACCTTTACGAGCATCAGGAATAAAAAAATTAGCACGCACGTATTCTGAAATGGTTTGAAAAAAAGATTTGTTTTTGTGTGAGCTGACAGAAACTACGGGCAACGATTTGCCTTTCTTTCCTCTCAGCAAATTATAAAACTCAAAAGGCTCAAAAGTTTTGGTGCGATAAACGCGAAGCGATGGAGAAATTTCTTTTACTAAACTTTCATCAAGGTAAGGATAGCTTCCATTGTCAACCGTAATGATGATGGGCTCCCAACCAAACTCGGGAAGAAATTTTGAGAACTTGAGAAAACGTTGAACCGCCACACCACCCGCAGGCGGCCAGTAATAAGTGAAGATGAGAACCTTTTTTTTTTCGTTCACTTGGATTGGGTTATTCAAATGCAATTAGCGATTGAAGATTAACGATTGCAGAAGTGAATACAAAATGCAAAACACAATCTTGCTTTAAAAATTACTTTTTCTTCTGCGTTGCTTTTTGCGGCTGTTGTTTCACCTCGGGCTTTGGCTCTGCTTCTATTTCCTGCAATTTTTTTCGACCAACGAAACCAAGTGTACCAAACACAAACGCAAACAACAGGAACGAACCCGCATAAGCAATTTTGTTTCCGGCTACAATACTCTTTGGCTCAAACTTGAATTCGATTTTGTGAGAACCCGCTGGCACAACCAATCCGCGCAAAACATAATTGCAACGGAAATGCGCCACTGGGTTTCCATCTAAGTAAGCATGCCATCCTTTGCCTTCGTTGTAATAAATTTCAGAAAATACTGCGAGCTGACTTGTTGCAGCATTAGAACTATAAGAAATTTTATTCGGAGAATAATTGTCCATTTTTATTGTAGCACTACTGTCAACGGTCAATGGTCTATCGTCAATGGTCTTTTTAAATCTCTCATCAATCACAACAGTTTGTAGAGGGTTGAAATTATCGAGAGCTTTCATTTCATCATCGGCATTTTTTGCCCACTTAATTTCCTGCACAAACCATACGTTGCCGCAAGCTGACGGATTTCGCTGTGCCATCGGCTCTTTCGTCTGCTGATTCTGCCCGATAAAATATTTTGTATTCAGCATATTCAAGACACTACTATTATTTTTCGAAATCTGGTTTTCAATCAAATCCTGATAGCGAATCAATTTTGCTGCATGATAACCACCCACCGATTTGTGATAGTAAGAAGTCATAGCATCGTTGAACGGATCGCGCGTAACGTTGAACACGCGATAGTTCGGGTCGGTATCATTCAAAATATCCAAATCGGCTTGTGTAGCAGCGTGACTGCTTTCGGTTGCTTCTTTAAAATTATCGCTATTCAAATAACGTTTGTCAACCAACCAACCATCGAGGAGAAATACAGCAACGAGTGCACCAAGCAAAATCTGTTTCGATACTTTTTTCTGAATGTAAAACCAAATCAATCCGAACGCAGCAGCAATAAACACCAACGAACGAAACGCATCTGCACGCAACAAACTCGCTCTGTCTTTTTTGATAGCATCAATCAACCAGCCATTTCCGTTGTCGTAATATTGTTTGTCGGCTTCAGCAGAAAAACTAAAAAACATTCCACCAAGAATGCCGAACAGAATAACCAAGCCTGCAGTAATTCCTCCTGCTATTTTTAATTTCTTCAACAACTCATCATTCGAATTTTTTCCGGTAAAAATTTCATTCAATCCCAGAATGGCAATTAGCGGCACTGCTAATTCAGCAATTACCAAAGCCATGGACGGATTTCGAAATTTGTTGAAGAACGGAAGAAGATTAAACATCCATTTGAAGAATGGTGTGTTGTGCCCGAACGCAAGCAACATGGAAAATAAAGTGAGCCCAAGCAAAACCCATTTTAAATTGTTGCGAACAATGAACATGGAAAACACAAACAGAAAAACAATTGCCGCACCAAAATAAACCGGACCGGAAGTGAAAGGCTGACCGCCCCAATACAAAGGCATTTGCTTGATGTATTGTTGCGCGGTGTTTTCTGCAACACCTTTGCTTATCATCGTCTGATAAGTTTCAGAACTCTCACTTAAATCGCCACCGCTTGCACCGCCTTTAATGTTTGGAATAAGCAACGAAAGAATTTCTCCATCGCCTAATCCATAACTCCATCGCGAAGCATAATCGAAATCTAAACCTCCATCGGTCGTTGCTTTTTTCTGCGTGAGTTCCGAAGCACCACCGCGAATAGTTTCCTTCGCGTATTCTTCGGTGCCCCAAATGTTAGCTATGTTCGGCAGCAAAGCCAACACAGCCGCAACAATCAGTAAGCCCGTTGCTTTCGCAAAATGCACTAATCGTTTTTCAAGAATGCTTGTAACCAAATAATATAAGCCAACAGCACCTACTATAAGAATGAGATAGTACGCAATTTGAAAGTGATTAGCATTGATTGCCAACGAAAGAAAAAACGCGGTGATGGCAGCACCCACTAAAATATTTTTTCGGTAAGCAAGAATTACTCCGCCCAACACAGGCGCCATCAACGCCATTGCCTGCACTTTTGTATTGTGTCCGGCTTCAATAGAAATGAGAATGAAACTCGATAGCCCATACGCAACAGCGCCAGCCAAACTGAGCCACGGATCAACTTCCAAACACAAAAGCAAAATGTAAAAACCGAGAAACATCATAAACAACAACACGGTGGCATCAGGAAAAATAACCTGCAACACGCGCACTACCTTGTCAACAAAATTGCCTGGATACAGCAATGAAATTTGCACCGCAGGCATTCCACCAAACAAACGATTTGTCCAAAGTGCAGGTTCTTCCGGATGCGCTTTGTTCCAATCCACAATTTCTTTGCTCATGCCTTCCCATTGGGTAACATCGCCCTGCGTGAGTGTTTTGCCTTGATAAGCGGGAATGAAATAAACAATGGTAAGCAGCGCAAACGTGAGCACAGCGACAAGGTGAGGCAAAATTCTTTTTTGCATGAAGTAGTTTTGAGTGGCGTGAAAATATGAAACCATCCCTAAATCACCTTCCCACAAGCGGGATGAAACAAAAGGGGACTTAACAGCAAAATAAAAAAATCCCTTCGCTGTTTTGCGAAGGGATTTTGTGTTTTTAAAATCAAAGCCTACTGCAACACTATCTCCTTAGTACTCTTAACTGTTTGCGAAGCGTCCAAAACATACAGTATGTAAGTACCAATGCCAGTAAAAGTATTTAGGTCAATATTAAATTGTTGCTGATTCACTGTTTGATTAAATACTATTTGCCCTAAAGCATTCGTAATTTTAATTGAATAACCACTCATGCTGTTAAAGTTGCCATTATTAATAACTAAATGGTCGTGAGCAGGGTTCGGATAAACGATAACTGCATTGGTGTTGTTTGGCGGAGCTATACCGGTAAGATTTACATTGATGACCAACGTATCGGTTACTGATATGTGTGCCGTAAGGGTATCATAAGTAGAGCAAACAATTCCTGTTGTATCATACACGATTGTTGAAGCTGTTGCTGTGTTACTACAATTATTTCCATCAGTATATGAATAGGTTAGCAGTTTATTTCCTAATCCTGCCTGCGATGCATTTAAGGTAGTGCCGCTAAGACCTGATACACCGCTATATATTCCACCGTTTGGTGAGCCATTAAGCGTTACAGCAGAAGCATTATTGCTTACAAAAGCCGGTAGTGAAAACAAAACTGTTGGCACGGGATTAACGGTAACTGATTGCGATGCGCTTGCAGTGCAGCCGTTAGCATCTGTTACAGTTACAGCATAACTACCGCCTTGGTAAACTGTTGTATTTTGTGTGGTTTGCGTATTACTCCAAACATAGTTCGTTCCTGTACTTGCACCTAATACTACGCTACCACCTGGACAGAAAGTTGTAGATGATTGTGGAGTAATAGTGGCAGAGCATGAATTTGCGTTATACAGTTGTGTAATTTCTTGCTGTGTTAAAGTGCGGCTCCAAATTCCAATATCATCTATTTTGCCTGTAAAACCATATTGTAATGTTCCTACTGTAATGTCAGAAATATTATTTGCACTACCTAAGCCAGGAATATTGTTTGTAGAATCTATTAGAACTCCATCGTGATACACCCTAAAAGTTGAGTCTAAAACAGTCCCGACTATAAAATGCCAATTATTTAAAGAGGGAGTGGGCACTCGTGTAATATATTGTGTTCCTATAGTGTAACAATCGAATTCCAGATTTGGCGAACTATAGCTAAAGTCATGATGTCTTATCCAAAATGCTCCTTCGGCACCATCGCCCCCTTTTATAATAATATCTTGAGCAAAATTATTTGTAGTAGGATTATACCATAATGCAACCGAAAAATTAGGAGAAACATTTAACTGGGAACTATGAGGTATTGTAATTGACTGAACTGGAGTAAAAGAATACGCGGCATTTGAATTGCCGAACCGGTCTGTGTCTAGTGTGGCTGAATTAACCGTTCCATTATGCCCATTTCCACTTACGTCATTAGCATTACCAGTAAAAGGCCAATAACCTACCAGTCCACTCGTGGGAACATAATTAGGTATTTGAGAAAAAGCATTTAGGCTAAATGCCAAACCTGTGAGTAGAAATATTTTTTTCATTGTATGTTTTTTAAGAACTGTTTAATTTTTTGCATTAGGATTCAAAGGCACTTGCGGGCAAAAAAATAGGCGTGAACCCTATGTTTCGCGTTCAACACACAACGGGCATCTGGAAACGCCTCGAGAGATTGAAAACTAACACAAGGACACGCCCGAACGGGCGCGTCTTGTATAGATTTCTCTCTCTTTTAATTTTCCAGATTTTGTTGTGAGAAAAACACTACAGCAACGCTGCTATTTTTATTGATTGGATTTTACATAGGCATATTTTTATTGATTAAACATGTTGTCAAATGTAATCTTGATTTCTCTTACAAAGAATTTTTATTGTTGCTTCTTTTCTAGTTCTCAAACTTCAACTTCGTCCAATAGATATACGTTTTACCAAGTTGTCCGCGTATCCAATTTTTCTTCTTCTTGTGAATGTCACTTGAGTAATTCATCAGCACATAATTATTATTATCCAACTGAACAATTCCGGGGAAAGAGTTATCGCCTGTGCTTGGAAAATCGGTAACGAGCGTTAAACTCAAATCATCTTTGTTCAGCTTAAACAACGAAGTCACTTTTCGTGTAATGGAATATTGAATCAGGTTGCGCGCTCGTCCCTGTGTTTCGCTTTTGCGGTGTTTTACTTTGTCAATTTCTCCATCCAAATTTCTTCGCGATACCAAATAGATATCATCGTTATGCGCAAATAGCAAAGCACTATCGTATTTAGTTTTGACACGAATTTTCTTCCAATCGTAAATAGAGGTTTTATCTGCTTTGCAAACCAACGCACCAGTTCCTTCCAGTCGAACAGTCGAGTAAAGATTTCCGATGCTGTCGAAAATAAACTCGCCCTCTTCTGCCGAAAAAGTATTGACCTGTGGCTCTTTTGAAATCGGATGCCAGTCAACTGCGTTGATGCTTTGAAACAAACGCAGGTTACTTGTCTTGTGATTATTTTGATAAAGTCCTTTACCGTAATAAGCAGAAAGATAAAGAGTGTCCTTGCGTTCGCGGATTCTCCAAGGCACAAAACCATCGAGGTGTGCGGAAGAAAGCGAAGTCCATTTTCCATTGCCGATGGTTCGCGTTTGTAAAATTTCGCGCGGGTCAAATTTGAACATGCTTTTGCTTCCTGTGAAACAATACAGATTGAGCGTATCATGATAAACTGCAAACTTCGGTTCACGCAAATCACAATGAAGATTTATTTCGGTTTCGAAATTCCAGTTTTCTAAATCGGTGGAGCTAACCACATACATCACCGCTTTGCCTGAAGGAAAATGCGTAGGTGCTGTTCGAAATGCGAGATAGAATTTGTCTTTGAACTTCGCTAAATCCAAGTTGTTATTGCTGCGCTGAATTTTACATTGCATAGGAAGTTTGCCTGAAGTAGTTAGGTTTTTCCATTCATCATATTTTACCGTTTGTGAGAACGAGTTTGAAATTTGGAAGCAGAGAAGAAGGAGGATTAATTTTTGTAGCACGCGAAATTTGATTTTGGGATTTAGGCTCATAAATACAAAACCATTACCTAACGGATGATTACGCAGATAAATTCATTGATTTTTGGATTACATCATTGAAATCTTCGGCTGTTATCTGCGTAATCATCAACGAAGTTGTCACTGCCTTTGGTATTTATTTGTCCTGCGCCAAACGTTTTGTCACTTGTTATGAATAATTACTTTTGCGCGCCTTTTAAAAAGCACACTTCATTCAGCAATGAGCCATACTTATGTTGCTATCATGGCGGGAGGAATCGGTAGTCGGTTCTGGCCG